>NZ_JTDL01000121.1 GCF_000802235.1 Sinomonas humi
GATTGTGGACGCGCGCAACGTGTTTTCGGGTGATCGGTGGAATTCGGCAGGCTGGGAATTTGCAGCGCTCGGCCACCAGCACGCCCGGGTGATCGTGGACCAGGCCCGGACCCTGCCGCCCGGGGACGCGGCCGGGTTCGCCCGCCGGGGCCTGGACCGGGCGGTGACCCGCACGGGCAGGCGCCGGACCCCGGCGGAGCTGCGCTCGGCCCTGCGGCGGCTGCGGGAGCGGGAGCATCCGGAGAGCATCGGGTCCCGGAAGGAGGCCGCGGGCCGGGACCGGGGCGTGTGGTTCGCCCCCGAGCCGGACGGGATGTGCACCCTGACCGCGTTCCTGCCCGCCGAGGCAGGCCTGGCCCTCTACCAGGGCCTCGACGCCGACGCCCGCACCGCCCGCAGCCACCTCACCCCAACCCCCGGCAAACCCGCCGGCAATCCCCCCGGCGGCGGCCCCGGCGATGCCGGCGGCCGTGGCGGGGGACCGGCGGGCGCCGGCGATGCCGGCGATGCCGGCGGCGGTTGCGGTCCCGGCGATGCCGTGGGCGGCGGCGCCGGGGCGGCGGGGTCCTGGGCGTCCGTTGCGGCGGCGGAGGAACGGACCCTGTCCCAGCTGCGCGCCGACGCGCTCGTGCACCGGCTCCTGGGCGTCCCGGACGAGGCCTTCCCCGGCCCCTTCCGCCCCCACATCACCCTCACCATCCCCGTCCGCACCCTCCTGCCACCCCACAGCAGCCACGCCGGCGGCCCGGCCCCCGACGACGCGACGGGCTGCGACGCTCTCGGCGGCGACCTCACCGAAGGGGACGCGCCCCAGGGCCCCCAAGGACCTGCGGGCCCGGAGGGGCCCGCGGGGTCGGGTTCCGTGGGGTCGGGGCCCGCGGAGCTGGAGGGCTACGGTCCGATCGACGCGGCCACGGCCCGCCGGCTCGCGGCCCTGGCCCCGAACTGGGACCGGCTCTTCACCGACTGGGACACCGGGGCCGCGCTCGGGGTCGGGCGCACCGCCTACCGCCCGCCCCAGGCCCTGCGCCGCTACCTCGCCCACCGCGACGGCGGCTGCAGGTTCCCCGGCTGCACCCGCCCCGCCCACGCCTGCGAACCCGACCACACCACCGAATGGCAGGACGGAGGCACCACCGACCCCCACAACCTCGCCAGTCGTTAAAC
>NZ_JTDL01000122.1 GCF_000802235.1 Sinomonas humi
AAGTCGTGCTATCCCGAACTCACATGTTCCGGCATACCAAGGCCACCGACCTTCTCAACTCGGGCGTCCCCATCCACGTCGGGATGCGCTACATGGGCCACAAATCGGCCAACATGTTCATGCACTACGCGCAGACCCTGTCGAAGACCCACGAGGCAGAATTCCTGCGCTACCGCAAGATCACCACAGACGGCAGGGAATACCAGCAGGACCCGCACGAGATGTACGAGGCCATCGCACTGTCTAAGCGCACCGACCGAGTTCTCCCTCACGGCTACTGCACCCTCCCGCCCCGGCAGACATGCGACAAAGGCAACGCGTGCCTGACATGCACAAAGTTCGTCACCGACGAGAGCTTCGAGCCAGTCTTGAGGCAGCAAATGGAGGCCACGGACGGGCTAATCGCCGAACGGCAGGAGGCACACGAGGCACGCTTCGGAGAACCCATGAGCCAGGAGAACATCTGGCTCAAAGGCCGGTTCCAGGAGAAGAACGCACTGTCCAAGATCCTCCACACGATCAGTGCGGTGCGAACCTCCGACGGAACCTTCACCCCGCTGCGCGGAGCCGGATCCCCGCAGGGACGACAGGAGGAGAATTGACCCGAACCAACTCCAAACCCCTCGCCGAAGCCACGCGGCGCCGCACACGGGCCGCCGAGGAAGCGGTCGCAGAAGCGATCACCAGAGCGGAGAAGGCCCAGATTCCGATCACTATCGCCGCAATCGCTTCCGCCGCCGCTGTCTCCACCGACTTCATCTACCGCCATCCCGTCCTCCGCCTGCGGGCCGAAGAAGTCCGCAAACGAAGTCAGCGAAGACCAAGACCGTACGCGACTGAAGCTGAAGACGCGCCCGAAGCAGCCAGCCCTCTGGTGCGCCGACTCATGCACCAGATGAAAGTCGAGCGGAAGAAACACCAGGACGAAAAAAACAGGCTCCATGCCGCCCTCGAAGCAGCGCATGGAGAACTGCTCCACCTCCGCCGCCGTCTTGAGGACAGTGAAAAGACCAGGCGTTCCTGACCGACGCTGATCGAGATCAGGACCTCGGCTCCGTCCCCAGCCGTCGCCTGAGCCTGTGGAGCGGATGCCCAGGGCGGTCGCGGGGAGGCTCGTAGACAAAGCTGGAGTAGTCGGGATGCGGGTGCTCCCGTTCGAACTCCTCTGCCGCCCGAACAGTCGGACACGGTGCGAGCAGCCCGCACTCACACGTGCTGTCGGACTCTGAATCCGTGTGCACGGCCATGACCGCGCTGAGCATCTTCTCCGCCCACTCGCGCCGCTTGTGCGACTGGTAAGACCGGTATTGGGACATCTTGTGGTCTTCGAGCGCGGTCTCTTTGTCCTTGGCGAACTGGCGTGCCTTGTCCATCGCCGACCGGGCTAGCCGGAGGGCACTGGTCGCATGGTCCTCCAGGGCTGCAATGCGCTCTGCGGCGCTTCCGTCGAGCTTGTGCTCTCCACAGTGTTGACAGCGCTTCGGGACAACGTGCGCGGTGCGCGGGCCTTTGAAAGCGAATTCCATTCCGCAGCACACGCAGGTCGCCTTGAGGTCGACCACGTCCTTGCCCGACATTCCCACTCCGTAGGGATTGCTCACGATACCCACCTTCGACGTCCCCTTTCGACGGATGACAGAAGGCTACTTCTTTGCACCGACAGTCACCGATCCGTTTCCGGGCGCACCATGCTCTGGTCGCGTCAGGTGCCCGCCCTGGATCGCTGGAGGGTCAGAGACTCCGGAGCTGAGCCCGGGCGGCTGCCCTGACGGACAGCTGGTGGGGTCATCGCCGCTCATCGTCCCCGCTGGTGCTCTGCAGCAGTGGCTACGGCGGTCCCCACTTCCGGGAGGCCCTGTCTTGAGTCCTGGCGGAGGGTTCAGTGCGAGGGCGACCGAAGCCCCGGTGGCGACCAAGCCGGCGAAAGCGAATTGCGCAGTTTTCGATCCAAACAGCCTGCTCACCGCGCAATCCCTACCTCGTTCGTAGGAGCTGTCATCGAAGGCGGCTGATCGCCGCCACGACATCTACACGCCCCCAAGAAGGGGTCCTGAATCGAACCGTCACACCGGTCCTGAATCAAGCTGCCATAGTCAAGTGGGGGTGAACAACGCGGTCCTGCTGCGCAGCACTGGCTCGGGCACTAGCGGGAGGAGCTCGTCACCGCCGCTGAGCGGACACGGATCATGGAACACGACACGCCGCGGTTGCCGGGTCGCCGGGTCGCCGAGCGAATGTCCCGTGGACGACCGTACACGGGACACAGAAGCTGGGGAGTGGACCATATGGAGATCTCCCGCGGGATTTGACTTGGCGAGGTCTTGTGTAGTCAGAGTCCGCTCCCGGTCGGCGCCCGCGAGTACCGGGAGCGGGAAGCTCTGTCGCCGTGGGTGCACCCAAGCTGCAAATTCGAGTACAGGCAAGTGTGGGTTGCCAGTCAGGCGACTTGAGAGAGTTAGCGGACAACCTTGCAGATTTCGGGAGGGGGACGTGATGCCCGAGGACCCGTCAGGACCTTGGCGGCAGCCCGACCAGGACATTCACCACTACGGGCATGACATGGGCAAGATGAAGGCTGATTCGGTCCCCGTCATGCCGGCACAAAGCACGTCGAGGAGTGCCCCGGCGCTTCCTGTAAAGGTGATCCTGTTCGCGTCCGCACTCATGTTCGTCGCGCTCGTGGCCGCAGAAATACTCAGGATTCGCCGATTGGGTGACGCGACTTTGGGCGTCATGGCGATGGTTCTGGGCTTCCTCATCTTCGGCCTCATCATGACCGTCGCGCTAATGGTCTTCCAGCGCAACCGGCGCCGGCGTCGCCTCCTTGTGGCGGAACGCAACCCCGGGGCGACGATTGCCACAATGGGCTGGAGCGGGCTGCTTCTACCTTCCTTCGTGACCTCCCCCGCACTGCTCAAGGGCGCGAACATGAAAGGTTTTGATGTCGATGTCGTCGCCGGCCCCGATGGACTGAGCTTCTGGCGCGGAGGGCGCAAGATCGTTGAGCTCGGCGCAATTCCCTGGGCAAGCCTTCGCTCCGTGGAACCAAGCCAGTTCCAGGCTGCGATCGGCTCGCGGCAGATCGAATCGGTGGTCTTCGAGTTCGACCACAACCCCACCCTTCAATCACCAATCACCCTCGTGCCGAATAAGGAATCGCCAGTACAAGTCGTAGATCGCCTGCTGGCCAAGCGCCCCTAATGGCCGCACTGCCACGTCGCGGAATCGAGACGCCCACGGCACTGCAAGCGCTCGTACTCGACTGCCCTGAATGGCCGTAGCGCCAGCCGGTCCGCCAACGACGCACCCCGCTTTCAGTCTCGCGAATCGAACGCATCGATGCCCGCTCGACTCGGCCACTTTGTGCTGCGGGAAATACGCCAGCGTCGTTACGAGTTGAGGCTCCTTGTTGTTGATGACGATGCTCGCCCTCTCACGTGGGTTTTGCTCGGCTAGCTAGACATCGAGCTTGCCAGACAATCCGGGCCCTTCACTACGCCCGGCGCGAATAGCTCTCGTCAGCGGCGTGAGCGGCAATGGCAAGTCGCCTTCGAAGAGGAGTTACGCGAGATCGGCAGTCACGACGCCGGATAAGAGGTGGTCGAGTTCGTACTTGGACGCCTCGGAGGCGGGGATGCCGTAGGCGGCCATGAGCTGGCGCTTGGCCGAGTCGGTGAGGGAGGCCGGCGGTCGCACGCTGGAGGTGTAGCCGCCCTTCCGGCAGATCGTGCTGGTGAGGGTCGAGGCCGAGACGGCGCTGTCCACCGCCCCGCGCGTGCAGTTCGGATCCGGAAGGGGCTCCTTCTCGGCGGTCCATCGCATATGGCACGAGCCGGGAGCCGGGATCGTCCCGTCGAGGCCGCCTGCGCTCCAGCCGTGCCCCTTGGCTACGATCGGGCCGCTCCCGCCTCCGATGGGTCTTCCCGGGGTCGCCGAGGACGCCGGGGCCTGCCCGCCTGTCACGGTGGGCCCTGCCATGGGGCCGGGCATCGCACATCCGGCGAGGACGAGCGCGAGCCCGGCTGCGGCAAGGACGGCCCTGGCCGTCTTTGGCTTAGGGAGGGTGCTCGTGCTCATTCCCCTCCCTACCGGTAGCCCTGTCGGGCGATGGCCTGCTGGGCTGCCTCGAGGTGTTCGCCCAGCTGGGCGGCCAGGGCCCCTGCCGCACGCAGGTGCCCTGCGGCTGCCGCGACGGATTCGGCCGGGTCCCGGCCGTCGTCCTCGTAGACGTCGTAGGCCTCCAGGGAGTGCTCCAGGCCGGCGGCGAGCTGTCGGAGGGCCTGGTCGAGCATGTGGCCGGTGGCGCCTTTGAGGTTGCCGAGCACCCGGTACACAGTGGGGGCGGGGTCTGTTCCGCTGGCGTGGCAGATCCCTCGGATGGCTTCGTAGGCGGCGTCGGCGTCCTGGACGACGGGCGGGGTGTCTCCGTTCATGCTGGGCTCCTTCGCGTGGGGTGTGCGCTGGGTACAGCGTAGGGTGCGGGGGCGACAGCGGGGCGCCCGGTCGCGCTGTCGCCCCTCGGAGCTCAGAACGGGGGTTCGGTGTCGGAGCCGCTCCCCCACCCCTGCGAGGCGGCGGGGGTGGCCCACGGGTCCTCCTGCGCTGGCCTGGGCTGGGCGGCGTCCTGGCCGGTGCGTCCTTCGGTTCGGCTCACGCGGGCTGTGGCGTAGCGGAGGCTGGGGCCGATCTCCTCGACCTCGAGCTCGACGACCGTGCGCTTCTCGCCCTCCTTGGTCTCGTAGGTGCGGGACTTGAGCCGCCCTTGGGCGATGACGCGCATGCCCTTGGTGAGCGATTCGGCGATGTTCTCGGCCGCCTCGCGCCAGAGCGAGGCGCGCAGGAACAGGGTCTCCCCGTCCTTCCACTCGTTGGCCTGGCGGTCGTAGCTGCGGGGGGTCGAGGCGATGGTGAAGTTCGCGACCGCTGACCCGGACGGGGTGAAGCGGAGCTCCGGGTCCTGGGTGAGGTTGCCGATGACGGTGATGGTGGTCTCTCCTGCCATGTCGTTCTCCTTGGTGTCGGTGTCCGGTGTGGTTTCGTTCTGGATGTGGTGGCGGAGCTCGTCGGCGAGCCTGTCGATCGCCTCCCGGTGCGCGGCAGCGACGCCGGGGTCGGTGAGGGACCAGTAGCGTGCGGCGTGCAGCTGCTCGACGGCATGCCGGAGGGCGTGGATCTGGGGGTGGCTGATCCCGGCCGGCCGGTCCGGTTCAGGCATGGGGACGGGTTCGCCGGCGAGCCAGGCGGCATCCCACGCCTCGAGGGGTTCCATCGCTCTCCCCCGCTCAGGCGGTCCGGCCGAGCGCGGCGGCGACCACGTCGATCTTCTGCGGCTGGAACCCGGACCAGTGGTTCTCGTCGTCGACCACGACGACCGTTATCTGAGGGTGCCGATCGTCTGTCATGCACGTGGCGATGGGGGCAGTGCGTTGCGATTGCGCGCGAGGTGAATGGCAGCGCAGGGGAAATAGGGTCATTTTCAGTCCTTGGTTTCGTATCAGTCTGGTTTGGTTCGTCTGTTCTATGACCTGCTGCTTCAAATCCTACCATTTATCCAAAGCATTAAAAGGTCTTTGGCAGCTATTTCGAGGATCTATTTTCGTCAATTTCTGTGTGGGAAATGGCAAGTATTCGGGGGTGCGTTCCGCGAGTCCCGCTGCCGATTCATCTGCTGATCACTCCGCATTCACAAGGTCATCTGCAGTCCTTCATCAATGCTGGCTACTTATGGAAGCGTGCCGATTCCTTCCTCTGCCTTTCGATTGAGCCGGGCCGTGCTGCGATCGGGCGCCGGCACCGCCCTGGTCATGGAAGGCCCCGACGGGGGCCTGCATGCCGAGGCCACGGAATGGCTGCGGTTCCTCGCCGCCGCTGGACGCTCGCCCAACACGATCCGGGCCTACGGGTTCCGGGTCGCCGCCTATCTGACCTGGTCGGCTGCCACGAGACGGGACTGGCGAGGGGTCGGGCTCTCTGACCTCGTCGAGTGGAAGATGGTGGTGCTCGGCGCCCCTGGCTCCTCCTACGATGGCGAGGCCAGGCCGAGGAAGTCCGGAACCATCAATGCGTGGATGACCGCCGTGGTCGAGTTCTACCGGTGGGCTGAAGCGTCCGGGGCGATCGGGCAGCGCCTGTCCGGGGTGGTGTACGAGGCCCGTTATATCACCGCGGGGCTCTATGGCGGCGAGCAGGGACGTATCCGGCAGGTGAAGGTTCCCGAGCTGCAGGTCAAACGCCGGGAAGAAGAGGAACCGCTCGAATGGATCGAATCCGAGCACGACAGGGTGAAGCTGTTGGCGCTCGGCCTGCCCTCCCGCGACAGGTTCCTGGTCGACCTGCTGTTCTTCACCGGGCTGCGCGTCGGGGAGGCCTTGGCGCTTTTCCGGCAGGACCTTCATCTCCTGGCCGAGAGCTCGG
>NZ_JTDL01000123.1 GCF_000802235.1 Sinomonas humi
GTTGTGGTGCCCCCCGCCCACCACGGCAGGGGGCACCACAACCGAATACCGCACAACCGAATACCGCGCACACCGCAGCCCACACGCTTCCCCACCACCCCACCCGGGGTGTGTTGCGAGGAGAGAAGGTTACGGCGGCCATAGCGTGGGGGAAACGCCCGGACCCATCCCGAACCCGGAAGCTAAGCCCCACAGCGCCGATGGTACTGCACCCGCCAGGGTGTGGGAGAGTAGGACACCGCCGGACAACACCACCACCCGAGGGCCCCACAACGACCGTGGGGCCCTCGAGCCATTTAAAACCCCCCCACCAAGCCCCCCGTTCCGGGTACGCCAACGAACGCCCCTGGCCGTTCCGGGTACGCCAACCGACGCCCCTGCCCGTTCCGGGTACGCCAACCAACGCCCCTGCCCGTTCCGGGTACGCCAACCGACGCCCGGGAGCGAGTTCGCGTACCCGAAACAGACCCCCACGGGAGCGAGTTCGCGTACCCGAAACAGACCCCCCACGGCCCCGAACGGCGTCGAACCGAGACGGCCCCGAAACGAAAAAGAGCCCCGGAGCGACGATTGGGGGGTGCGCGCTCCGGGGCCGGTATTTGGGGGCCTTTGGCCTGCTGTCCAGCCTAGACAAGTTAAGTAGATTTCGCCACTAACTGTGGTCATGGAGCTGGGAGTCAACTCCGACCGCGAGAAGGCGGGCGCGGTGGATGAGCTCCTTGCGTTCCTCATGCACCCCACCCTTGCCCGACTCGTGCCGGCGTGCTCGGATATGCACATGGAAAACCCTCGATACCTCTTGGCCATCGGCACGAAGAAGGGCCTGTGGCTGGCGACGAGCACCGACCGCCGCGCGTGGGATCTCTCCGAACCGCAATTTCTCATGCAGGAGATTCCGGCGATCGGCATCGACACCCGTGAGGGCCGCAATCGGCTACTCGTAGGCGTCCGTTCCGAGCACTTCGGCCCCACGGTGGTTCACTCCGACGATCTTGGGGCAACGTGGACTGAGCCGGAGAGGGCCTCGATTGCGTTCGCGGAAGGCGACGATGCCGCCGTCGAACGTATCTGGCAGATCCTTCCGGACAGCGAGGAGCGCCCGGACGTGGTCTGGGCAGGCGTGCAGCCCATCTCGCTATGGAAGTCCACGGATGGCGGCGAGACGTTCGAGCTCAATCGTGGGCTCTGGGAGCATCCCGACAAGAGCGATTGGGGCGCTGGCTACGGCGGCGCGGCCGCCCACTCGATCATTCCCGACAAGCAGGATTCTCAACTCCTGCACGTTGCGATGAGCACCGGAGGGGTTTATCGCAGCAGGAACGGCGGCGAGAGCTGGGAGCGTGCGAGCAAAGGCATTTCCGCGTACTTCCTCCCTGACCCCGAGCCCGAGATGGGACAGTGCGTCCACAAGATAGCGGCCGATGCAGATGGACGCCTCTACGCGCAGAACCATCGAGGGGTCTTCCGAAGCGACAATCAGGGTGAAAAGTGGATCTCCATCGCGGAGGGGCTCCCCGCGGACTTCGGGTTCGTCATGTTGACCCATCCCCGTCGAAGCGGGACGGCGTGGGTCATCCCTCTGGTTTCCGACTACGAGCGGGTCGCTCCTGAAGGCCACTTGGCGGTGCACCGTACCGATGACGCCGGCGAAACCTGGCACAAGTTCGACGACGGGCTGCCAGCAAAAGACTTCAATGTGGTCCTGCGCGATGCTGCCGCCGTCGACGATGGGGACCCGGCCGGGGTCTATTTCGGGACCCGTGGTGGCTCTGTCTACGCGAGCGGCGACGAGGGGGAATCCTTCGTCGAGGTCGCTTCGCGGCTGCCTGACGTACTGTGCGTGCGGGCGGCAGTGCTGCACAGTGGCGGGGCGGCTGGCTGAGCTATGGTCACACTCGTGCTGCCAACGATCTTGGCTGAGGTGGCAGGCGGCCGCACGGAGTTCGCCCTGAGTGGCGTCAACTCCGTGCGGGCCGCGTTGGACGACTTGGCTGGCCGCTACCCGATCCTCGGGCGAAGACTGCGCGATGAGCGGGGCCGGCTTCGGCGGTATGTGAACGTGTACGTGGACGGTGATGATGTGCGACGGCGCGAAGGGCTCGACACGGCCGTCGCGGAAGGGCAGGAGATCCTCGTCATCCAGTCAGTTGCCGGAGGCTGACCTCAGGCGACGAGATCGTTCCCGTTGAAGGTGACGTCCGTCTGCACGTGCCAGAGGGAGAAGTCCTCCTCCTGGATAGCGCGACGACGGCGGGTGTCCTCGTCCCGTATCCAGACAACGCCGATGCCTGGCGCGGTGTCGTAGACGGCCCCCCGGAGGACAGTGACGCCGCTACGGGCCTCGATGAGGTCCCCGCGACGGAGTTCGCTGAGCTTCCGGATGCGGCGGTGGGTCTCACTGGTCATCAGATGCTCCTTCAAGTGTCAGTGATGTTCCGACTGCTTCAGTCTCGAGCACGGCCGTTTCCGGGCGGTTTCGAGAGCATGAGCGTTCAGTAAGGACTTGAAGGCGTAAGCGTTTCCGCAGGTCGGCGGCGTAATTTAGGACACACAGGCCACCTCATGCGAGTCAAACAGGGCGTGTGCGTGCCTGCACGCTAAACCAGCGGTCATAATGCGAAAATATGCTGTGACTGCGCCCAGTACTTGCCAGTAGGGGTATCGCAACCGGACCGTGCACGATAGCGTCTATCACCTGACCCAGCAACGAAGCAGGGTCGGAGTGGGTACTGAAATCGGTACTTGGGTGACAGGCGAAGGGGCGTGCCGTGGCAGCAAGGTTCGAGGTGCTCAAGGATGAGGCAAGGCTCTACCGGGTGCAGTTGAGGTCGGCCGAGGGGGTGGTCGTGGCGGTTGCCCAGGGACTTCAGTCCCTCGATGCAGTGAAGCACGTGATCGCCTCCGTGCGCGAAAGCGCGGCAATAGGGCTAGTGGTGGACATGACTCAGCCCATTTGACGCCTCCGGCGTCCTGACGAGATGCAACGTTGATGCAACCTCGTCGGGCGCGGTGAGAGAGGCCCCCGCGTACACTGTGAGGCACGGCACACATAAGGGAGTGGGTGGACGTGCGGACAGAGCAGCGGGTGCCCGCGGGGCAGGAGACAGCGCGCGATGTCGTGGAGGACTCGTGGCGCCGTTCCTTCCAGGCACATCCACGTCGCGAAGATGCCGCGGTGGAAAGCGTGCTGGGGGAGGACGAGCTCCGAAGCTATCGCGAAGGCCACGCGCTGGCGCCCGTCATGCCGCTCATCTCGGATCTCTTGGTGCAGCCTGCGAGGGATGCGGGAACCGTGGTCGCCGTCGGCGACGAGACCGGACGACTCCTCTGGATCGATGGTGATTCCGCGGTCCGACGCCGGGCCGAGCGGATGGCCTTCCTCGAGGGCGCCGACTGGTCAGAGGACAGCATTGGTACGAGTGCGCCCGGAACCGCCCTCGTAACAGGCGGGGCAGTCCAGATAACCGGCCCCGAGCATTTCAGCCCTCTCGTCGAGGCCTTCTCGTGCACGGCGGTGCCCATTCGTGACCCGCGCTCAGGTGACTCGATCGGCGTCGTCGACATCACGGGAGGCGAGCAGGCCGTCTCTGGCTACGCGATGCCTTTAGTCCGGGCAGCCGTTGCGGCGGCCGAGGAGCGTCTGCGCGCGCTCGCGGCGGCGTCCCAGCGGAGCGGCCGCGCGTCGTCGTCCGCTCCTGCAGTGCTCTCCGTAACCGGCCGCGATCATGGGGTCCTCCGCTCGGGTGAGCGGACCCTGAACCTCTCCGTCCGCCATTCGGAGATCCTCGTGCTCCTCGCCGACAATCCGCGTGGCCTTACCGCCGAGGAGCTTTCCGATCGGCTGTACGAGCAGTCTGTGCCCGCCGTGACGCTGCGCGCCGAACTCGTGCGGCTCCGCAAGGTCATCGACCGGTTTGGCGGAGGGGTGGTGCTGCATTCCCGCCCTTATCGAGTAGAGGGCCTTGAGGTCGATTCAATGCATGCCCTTGCCCAGCTCGAGCGCGGATCCCACCGCCTCGCGCTCAACTCCTACGGGGGCCAGATCCTTCCGCGTTCCGAATCGCCCGCGATCGCTGAACTCCGCGACGAGCTTTCGGCGACCCTCCGCGAGGCCGTTGTGGGAAGCGCAGGTGCCGACGTCCTGATGGCCTACCTCCAGCTTCCAGAGGCGGCGGACGACGCCGAAGCCTGGCTGACGGCGCTACGCCTCCTTCCGCCGCGCTCGCCCAAGCGGGCCGGCGTCGTCGCTCACCTCGAGCGGCTTCTGGCCGCCTGAGGACTCGTTCCACCGCAGCTTTTCCCTGGCGTCCATGACGGGCGGGAAGCTCACAGATGGGGGTCTGGAATTCTGTCGGTGGGGGAACGTAGGCTCCAGATGTCGGAAGCGTCCGGCTCCCGCAGACGACCAAGGAGATCTGTTATGCCCACGATTCTGAACCCCTACCTCAGCTTCAAGGACAATGCCCGCGAGGCGATGAACTTCTACCAGTCGGTCCTCGGCGGCGACCTCACCATCTCCACCTTCGACGATTTTCATGCTGCTCAAGATGAGTCCGAGGGACCACTCGTGATGCACTCGATGCTGACGACTCCGAGTGGTATCACGCTCATGGCCTCGGACACGCCGGAGCGAATGGAGTACCGCCCCGGAACGAACTTCTCAATCTCGCTGAGTGGGGATGACGAGGAGGAACTGCGGGGCTACTGGGACAAACTGACCGACGGCGCGAACATCACGATGCCGCTCGAGAAGGCGATGTGGGGCGACACCTTCGGAATGCTCGTGGACAAGTTCGGCATTTCTTGGCTTGTGAACGTCGCGGGCCAGCCGGAGGGCCAGTCGGACGAGAATTCAGATCCCACACCTCAGGTGTAGGTTCAGCGCCGCGATGGAGAGCGACTAGGTGCTCACGAAGCGGGGCGGTCTTCGCGCTTCTGCTTCGTGAGCGTCTCGTCGATAATGTCGCGGATTTCGAGCAGCAGCTCGGGCGAAAGATCGCTCGTGAGGCTGCGGGCAGCGAAGCTCTTGACCTCGGCCTCGCGCATGGCGCGGAGGAGGTCGAGTTGGGCCGTGACGCGGGCCGGGGTCTCGGCGTCAGCGTTCGTGAGGAACGCGGCGGGAACTCCGAAGAAGTCCGCGAGGGCCTCGAGGAGGTCGGTGTCGGGAGTCATCGGTCCGGTCCCAGCGCGCATGTAGTGCCATCGCTGACGGGAGATGTGAAGGCCGCGGTCCTCAACGGCCTTTTTGATGTCCGGGAACGTGTAGCGGTGGCCCCCCTCGGCCGCGACGACATCCAAGAGCGTGTTGAGACGCTCCGCCAGAACCTCCTCGGGCTTCTGGGGTTCGTGCTCAGGCATAGAGGGCTCCCTCCGATTTCTGGACAAGCTTCGTTTCGGACTCGCTCAGCAGAGTCCCGCCAGCAGCGAGATTGCTGTCGAGAATTTCGACGAGGGCGCGATGCAGCCGCGCGCGTGGATTGCGGCCGAGCACTCCCTTGAGAGGAACGGATACCGAGTCTATGACGACACTGGCATGTGCCGTACGGCGCCACACGGGGTGGAGCCGCAAGAGGTGGTAGCGCTCGCAGAGCTGCCACTGGGCGACGCGCTCCGAAATGGAGGGAAGCATGAGTCCGAACGAGAGCAGGAGCGCTGCAATTCCCTCAAGCGCTTGGAACGCGTTCTGCAGAAACGGCTCGTAGTCCAAGCCGACAAAGGTCAGGACGATGATCTGCCGGAGGAATTTCGCGGCGAAGGCGGCCACGGTGATGACGCAGCCCAGCGCGACCGAGGTGAATCCCGTGCGGAACATGACCGAAGCCATTTGGGGCAGATAACGCAGGCAGACAATAGTCACCTCGACGGACACCGCGGCGAGAAATGCGCACAATGTCGCCATGAACACGAAGACGCCTGCATCGCTCTGAGATGCTGCGTCGAACGTCGGCAGTCCGAGAGGCTGGTCAACCGGGACGGCGCCGGCCGCAGACGCGCAGGCAAACGCTACGCAGTAGACGGTCATTGCCGCGGTCGTCTGCAGAAGCCCGCGTCGGAGGACGGGCTCCTGCTCCTCGGGGGCGACCACGGCCTTGACGATCGCCGTTCGGAACAATCCGAAGGAGAGCATGATCAGGCAACCGCTCATGAGGCTCGCTACGCCGGGGAGGCCCAGGGCTGAGTCAACGGAGCGGAAGACGGTCGGGTAGTTGATTGTCGCCGAGAGAGCGGCGGGCAGTGCGACGAAGAAGACGAGGTCCCCCCGTTGGCGGACGCACGAGGGCAGCCGCGAGAGCACGAGAAGCCACAGCGCCACGATTGAGGCGATGACGATCACCCGAATACCCCCCTGAAGTTCCCCGGCTCCACTCGCCCGGCGCGACGGGTGCGGGCCAGCGCATCCGCGAAGAGGTCGGCGAGGGACTCGGCGACGATCTCGGGCTCTGTGTGCCGCTGGCAGCGCGCGAGGCATTTGGAAACGAGGGTAGGGCTGAGATCGGGCAGGAGGGTGGCGAGATGCTCTTCTTCATCCATGAGCCGCTCGTGGTTGAGGGCCATATGCGCGAATTCGTGGAGGATGATCTGCTCACGGTGCAGCGGCGAGGAAGTCTCGGCGTGGAGAATGAGGTCTGTTTCCGGGAGGGAAAACCAGAGGCCGGAAATTTGATTTCTGCCGAGTTCCTTGACTTCGCGGATCACGATCGACTTGCCCCGATCGTCTTCGAGGAGACGGCGGAGGTCTTCGAGGGTGACGTGCTCGGGGACGTCGAGGTCGCAAAACGCCGCGGCTGCTTGCCCGCGGAGCTGCTCCATGTCCATAACGCCACCCTTGGTCTTACCTGCGGACTCGTACCAGAATATCAGGGCTTGGACACGTCCATTTATCACGACGGGCTGGAAATGTCACAAAAAGTGCTCAGCTCCTGCACAAAAGTGATGGACACGTGACCGTTTGAGTCAGTAGAGTCTTGTCGCGTGACGGCCGCTCGGCCAGTCGATTACCCCTGTGCTCAAGGCTGGCAAGTGATCAAACGGTTGTGGCAGTTCCCCGCTGTCATCGGCGGGACTGCACTCCTCACTTTCTGCGGCGTGAGCGCGCTCCAAGCGAGTGTGAACGGTCCGCTTCACGCGTTCGGGGCGAGCGTCGAGGCCGCGCGTGCCAGCGCTTCCGCTAGCGCTGCGGCCGTCGCCCTGGCAGCTGGCGCCCCGGTCCACGCATCCTCCGGATCCCCATTAGGCGGCAAGCCCACGAGCGTGGGCGCTGCGGGCGCCGTCGTCCCCCCTTCGCCTCAGCCAGGGACGACCAACGACGGCCGGTCCCCGCATCACAGCGCGCCGGCCGTTGGGCTGGCGGGCGACGGCGCCAGCTCTGCCGACGCAGGTTCCGACGGCGCGGGCTCCGACGGCGCGGGCTCAGGCGACGCCCTGGCCAACACCGGAGCGAACGACGGCGATGCAGCCGTCGGCGGTGTGGGCGCCGGGGCGTCGGGCGAGCAGAACTCAGGAAGCCCCGGAAACGCCCAGGGCGTTGGCCTAGGTGGAAATGGCCTAGGTGGAAATGGGCCCGACGGAAATGGGCCAGACGGAGGCAGCCAAGGTGCGAGCGGTCTGCAACCCGCAGCGGGGCACGTGCCGGCCGGCGGTACGGGTGGCGGCCAGGCATTGAGCGGGTCGGCGCCCGGGGGCGGCGCCGGAATCGGCTCGGCTGTTCCGGGAGGAGCCCGCTTCGGATCAGGCGCCAACCCCTCGGGTGGTGCCCACTCGTCGTCGTCCGCTGGGCTTGGAGCGAGCGCATCGGAAGGGGCTCAGCAGCTCAGCCAGGAACTCGGCCGGTGGCTCGGATTGAAGGGCCGCGGGCCAGGGGGCAACTAGCCGAGTGGCATGCGGAGGGGCCAGCCCTGCCCGTCGAGGATCGTCTGTGCGCTCTGGCCCGTCGCCTCGTTGACGATGACGGGGGCCATGAGGTTCACGGTCGTGCCGTTTCCGCCGGGAGTCGCAACCACGAGCACGCGTGCTTCTTCAGGGGACCCGAGCCCAAGGTCGCCGCAGGGTCCCGAGATCTCGGGAGCGTATCCCGGAACGTACACAGCGGGGTCGAGCAGGAAGAGCCGGATTTCGGGAGCCGTGTCCGGGCGGAGGCTGAAGAGGCCGGCAGCGCCCTCGACTGCTTCGAGCGTGAAGTCCGTGTGGGGCGCGAGGCCGGGGAGCGGCTCGGCGAAGGTGAGCGCGCTCACTTGAGGAAGTCCATGAGGCTGGGCTGCAGGGTGCGCGCGGTGACCGCAAGGGCCGCCTGATAGTTCGTCTGCTGGAGCTGCAGGTCGAGGGCCGCTTGGCCGAGGTCGAGGTCCTCGATCCCCGAACGCTTCGCCTCGAGCGCATTCTGCTGTGTCATGTTCTCCGATCCTGCGCGCTGGAGTTGGGCGAGTCGTGTTCCGACGTCGGCGCGGCCATTGACGACTGTGTTCATCCCGGCGTCGAGCGCTTGCAGCTGTGAAGTCGGATCGCTGCCGTTTCGTAGCTCGGAGGATATCGCGTCCAGGACGTTGAAGACCGAGTTTGAGCCCGTGCCGAAGATCGCGGCGCCGTTCGCGTCCACTTGGACCGTCTCGTCTGGGCCGATCCGGCGCTGGACGGTGTCCCCTGCTGTCCCGTTGAAGGTTGGCGGCGTGCCGTCAGTGAAGGCGCTCGTTGCGTCAGAGGTGCCCGCGAAGACGCTGCGGCCCATGTACTTCGTGTTGGCGGCGGCGAGCAGATCGCTGCGGAGGGAATCGATCTGGGCTGCAAGGGCGTTCTTCGCATCCTGGTTGAGCGAGCCGTTCCCGCCCTGGACGGTGAGGTCCCGGACTTGGCGGAGGTAGTCCGTCGCGTTGCTCAGGGTCGAGTCGAGCGTCGTGAGCCACGACGTCCCGTCGTCGATATTCCGCTTGTATTGGGTGTTGGCTGCGATCTGGGCGTGCACGCTCAGGGAATCGGCGGTCCCCACCGGATCGTCCGAGGGGCGGGTGATGCGCTGCCCTGAGCTCGCTGCGTCTTGCGCCGAAGAGAGGCGCGCCTGGCTCGCGCCGAGGCGGCGTTGCGCCGCGCTCAGCATGGTCTGGTCGGTGACGCGGAGCATCTCAGAGTCCTACCGTTCCCATGTGGTTGATGAGCGTATCGAGCGTCTGGTCTAGTGCGGTGAGGACGCGGGCCGCGGCTTCGTAGGCGTGCTGGCCAGCGAGCAGATTCACGTTCTCCTCGTCCAGGCTCACTGAAGCATTGGAGGTCTGCGCGGTCTTGGCGTTCGTCGCGGCCCCCTGCGTCGTCGTCGCCTGCTGCTGCGCTGCCTGGGACGCGCTGCCGAGGATGGAGACGAAGGAGGCCCACTGGCTGTCCGGCGAGTCGGTCTGGGTGCTGAGCTGGGCGATTGCATCGGCGTTCGAGCCATCCTTGGCTCCCGAATTGACCGCGCCGGTGGCTATCCCGCTCGCGTCGGTCGGCACGACCCCCAGCCCCTGCGCAGCCGGACGTGAGGGGTCAAGGCTGAAGAAGTCGAGGCCAGTCGTGCCGGAGGGCGTCTTTCCCTGGGCATGCACGGTGTTGACGGCTTGCGCGAGGGACGTGGCGAACGAGTTGTACTGCGCTGCGGCTTCCGCGATGGGGCCGCCCGTCCCCGAGCCGTTCGCGGGGGCGAGGATCGAGAGGTCGCCCGCGATCGTCCCGCCGTCGGGCCCCACCGGGACGCTCGGACGGTCGGCCCACACGAGCGAGGGGGCGGGCGATGACGTGTCCGCCATGCTCTGCGCTCCGACGAGCTGAACGGCGCGGGACGTGCCGCCCGTGACAAGTGCATTTCCGCCGAGGAAGACGGTGACCGTGCCGTCGGGCTGCTGTCTCACCGTTCCGCCGGCGAGGGACGCGATCGTCTCGGTGAGCTTCGACCGCTGGTCGATGAGCTCGTTGGCGTTGCCGCCCGCGGCGAGGGTTGAGCGGATGGTCGTGTTGAGTGCAGCGACTTGGGTGGCAGCGTCGTTCAGCGAGGTGACCATGCCCTGCGTCTCGGACTGGGTTGAGGCCCACTGGGCCGAGAGGGCCGAGTAGCCGCTCGAAAGCTTGGCAGCGAGCTGCTTGCCGTTCTGGATGACGGTCGAAGCCGCAGACGCATCGCCCGGCTGGTTCGCGAGATCCTGCCAAGACGACCAGTAGGACTGGAGCTGCGCGGAGATCCCGCTCGTCCCCGGTTCCTGGAGGGTCGCCTCGATGTCTTGGTACGCCGTCGACCGCTGTGCGGCATAGCCGGCGGACGACGACGTCGACCTCACCGAAGTGTCGAGCAGCGCGTCGCCGAGCCTTGCGATGCCATCGACCGAGACGCCTTGGCCGACTTGCTGGACTGCCGCGGATCCCATTGCCTGGGCGAGGGGCCCGACGGCGGACTGTTCGATGCGCTGGCGCGTGTAGCCGTCTGTCCCGACGTTGTCGATGTTCTGGCCCGCGAGGTCGATGGCCTGCTGCGCCGCGGAAAGGCCGCGGTAGGCCACGTTGAGGGCGCCGAATGTGCTCACAGTCGTCCTTCGGTTCAGAGGTCCCGGGCGAAGAGGCGCGACTCGTTCGTGCCCGCAGGGCGCCCGTGGGCGTCGTAGGTCTTGGCCGTCGAGGTCACGTCCGCGAGCGTCTCCTGAGTCGAGCGGGAGGCAGCGCGGAGGAACTGCGAGTTGGCATCCCGGAGCTGGCGGATGACGGCGGTCTGTTCCGTCATCGCCTTGAGGTGCGCAGTGAGGATCTCGCCCCACGGCCCTTCCGGAGCTCCTGCCGCGAGCTCGCGCAGGGTCGCCTCCTGCGGAAGGCCCCATTCGCTGGCGACGGCGGCGGCAGTCACGACGCGCGCGAGGCCGGCGGAAGAAAGCCGCTCGAGGACCTGCTCGACCTCGCGGGTCGCGTGCGAAACCCAGCGGGTCTTGCCCGCAGTGAGGAGCAGCTGCTCCTCCTCGAGCTTGAACGTCAGGAGGTCCAGCAGTTCGCGCTCATGCCAGAGCTGAGCCGAGAGGTCGTGGATCGCCATTCCGTGGCAACTCCTCATCCGTGAGCCTTACAGACGCGAACGCGGCGATCGGCGCCCCGTTGACCGTCTCTATCGGCGGGACGAGGGCCCTGGTAAGCGGGAGGGCGGGGCGAGCGTCACGAGATGGCGATGGTCCCATTGATGTCGGTGATCCTGCCGCCTTGGAAGTTCTGGGCCGTGCCATTGGGCACCGAGTAGACCTCGCTCGTCGGGTAGCCGAGGCGCCCGCCCTCGAACCCAGTGGACTGCCACGCGGCGCGGATCGGGCCGTACGATTCGTGAGCTCCTGACCCCGGGGACCAGATGACGGCGCCGCCCTGATAGTTCTGGTAGACGCCTCCGTTGCGCAGCCCACCGACCTCGTCGGTCGTCGGGTAGCCCAGGATGCCGCCCTCGAAGCCAGTGGCCTGCCACTCGCCCCGGATGGCTCCGATGGATTCGTGGGTTCCCGAGGACGGCGAGGAGACGATCGCTCCGCCCTGGTAGTTCTGGTACGAGCCCCCGTTGCGGAGACCCTTGACCACTTCGGTGGTCGGGTAGCCGAGGGGGCCGCTCTCGAAGTTGGTGGCTGCCCACTCAGAGCGGATGGGGCCGTAGGATTCGTGCGTTCCCGAGGCGGGCGAGGACACGATCGCACCGAAGATAAAGCCCTGGTACGAGCCGCCATTCCGGAGCCCGGTGACAATATCGGTGAGGGGCCAACTCAGGGGGCCGTGCTGCAAGCCGGTAGCTTGCCACTCGGAGCGAATCGGGCCGTAGGACGCGTGGGCGCCGTTGAGTTCCGGCGAGCTCACGATTGTCCCTCCTTGATAGTTCTGGTACCACACTTCGTACTCCAGGCCGTCTACCAGATCGCTCGTCGGGTATCCGAGGATGCCGTTCTCGAATCCGGTCGCCTGCCACTTCGACCGAATTGGGCCGGACGACTCGTGGGCTCCGCTGGCCGGGGACCATACGATTGCCCCGCCATCGTAGTTCTGGTAGACGCCCCCGTCTCGCAGGCCCCCGACCTCGTCGGTTGTGGGGTAGACCAGAGGGCCATTTTCGAAGCCGAGCGCGGCCCACTCGTTACGGATTGCACCTCGGGAGACGAATAGCTTGTCATCGCTTACCGCGATAACGGCACCGAACTGGTAGTTGCGGTATGAGTTCCCGTAGAGGATGCCCGTGACTGCGCTTGTGGCCGCCCCGAGCCCCCATGCCGTGGCCTTCGCGTCCATGGCCTCGGCGAGCGTCATCGGGGGGTCCACTGTGAAGGGCAGGCTCAGGGAGGCGAAACCGGGAGACATGACGCTAACCCAGTGGGATGCTCCGATCGCGGACGTAGGAACAGACGTGTTCAGGGCGAAGGTGCCATCGGCGGAGATGGTCGCCGAGCCGAGCACGGCGCGGTCAAAGTTCACAGTCGCGGTGGCCGACGGCGCATATCCAGTTCCGGTAACCGTCAATGACGATCCGAGCGGGCCAGAAGAGGAAGAGAGGGCGATGGCGGGGCAACCCGAGATGGGGCCGTTATCAGGGACCTTCGACGGCATCCGCGTGCCGCTCCACATCGATGCCGAATTGCCCGTGCTCAGGTACGGGTTGTTGCTGAACTCCACGCTGATCAGATTGCTTGGGCTCTGGCACGAGTAGTCGACGGACCACGTGGCCACGGTCTGGGTCACAGTCGCGGTGGCAGGGACGAGCGTTCCAGCGGCGGTAGCGCAGGTGGTGACAGTCGGATCGGTAGCAGTGCTGGTCGTGCTGAGCCACTGTGAGAGTTGGGGAGAGCGGTCGCTCACTGTGTTGGCCCAAGTCGGGTCGCTGAAGTAGACGCCGACCGTCCCGTCTGGGGCGCTTTGGCTCTGAGTGGCGCACTGCGGGTCCGAAAAGGTTTCCCGGTACAGCGTCTGGGTGCTGAAGGTGACAGTCCCGGATCCGGCGACGGTGCCCGGAGTGACAGCGACGTTGATGACCCACGGCGGGGCCGCCGCGTTTGCTGGTCCAGCTCCTGTGACGAGGCTGGCGGCCAGGAGCACGGCCCCCACGACTGCGGACAAACATGCGCGAATGCGCCCTGACTTGATTTCCAAAAGATCCCCCGACCCCAAGCCGAATTGATGTAAGAACATCGGCTGGGCTCACGGTAGCGGTTGGGAAACCGAGACGACAAGGCTTTGCGGTAGTGAGTTATCAGAAGACGCGGGCATTTATCGAAGAGTGCTAGTTTCGCCGCCATGACTTTTGCAAATGCGGGCACGCTCGGTGCCGTTCCTGGGCGACGCGACGAACTGGTCGCGCATCTGACCAAGCGCAGCAATCTGCTAGAGAAGCTAGGCTGCCTCACCTACGAAGTCGGGATCAACGACGACGAGCCTGAGACGGTGTTCGTCGTCGAGATTTGGGAGAGCGCGGAAGCTCACCGTTCCTCGCTGGCCGCTCCGGAAGTCCAGGCGTCCATCGCGGCCGCTCGTCCCCTCTTGTCCGGCGCCTTCGGCGGGTTCCGGTTCGAGATCGTGGGATCCCCGCTTCGCGATTGAAGGGCCACCTATGAGGACGGCCGGAGTTCCCAGACCGTCACTGTTGGGAGCGTGAGGCGGCGGACGGCGAGCGAATCGAGCAGCTTTGCGTCCGCTGGCGTCCCGTTGCGGTCGGCTACGAGCCAGCGGACCCCGCGGGAGCTGTAGAGGCGGTCGAGCAGCGCAGGCGTCGGTTGGGTAAACGAAGTGGTCTCCTCCGTCAGCCGTTCGGGGTCCCAGAAGGGCTGGTTGGGCCACCAGACCGTGGCGGTCCATGCGGAGTCGAGATTGCGCGGCGCATAGGCCCAGCCTCCTACGTCCACGCTGCGTTGCGACAAGGCTGACAGGGTGTAGGCCTTCGCTGTGCACGGGTTTTGAGGCTGAGGCCCAGCTTGGGGCTGGAGACACTGCTGATTGGATCCCACGACGTCGTGGGGTCCGGCATGGGCGGCAAGCCACTTGCCTGCGGCGAGCTCGTCTTGCGTGACGTTTGGCGGCTGGCCTGCACCTTGGACGACAGCCAGAGAGGGCGTCGTCGCCGTGTTGGTGAGATAGAGCCCCGTGGACAGCATGCCGGTGCCGAGAAGGGCCGCTAGCAGCCCGACCGGAACCGCGCGCCGCAGGCGCGTGCGGCGCATCGTCAGCAGGATTGCCAGCGCACCGCAGCCACCCAGCACGGCGGCAAGAACGACCAGCGGCCCGGCCCACCACATGACCTGTTGCACCGGGTCGACGACAGTGGGAGTCGGTCCCGCACCGCCGTGGCTCGTGAGCCAGGCAGCCATGGGTGGCGTGCGCCCGGCGAACGTTGCGATTGCGATGGTCGCCGCGAGGCCGAACAGGAGGCCGACGAGAGAAGCGAGCCGCCACGGAGTATCTTGGCGCCGCGCCAAGTACGTTGCGATCCCGGAGGCAGAGCCGACAATGCCGACTGGGTACGCGGCCACGAGGAAGAATTCTTCCGAGAGACCGGGCTGGCGGAAAGCCAAGGCGCCGCCGAAGCCTGCCACGACTGTTCCGAGCACAAACCACGACGCCGCGTCCCGGCGCGCGGCTGTGAGGTACCCGATCCCGACCAACCTCGGCAGCAGCGGCAGCAGCCATAACCCGAACGCCGCGACGAGGGCCAGCATTGGAAGCTGAGGCAGGGAGAGATAGGACGAACCCGTGGACGGAGTCGTCAGTCCCGGGAATAGCCAAGTGGCAAGTTGTTGAATCGTGCCGCCCGGCGCGAACTGCAGGCCGTATCCTGTTCCACCGTAAATGGTGTATTTGGCGATTAGCAGGATCCCGACAGTCGCAGCGCAAACGATGAGCGCTGCACGCACACGTCGCTTGGTCCTGAGCGCGACGAGCACCGCGAAGACCGCACCGCCAGCGAGAACGGCGTCGTCGGCCGATTTGGCTCCCGCACCGAAGACCAACAGCGGTATGAGCAAGCGGACGGGTACGGCGTCGTCGTCCGCCCCCTTCCTCAGGAAGGCGATCGCGCACCCCGCGCAGGCCAAGGTGGCGAGCCAACCGAAAACGGTAGTCAATGACGCCCACCAATAGGTCTGCACGACTGACTGGGATCTGCCGTCTGGGGTCCAGAAGGTGGCCGCGGTGTTGCCCATTACTGTCAGCAGGGCGGCGGCGATGGGGCCAGCCCACACATTGCCGGAAAGGCGCCGAGCAACCACGGCGGCGAGCAGGACGATCGCGGGCAGAAGGGTGACCGGTGCAAGGCGGAGGACCATGTCCCACGGGTCCACCCCGCTGCCGGTGGCCAGGTGCGCCAAGATGGCGTGGCCGAACCAGTGGTAGGCAAAAGGCTCGCCGGAAACCGTGGGGTATTGCGGAACGAGGGAATGCCGCATTTGCCCGACTACGGCGAGCTGAAAGAGCACGTCTGGATAGTAGGCGCGACCGCCCGCGCCGGGATCTGCGGGATTGAGCCGCAGGAAGTCCTGCGCCATCCAGGCAATCGCCACCGCGATCGCCCCGATTACCGCTAGGTTCGGGCCAACTCCCCAACCCGGGGCTGGGCGCGCCAGAACCCGTCGTCGAGCCGTGGGAACAGCAAGAAGCACAGCGATAACCGCGGGTCCCCAGAGCCACGACGGCGGAGACCAAGGCAGGCCGGCGTCGAGCACCCAACCCGCTAGCGCCACCAGGCACCCAGCCGGGATGCCCCAGGCGACGTCCTCAATGAGGGGCGCCTGAGCGGGGCGGACGGCACGGACGAGAGCAATGCCGGGCAGGAGGACCGCCAGAACGCACGCCACCACCCAGCGTGCAGTGTCCAGAGCTGGCGAGCCGGTGGCGACCAGCACGGCAAACCACACGGCTGCGAGCAGCAACCAGGCCGTCGCTGATACGGGGAACCTGCCGCGCCGGGACTGCTGGGGGAGCCGGTCCAGGACCACCTCGGCGGTCATCAAAGCCTGACCATTACCGAACATCCCGGTTGTCCCCATTCCTCTTGCCAATCGAGCCACCGCAGGCCGCTGAAACTCTCAGCACCCCGCCGTTGCCGGGCACAACATACCCGAGCATACTGGGCTCCGGCAGAGGAGGAGAAAAGCATGAACACGGTCCAAATCCGCTACATCGTGAACGATGTCGATGCGGCGATAGCGTTCTACACCAGGCACTTGGGCTTCCACGAAGAGATGCATCCTGCTCCCACCTTTGCCATGCTGTCCCGAGGAGACCTTCGTCTGGTGCTAAGTGCCCCGAGTGCTCCGAACACAGGCGGCGGCTCGGCTCTCCCCGACGGGCGCAAGCCCGAGCCCGGCGGCTGGAATCGTTTCGCCATCCAAGTGGACGACCTCGCTGCCCTGATGCCCCGACTTCAACACGACGGCGTCCGCTTTCGTACGAAGGTCATCGAAGGAGTCGGCGGCAGGCAAGCGATTATTGAGGACCCGTCCGGCAACCCGGTCGAATTGTTCGAACCCATCCGGCCTGAGGCTCGCCTTTCCAACGGCTGAGCCGAAATCGAGAGAGGGAGCGCTTTGGGCATTCAACGGATGGATAACGTCGGCGTCGTCGTCGAGGACTTGGATGCCGCTGTCGGCTTCTTTACCGAACTCGGCATGGTTGTGGAAGGCAGCGCGTCGATCGAGGGCCCTTGGGCAGACCGTACGGTCGGACTCGACGACATCAGAAGCGACATCGTGATGATGCGGACGCCGGACGGCCACGGCAAGCTCGAACTGACCAAATATCACGCCCCTGCCCTCTCGGGTGCCGGTGCCGAGAATCCACCGCCCAACACTCTGGGACTGCATCGCGTCATGTTCGCCGTCGATGACCTCGACGACACCCTCAGCCGCCTACGTGCTCACGGCGCGGAACTCCTCGGCGAGGTAGCGCAGTACGAAAATACCTTCCGGCTCTGCTACCTCCGAGGGCCCGCAGGCATCATCCTCGCCTTGGCTGAGCAGATCGGCTAGGACTGCCGATGCGCAGCGTCACCTACTCGATGAATGTTTCACTTGACGGCTTCATCACCGGACCCGACGGCGACATCAACTGGTCCGCGCCCGACGAGGACGTCTTCCGCTTTGTCACCGACGAGATACGGGGGGTCGGCGACTACCTGCTGGGACGACGGCTGTACGAGACGATGCTGTACTGGGAGACCGCCGACCAGGACCCGTCCCTCACTGACTCACAGCGCGAGTGGGCCGCGCTCTGGAAGCCGCTCCCCAAGGTGGTGTTCTCCCGTTCTCTCACAGAGGTTCAGGGCAATGCCCGACTGGCCTCCGGCGGGCTACGGGAGGAGATCGAGCGCTTGCGAGCCGAGCCGCGGGAAGGGGATATCGCAATCGGCGGGGCGACCCTCGCTGCCGAGGCGGCCGCACTGGACCTGATCGATGAGTATCGTGCCAGGGTCTGCCCGGTGCTGCTCGGCGGTGGCATCCCCTTCTTTCCCCAAGGTGAGCGGCGTGTCCATCTCGAACTCCTCGAGAGCCGGGTCTTCAACTCCGGACTCGTCTATCTCCGCCATCGCGTCCTGCGATAGGTCCGTGGGTCCTGCAGTAGCCAGAAGAAATCTTCCTCCGTCACTTACGCACGGCCGGCAACAGCCGATTGGTGGCAGTGAGGGCCCACGGACGGGCCTGAAGCAGTGACAACAACTCATTCACGGAGGACTCACGATGGCTCTCACCGTCAACACCAACCTCATGGCCCAGCAGGCCTACCTCAACCTCAACAAGACCTCGGCCGACATGGCGAGCTCTATGGCCAAGCTCTCGAGCGGTCTTCGCATCAACACGGCGGCCGACGACGCGGCCGGCCTCTCGATCTCGCAGGGCCTCACCTCGCAGGTCAGTGGCAACCAGATCGCGTCCCGGAACGCGCAGGACGGCATCAACGTCATTCAGACGGCTGATGGCGCCCTCGGCGAGGTCCAGTCGATCCTCCAGCGTATGCGTGACCTCGCGGTTCAGGGCGCGAATGACTCGAACAACACCGATTCGCGCAACGCCATTACTTCTGAGGCGAGTGCTCTCAGCAAGGAACTGGGCCGGATCACATCGTCCACCAACTTCAACGGAATCAACCTCTTGGATGGCTCGGCTGGCGCGGCCATGGACGGTAACCTCAGTTTTCAGGTCGGGGCTGGCGGAAATACCGCCAATGACCAGATCTCTGTCGACTTCAAGAACATTGGAGGAGCGGGCGGCGCGTTGAACGGGTTCGACACTGCCGCCACCTTCGACGTGACGAGCGCGACCACCGCCGCGACCACCATCAATAATCTGGACACGGCAATTAAGAACATCTCAAGCCAGCGCTCTGATCTCGGTGCAGCTCAGAACCGCCTCACCCACGCCATGAACATCGCGAACACGTCGGCCCAGAACCTCAGCGCCGCCAACTCGCACATCACGGATACCGACATGGCGTCCGAGATGGTCAACTACACGAAGGACTCGATCCTCTCGCAGGCTGGCACGGCGATGCTCGCGCAGGCCAACCAGTCCGGCCAGGGCATCCTCAAGCTCCTCGGCTAGAAAACGGATCAACGCTGATGGCGGTCAGGGAGGCAATCCGCTCCTGACCGCCATCGGCGTGTGACTGACGCGAAGGAGTTAGAGCGTGACCGGAATTTCGATCAACGGCCTGGGCAGTGGGCTCGACATCACGTCGATCATCAATTCGCTCATGCAGGTCGAAGCCCTGCCGCAGCAGCAGCTCGAGCAGACTCAGGCCAACGACCAGAGCATGATCAGCGCCCTCCAAACGCTGAATGGCAAGGCGTCCTCGCTCGCCACGCTTGCCGACAACATGGCACTTCCGGGGGCGCTCAACCTCTTCACAGCCAGCTCGAGCAACAGCGCGGTGACCGCGACGGCTGGGACGACGGCAACCGCGGGTGCCTTCAGCGTCCAGGTCAACCAGACTGCGCAGACCCAGGTCGACGTCACCGCCGCCATGGCGAGTTGGCCCACTGACTCAACCGGGGCGCCGTCGTCCCTCACCCTCGTCGACTCGACGGGAAAGCAGACCCAGGTCACCCCGGCGAGCACATCGATCGACGACGTCGTGAGTGCCATCAACGCGGCTGGTGGGCCGGCGACGGCGATGAAGGTCGCCTCGGGCACCGACGCGAGCGGGAACACCCTCTACCGGCTCCAGCTCAACGCCACGCAGTCCGGCGCGGCTGGAGCGTTCACCGTCTACCAGGGGACCTCGGCCGACGTCGCCGCGGGCACGGCCACCGACCTCATGTCCCAGTCGAGTGCCGCCGTCGTGACCACGGCCCAGGACGCTTCGGCGACCCTCTACTCAGGGACGGCCGCGCAGCAGACGGTCATCTCGTCGTCGAACACGTTCACCAACCTGCTCCCGGGGGTCGACGTCACCGCGACGTCGGCGTCGGTAGGCACGACGGCGACGATCACCGTCGCGAGCGACAACGCCGGCATCGCGAAGCAGGCCAGCGACCTCGTCAGCTCGGTCAACGACCTCCTGAGCAACATCTCGGACAACACCAAGGTCACAACGACGATCAACAACACGGGCGGCTCGACCGCCTCAGGGGGCCTCTTCACGGGCGAGTCGACCGTGCGAGGCGTCTCGGACGCGATCACCAACGCGCTCTACATGCCCACGAGCAACGGCCAGTCGCCGTCGGCCCTCGGGATCAGCATCAACCAAGACGGATCGTTCACGTTCGACCAGAGCAAGCTGACCTCCGCGCTCGCCGCCGATCCTGCGGGAACCGAAGCGTCGCTTCAGGAGATCGCGTCCCGCGTCTCCTCGGCGGCAAAAAACGCGTCTGACCCCGTCACGGGGTCGATCACGTCCCTCATTTCGGGCCAGCAAACCGAGGTCGCGGACCTTTCCACCCTGATCAGCGACTGGGACACCCGCTTGGCCGACCGCAAGGCGACGCTCACCGCCCTCTACAACAACATGGACACGATGATGGGCACGCTCAAGTCGCAGCAATCGTGGCTCACGAGCCAGATCGCAGGGCTTCCCACCTACTCCTCGTCATCCAGCAGCTCCAGCTCCAACGGTTAGGAACGCCCATGACTCTCCAGCCAGCCCGCGCCCGGCAGCTGTACAACCGGGACGCGATCCTCTCCGCGAGCCCGGTCCGGCTCCTCACGATGATCTACGACCGCCTCCTGCTGGACCTCCACCGCGCCGAGACGGCCCAGGGCGCGGCAGACTGGCAGACGGCTAGCGATTGCCTCCTGCACGCGCAGGACATCATCGCGGAGCTCAACGCCACCCTCAAATCCGGCATCTGGGACGGTGCGGAAGGCCTGCGCAGCCTCTACGACTACGTGCGCCGGGCCCTGGTCAACGCGAACGTCAACCGCAACCCCGCGCTCACGCGCGAAGCCATCGCGCTCCTCGAACCGCTGCGCCAGTCGTGGCACCAGGCCGCGGCATCCCTCCCGGCCGAGCGCCCGGAAGCCGCTACAGCCGCGGGGGGCTACGTTGGCTGAATCCTGGGACGAGGTGCTCGGCCGCCTCGAGACCGACCTGGACGCCGTCGAGCACGGGCTCCGAGACCCGGCCGCTCCGGCCGTCGAAGCGTGGCCCCTCCCAACTGGGCTGGGGCCGATTCCGGAGCGCCTTGTCCGCCGGGCCCTTGCGCTGAGCGACCGGCAGGAGATTCTGGCCAACCTCCTCGAAGAGGCGAAGGCGAAGACTGCGCGGCACCTCGCCGTCGTCCGCTCCGTGCCCCCCGCCCGGGCCGAGGGAACCGCGATCTACCTCGACGTCAAGGGCTGAAGTCAGGGGACTGGGTCGGGCGAGGCTGGGCCGATCGTGAGGATGGGCGAGCCGAAGTCCGTGATGGTGTAGCGGCCGCAGTGGATGGTGCTCGACGGCGCCGTGTTGGCGATGGGAGGAAGCACGAGCGGAGTGGGCTCCGAGTCGGTCACCACGAACGAGACCTTGGCGCCCGAGTAGTCCGTCCGGTCAGTGAGCCACGCGTACTTCCCGAACTGGCTGTCCACCTGAACCAGTTGGCTGGGTTCGGCGAGAAAGGCCTTGGGCGCCCGGATGGCCCAGAACCTTCCGGCCCCGATTTCGTGGCTCGAGCTGACCCAGGCGTCGACGCAGCGGACATCGAGGTCGACGACGGCGGCGGACCTGGTCAGGGCTCCCGTCGCCGCAGCTGACGCGGCCAAGCAGGCCACCACAAGGCCGGCAAAGATCCCCGTGACCGCCTTGCGTGGAAGACGGCGGAAGATCGCCGGGGCCCGCGCGAAGAGCTTCGGCGCCAACACCAGCGTGCACACGGGAGCGAAGTACATCGGCTGGAGATAGCGAACCCAGAATTGGCCGAGGATGATCATTCCGCCCATGACCGCCAATGGAGCCAGCCATGCCAACCCGCTGACGACGGCGGTGCCGGCGTCTCGCGTGGCGAGGGAGCCGCGGAACACAATCACCGAGATGAGGATCAGCGCGATGACAGCTGTCAGAGACACAGCGCCCTCGATCGTCGAGGCTCTTTCGGCCAGCATGTGCGGGTAGAAGATGGCGGCCACGCTGGCCATCCCGGGGTTCACGTAGGACGGGCCGTCCCTGAGGATGATGGACCCGAATGGAATCCTCGCCAGAAGGCCGAGGCCGCTGCCGAGGGCCAGAAGAGCGGCTGCAAACGCAAAGCGCCGCCAGCCGATGACACGCTTCCACGCGATCAACGCGAGAACGACGCCGAGCGGCAGCACCTCCCAAGCCAGGAACAACGGGTTCGTGAGGCTTGAGACCGCGGTTACGCCGACGAGAACGAGTTCGAGCCAGCGCCAGCGGCTCAGTCCCTGGGACTTCAAGAGCCGCACCGTGAGCGCCGTCGTGGCGACCGATGCGAGCACGGTCATGCTGTAGTACGTCGTGGTCGCGAGGAGCGAAGCGAGTTGGAAGTCGTTGTAGCCCGAGGAGCTTTCCAAGAGCGCAAAGCCCGTCATCGCGCCGAACGCGACGAGTGCGCCGGCGACCCGGTGCGCTCGCAGCCGCTCGCGCTGCACGACGCCGCTCAAGAGCCTCAGTGCCCCATAGAACAGGAGCAGATTGACGACGGCGTTGAGCGCGAACGTGCCCTTGACCCCGAGCCCCAGCGCGGCGAGGACGAGGTACAGCCCCATCTCCGGGATGAACAGGACGGCGGAGAGGGCCCAGTCCTGCTGCTGTCCCGAGAGGATGGATCCGCGGACGAGCGCTGGCAGCACCGAGTCGCCGTCGTAGTACAGCATCCACGAACGGTCGGTGGCGTCGAGGTGCCACACGGTCAGCAGCGCGAGCGCGAGCGCGACGACGAGGCCAACGCACTCGGCTCCCCACAGCCTCCCGATCCGCCGGAGCGGACGCCGGGCCGGCTTGGTCACCGACGCAGCATCGGTCAGCACGACGGAATCAATCACTCTGTGATCGTTGCAAGCCAACTGGCGCTAGGGCCGTGTGCTCACCGAAATCTTTGCCCTTCCTTGCGAGAAACTTGGACTCGAACGCACGCTGGCTCCGCCTCCTAACGCCGGGGCGTGCACTGCCGATAGACAACAGCGAGCACGGACTGCTCGTCATGACCTGGCCACGGATCGGCCGGACCATCCCCCTACCCAGGCAGGACAGTGTGCTCGATTCCGTGACCTCTGCCGCGCTCACGAGCGCGCTCAACGGACTTTCGCTGCGCCAGCAGGCCATCGCGGACAACATCGCGAACGTCAACACGCCCGGCTACCACGCGAAGCGCGTCCAATTCGAGAACGCCCTCGCCGCCTCGGTGGCGGCGGGCAATGGCAACGCCCAGGCGACGACGTCGGTGTCCGAGGAGCCGACGCAGCTCAATGGGAACAACGTGAACCTGGACACCGAGACTCTTTCGAATGTCGACACGGTTCTTCGCTACCAGTTCGCTTCCCAGGCGCTCAACAACGAGTTCACCTCCGTACGCACCGCGATGAAGACGTCCTAAGGAAGAGCCATGACTTTCGACACGATTGGCATCGCCGGAACGGCCCTGACCGTGAATCGCAAATGGCTCGATGCCATCTCGGACAACCTCGCGAACGTCAACACGGCCGCCCCGACGAGCGGTCCCGCCTTCCAAGCCCGCTACGTCGAGGCGCAGGCTGGCCCGGGGAACACGGGCGTGTACGTCGCCGGAACCCCGCAGGGCGATGCGACGGGGCGTCTGGTCTATCAGCCGGACAGTCCCATCGCGGACAAGAACGGCTACGTGCGCTACCCGGACATCGACCTCAGCGAGCAGATGGGCTCGCTCATCATGGCCCAGAGGGGCTATCAGGCCAACACGGAGGTCGTGAACCGGGCGAAGGACATCTACGAGGCCGCGCTGCAGATCGGAAAGTCGTCATGAGCATTTCACCCGTCCAAGGCGTCACCGCAAGCAGCTACCTCGCCCCCACCGCCCAGCCGACGACGACGAATGGTTCCGGTTTCGCCGCGAGCCTCGCCGGCGCCGTCGACAATCTCCAGCAGCTCCAGTCGACGTCGAACCAGCTCGCAGTGCAGGCGGTCACGGGCAACCTGGACGACATTCACAACGCGACGATCGCGGCGACCCGTGCCCAGGTCACGCTCGAGCTCGCCTCCACGATCCGCAACCAGGGCGTTGACGCGTTCAACGAGATCATGAGGATGCAGGCCTGATGCCGCCGTTCGTCAGCGCTGCGTGGCGCCGTTTCTCAGCGACCGTCCAGGGCTTCACGGTGGGCCAGCGCACCGTCGCGATCATCGGCATCGCCGTCCTCGCACTCGGCGCGTTCGCCCTCGTCTCTTGGCTCACGAAGCCGAGTTACGCCCCGCTCTTCACTGGGCTCCAGAGCTCGGACGCGAGCGCCGTCGTCCAGCAGCTCGGCAAGGACAACGTGCCGTACCAGCTCACCGACGGCGGCTCGACCATCCTCGTTCCCCAGGACAAGGTGTACGACGAGCGGCTCAAGGCTGCCTCCGCCGGCCTTCCCTCCGCGCCCGCGACCGGTTACTCGCTCCTCGACAAGATGGGCGTGACGTCTTCGCAGTTCCAGCAGGACGTGACCTACAAGCGCGCGATCGAGGGCGAGCTGGCGACGACGATCTCGCACCTCGACGGCGTCAAGTCCGCGAGCGTGCAGCTCGCCATTCCGGACAAGACGGTGTTCACGTCCCAGCAGACCGACCCGACCGCCTCGGTGTTCATCGAGACCCAGCCGGGCGTGACCCTGACGAGCGACAAGGTCGACGCGATCGTCCACCTCACCTCCGCGTCCATGCCCGGGATGAAGGCGACCGACGTCTCGGTGGTGGACTCGCAGGGCAACGTCCTCTCCGCCGTCGGCACGGGGATGACCGGCAACTCGTCGAAGCTCGCATCGGACTACCAGCAGCAGACCCAATCGGCCGTCCAGGCCGTCCTCGACCGAGTCCTCGGGCCCGGGAACGCCACGGTCGCCGTCATTCCGGACGTTGACCAGCAGTCCGCGCAGCAGACGTCCGAGACGTTCTCGAGCGCCAACAACACGGCGCCGCTGAGCCAGTCGACGACCACCGAGAAGTACACGGGCACAGGCGCGTCCGGGGCGTCGGGGGTGCTCGGGCCGGACAACATCGCCGTCCCTTCGGGCACCAGCACGGCGGGCCCCGGCGGCAACGGCACCTACGACTCCACCACGGACACCAAGGACAACGCGATCGACAAGGTCACCGAGGACCGCACGATCCCGGCCGGCGCGCTCAAGAAGCAGTCCGTCTCGGTCGCGATCAACCAGTCCGCCGCGCAGGGCCTCAACCTCCAGAACATCAATTCGCTCGTCTCGGCCGCCGCCGGGATCGACGCGAAGCGTGGCGACGTCCTCTCCGTGCAGATCGTCCCGTTCAGCACGGCCGCCGCGGATCAGGCCAAGGCAGCCCTCGCCCAGCAGCAGGCCGACGACGCCGCGAAGGCCCAGCAGGCCATGTGGACGAACATCATGTGGGCCGGCATCGCGCTCCTCGCCCTCATCGCCGTCGCCCTGTTCGCGTGGCTGCGGGCGCGCCGGGCGGCCATCCGCGAGCCCCTCGACCTCGGCGGCAGCATCGTCTTCGACGAGTTGCCCGAACCCGCCGTCATCGAGGCACCCACGACCGTCGCGCTCCCGACGATCGCCGAGCCAGTCCCCGCACTGCCGGACCCGGGCGCTGAGGTGCTCGACGCCGAACGGCGGCGGGCCCAGGTCGATCGGCTCGGGGGAACCGACCCGCAGAAGACGGCGGAGTTCCTGCGCGGCCTCATGGACGAGTCCAGGGCGGGCGTATGACGCCGGCCCTCGCCCCCGCGCTCACGGGAACCCAGAAGGTCGCGATCGTGCTCATGCAGATGAGCCCCGAGAACGCTTCGAAGGTCATGGCGCACTTCAGCGAGTCCGAGGCGGAGGAGGTGGCTGCGGAGATCGTGCGGCTCAGTCGCGTCGAGGCCGCTGTCTCAGAGCAGGTCATCGCAGAGTTCCATGAGATCGCCGTCTCCGGGCGCCGCACGACGCGCGGCGGCCGCGACCTCGCTGTGGGCCTCCTCGAATCCTCGTTCGGTCCCGACAGGGCGGCGGGAGTCATGGACCGTTTGGCCTCGACGATGGCCGGGAAGTCGTTCGAATTCCTCGACAGCGTGGACCCGTCCCAGCTCCTGACCCTGCTCGACGGCGAGCTCCCCGAAACCATTGCGCTTGTCCTCGCGCATCTGCGCCCTGCAAAGGCGTCCGAGGTGATGGCGGGCCTCGGCGAGGCGCAGGCGATCGACGTCGCCCAAGCGCTCGCGACGATGGGCTCGGCTACGCCGGAGGCCGTGAGCATCATCGCCGAGAGCCTCAAGGGCCGCACGAGCACCGCGGTCCCGTCTGGGCGCAAGCAGGCTGAGGTGATCGGCGGGATCCAGCCGCTCGTCGACATCATCAACCGCTCGGACATCGCGACCGAGCGCACGGTCCTCGACGGCCTGCAGGAACGCGACCCCGAGCTTGCTGAGGAGGTGCGCTCGAAGATGCTCACTTTCGCCGACATCGTGAAGCTCGAGCGCCGCGACATCCAGCAGATCCTCCGCGGGATCGACGCCGGCGTGCTGGCCCGTGCGATGAAGGGCGCGCCCGCTTCCGTGCTCGAGGCGATCAACGGCAACGTCTCCGATCGCAACCGCGAGATCCTGCAGTCCGAGATCGCCGCTGTAGGGCCCGTGCGGGCGTCCGAGGTCCAGGAGGCGCGCGCGTCGATCGTCCGGACCATCCGGGAACTCGAGGCCTCGGGCGACATCACGGTCCGGCGCGGCGAGGAGGACGATCTTGTCTACTGAGGCACGGCCGGTCGTGTTCCCCTCGCTCCACGCCTCCGGCGAGGCCGAGGGCTTCACGAAGGGCCACGCGGCGGGATATGCGGCGGGGTTGCGGAAGGCCGAGACCGAGGCGCGGGCTCGCCTCGCCGAGTTCGAGGCCGGGCATGCCGCGGCCCTTGAGGACGGCAGGCAGCGGACTGAGAGCGCCGTCGCCGTCCTCGAAGCCGCCGCCCGTGCACTGCATGCGCGCACCGCTCCCGTCCTCGCCGAGGTCGAGGCGGAGCTCGCGTCCGCCTCGATCGCCCTCGCGGAGGCGGTGATCGGGCGCGAACTCTCGGACGCCGTGACGGGAGCCAAGGCGGCCCTCGCCCGCGCCCTGTCCGGAACGGACGCCCCCGCCGTCGTCGCCGTCCGCCTCCACCCCGCCGATCTGGCGCTCGTCGGGGAAGCCGCGCCGGCCGGCGTCGTGCTCCTCGCCGATCCCGCGCTTTCCCGCGCCGACGCCGTGGCCGAATATCCGGACGGTGAGCTCGACGCACGCATCTCCACGGCGCTCGCTCGAGCGAGGGTCGCCCTCACGGGGGAGGACGCGTGAGGGGCCTGGCCGGCGCGCTTGAGGCGGCCGCGCCGGAACGAGTCGGCGTCGTGACGTCTGTGCTGGGGCTGGGCCTCGAGGTGGCCGGGCTCGCGTGCGCGGTCGGCGACACGATCGCCGTGGCAACGGACGACGGCGGCACAACCGAGGCTGAAGTCGTCGCCACTGCGCGGGGAACCCTGCGCTGCATGCCGCTCGGCCGCCTCGCGGGGATCCGCCCCGGCGACGCGGTCCGCGTGCGCCGCGGTGCCAGCGCCGTTCCCGTCGGAGAGCAGCTCTTCGGCCGCGTACTCGACGGCCTCGGCCGTCCCATCGATGGGCGCGGCCCGCTCGGGGCTCACCGCGTCCCGCTCGAGCACGCGACCCCCTCGGCCATGCAACGGGCCCGCATCGACACCCCTCTCCAGACCGGGGTCCGCGTCCTCGACACTCTCACCACCCTCGGGCGGGGGCAGCGGCTCGGCCTCTTCGCAGGGTCCGGAGTGGGCAAGTCGTCGCTCCTTTCGATGGTCGCGCGCGGCACCGAAGCCGAGGTGTCCGTGATCGCACTCGTAGGGGAACGGGGCCGCGAGGTCCGCGAGTTCCTGGATGACGACCTCGGACCGGAGGGCCTAGCCCGCTCGATCGTCGTCGTGGCGACCTCCGACGAACCCGCGCTCGTGCGCCTCCGGGCCGCGTTCACGGCCACACGCATCGCCGAGTCGTTCCGCGAACGCGGCGCTCATGTCCTGCTCATGATGGACTCCCTCACACGCGTCGCGATGGCACAACGGGAAATCGGGCTCTCGGCAGGGGAACCGCCGGCAACCCGCGGCTACCCGCCGTCGACCTTCGCGCTCCTCGCGCGCCTGCTCGAGCGCGCCGGCACCGCGGAAAGCGGATCGGTGACCGGCATCTACACCGTGCTCGTCGACGGCGACGACCACAACGAGCCCGTCGCGGACGCCGCACGATCGATCCTCGACGGCCACGTCGTGCTAGATCGGCGGCTCGCCGTGAGCGGGCACTACCCGCCCATCGACGTTCTCGGTTCGGTGTCCCGGGTCGCGTCGAAGGTGAATCCACCTGAACGCACGGCGCTCGCCGCAGAGCTGCGCCGCGTCCTTGCCGCGCGCAAGGCGGCGCAGGACCTCATCGACGTCGGTGCGTATCAGCGGGGAAGCAACCCCCTCGTCGACGCCGCGCTTGCTCATGAGAGCGAGATCGAGGGGTTCCTGCGCCAGAACCTCGACGACCAGACACCTGAGCGAGAGGCCTGGGAGCGCCTCGCCAGGCTCGCCGCGACCCTCGGAGGTGTACGTTGAACCGCCCATTCCCCCTCGCGGGGCTCCTGCGTCTGCGCCGAATCGAACAGGACCAGGCGGCGGCCCGCTTCGGGGCAGTCAACGCCCAGCTCCGGGCAGTAGGCGCCCAGCAAGCCTCCGCCCAAGCCGACGCACAGGAGATCCCGTCCGAGGTTGACAGCTCCGCCGCGCTTCTTGCCGTCGCCGCGGCACGGGCCGCCTCGGCAAGCCTCCTCGCTGACCTCGACGCGCTTGTCTCCATGACCGAGGCCGAGCACGGGCAGGCACAGCGTGACCTTGCAGCCGCGCGGGGTCGAACCGTCGGGCTCGAAAAACTCGAGGCTCGGCATGATGCGCTCGCAGTGGCAGGCGAACTCGCCGCCGAGCAAGGCGTCCTCGACGACCTCGGTTCGTCCGCGCGGCTCAGGCTGGGTCCCGAGGCCCTGCGTCAAGGAAGGAAGACGACGTGAGCGTCAGTGCGCTGGGTCTCGACGCCGCGATCGGGCGCGTCCAGGCGATCCAAGCGACCCTCACCCACCTCGCGGACCCGACGCTCGGCGCCACGGCGGGCTCGGCGTCGTCGTCCGTCTCGCCCGCCGCCGCTGGCACTTCCTCGGCGAGCCTTCCGTCGACGGCGAGCCTTGCCTCCACGACGAGCCTCGCGTCCTTCGGGCAGGCGCTCGCCGGCGCGCTTGGTTCGGCGCCGACGACGGCGCTGCCCGCCACGGGTGGAGGGCTCGCCGCAAGCGCCGGCGTGGCGGCAACCGCGGGCATGGCGGCGAGCGGGGGAGTCACAGGCGGCGAGATCGCCGCTGACGCCCAGAAATACATCGGCGTGCCGTATCTGTGGGGTGGCACCGACCCCTCCAAGGGGCTGGACTGCTCGGGCTTCGTGCAGCGCGTGTACCAGGACCTCGGGATCTCCCTCCCGCGCGTCGTGCACGACCAGATGCAGGCGGGGACGCCCGTGGCCTCGCTCGCGGAAGCCCAGCCGGGCGATCTGCTGGTCAGCTTCGGCGGTGAGCACGTGGCCATCTATCTCGGGAACGGCAAGGCGATCGACGCCCCTGTGCCCGGGCAGACCATCCAAGTCCGGGACGCGTGGGAGCAGTACGGGAACCTCACGGCGATCCGCCGCATCGTGCCGGCGGCGAGCTCGTCGAGTACGGCCGGTGTGGCCGGGCTCGATGCCTCCCAGCAGCAGTATGCGCAGGACATCGTGAACCGGGTCGCCCAGCGGGGGCTGCCCGCTCAGGCCGCCGTCGATGCGATCTCGACCGCGCTTCAGGAGTCGTCGCTGCGGATGTACTGGAACCCTAAAGTCGACGGCTCGCAGGCCCTCGCCCCGGACCAGTCCGCGCTCGGGACCGACGGATACTCTGTGGGCCTCTTCCAGCAGCAGGTCAACGGGAACGAGTTCTCGTGGGGAACCGTCTCGGACGCAATGGACCCTGCCGCATCCACCGACGTGTTCCTCAACCGCCTGACCGCCATACCGGGCTGGCAGAACATGCCGGTCACCTCGGCCGACCAGGCCGTACAAGGATCTGCTTACCCCGACGCCTATGCCAAGTGGGAAGCGGAGGCTCGTCAGATTGTCTCAGCCCTTTCACCGACGGGAGCATGATGCCAGCCGTCCTCTCCGCACTCCCCGCCGCGCCCCCGGCCGTGACGCAGCAGCCGGCCAATCCCGGCGCGACAGGTCCCGATGCCGGATCCTCCAGCGCCGACACTCCCGGACTGTTCGCCGCCTTGCTTGCCGCGGTGGCGCCTGGGGCCTCGAGCGCCGCGGCGTTGCCTGGCCATGCGGGTGCCGTTTCTGGAGGCGTCGATCCGGAGAGAGATCCCAAGTCAGGTACTAATGGCGGGTTCATGGGCGTTGCCGGAGGCGGCGATGCGAGCGGCACGACCAAAGGCGCCACCAATGCCGGCTCCACTAAAGTCGGTGCCACCAAAGCCGGCGCCAAGGACCCCACCAACAACGACGCCGCCAACAACGCCGCCGCCAACAACGACGCCGAGGGCGACCCGGCCCTGAACGCCGCGTTCGTTGGTCAGGTACCGACGGTCGTCCCCCCGTTCGTTGGTCACCTCCCGACAGTTCCTCCACCCTCCGACGGTCGCCCAGCGTCAGACTCTCCAAGCGTCGCCTCCTTCAGCGGTCACCTCCCGGCGGTTGCACGGACGACGGCGCCGCCTCCAAGCGCAGGCGGATCCACGAGCGCAGGGGCATTCACGAGCGCAGCCATACCCATCAACGCAGGCGCGCTTACAAGCGCAGCCGCGTCCACGAGCGCAGCCCCACTCACTAGCGCAGGCACCGGCCCCTCCGCGAGCTCCACCAAGCCCCCGGCCCCCGCCGTCACGGGCATAACCACCGCGAAGACGGACGATCCGGCGCTCGCGGCCATCCCGCCGTCGTCCGCCTTTGGCGCGGTGCAGGACGTAACGCGAGCCCACGTCCTCGAGCCTCCGCCGCCCCCTGCCCCCCAACCCTTCTCCGCCCAGATTGCGAAGCCCGTCTTCACGCTCGCGGCCGCGGGTCCGGGAGAGCACATCATGACGGTCAAGGTCACGCCGGAAGATCTCGGTCCGGTCACCGTGCAGGCGCACATCGGCACCGACGGGGTCAAGGTCCAGCTCTTTGCGCCGACTGACGCCGGACGTGCGGCGGTGCAGGCCGCGCTCCCGGAGCTGCGGCGGGACCTCGCCGCCGCGGGCCTCGGGGCGAGCCTCGATCTCTCGGCGCGAAGTGCGCCCCAGGAGAGCAGCGGCGGAGCCGGGGGCCGGGACAGTCCCGAGAAGGGCGGCGGGAACCCCGGGCGCGGGAGGCGGGGAGCCGCCGCCGTCGGGCTCGACGCCGTGGCGCCGGCACAACGCCCCGCCCACCTGCCCAGTAGCGACAACCGGCTCGACATCCTCGCTTAGAGAAACGCGCTTAGAGAAATGCGCTTAGAGAAACTCACCTAGAGAAAGCAGCCCATGAGCATCAGCCCCGTCAGCAGCCCTGTCGGCACCGCGGCCGCGAGCAGCGCCGTCGGCGGTACGAGCCTGACCTCGTCGACGCCCACCAGCTCACCCCAGCAGACGCTCAATTCCAGCGTCTTCATGGACCTCCTCGTGGCGCAGCTCAAGAATCAGGACCCGAGCTCGCCGATGGACACCAACGCGATGATCCAGCAGACCAGCCAGCTCTCCATGGTCGAGCAGCTCACGCAGCTCGCGACGGACAGCAGCCAAGGCCTCAGCGTTCAGCAGCGCGCCGCAGCCGCCGAACTCATCGGCAAGGCAGTGACCTACCTCGCCGCTGACGGCACCCCCGGAAGCGGCACTGCAAGTTCCGTCTCCTACAGCGGGACGACGCCCACCATCAGCATCGGTGGCGCTTCGATTCCGCTCGCCTCGATCACCGGCGTCACCGGCGCCTAGCCGCCGCCAGCCTTAGAAAGGAAGCCATCATGCTCCGCTCCCTCTACTCCGGCATCTCGGGCCTCCGCGCCCACCAGACCATGCTCGATGTCACGGGCAACAACATTGCGAACGTGAATACGGTCGGCTTCAAAGGCTCGTCGACCGAGTTCGAGGACACGCTCTCGCAGCTGACCCAAGGGGCCTCGGGCCCGCAGGGCCAGACCGGCGGAACGAATCCGGCTCAGGTCGGCCTCGGTGTGAAGGTCGCCGCGATTACGACCAATTTCAACCAGGGCTCCGCCGAATCGACGGGCAAGGCGACCGACATGATGATCTCTGGCGACGGCTTCTTCGTCACGAGCAGCGGCGGCCAGCAGCTCTACACCCGTGCGGGCTCCTTCGACTTCGACGCTTCCGGGCGGCTCGTAACGCCCGACGGCGCGCTGCTCCAAGGCTGGACTGCGAACGCAGCAGGGGTGGTCAACACCGGGTCGCCGATCGGGAACATCACCCTTTCGCCGACGACGACGATCCCCGCCGTCGCGACGAGCCAGGCCACAGTGGATGGGAACCTCCCGTCGGATGCCGCGACGGGAACGTCGCTCGAGCGCGACCTGCAGGTCTTCGACGGCAACGGCGTTGCGCGCAATCTCGCGCTCACGTTCACGCGCTCGGCAACTGGCTGGGACGTCTCCGGCGCGGATGCCAATGGGATCACAGGTACTGGCTCGCTCGGCTTCACGAACGGCAAGCTCACCTCCGGCGGTTCGCTCTCGGTCGGTGGGATCACGGTGGATCTCAGCACGGTGACGGGTTATGCAGGGATGACGACCGTCGCCGCGAGCGGTCAGAACGGTTCCGCGGCTGGAACGCTCGAATCGTTCACCCTCGGCAACGACGGCTCGCTTGTCGGGGCGTTCAGCAACGGGCTCAAGCAGGTAGTAGGGCGCGTTGCCCTCGCCAAGTTCACGAACCCTGCCGGACTTCAGAAGTCCGGCGACTCCTCCTACACGAGCACGGCGAACTCGGGGAACCCGCAGATCGGCCAAGCGGGTGACCCGGGATTTGGCACCTTGGCCGGGGGCGCGCTGGAGATGTCGAACGTGGACCTCTCGCAGGAATTCACGAATCTCATCGTGGCGCAGCGAGGATTCCAGGCGAACGCGCGAATCATCACGACGTCGGATCAGGTCCTGCAGAGCTTGATTGACATCAAGCAATAGGAAACCCGGCTGCGCCTAACTGGCCATTGAGAACGGGTAGGGTGTTCCCCGACCCGGCGAAGGCGGAGGAACGCGGAGTAAAGCTATGGCAACGAACTTGGTTGACGCTCTTGTGGACGACATCCGAGACCTCTTGCGCACCTCAGCCGTTGGACTCTACGAATTCATCTGGCTTCTCCAAGCCAGGGACGCCAGCTTGAGTCTCGAAGCCAAGCGCGAGCAGGCGTCTTTGGCGTTGGAGCGACTGCTCGCCGATGGGCAAGGCCGGCTAGCGCTCCTCATGTGGCCATCTGAAGACGTCGTGGAGACCTACCCGACTACGTGCGTGGGACCACACAGTTGGGAAGACCCTGTCCTGGCGGAGCCGTACATTGCGATCACTCGTAACTGATGCTCCTCCATGCCGCGGCCGCCTTCCGCCGCACAGAGGGGGATCCTTCAGCGGGCTGTCCCTTGGGTTGCCGCTTATATCGTCGTGTTGGCGGTGGATTGGCCTTTTTCGGCAGTTCTCGCCGCCGCGATTGCGGCGAAGGCGAGGACCATGGCGAACCCGGAGAAGGCCCAGAGCCATGCGGTGCCTCGGCCGATCCCCAGCTCGGTGGAGAGAGAACCGAATCCGGCGCCGAGGGTGGCGCCGGCAAGCGCCCCGAACGACTCTGTGGTGACGGCAGCGGTGGCGAGCTGCGCTGCCGCAGCGGGGGTATGAGCGGTAGTGGCGCGCAGATAGTGGGTTGGGTAGGAGAGCCCGATGCCGATCCCGGTGAGAGTCCACGCGCACAGAGCGGCGAGCCACGAGGCTCCGGCAAGGCCGAGGAGCGAGACGAGCATGGTGCCCGTGGCCGCGGTACCCATTCCGATCGAGGGCGCGTGTCGCAGCATCCGGAGCCTCGGCGCAAGTGGGGCGACGATTGCCCATGCGATTGAGGTGGTGCTCAGGGCGATGCCGGCTTGGAGCAGGGTTGCGCCGAAGGACTGTGTGAACAGCAGGGTGGTGAGGCTGTTCGCGCCGAAGTAGCCGAAGCCGAAGAGCGTCAGGCCGGCAAAGGCCGCGGGGGCGCCGCGTGCCATCTGCGCGGTGCCTGCAGGCATCAGGGCGAAGTAGCCGACGGTAGCCGCGCCAAGGGCGAGGGGTGCGAGGTACCACCACTCGGAGCCGACAAGGAGAACGGATGCCGTCACGCCGAGCGGGATGAGGAATGCCCGTGAAGACGGCGCAACCCGCTCCGACGTGGACCGCGCGCCGACGAGGAGGAAGGCGCGGGCGAGGAGCATCAGTGGAATCGGCGCGAGCAGTGTCAGCCGCCACCCGATGAAGTGTTGCAGTGCGAGCGTCGCCGGTGGCCCCACAAGGGAGGGAATCAGCCACATCGCCGACATGGCGGCCACCACCTTCGCCCGCAGGCCGTCCTCCAGATGGTGGATCGCTGCGGTCACCCCGAAGACCGACAGCACGCCGCCGGCAACCCCAGCGATGAAGCGTCCGCCCGCGAACATCCAGGCGTCGACCGAGAGCGCGGACGTGGCGGAGCCGATCACGGACAGGGCGAGGCCCGCCAGCATCAGCCGTGCGGGTGGGATCCGCTGCACGATCCACGCTGACAATGGAAGCGCGGCGAACATGCCGATCTCCCCGCCGGTGACCAGCAGCTGGACCTGATGCGCCGCCGTGAGGTCGTGCTCGATCAGCGGCAGCAGGGTGCCTGCGACGAATGAGGAGACCGACGCGACGAACTCCAGCAACACCACACCGACCGCCAGCCGTAGCGCCGCCGATCCGGTCAACTTCTCGTCGCCGGCGCTGCTCGGCTGCTCGGCGGTCTCCTTGCTACTCATCCCCGTTCATTCAACAGTGCTAGATTGCTAGCATGCAAGAGGACGGGGGCGGCGCAAAGGCCCAGTTCAACGTCTATCTGCCAGCCGAGCTGGTGCGCGCCATCAAGCACCGGGCGATCGATGAGGGCACTTCGCTCTCTGCGCTCGTGGAGAAGGCCATGTCCGAGTACCTGCGCGCGGCGGAGGGTGAGCGTTGACCACGGTACAAGCTATCTACCACACCCAGCGCACCCACGAGTGGCATCGATTCGCTCTCGACCTCGGCCTTCGACCCGCTTTCGAGCCAGGTCCGGATTGGGCAGAGTTCCACGGCGGCGGCGTCCTCGCGATCCAACGCACCGACGCCGCCGCTGCCCTTCATGGCATCACGCGCCTGCACGTCCTGGTCGCTGACCTGGGCGGCGTCGAGGCCCTGCTGCACACGACCAGCGCCGCGGTCTCACGACACGAGATGGAAGGCGTGGGCACCGTCGTCACAGCACGACCGGCTTCGGGGATCACCGTTAGTGCGTCTGCCCGACCTCGGCCCGCCCGCGGGGCTCTGCGAGTCCAGCCGATCTGGTCCCAGGTCGACTCCGACGAGGCCATCGGCGTGCTTCGGGCGCTAGGGCTGAGCGAGCGCATCCGCTCCGAAGCCGGCACCTGGGTGGACTTCGAAGGCGACACGGGCGGGCTCGCCGCGTTCCACACCGGCATGAGCCAGCCCATGACCCTTTCCTTCGAGTACGCGGGGGACCTCGACAGGCTCGCCGAGCGGCTGAGCGACGCCGGACACGAAACCTCCGTCGTCGACGAGGCCTACAACCGCTCGCTGCTGGTACGGACGCCCGACGACTGGACGCTGTGGGTCAACGGGCAGATGACCGACCTCTACGGGTACCGGCGCGCCGACTGATACCGGCTGGCGCGCCACGAGCTGCGCGTAAGCCGATCCCTTACCGGGCGGGGCTGGGATTGCTCAATTGGCTAGTCGCGACCCGGGATTCGACAGCGGCGTGGGCCTCCTCGGCGATCAGGTCGGCATTGACGGCAACGCCCGCAGCAACTCCCGCGCCGGCGGCGGATGACACCATCGCTGAGAGGTCGCTTGAGTTCCCGGCCGCCCACACACCCGCAACATCAGTCGCGCCCATGGGTCCCGTGGGGATGAACCGACCCATCGGGTGATCGACGAGTTGGCCACGCAGCTGCTCGAAGAGCTCGCCGCGGGCCATAAACCGCGGCGCCACCACGAGCGCGTCGACGTTCGCCGTCTGCCCCGTCTCGAGTACGACGGCGAGTTTGTCGCCGTCGCCATCGACGCGCGCCACAGCGCCGTCCACCACCTCGATGCCCAAGGCGGCGAGCTGCTCCCACTGCTCGTCTGAGGGCTCGGGCATCGTATGCCGGAAGAGCGTCACGTGCTCGGTGAGCTGCCGGAACAGGAGCGCTTGGTGGATGCTCTGAGGCCCGGCGCCCAGGATGCCGACGAGTTGCCCGCGAACCTCCCAGCCGTGACAGTACGCGCAGTGCAGGACCCGGCGGCCCCAGTGCTCGCGCAGCCCGGGCACGTCCGGGAGCTCGTCGGCGAGCCCGGTCGCAAGGATGAGCCTTCGCGCCGCGAGCTCCCCGCCGCTGGCGAGCGTGAGGACGAACACATCGCCCTCACGGCGCACGCCCACCGCACGCCCCGGGCGAAGCTCCGCTCCGTAGGAGCGCGCCTCCGCCCGGCCCGCCTGCAGCAGCGTGAGCGGCGCGGTGCCCTCGCGGCCGAGGAGGTTGTGCGCGCCTTCAGCGGACGCGTTGCGGGGCTCACCTGCGTCGATCACGACGACGCGACGCACCGAGCGTCCCAGCGCCACGGCGGCACTGAGGCCGGCGGCCCCGCCGCCGACGATCGCCACGTCGTAAAGGTTGGCTCGGGTCATGGTTTCCTCCTCGTTCGAATAGGAACGATTCTCATCAGCGAAGCAGACCATGGCAACTTCGTTTGCTGAAATGGCAAACTGGTCGCATGGAGGAGTCGAGCGACAATGTGCTGGCTGGCGTCGGGCCGCGCCTGCGGGCGGTCCGCGAGGGGCGGAACCTGACGCTCGCGGAGGTGTCGGAGGTGACAGGGACGTCGGTGAGCACGCTTTCGCGGCTGGAGTCGGGCGGCCGCAAGCCCACCCTGGAGCTACTGCTGCCGCTCGCGCGGGTCTACGCCGTGCCCTTGGACGAGCTCGTTGGCGCCCCGGAAACCGGCGACCCACGCGTCCACATCAAGCCCGTCCGGCGGCACGGCCAAATACTCCTGCCGCTCAACCGCGGCGCAATCGGCCTCCGCGCGTACAAGTACGTCCTGCCGGGCCGTGCGAAGCCAGAGACGCCAGCCCCGAGGACTCATGCGGGCCATGAGTGGGTCTACGTTATCGCCGGGCGCCTCCGGCTCGTGCTCGGCGCCCGCGAGTACGTCCTCGAGCCCGGCGAGGCCGCCGAGTTCGACACCCGCACGCCCCACTGGCTCGGCGCGGGCGGACCGAAGGCCGTCGAGTTCCTGAGCCTCTTCGGGCCGGGGGGCGAGAGGGTGCATGCGGACCGGCTGGGAGAAGACGGCAACTAGACCCATCCGCTAAGTGTTGCAATCACCGCAAGAACCCAAGGATCCTTCATCGGGTGTTCGTGGAGAGTCCGCAGATTAGCGCCTTGCTTCGGATAGAGCCTCGTCGAAGCGGTGATTGGCTCGGTCGATCGCGTTCCTCAGGATCGACGGTTCGGCGCGCAACTCCGTGATGGTCTCGTCGATGGCCCGGAGGCCGGCACGCTCTAGGACCCGCTTCTCATTGGTGACCCATTCCCCGCGGGCCGCGAGCACGGCGTGTGCCGCCATAGCGGCAGAGGCTGCGATGGCTCCGGCGACCTCAGTGACTTTCCCGCCCTCGACGTACGCGTTTCGCGCGTAGTGCAGCGTCATCCGGGCGCGGTCGATCCACAGTGGCGGGGCGGATTCCCTCAGCATCGGCGGGAACTCCGGATGGGGCATATCGCCTTGGAGGACGCGGCTGATCGCGAGCTCGGCGACGATCAGATAACTGGGAATCCCGGCCAGATGGAACATGAGGGGCTCGATGTGGAAGCGCCCGTGCTGTGTTTCGGCCAGCTGGTGCTCGACGACGCCCAGGTCTCTGTAGTGGACGTCCACGTGACGCCCGTCGATTTCTAGCCAAGCGCCGCCGTTGAACACGCCACCGCCCCAACCGCCGATCTCGGACACCGTGCCTTCCCAGCCGACGGACCGCAAGTCCTCGGGATCAAATCGGTCCCTGTAGTACAGCGCAAAGTCCCAGTCGCTCGCAGGAGTGTGGGTGCCAGATGCGCGGGATCCGCCCCAGCGAGACGGCTGACACCCCGGGAAGGTCTGCGAGGCGGGCGGCGACATAGTCAACGAAATGCGGATCATCCATCAGGGGCATCTTCGGTCCCCGGGGGACAGCGACGAGCGCGTCTTCACGAAGCCACCGTAACCGCAAAATGGCCCACTGAACGTTCCCTCACCGGGCGCCATGGAGCGGTGGCTAACCCGCGTTGTCCCGAGTCGAGCGCAGAAGCGGTCCTTCAAGCCACCGCTCCACCTCCTTCTTGGAGCGCAGCCTGACCACCATCACTGGTAGCGATGCGGTCTCCAGTGCCGGAACCTGGGTGCGGTACGTGAAGCGCGTGGAGATCGCCCAGCGCACAATATGCTCGGGGTCGGTAAAGAAGGTATGCAGAGGCGACTCCACCTTGCCGTTCCACAGGACCTCCCGCCTGAGCCAGCGCCATAGCGTTCGACGCACGACGCGCGGCAGCGTCGTCGTCCAGAAAGGAAGGTCGAGCCATACAACGATGTCAGCACGCTCAGCCACGAGCGGGCGGGCGGCGCTGTACTGCCACTCGGTCGTCCACCTCTCTTGTGCGACCAGCGAACGGACATCGTCAAAGAATGACTCGCGCGGCACCCAGTCCTGTCCGTGGTAGAGCGCGTCGATCTCGATGTGGGGTGCATCGATGACCTCCGCTATACGTCGCGCAAGGGTTGTCTTTCCGGTTCCGGCCACACCGGCGACAGCCACGCGGCGCGGGCGACGCGGGAGGGGGTCGTTGTGGCACAGCACGTATGGATGGTAGCGAACGTCTCTGCCGCTAGTCGCCCGGAATCCGATCGCTCACCGCACGGCTGCCGTCGGGATCGATGCGGCTACGTGCTCGCTCGCGTCGACAGCAGCTTTCTGGTGCGGTGTCGGACGCTCTGGCCGAGCATTGGATCGTCGACTACGGTCCGCATGGCTGCAAGCGGAATGTTCAGCGCAGGAAGCCTCGTGATCCACTCGAGCGCACGATCGATCCAATAGTCAGACTTGGTGTCGAACGCGGCAGCGAATACGTCCGCTGAGGGCAAGGCATTGATCAGGTCGGCGGGCTTTGTCCGAAGAATGTCCGCAGCGTGCGTGAGCTTTCCTGGCAGCGCTGCCGGATCGAGCTCGAGTACGGGCAGGACTCCAACTACATCTGGGGGTTGGAGTTCATGGAGATGGCTCGCGCCGCTCCTGTCGATTGAAGTCCACAGCCAAGGGCCTGATGCCTCTAGGACAAGTGCCTTCTGATCTTCGTCAAACGGCAGGACCTCGAACCAACGCCGAGTCTCGCCGGTTGACGAACTAGCCGTCCAAGCTGACGGCGGAACGCGTCGCGTGAGCGCGGAGGGGGTCAGCGCCTCAGTCAACGATGTTCACCCCGTAACGAACACGTCGTGTCGGCGAATGGATTCACAGCCAATTCCTCCCCAGGCAACCGAACGTCCGTCGAGACGCAGCCTAATGCCAGAGGCGCTTTCAATGTTTCGGGTAGCCCACCGGGGAGCCTGGCCCGGTCGAGTCAGTAAGCACCGACCGAACCCCCTCCCGCATGCGGATCGGTTTAGGGGGCGCCCCTGCTCGCAGACGAGCGCCTATGCTCACTCGATGGGGAGGCCAGCCCAATTGTGCGGAGTCCAGTCCACCGCGTAGCCGTACTCGTCCAGCAACAGAAGAAGAGGCTCGGGACGGCTGGGAGACCAAAACGTCCACCACACGCTCGGATCCGTGGTTACGAATACGACGTCGGCGTCTCTGGGTGGGAAGAAGCTATGTGTTCTCTTCATGAAGACCTGCCTCACCTGCTCGCGGGAGATGAGCCACGGTCCCCGGCTGAAGAGCCGGGCGAGTCCGCGAGCATGGAACTCCACCTGCTTCGGGGTGACCACGAGGCGGATCCAAGGCGGCCCGGCCTTGACCTTGTAGTTGCTGTAGGCACCCCCGATGAACTCCCTGTCTCGGCGCCTCACCCCTGATACCGGGCCCCATCGGCGTTTCCCATGAGAAGGAGTTTATGGCTGGTATGGAGAACAATGTCCGTTCGGTCAGGGATCCCAAAGCGGACCCCGCTGTGCCCCGTGCTGAGACGCGCAGCGTAGGGTGAACCAGGTGGGTGAGCAGCGGTGGGCCTTGCGGATCGGTTGGATCGGTCTGGTAGGCGTGAGCCTCGGCATCATGGGTTTCGGCGCAGTGATCGCAATCGCGCCGATGGGCGCCGACGAGTTGCTCTACCGCGCTGACGGACTCGCCTCGATCGGACTGGGCCTACTCGGCGGCCTCCTCGCCCTGATCCCCTACCGCCGGCGCGAGCGCTGGGCATGGATCGCGCTCTGGTTCTACCCCGTTTTCTGGACCATCCATCTGGTCTCCGGACTGCCACCGGGCAAGGACCACATCCACCAGGTCGTCTTTATTGCCCTCTCCCTGCTCGGGCTTCTCCTGCCGGTGCGGGCATTCTTCCCACGACGCCAAACAGTTGTCCGCTGAAGGATCGACCGACGATCCAGCGGGACCCGGCAGCTCACATGCCTCCTTTTCGTCGCCTCCGCCCGGCTCGGCTCAAACGACTGAGGCGTGGGCAGAAGGTCGTCGTGCGGTCATAGAAGGCCGCCGTCGATAACTCCCTGGAGGCAACGATGAATGACATCAAGGTCGGCTACACCCGATAGCCGGGCATGAGACGTGTTCAGTCGTCTCTTGTCTCACTGTCGGTCGAAGTATCGAGCGCAGGCTTCAGGCGCTGTAGCGATGTTGTCTCAGACGAGTGTTTCGCAGCCGGGCCGCTCATCTCCTTGCTAACACCGGGTTGGCGGCCCCTCCTCGCGACCAAGGAGGAGATCTCTGGTGCCGGCCCCATTTCAGGGACGGCATGACGGTCTGATTCAGGACCATTCCCCGACTTTGACTTCTCGGGAAAAGGCAATTCCCTGAAGCGTGATTGCATAACCTCAGATTCAGCACTTCATGCCAAGTGCTATGCACGCTCTCCATCCATACGTGACGACAATGCCGAGGAAGGCAACTGCTCCCGAGACCGCCGCCGCGATCGATCCAGGCTGGCCTTGAGCTCGGGGACCAATGCCGCGCCAGGCCACCCCATGGCACCTGCCTGGCCAAGTTGTTCACCGGACGTCCCTTCTTTTCCGGCCTTGACGGTCTGGCTCATGTTACTGTCGCGGAAATGCTGTCAATGAGTAAGGCGCTTGTCGTCTGTTATCTTGGAATCGTTGCTTACGCGATTGGATACTCGGGGCGGTTCAAGCTCCCAGTGGTAATTCCTCCGGGCTCGCCGAGGCACAAGTTCTTGGGTCGCGTGAACCTAGCACTCCACGGCTTCGCGATCGTGGTTTCAATTAGTCTGCCCTTGGCATCTGGCTTCGCTGGGAGCCCGATCCTGTCATACAGTTCTGGAGCCCTCGTCGCGGTTTCACTACCGCTGAGACGCTGGAAGCCACTTACGCCCAGCGCGCGCTTTGTCTGGGACAGGGGTCGACGGGGCAAACCCCTCCCCGAAGGGGAACGATCCACGTGGCCCTACGCGCTGATCTGCGGCACCGGTTATGCCGTGATGCTGGTATACATACAGACAATATTCGGAGCTCTCTTCTGAGCGGTGTGCACGCCCGGGCATTCCCAGAGTGGGCCACTGACCACGCGTTCTATGAGAGGCTGCTTGACGGTGACCTGCAGGCAGGGAGATTCGAGCGACTTCGTGCTGAGACCCGAGCGAATGAGTGAGAGCTAAGCGGGGTCGGAAGTTGAAGGTTCTGTCCATCTTGTCCCGCTCAACGATCCCTCGGCGGACACCGACCGCTACCGGGGCCAAGGCCAGTTGGCGGAGCATCCTTCACTCGCCGAGCAAAACACCTTCGACCACGCCGCCTGGCGCGTAGAAGGACATGCGCCACGAAGGAACAAGGACCGCGTCATCCTCCGCGGTTGAAGCGAGCCCGATTCTTGACAACAAATCACCCAGGCGATCTGTCGAAAGCCCGAGGAGAGCTAAACCCACAAGCCTTGGTGACGCCGGTTCGGCGAACTCGATCAGTACCACCCGGTCTTGTGGGTCATAGGTGGCCATCAGTCCTGCGTCGAGGAATTGATCAGATGGAGGTGACGTCGGTGCGCGACGGAACTCCCGGAAGTTCCCAAGACTGCGGCGCAGTACGTTCTTGGACATGCCGAGATGGACGTTCTCGGTACCGGTCGGGCCCAAAATTTCGAAGATCACGACAGCCCTGCCTCTCGATCGGGTTGTGCTCGTTTGAGCAGATGCAGTTGTGTCGGAGCCTAATCGCGATCTCGCCGATAGAGCCTTGACCTGAAGATGATGCAGCCTCACCCGAGTCCAGCCGTCTGGCGAGGATCGTTAGGAGTGCGCCACGAGACGATAGTCAGGCCAAGTCCTCGAAGCTCTCCTCGCCCGGGCGCCACACCATCCAGGCTCGATCAGGGAATCCCATGAGGTGGGCGATCTCTACGTAGACGTCTTCCTTCGCAGGATGGATCACTACCATCCCAGTGTCGAGCTCGATACGTATGCCACTGCCTGTGGCTTCGCTTGTCGAGGTCACGGTGCCCGGGGTCAAGCGGCGTAGCGCATCTGCATAGCCGAGGTCTTGCTCGTGCCAGAGGCGGCCACTTGCCTGAACGACGGGCCACACGTAGCAGTTAAGGATCGCTTACCGGACGCGCGATCTGTGACCTTTCTTCGGTGCCTGATCGAAACCTTTGTGCGGCAAGATGGGGGGCATGCACGTGGAGGAGATTCAGCGCTGGGGCACCGCCACTTTCAACTCCCCGGCATCGGCGAACGCTCTTCAAGCGTGCGAGGCCCGACTAGGCCACAAACTCCCCGACCATCTTCGGCAACTTCTGGCCGAGACGAATGGCATCGAGGGCGAATACGGGCTGGCTCTGCTTTGGAACACCGAGCGCATCGCTGAAGACAACACCCGCTTTCGGAAGAACGTTGACTTCCGACGGCTCTACATGCCCTTCGTCGGACTCGTCTTCTTTGCTGACGCCGGCAACGGTGACCAGTTCGCGCTGTCGCTGGGCGGGAATCACGAGGTCTACGTGTGGAACCACGTGGATGACAGTCGGATGTGGGTCGCGCCGACTGTCATCCGCTACCTTGAGGATTGGATGACCGGTGCGCTCACCGTCTGAACATCACTTAGTTGACGCCCTTCTGGTCAACGTCCGAGATCTCTTAGACACCTCCTCCGTCGGACTCTACGAATTCATCTGGATTCTTAGAGGCATGGACGCGAGTCTGGATTTGGACGCAATGCGCAAGCAGGCGTCTTTGGCCTTAGGGTGCCTGCTTTCCGAGGGACAAGGTCGTCTGGTGCTCCTTCCGATGGCCATCGGAAGGCGTCGTTGGGACCTGCATGCCTGCCGATGTGGGACCAGACAGTTGGGAAGATCCGAGTCCGGCGGAGCCGTACATCGCGATCACGCGTAACTGATCCTCAGCCTGCGGTCTGGCGTGTTATCCCGGTCGCCGCAATTAGCAGGCCAATAGCTTGGCCAAGCCCCTGCGGATCGCTCAACGAATGTCGCTACCTTGCCGACGTCATGCCTGCGTGCGGGACTCGCGGTCCGGAGCGTCCTAGCGTCTGATCACAACGCTAAGTACCCACAAGAACGGGCTGATCGCCGCGCAGATTGAGCCGATGACGCAGAATGCGTTTATCAATGTCGCCGAGGTCTTGAGGCGTCGATCTCCCTCGGGAATGACGCGCCCATGGGAATCGCGCACTTCCGTGGTGCCGGTGCCGGTGCCGGACCAGCGAACAGTGGTGTAGCCCCTGTGTAGCTCTTTTTTCATCTTGAAGTATCCGGCGTACCCGGCGACCGCGCCGACAACTATCGCGGGGAAGGTGGTGGCTGCGAAGAAGACACCCTCGAAGGTCATGAGGGCGGGCGCTTCGTCTGGGTGGAACGCCGGGGCAAAGAACAGCAGGCTGAGGAGCCCGGCGAGAAACATCCCGAACATGGCAAAGAAAAGGTTGTTCCAAGCCTGTGCGCTCAGGCCCGGCAACAACCGCCCAGAAGGCATGGGAATCCGATTCGCGCGGTAATCGTCCACCCCACGCGGACCTCCCACCCTAGCTATCCTCATGGGCCATCGGGAGGCACCACCGCTGACGTGCCTAGCCCCTGAACGCATGCGATAGCCCACGCGCTTACCCCCTGAATCAACCGTTGGATCGCAGCGCAAGGCTACGCTCAGGGCAGTTCCTTGGGAAGGATGCGCGGGTGTGGCGGCCACAGTCCGATGTCCCCTAACCGGCCCGACAACGTGCCACTCAGCACCGTCCAGCCTCGTCCGAGGGCTCGGGATAGCCCGAGGTGCGTTTACCCAGCACGATGGAATGCCCCTTGAACGTACGACAACGGCAACATCAGAGTCACAGACAAGGCGTCCCCGTGGTCCTGGCCTCGTGGAGGTTGACCGAGCCATGCGCCGCGCCCAGGCAACAACACAGTTCAGGTCACTGAAGGTCTGACATCCTGCGGTAAGAGCGCGTCCCAGGCAGCCGGGATTTCAGGCCGCCCTCCTCGTCGACGCCTCTCATTCCCCAGACCCCTGCCGGCGCAGTCGCCGGCTGGCGTATCGTCGTGCACGGGCTGGGGATCCGGCGACCCCCGCCCCGGCCGCTTGGGGTCTGGGACTGACCGCGCTCCTTAGCGCCTGGTGCTCGGGCCCTGCCGTCACTGGTCTCTCTGGCGTGCGTCATCATGATCATGTCGCTATGATCATGATCATCTCGCGATAAACATGATCATGAGTGGGAGACCAGCACGAGGACAGGCACCTGACCGCCCTCCAGCCCTCCCGGATGAATCACAGGAGCGGCATTGGACGTCGAAGAACTGCGCGAGGTGGCTTTCACCCTCAGGCGAGTGGGCAGCGATCTCGAAGACGTCGAGGCCAAGAGAGCCGACGGCGGCCTGCCCAAGAGCGTCAGGGAGACCCTTTCGGCGTTCGCCAACACTCACGGCGGCCTTCTGCTGCTCGGCCTGGACGAGCAGTCCGGCTTCACAGTGGTCGACATTGCCGATCCTGGGAAAATGGCCGCCGACCTGGCTTCCGCCTGCGCCGAGATGGAGCCTCCCCTCCGAGCGGACATCAAGGTTGCCGAACTCGAAGGCAAGCCGATCATCGTGGCGGAGATCCCGGAAGCCGACCGTCGCTCCAAACCGTGCTACATCCGTTCCGTCGGCATGAACCGCGGCAGCTATATCCGCGTCAACGACGCGGATCAGAAGATGACCAGCTACGAGATCCAGCTCATGCTCGCCAATCAGGGCCAGCCCCGCGACGACGTAGCCCCAGCCGACGGTTCGAACATCGAGGACCTGAGGCCGGAAGGGGTGAGCGCCTACGTGAACCGTCTGCGCACTCTGCGTCCCAACGTGTTCGGAAGCCTGGAATCCAAGGAGGTCCTTCGGCTCTCCAACGTTCTGGTGGAAGCGAACGGGAAGCTCGTTCCAAGCCTCGCCGGGCTCCTGGCCCTCGGGCGGTTCCCGCAGCAGCGGTATCCCCAGCTCATGCTCACCTTCGTCAGCTACCCGACAGTCGAGGGGCCGGAACCCGAAGGCACCCGGTTCCTTGACAACGTCTCGATCGAGGGACCCATCCCTGAAATGGTCACGGAGGCCCTCAAGGTAATCCGCCGCAACATGAGCCGCAGGGCGGTCGTTTCCGGCGCCGGGAGGCGAGACCTCTGGGACTACCCCGAGCCCGCGCTCCGGGAAGCAATAGTCAACGCCCTCGTCCACAGGGACCTCTCTCCTGAGAGCCATGGCACTCAGGTGCAGGTGGAGATGTACCCGGACCGTCTGGAGATCCGCAACCCCGGGGGCCTCTTCGGTCCCGTGCATGTCAACGCTCTCGGGACCGATCCGCTGTCCTCCTCCCGCAACGCCGCTCTCCTCCGAATGCTCGAAGATGTCCAGATCCCCGGCGAGGACAGGACCGTCTGCGAAAACCGAGGATCTGGGATCCGGACAATGATCAGCGCCCTTCGCGCCGCCGGGATGTCCACCCCGATCTTCCGCGACAACGTCTCCTCCTTCTCCGTGACCTTCCCTAACCACAGCCTCTTGAACTCGGACCTCGTGGAGTGGATCGCCTCCCTGAACGAGCCCGGTCTGACGGAGTCGCAAATCCTTGCCCTGGCCCACCTGCGAGATGGCGACGCACTGGACAACGGGCATTATCGGGAGATGGCGGCCGTCGACTCTCGTGTTGCCACCCAGGAACTGCAGGACCTCGTAGCACGCGAGTTGACCGAGCAAGACGGCAAGGGCCGCTGGGCGACTTACCGTCTGGCGCCCCGGCTCCATGACGGCAACGTCGCGCTCCCCAAAGGTGAGCGCCTACCGCCCGCGGACCGCCGCGACGAGATCCTCGCCGCATTCCAACCGGATGAGACACTGTCCCGGGCCGCTCTGGTGGAGCGAACAGGACTAGGCGACCAAGTGGTCCGGCGCTGGCTGCGCATTCTGAGGGACGAGGGCTACGTGGAATTCACTGGAGCAGCCAGCCCCCAGAGCAAGAATGTGCAATACCGCAGGACGATACAGACATACGGGAACCAGCAACAGGCAACTCTCGATTTCGACGTCTAGTCCAGCCAGAAGGAATCAGCGGCAAGAGCGGAACATGCTGGGATTCCCTAAGCCCCGGGCTCGAGCGAGAGGAACTACTCCACTTCGGGCAGCGCGGCCACACACGGCGTCAACACTACGAACTTCGCGTGGAGCCTCTCGCCTCACACCGGGCTCTGCTCCTTCGCGACCGCCAGGAGTGCAGTACAAACGGCGCAACCAGGCTCTCATCGCCCTCGCCCCGCTAGCTGGTCCTTCTCGAAGCCCCATTCCGGTGGCGCCGCAACGAACACGGCGTGAAGTGCCCCTGCGTGTTCGCTCAGGTCCCGCAGCGTCAGAGACCGCACAGCACCAGAGTAGACACGGGTCGCGATGGGAGCGAGAAAGGACTTTTCAGGTGTTCAGGCGAGAAGTTCGCGGATAATTGGTCCCGATCGGCGATGAACGCCCGCGTCTGCCCAACCACTCAACCGACCGTCGCCCTATAAGGCCCGCAAAATCTAGGCGGCCCCCACCCCTCGGCGGGATGCACCCGACTTCGAACTCGCACCCTCTTCCCAGAGGAGACAGTCTCGCCGACTATGACGAATTGAATTGATTCATCCGAGGAGGCACCTGTTTCTTATGAAACAAGAGGAGACACCCACCTTCGCTCAGAAGCAGTAGGAAACCCGGGAAGCGATCTTCGGGTTCGCCGGTGAGGGGGAGTTGGCGTACCCGAAACGTCTGTGAGGGGGAGTTGGCGTACCCGAAACGAAAGGGCGGGGTGGGCTTCGGGTCACAAGTCGAGGCACTCGTTGATCTGGATCGTTCCACCGAGGGCAATGTAAGGGTGGTCCGAGAGCAGGGCTCGCGCGTCGGCAAGGGACCGAGCCTCGATGATCGTGTAGCCGTCGATCTCGACGGCGTCCACGGGCTCGCCCTCGGCGAGCTGGCCGCCTTGAAGCACTGGCGCCCCGAAGTCGACTAGCGCTTTGCCAAGCGACTCCCGGGCCCACTTGCGCAACGCTCCCCGCGTGGCCGCAATGACGTCGGGCTGCGGGTATGGCATGCCGTGGTACGTGATGAGGAAGCGCGTCATGGCTGTCCTTCCGGCCAGTTGTTGCCTAACGCTACAACTGCCTGTGGCCCGTGCGAAGGCTTGGGCTCCTAGCTGCCGCTACTTCTGGCCGGCCCGCCTGCCGACTCCACCATCCGACGTGCTCGCCCCCACGGAAACTGCTTAGCTCAACCGCACCAGACATCTCCGGCGGAGAGGCGGGTGATCTGTGCTCGGGCCTGCTGCTCACTCAGGCCAACTTCGATGAGGGATGGGATGAGCCATTCCTGTCGCTTCAGCGTCGCTAGGTCGGCCGCTCGTACGTAGAAATCAGGGTCCATTCCGCTCCTCTCAGCACAGTTCACGGCTTAGCCGGAAAGCCGGCCGCGAATGGGTGTACCGAGCAGCATGCCCAAGAACGGTCTCAAGCGCGTAGGGGCGAAAGACCCTATCGTCGCATCAGGCGGCGACCTTCCGACGCATGCGCTCGAGGAGCCTCTTGAGGAGCCGCGAGACCTGCATCTGGCTCACGCCCAGGATTTCTGCGATCTCGCTCTGGCTCATCTCCTCGACGAAGCGCAGGTGGAGGAGGCGTCGCTCGTCCTCGGTGACCCCGTCCAGGGCGGCCGCCAGGAGCTGATGGGACTCGACTTCCTCGAAGCCGGGTTCGACGACGGAGAGCGCCCGCACGGAGGGGTCCGGCCGTGAATCCTCCTCGCTCGGAGGCTCGATCGAGAGCCCGACCATTGCGGCGTCGGCGAGCTGAGCCTCGGCGATCTTCTCTTCGGGGACTCCGGCTTCCTCTGCAAGCTCCGCCGCGCTCGGCTCACGCCCGAGTTCTTGGACGAGCTGACGGCGGGCAGCGTTCACTTCGAGACGCAGTTCCTGGACGGACCGCGGGGGCCGGACGGCCCACGAATGGTCGCGGATGTAGCGCTTGATCGTTCCGGTGATCGTAGGAACTGCGTAAGGGACGAAGCCTTGCCCCGCGCCCTCGCGGTAGCGGCGGATCGCCACCATGAGCCCCAGTCGTGCCACCTGACGCAGATCCTCTGGATCGTGCCCCGGGTAGCGGTGCCGGTTCGCCAGTGCATCCGCTACACCCAGGTACTTGAGGGCCAGGTCTTCCTCGCCGTGCTCGCCCAGTTCGGGCTGCAGCTCGTCGGGTTCGTGTGCTGCTGGATCGTAGAGATCAGTCATCGCCTTGCCCTTCTCGCGTTTATCCGTAAGTGAGACAGACGGGTCTGTCTCCTCAACGATTTATACAAGTAGACAGACAGGTCTGTCCATAATCGCTGATTACGAAGTGGTAACGGAGTTTTGGAGAAAGGCAGACAGTACTGTCTACACGGGTTAGCATCGCTATGTGGACGCCCGAGGTGAGACTCGCGCGACCGTGAGTCTCAGGCCCGGTGCGCGCGACAAGATTCTTGATACTTCGTACGAGCTCTTCGCTCGTCGCGGGATTCGCGACGTGGGCGTGGATGAGATCATCTCCCGCTCAGGAGTGGCGAAAGCTACCTTCTACCGACATTTCCCTTCGAAGGACGCTCTCGTCCTCGCCTATCTGGACCGCTGGTTCGTGGCGCGCAGTGCCGCAATCGAGGCGGCCACAGAGGGAATTGAGAGCACCGAAGAAGCGGTGCTCGCCGTGTTCGGCGTCCTGCACGACTGGTTCGAGCACGGAACGGCTGAGGCGAGTGCGTTCCTGCACGTCATGATCGAGATGGGGCCCGACCATCCGCTCGGCCAGGCAAGCATGGACTACCTCACGCGGACGCGCAAGCAGCTCGCGGACCTCGCGGAGGCCGCGGACCTGCGTGATCCAGAGGGGTTCGCCTGGTCCTGCCACATCCTGATCAAGGGTGCGATGGTGGCTGATTCCGAAGGGGACACAGAGGCCGCGGCTAGGGCCCTCACGATGGCGCGCCTCCTCGTCGAGGAACATCACGAGAAGAAGCCCTCCTCAGCCCCCCGCCGATTCACTGCCTGGACGGACCCCGAGGGGCTCAATCAGAACGTTGCGACGTCAGCGCCCCAGCGCGCGGCTACTTCGCGCGCCTCTACTCCGCAGCGAGCTCGCCGAGCCGGGTCACGGTAGCCCTCAGGTCTGCCGCGCTGGCCCTTCCGGGTCTGGTGGTGTACCCGCTGTCCGCGTGGAGGAAGAGCGCGGCGAACACAAGCGCCACGGCCAGATGGGCCCTCGTGGGCTCCGAGGTGCGCTGTTCGGCGAGCTGGATGACGTGCTTCCGCAGCCCTGACGTCCACTGATGGAGGGCGGCGAGGAGGTCGGGCTCGAGCCGGATGAGCTCCCGCACGCGGGGGAGGTCCTCATGGCCGCTCGAGACGCTCGTGATGAGCTCGCACAGCTCGTCGAGGAGAGGGCCCTTGCCCTCGAGGAATCGGCGTTCGTCTTCAGCGGTGATGGCGGTGGACGGTAGGCCCAGCGCTGCGGCGGCCTTGGAGGGGAAGTAGTTGAAGAAGGTCCGCTCCGAAATCGTCGCACTCGAGCAGATGTCTGCCACGGTCACGTGAGCGAGGCCGCGTTCGGTTGCGAGGGTGTACGCCGCCTCGTGGATGGCGCGCCAGGTCTGCTGCTTCTTTCGCTCGCGAAGAGAGCAGGTCTTGTCGGTGACGGACGGGTTCGTGGTCACGATGGTGGATCCTGGGGGTGAGAACGGAAGGCTCGGGGCCCCGCCTCGTGGACGAGGCCCCGAGCCGGGTGGCTACGGTCGGTGGACCCGGATAGGCCCGGTCGCCGGCGCTGCCTGCGCACCAGCCTCCGCCGCGGCTGTGGCCATGTACACCTCGAGGTCCTCGGCGGTGCCCTGCTTGTCGGCCTGCTCCTGGAGCGCGGAGCGCTGGCGCAGCGGCGGCGTCTTGAAGAACCAGCTCAGGACGAACGCGAGCAGGATCACACCGAGGCCGACCCAGTAGATGCTCACGGCCGAGGAGTTGAAGCCCACCATGAACGGCCGCGTCAGGCGAGCGTCAGCACCCTTGAGGTAGGACGTATCCGACGTGCTCGACGACGACGAGGAGGAGGACTGCTTGGCATTCTTGAGCTCGTTGATCATGGTCGGAACGACCTTGTCGACGACGGCGGTGCGCTGCGCCTGATTCGAGAAGTCGATGGCGAGGCGGCCGTCGACGACCGAAGCGCCAGCCTTCTGCGCTGCCACCGTGAGTGCCTGCTGCTCAGCGGCTGGCTTCGCAGCGGCGACCTGCTGGTCGATGATCGACGGCGCGGCAGCGGCGGGGATTGCGCCTGCTGAAACCTGCTGCTGCACGGCCGCCGTGACCTTCTGGGTGACAGCCTGATCGGCAGCCTGCTTTGCCGCCGTCGTGCCTTGATCAAGCCCGCTCTGGATCTGCGACTTCACCGGGGTGACGATCGGGTTCCAGATCTGCTGCATGACGCCGGCATTGGCGGGGTCGCTCGCGACGGACGGCGTGAGGGCCGCGTCGAGGGCGGTCGTGAGGTCTGCCTTGTTGGACATCGCGGTCGTGATGTTGGTCGGCATGAGCGCAAACAGGACCGAGAGGAGGACGGCGGTGCCGAGCGTACCGCCGATCTGGCGGAAGAACGTCGCAGAGCTCGTGGCAACGCCCATGTCCTGCGGCGGCACCGAGTTCTGAGACGCGAGGGTCAGGGACTGCATGAGCTGGCCGAGGCCCAGACCGATGAGGAACATCGCGATCATGAGGAACCACAGCGGCTTGTCGATGGTCATGAAGGTCAGGACCAGGTAGCCGCAGGCCGTGACGAACGTGCCCGTGATCGGGAAGATGCGGTACTTGCCCGTGCGGGCCACGATCTGGCCGGAGACGATCGAGGCGATCATGAGGCCGCCCACCATGGGCAGCGTGGCGAAGCCGGATTCCGTCGGAGTCAGGCCGGTCACGAGCTGGAGGTACAGCGGCAGAGTCAGCATGGCGCCGAACATCGCGAAGCCGACGAGGAAGCCAAGGACAGTGGCCATGGAGAACGTGCCGGAGTGGAACAGGCGGAGCGGGATGATCGCGTTGGTCCCCATTGCACGCTCGATGAAGATGAACGAGACGAGCCCGACGAGTCCGATGACGTAGCACGTGATGGAGGCGGCGGACGTCCAGCCCCAGTCGCGGCCAGACTCGGCGACGAGGAGGAGCGGAACGAGCGTTGCGATGACTGCGGTGGCGCCCCACCAGTCGATGCGGGACTTGGACGAGTCGTGGAACTTCGGCAGGTGCAGGAACGCGAGGACCATGCCGAGCGCGATGAGGCCGATCGGGACGTTCACGAGGAACACCCAGCGCCAGCCGGAGATGAAGAGGATCTGGCTCGCGCCCGAGAAGATGCCGCCAACAAGCGGGCCGACGACCGAGGACACGGCGAAGACGGCGAGGAAGTACCCCTGGTACTTGGCGCGTTCGCGCGGGGCGAGGATGTCGCCCATGATCGCGAGCGGCAGCGACATGAGGGCGCCGGCGCCGATGCCCTGGAACGCGCGGAATCCCGCGAGCATGAGCATCGAGGTCGAGAAGGACGACATCAGCGAGCCGAGGATGAAGACGCCGAGACCGAAGATGTAGAGCGGGCGGCGGCCGAAGAGGTCAGAGAGCTTGCCGTAGATCGGAGTCGCGATAGTCGAGGTGATCAGGTAGGCGGTCGTCACCCACGCCTGCTGATCGAGGCCGTGCAGGTCGTCGCCGATGGTCCGGATCGCCGTGCCGACAATGGTCTGGTCCAGCGAGGAGAGGAACATTCCGGCCATGAGGCCGTAGATGACAAGAAGGATCTGACGGTGGGTCATCACCGGGTTCGGGTGAGCGGCGCTACCGGCATTTGATCCGGGGCTCGCTGCTGCGTTGGACATGGAGGAAAATCCGAATCTCTCAAGGGGGACGATTCAAGGCGCCGCGAACGCGGCTGAAACTTGCAGACTCTGCAAGTTTACACACTCTGCAACCAAGGCGCCACTCGAACATTCGACCCCCACCAACTACCCTCCGTCCGCCCGTTCACTCCATCTCCCTCCGCTTCCCCGGGCACAGCCAGCCACCCCTGTTAGCCTGTGCCGAATGCGAACCGTACAGATTTCCTCTCCCGGTGCATCCTTCGAAACCGTCGAGCGCGAGCTGCCCGAGGTTCCCCGCGGTCACGTCCTCGTGCGCGTCGCCGCCTGCGGCATCTGTCATAGCGACGGGATGGCAGCCGCTGGGCTGGCTTCCTCGTACCCCCGGGTGCCCGGCCATGAAGTGGCTGGGACTGTCGAGTCGGTGGGCGAGGGCGTCGTCCAGTGGGCGGAAGGGCAGCGGGTCGGCGTCGGCTGGTTCGGGGGAGCCTGCTTCGTCTGCGATTCCTGCCGGCAGGGCGACTTCATCTCTTGCCGTTCTCTCAGGGTCACCGGTCTTTCGTTCGACGGCGGATACGCCGACTACGTCCTGGCCCCCGCCGACGCGCTCGCGGCTATCCCGGACGCACTCTCGGATGCCGAGGCCGCGCCCCTCATGTGCGCGGGGGTGACCACCTTCAACGGGCTGCGCAACAGCGGCGCCCGCGCGGGCGACGTCGTCGCCGTCCTCGGTCTCGGAGGCCTCGGGCACCTTGGGGTCCAGTTCGCGAGCCGCATGGGGTTTGAGACGGTGGCGATCGCGCGCGGGGCAGAGAAGGAGCCGTTTGCCCGCGAGCTTGGCGCTCACCACTACATCGACAGCACGACGGCGGACGTCGCGGCCGAACTTCGCGAGCTCGGCGGAGCGAGTGTCGTGCTCGCCACCGTGACAGACGCCCACGCCATGGCCGTGACCGTGCCTGGCCTCGCGCCCCGCGGGCGTCTTGTGGTCCTTGGAGTCCCGCATGAGCCCCTGCCCATTACTGCCGGCGACATCGTAGGCGGGAGCCGGCTCGTTGCTGGCCATGCCTCGGGGAGTGCCAAGGACTCCGAGGACACGCTCCGCTTCGCGGCACTCACCGGAGTGCGCCCCCTCATCGAGACGTATCCGTTGGAAAAGGCGAGTGACGGGTTCGAGCGGATGATGTCTGGCAAGGCGCGCTTCCGAGTCGTTCTGACTGCCGACTGAGTCGAGGCGCTTGATTCACTGGGAGCGGGCTGGGTAAGCCATTGGGAAAGGAGGTACGTCAACGTGCCAGAGTTTCATTTGACCGTTCTCCGCACAACGGGTTCGGCTCGAGAAAAGACACCCGCCCCGGAGATCACCTTCATGGCGAGGGATCTCTCCTCCGCGAAGACGCTCGCGGAGTGCATCATCAAGCAAGACCGGTTCAAGGGGCCCGCCGCAGACGAGGCGACGCTCGTGGGGCCGGCCTCAGCGCCCGCTTCCAGATGGACGAGCAGTTCCGGCTGGGATGAGGCGCTTGAGCCAGTGACTTGACGCTCCTGAAGAGGGCACGAGGCGCTGCCGAAGAATCTCGGGTGATAGCAATTCCTGCTATCGCCTGAGATTCTTTGGCCCGAAGTGGGACGTCTCAGCCTGGAAGCGGGACGTCGGGGGCGTCGTCGTCGCCCCCGTAGGCTTCTTTCTCCAGTTCCTCGGCCCGTTCCGGATCCTTCTCGGGAGCGATGCTGCGCTTCTCCTGCTGGGGCTCGGGCGCTTGGTCTTCCGCGCGTTCGAGATCGTCATCGGGCTGATCGATAGGTGCCGTCACGGCCCTCTCCTTCCCCTTCGGTTTTCGGACGCCGTTAACCTACCCGCGCGTTGGAAGCCGAATCGAACTCTGGACAGAACGGTCTGTCTACTCCTAGCGTGACGAATATGCGGGGCTTCCAGCCCTGCCGAGAGGAGTCAGCCATGGAGGAGAGCGCATTCTGTGCCGGAGCCCTGGAAGCTGGCCCGCCAGAGGAAGCTTGTCCCGACACCGTCGTTGAGGCGGCAGCGGCAGGGCAGTTCGCCATCGAGTGTTACCGCGATCGGGCTTGGGCCAGTTGCCCACCCCGGAGCCTTGTGGCCATCCGGCTCCAGGCGCAGGATCTCCGGGGCGTGCTCCTGCAGATTTTGGGCCGCGAGCCGACGATCGAAGAGGTCGCAGACGCCCTGCGCGTGGAGGGAGAGGCTGCTCAAGTCGAGGCGGTTGGCCTGCCGGCTCCGGCTTCCATTGGGTAGCGCGTGGAATTGGACAGACTGGTCTGTCTACTTCTAGCATTCTTGGCGTGTTGAATATGAGTGGCGCTGCAATGGCGCAGAAGCCGCAGGGTGCATCGGCCGATTCCGGGCTGGCCGCCGAGTCGGAGCTTCACTACCGATCGCTGTGGATCCTGCAGCACCTTCTTGAGGGCTCCGAGTTGGCGTCAGAGACCAAGACCCGTCTCCGGGAACTCGTCGAGGAGCATGCCGCCGATCCCGAGCAGGCCCTTCTCGAGCACCTTCGTGAGGTCCGCGCCCCCCTGACATGAAAGCTCGCCTTGCGCGGAGGGTTGGATGAAGATCTTCGTAACCGGCGCATCCGGATGGATTGGTTCAGCGCTCATTCCGGAACTTGTCGGGGCCGGCCATGAGGTTCTGGGGCTGGCTCGATCGGATAGGTCGGCGGCCGTCGTGGCCGCACGCGGCGCCGAGGTGCTTCGCGGTGAGCTGACGGATCAAGGCGCCTTGACGGCGGGAGCGAAGGCATCGGACGGCGTCATCCATCTCGCATTCATCCACGACTTCACGGATTTCGCCGCAGCAGTGAGGGCCGACGCCGACGCGATCGCCATCCTCGGAGCTGCGCTCGAGGGTTCGGGAAAGCCGCTCGTCATCGCGTCCGGGACCCCCGTTGTGCCCGGCCGCCTCGCGACCGAACGTGACAGGAACGCCTCGACCTCCCCTGCAGCCGCCCGGGAGGAGAATGCCCAGGCCCTCCTGGGCATGGCTGACCGCGAAGTCCGCCCCGTCGTCGTGCGCCTCCCCAGGAGTGTGCACGGGGAAGGCGACGCGCACGGGTTCGTGGCCCGCCTCATCGCGACTGCGCGCGAACGGAGGGTTTCGGGCTACGTCGGCGACGGCTCCAACCGCTGGCCCGCTGTTCACGTGCTGGACGCGGCCCGCCTGTTCCGCCTAGGCGTGGAAGAGGCGCCGCCCGCGTCGGTCCTTCACGCCGTGGGGGATGAAGGGGTCGCGATCGGGGACATCGCGGCGGAGATCGGGCGCCGTCTGGAGCTTCCGACGGCGCCCGTCCCGGCCGAGCAGTTCGGTTTCCTCGGCGGGATCCTTGCCCAGGACCAACCGGCTTCCGCCGAGCTCACGCGGCAACTGCTCCCGTGGGAGCCAGAGCACCCCGGGCTACTCGAGGACCTTGCGAAGGACCACTATTTCGCCTGAGCGCCCGGTTCGCCTGAGCGCTCCGGCTCTACGCCCGGTCGGCCAAGCGTCGGGCTGCCTCCGCGATAGCGTCGGCGTCGATCTTCGCCCAAGCCATGAGTTCCGCGCCCGTCCCCGAGCCCGGCATGCCGCGCACCGCGAGGTGCTCGACCTCGAGGCTCGTACGCCCTCCCGAGAGGAGGCTCTCGACCACGGCGGACCCGAGCCCGCCTTCAGGGTGATGGTCCTCGACGACGACGAACTTGCCTCCCGTGGCATCCGCGGCTGAGCGCAAGGCGGCCTCGTCGATCGGTTTGATCGAGTAGCAGTCGATCACCCGGGCGTTGATGCCGTCCTTCCCGAGTTGCTCGGCAGCATCGAGACACGCGTGAAGTGTCACGCCCGCACCGACGAGGGTGACGTCGCTGCCCTCCCGCAGCGTCTTCGAGCCGCCCACCGAAAAGTCCTCGTCCGGGCCGTAGAGCACGGGGTAAGCACCGCGCGTCGTACGGAGATAGCTGATGCCGCGAGTCTCTGCCATCCGCTCCACGAGGGCCGCGGTGCTCGTCGCGTCGCTCGGATACAAGACGGTGGAACCGTGCACCGAGCGCATCATCGCGAGGTCTTCGAGGGCCATCTGCGAAGGCCCGTCGGCCCCGATCTCGATTCCGGCGTGGGAACCGACCAGCCGGAGGTCTGCCCTCGAAACGGCGCCCATTCGGATGAAATCGTGGGCGCGGGTGAGGAACGCGGCGAACGTGGAGGCGAACGCGGTATACCCGCGCACGTTGATCCCGGTCGCCGCCGCAACGAGCTGCTGCTCCGCGATATACATCTCGAAGAAGCGGTCCGGAATCTCTTGCGCGAATTCGTTGGCGTACGTCGAGTTGCTCACCTCGGCGTCGAGGGCGACGACGGCGGGATTCGCAGCTCCCAGCGCGGCGAGCGCCTGGCCGTACGCCTTGCGCGTGGCTACCTTCTCGCCGACCTCGTACTGCGGCAGGTCAACCTTGCCCGCCTGGCCGCGCGCCCCGCCGTCGGACGCTTCGCCCTCTGGGAGCGGCCCCCGCACGCGCACGTCCCGCGTACCCCCGAGCTCCTTGATGGCGCGCTCGGCCATGTCCTCGGGGAACGGCTTGCCGTGCCAGTCCGGGCTGTCTTCCACTTCGGAGAAGCCCTTGCCCTTGACCGTCTTCGCGATGATGACGGTCGGCCTCTCATCCGAATCGTCCTCCGCCTCGCTGAGGGCTTCGTCGATCGCGGTCAGGTTGTGCCCGTCGATCCTGATGACGCGGGCGCCGAACGCCTCGGCTCGCCGAGCATACGCCGCGGTGTCCCAGCCGAGGTCGGTTTCACCACGCTGGCCGAGACGGTTCACGTCGATGATCGCGACGAGGTTCGAGAGCTTGTAGTGCGAGGCCTTGTCGAGGGCCTCCCAGATCGAGCCCTCTGCGAGTTCACTGTCCCCGCACAGCACCCACACTCGGTAGGGGAGCTTGTCGAGGTACTTGCCGGCGAGGGCGATGCCGACGCCGTCGGGCAGGCCCTGCCCGAGCGACCCGGTGGCGACGTCGACCCATGGCAGCACTGGCGTCGGGTGGCCTTCGAGGCGCTCGCCGAAGCGGCGGTAGCCGTTGAGCAGCTCGTCCTCCGAGACGACGCCGACGGCCCGGAACACCGAGTAAACGAGGGGCGACGCGTGGCCTTTCGAGAAGACAAGGTGATCGTTGCGCGCGTCGTCCGGGTTGTCCCAGTCGTAGCGCAGATGCCGGCTGATGAGCACAGCCAGCACGTCTGCGGCGGACATGGACGACGTCGGGTGGCCAGAGCCGGCGCTCGTGCTCGAGCGGACCGAGTCCACCCGCAATTGGGCGGCTACCTCTGCGACGGTATCGAGGTCAGGCTTCGTGAGTGTCTCTGTCATCGTGCGACCTTTGCGTTTCTCGACTGTACCGGTAGCTCCATTACCCTCCCGGCTGCCGTGGCAAGCAAGGGTTGATGGACTAGCGGACGACGGCGGTCGGGAGCCCGGAGACGAGGAGCTCGGTCATCGCCTCGGCCGGCAGGGGGCGGCTGAAGTAGTAGCCCTGACCCGACGTCGCCCCCAAGCGTCGGAGGATCTCGGCCTGCTCGGCCGTCTCGATGCCCTCGATGACAGTCGTCAGCCCGCACGCGGTGACGAGGTTGACGACGGCGTTGAGGAACCGCCGTTGGCCCACGTCCTCGACAAGGTTGCCGAGGAGCGAGCGGTCGATCTTCGCCCGGGTGACCGGAAGTCGCCGCAGGTAGCTGATCGACGAATAGCCCGTCCCGAAGTCATCGATGTCGAGCCCTACACCGAGTCGGCGGAGCCCATGCAGCGAATAAGTGTCGACGTCGTCGCCAGCGACGAAGGAGGCTTCGGTGAGCTCCAAGGTGAGGTGTCGCGGCTCGACGCCAGCATCCTCGAGCGCGTGACGAACCTGTTCAATGAACTCGAAGTGCTGGAGCTCAGCAGGCGTGATGTTGACGCTCACGGTGAAGTCGTCGGAGAGGTCGAGGGTCTCCTGCCAGATCTTGAGCTGCGCGAGCGCTTCCGCCAGAACATGCCGATCAAGTTCGCCCGCGACTCCGAGATCCTCGGCGAGCGGGATGAATTCGTCCGGCCGCACGGGGCCGAGCGCCGGATGAGTCCACCGCGCGAGCACCTCCACACCCTCGATGCGGCCCGAGTGCAGGCCGACGATCGGCTGGTAGACAGTGCCGATGCGGCCATCCCGGATCGCGTCGGTGAGGTCGGTGATGATCGTCCGGTGAATCTGTAGGGCGTGCAGCATGAACGGCTCGAAGACCTTGACGAGGCCTCGGCCCTCGGCCTTCGCAGCGTCGAGGGCGACCCCTGCCTCTCGAATAACCTCGTTCGCAGGCTGCCCGATCTCCGCTCCCCGCACCCCGATGCTGACGCTCAGAATGGGTCCAGACCGGCCGCTGTCGACGTTGCGGATCCCTCGTTGGATGGCACCGCCAAGCCGACGGGCCTCGGCGACGGTGGCGTTCTCGAGGAGGACGGCGAACTCGTCACGGTCGAGCTGGGCGGCGAGGCCGCGCTGCCCCACCGCTTCGGACAACGTCCGCAACACCTCGGCGACGATGCGGTCGCCCTCATTCGGGCCGAGGTTGTACGTGATCCAGTTGAAGGAATCAAGGCTCACAAGCAGCATGGCCGGAGGTTTGCGCTCGGGCCCAATCGCGCCGAGAGCGGATTCGAGCGCTCGCAGCACCTCGCGCGATCGGTCTTGCCAGACGAGCGGAGGCACGGCGCTCTTTCCTCCCCTTGTGTTGTTGAGTGACAGTCCAAGCTGTGGGCGGCGGACCTCTATGACACGTTAGGGGCGCCCTCGTCCGCGAAGCAAACCATCTCACTGCGCGCGGCGAAGGAGACTCGAAGCGACTCTGTGATGAGCGGCCCCTGTGCCCGGTCGCAGCCGAGTTCCCGCAGGACCTCAAGCTGCCCGGGCCGTTCGATTCCAGGAGCGCTTACTGCAATCCCGAGAGCGTGGCCCATGCTGACGACGCCCCCGAGAATGACAGCGTCCGTCGGGTCGACGTCCACTCGCGCCGCGAGCGACGGGGCAACGTTGAGCACGCTGAAGGGCAGACTGCGGAGCAACGCGACTGTCGCCTGCTCGCTCCCGTAATGGTCGAGCGCGATCTCGACCCCTGCCCTGCGCAGCCGTTTGAGCTGACCGCTCGCCTGTTCAGGGTCGACGAGGCCAATGCGCCCGCTGAAGTCGAGCTGGAGGGCGGCGCCAGGGAGCTCGTGCTTGGCCAACGCGGCAAGCACGTCTTCGGCCAGCTTTCCCGTGGACAGCCAGGCGGGGGAGACATCGAGCGCGATGCGGCTCGGCCTGCCCTCGTCACGGAGCATTCTGGCCTGGGCACAGACACGGTCGACGGCGCCGCGACCGATCGCTTGGCCCTCACCGCTGCGGTCGGCTACCGGCATGAATTCGTCGGCCCTCAGCAGCCCGAGCTCGGGTGTGTCCCAGCTGAGTCGTGCCTGAAGGTCGGAACACGAGTTGCTCGTGAGTTCGAGGACCGGCTCGAAGGAGAAATCGAACGCGTCTTCTTCGATCGCCTCGGCGAGGCGACGCCTGATCTGCGCGAGCCGCGCGAACGGGTCGCTTTCCCGACGGTCGAGGCGCTGGACGCGCTGTTTGCCGTGCTGCTTCCCGGCGAGCATGGCCCCATCGGCATGCCGCAGGAGGGCGTCGAGCGGGCCGAGCGCGTCGTCCCCCTCGACCTCCTTGCCCATGACGAGGCCGATAGTGGCCGAGAGCTGGAGGGAATACTCGCCGTACGGAAGCGGCTCGAGGATCGCGTCCAGAACCCGCTGACCGACCCTCTGCGCGTCCAGCTCCGAGATGTCGGCCAGGAGCGCGATGAACTCGTCCCCGCCGAGGCGGACCGCGACGTCGCTCGTGCGGAGCGAGGCTTGCAGTCGCCTGCTGAACTGTACGAGGACCTCGTTTCCCACGTCGTGGCCGTGGGTGTCATTGACCGTCTTGAAGTTGTCGAGGTCGATGTAGAGGATGGCAGTTCGCTCGGGGTCCGAGGATGCGAGGAAAGAGGTGCCCTGTTCCGAGAGCCAGCGGCGGTTGGGTAGGCCCGTGAGGGCGTCATGCCAGGCGGCGTGGCGGAGTCTTGCCGAGAGCTCCTCGAAGACGCGGGAGACGGCGACGGCGCGCGGTCCGCCTTCACCCAAGAGGAGGAAGTCGTCGTAACGCACGGGCTCGGGCCGCGCGAGCGCGAGGTCGGCGGCCTCTTCGAGCCCGATATCTCCGGCGACCACGAGCTGGTATTCCGGCACGAGTCGGGCTGCTGTACTACGGGCGTGCAGTGCCCGGCCGTAGCCGAGCCGTCCCGAGAGCTGGTACTCGACTTGGCCGCGGGTGAGAATCCCCCAAGGGCCCTCCCGGCGCGCGACGGCAACTGCCCGCAAATTCCGGTCGTGTCGGAACAGCTCGTCCACCACGTTGACGGGAGCGTCAGCTGGAACAACCGGGATCGCGACGCCGAGCTCGCCGACAGACTCGACAGGAGGACCCATCTTGACCACTGATCCCCTCCTGCCGCTTCCTCGACAATTGGACATGTACATTTCACATGCTACGCGCTGGTAAGTTTGATCGGTGCGCACTTCCTGGTTTCAGCGCCTTGTAGGACTCTTCATCCTTGCAGCCGTCGCCGGTGCAGCCTCTCTTCTCTGGTGGGGCGTCGCAGCGAGCGAGCCGCCCACGCTGTGGGCGCCCGTCAGGGTCAGCCTCGCCGGGGTATGGACCGTCCTGTACGACGCCCACGCTCCCGACACCCGCGTCGTCGTCGCGGCAGTCGCGGTTGCCGTCATCCTCGGCGCCGCCGTTGCCTTCACGGAACGCATCATCGCGAACCGGGCCCGCCGCACACCAGTCCACGTCAGGACGCGCCCGATCGCGCCCAAGACCATCATGGCTGCGACACGGGGAGCGTTCGCAGGCCATGTGACGTTCACGGTGCTCATACCTGCCCACAACGAAGAGGCATCGCTGCCTGCGACCCTTGCGTCGCTGCTCGCCCAGAGCCGGCAGCCCGAGCGGATCGTCGTGGTTGCCGACAACTGTACGGACGGCACGGTGGACGTCGCCCGCCGCGCCGGGGTTGAAGTCTTCGAGTCATCGGGCAACAGGGAAAAGAAGGGCGGCGCCCTGAACCAGGCGCTCCGCGAGGTGCTGCCCTCCCAAGGGGACAACGACGTCGTCATGGTCATGGACGCCGATACCACGCTCGACGGCGGATTCCTTTCCGAGGCGTCGCGTCGCTTCACCGACGATCGCGCTCTCATGGCCGTCGGCGGCCTCTTCTACGGTGAGCCTGGCCACGGCCTCATTGGACAGTTCCAGCGCAACGAGTACCTCCGCTACAGCAGGGAGATCCAGCGGCGGCGAGGGCGCGTCTTCGTCCTCACCGGAACCGCGTCTGTCTTCCGCCCCGCTGCACTGCGCGCCGTTGCTGAGAGCCGCGGTGTCCAGCTTCCCGGCCGCAACGGTGACGTCTACGACACGGCCGCCCTCACCGAGGACAACGAGCTCACGCTTGCGATCAAGTCCCTCGGCGGCCTCACGATCTCGCCCTCGCAGTGCACTGTCGAGACTGAACTGATGCCGACGTGGCGCATGCTGTGGGCGCAGCGACTCCGCTGGCAGCGCGGAGCCCTCGAGAATCTCGGGGCGTATGGGGTTACGCCTCAGACGCTGCGCTACTGGGCCCAGCAGGTCGGCATCGGCTACAGCGTGATCGCGCTTGGCGCGTATCTCGTGCTGTTCGCCATCATGGTCCTCGCCGTCGATTCCTGGGTCTGGTTCCCGTTCTGGCTCGGCCTCGGATCCCTGTTCATCGTGGAGCGGGTTGTGACGGTCTGGAAGGGCGGCTGGGCAGCCCGCCTGCTTGCGGCGACGATCTTGCCCGAGCTGCTCTTCGACATGTTCCTCAACGTCGTGTACGTGAAGGGCATCCTGGACATCACACGCGGCCAGAAGGCCACGTGGAAGCATCTCGCAAAGTCAAAGGTGGCGTAATGGTCCCGCTCGGCGTCCTCCTTCCGCAGTCGATCCTTGCGACAAACACGTTCAACGTCCTGATGACGTTCGTGGCCATCAATACTCTGCTGTACGTCGCGCTCTCGATCCTCAAGGCCTTGCCGCGCCTCCGGGTGTCCCTTTTCCCGCGCCGCTACCGGCGCTCGGAGACGCGCAGCATCTACCCGGATGGCCCGCTCTGACCGAGGGGCAGTAATCACACTTACTGGCCGGGAGTCTCGGCCGATAGGGGAGAGGGAAATCGTCACCGCACCGTCCCACGAGAAATGGCCCCATGATCGTTGTCACCCGGCTCAACGGGTCCCGCTTTGCGGTCAATCCTGATCTCATCGAACGCGTCCAGGAGAATCCGGACACGACGCTCGTCATGGTCGGGGGCACGACGTACGTGGTGCAGGAGAGCCTCGCCGAGGTCATCGATCTGGTCGCCGGCTACCGCGCCCTCGTTCTCGCGACGGCCCGTGGACTGCCCGCCTTCGAGGGCCAGCACCTGAGCCTGGTTCCGCGGCCCGGAGAGCACTAGGAGAGGGCCCCATGGATCCTTCAATCGTCATCGGCCTCGTCTTGGCCTTCGGCTCAGTGGTCGCGATCGTGACCATGGAAGGCGCGAGCGTCACGGCGCTCCTCCTTCCGCCGCCCATGATCCTCGTCTTCGGCGCGACGCTCGCCGTGGGGTTGGCCGGCAACACTCTCAAGGACACGCTCCAGGCGTTCAAGGCCATGCCGAAGGCGCTCATGGGCAAGGCTTCGAAGCCGCAGGAGAGCATCGACCGCATCATCGCCCTCGCGGAGAAGGCGCGTGCCGAGGGGCTTCTTTCGCTCGAGTCCGAAGCGACCGATGCGAAGGACCCGTTCCTGGCGCGGGCCCTCCAGAACGTCGCGGACGGTACCGACGGCGAGGAACTCCGCATCATGATGGAGGACGAGATCGGCACGCGCTCGCGGGCAGATCAGGCCAACGCCCGGTTCTTCGCTGCGCTCGGCGGGTACGCGCCCACAATCGGCATCATCGGCACGGTCGTCTCCCTCACCCACGTCCTCGAGAACCTCTCCGACCCCACGAGTCTGGGCCCAATGATCGCAAGCGCCTTCGTCGCTACGCTCTGGGGCCTCTTGTCCGCAAACTTCATCTGGCTGCCGTTCTCGTCCCGCATTTCGCGGCTCTCCGAACTCGAGATCGAGCGGATGACGCTCGTCATGGAGGGCATTCTCGCGGTGCAGGAGGGGGCACAGCCCATGCTCCTTGCAGACCGTCTTCGCGCGATGGTCCCCGACCACCACTTCAAAGGCAAGGGGAAAGCCGACGCCAAGGAGAACGTGAGGGCCGCAGCGTGAGCCCGCGTCGTCGTCGTCCGCTGAAGAAGCCGGCGCCTTTCCACGTCGACGAGCGCTGGGCCATTTCCTATATGGACATGATCACGGTCCTCTTCTGCCTCTTTGTGGTGCTTTTTGCGATGTCCACGGTGGACCAGAACAAATTCGACAAGCTGCGGAATTCGCTCGCCACCGGGTTTGGGACCACGGTCACCCAGAAGATCGATACGGCGACTGGAACGGTAGTACCCCCGGATCAGGCGAACAAAGACGCGCAGGGCTTCACGAATCTTGATCTTGCAATCAAGGAGGTCAATCGACTCACCGCGCTCGAGAAGCAGATGAACGACCGCCTGACTGCCGAGGGTCTCGCCCAGGACGTCCAGTTCCAGATCGACCAGCGTGGCCTGACCGTCAAGCTCGTCGGCTCTGAAACGTTCTTCCAGCCCGACAGCTCGGAGCTCACCCAACGCGCGCATCAGGTGCTCGACGCCGTCACCCCCGCCATCGTGCCGACGAACCTCGAGGTTTCGATCGAGGGCCATGCTGCCAATGCCATCACCGCCTACCCCTCGGTGTGGGAGCTCTCCACTGAGCGTGCCACGAAGGTGCTCCGCTACATGGTCGAACAGGACGGGCTCCCAGGCCCGCGCGTCGGCGCCACCGGCTATGGCTCGTCCCGGCCCGTCAACGCGGACAAGACCGAGGCGGAGCACGAGCAGAACCGGCGAGTCGACATTGTGGTTCTCTCAGACCAACCCGAAACGGTGCGCGCGCTCATTCCGGAGGCGCTCAAGGCGCGGGTGACAGGAACGCGTTGACCCTGTCGAGGAGTGCTCCTCGTAGTACAGGTTGAGGCCTCGCACATCGGCAATGGGCACGGGCTACCTAACGCTCATGCGAAGCGTTCCCCTGGGCGGTACGCTCCGCGATAGTCACGTTCGCCTTCGACCAGTGCTCCGCGTCAACCTCCCGAATGATCACGGTCGTATTCTCCGGCACCGCGCCGACACTTTCCTCCGCAGCCTTGTGGAGTGCAGAGATGAGGGCCCGCAGCTGCTCGGGGCTGCGTCCGCGGGCAATGGATACATCGATCAGCGGCATAGTCAGTTCCTCATGATGAAGGGGTCGGCGACGGGTTCCTCGCTCGTGTTGATCCACACGCTCTTGAGGCGCGTGTACTCGTGCATCGATTCGAGGCCGTGCTCGATTCCGACTCCGCTGGACTTGAAGCCCTGACGCGGGGACATGGGCGACATCGCGCGGTAGGTGTTGACCCACACGGTGCCCGCCTCGAGATGCCTTGCCATGCGGTGGGCTCGGGCGAGGCTCTTGGTCCACACACCGGCCGCCAGCCCATACTCGGTGTCGTTTGCCAGGCGCAGCACCTCCTCCTCGGTGTCAAAAGGCATGATCGCCGCGACAGGCCCGAAGATCTCCTCACGTACCACGCGCATGTGGTTGTCCACATCGGTGAGGACTGTGGGGGAGTAGAAGTAGCCCGGCAGGTCGGTTTCGGGGCGCTGTCCACCGTAGGAGACCGTCGCGCCTTCGTCCACGCCGAGCCGAACGTAGGACTCGACCTTGTTGAGCTGGTCGCCGAAGGCGAGCGGTCCGAGTTCGGTCGTGTCCTCGAGCGGGTCGCCGATGACGATCCGCTGGGCCCGTTCCGCAACCCGCTCGACGAGCTCGTCGTAGACGGACCGGTGCGCGAACACGCGGCTTCCCGCGATGCAGGTCTGTCCCGCCGCGGCGAAGATTCCGGCGACCACCCCGAGAGAGGCGCTCGCGACGTCGGCATCCTCGAACACGATGTTCGGGCTCTTGCCGCCCAGTTCGAGCGTGCAGCCGATAAAGCGGGCGGCAGCCGACGAAGCGATGGCCCGCCCGGTCGCCGTCGAACCCGTGAAGCTGATCTTCGCGATCCGCCGATCCTCCACGAGCGCTGCACCGGCCTCGCGGCCGAAGCCGGTGACGACGTTCACCACCCCGTCTGGGAACCCCGCCTCCGAGGCGAGCTCTGCGAGCCGGACGATGGTCCGGGACGTGTACTCGGAGGGCTTGATGACGAGCGTGTTCCCGGCCGCAAGCGCTGGGGCAAGCTTGGACACCGTGAGCGTGAGCGGCGAGTTCCACGGCGTGATCGCGCCGACGACGCCGAGCGGCTCCCGCACCGTGTAGTTCAGGATCGCGGGATCCATCCCAGGGATCTGGCTCCCCTCGACCTTGTCGGCGAGCCCCGCGTAGTAGTAGAGGTACTCGGGCAGCGTCCGCAGCTGCCCCTTCATCTCACGCAGGAGCTTTCCGTTGTCCTCGGTCTCGAGGCGCGCGAGCTCGTCCCCGTGCTCCCCGACGAGGTCGGCAAGCCGGCGGAGGAGGTGGCCGCGGCGGGTGGGGGTCAGGTTGGACCAGTCAGGGCCATCGAAGGCCTTTGAGGCGGCCTCGATTGCGAGCTCGACATCGGCCTGCGTTCCGCGCGCCGCCTCGTAGAGGACTTCGAGGGTCGCGGGATTGGTGCTTTCGAAGTACTGTCCCTCGGTCGGCGGCATCGGGCGGCCGCCGATGAAGTGCTCAAGCCGTGTGGGCATGGTGGATCTTCCTTTCAGCTTCGTCGAGGAACTCCGCGATGAGGCGGGCGAGTTCCTCCGGCCGTTCGAGGGGGAGCATGTGCCGGGCGCCGTCAACGATGAGCGTGCGCGCATGGGGGACAAGCGCACCCAGGCGCAGGGTCATGCCGGGAGTGGAGCCGGGGTCATCGCTGCCAGTGACCGCAAGGGTCGGGGCCGTGATGAGCGGCAGGGCCTTCGCGGCGTCGCGGTCGCCGGTGGCGAAGACCTCGTAGGCGTGAAGGTAGGACTCGTGGTCATTGGCCAGGAGTACACGGCGCACTTGGTCGACGAGGTCTGGTGAGACACGGTCCGGTTCCGGGAACCAGCGTTCGACGGCGGCCTCGGCGCTCGCGATGAAGTCGCCTCGGGCAGCGTCCAGTCGGCGTTCGACGGCGGCGCCCTCCGCTTCAGTGCGCTCGCAGACGGAGCTGACGCACACGAGCGAGAGGATGCGTTCGGGCATTCGGGCCGCCAGCTCCTCGGCGATGAGGGCGCCTAGTGAGAACCCGACGAGGTGAGCCTTCGGCGGGAGCCGCCGTGCGACGTCGTCCGCCATCTCTGCCAAGCTGGTCGGCCGCCGCAGCGGAGGTTCCTGGCCGTGGCCGGGCAGGTCAAGGGCGATGACCTCGCGCCCGGCCAGCCAGAGCGCTCCATCCGCGAGCAGGGAATCCCACATCGAGCTGTCCAGCCCTACTCCGTGGAGGAGGACGACGGGCTCGTCCACGCTACTTCTCGCTCGAAAGCGGAGCGAGGCGCTGCTGCGGGCGCCCCTGCGCGGCGGCGGCGAGAGCGACGACGATCTCGCCCGGGTGGGGGGCGTCGGGAATGCGCACTTCGATGCTCTGATGGTGCGAGCGGATCGTCGCATCGGTCTTGTGCTTGAGCGGGATGTCGAACGTGACGCCCGCCCGGCCACGCTTCTCCACGGCCGGCAGCAGGGTGGTCGCCTCTGCCGCTTTGCGGAAGTGGTCGCCGAACTGGAGTGTGTGGATGAGTGCGGAACCGTGCTCGATCTCGCCGTCGAGCCCCACGATGGCTGCCTTTCCATAGGCTTCGACGGGCGCGCCGAGCGCCTCGATGACGCGCGGCGCGAGGAGTGCGCCGAGATCGGAGGCGTTGTCCTGGATGCCCTCGCTGAGGTCTTCGACGAAGGGCTGATTGCCCCACGGGTTCTCGATGACAGCGGCGACGACGGCGACTCTGGCCGCCGGATTCACGGGGCGGCCGCCTTCGCGCGCCGTCTCGTCGATGAGGGTGACGATCTTCCTGACGTTCATCTGCTTGCTCCTACGAGGGTGCTCCATGAGACCGGCGTGTCTGTCTTCCGGTCTCCAATTCGGGCGTGGGGTCGGGGTCCAGTGGATGCGGCCGCAACGACGACGATCTCGTCGGCTAGGGGGGCATCCGGGATGCGGATATCGACCGTCTGATAGTGGCTCCGGGTAGCTGCGGCGGTCTTGTGCCACATCGGCACGACGAGGGCCTCGCCCGCGTCCCCCCGCGAATCGGCGAAGCAGATGATCGAGGTGCCTTCGAGCGACTCTCGGAGCAGGTTCCCGAAATAGGGGGTGTGGATGAGGGCGCCGCCGTGCTCGATCTCGCCGGCCGTCCCGACGATCGCTCCCTTGCCGAAGGCTTCGACGGCGTCCGGTCCGCCGAGCCCTGAGAGGAGCCTTTCGATGAGGGCGCCTGCGATGGCGGGGGCGAGCCATTGCGCGGCCTCTGTGAGGTCGGAGTCGGGGCCGAGTCCAGCCCAGGGATTGACGACGACGGCGGCTGCGGCAGCGCGTGCTGCCGGGACGAGCGGAGCTGCACCGTTCTCAAGGAGGATTTCCTCCCGCAAGAAGACGATCTTGCGGATCAGCTCCTCCGGGTTCTCAGGAAGGCTACGCAAAACGGGGCATGACTTTCTCGGAGAACAGCTCGAGGCTGCGCATGGCGTTCTTGTGCTTCAGTCCCGGATGGGTGGTCCAGAGCATGAGGTGCTCGAGGTTGAGCTCGCTCTGGAGTTCCTCGATCTTCTCGGCAACGTAGTCGGGTGTGCCGACCAGCTGGTTGCGTTCGAGGAGGAAGTCGAAGTCGAGCTTGTGCTCCGGGGTGAGCTCCTCGCCCTCCTCCATGAGGTTCGAGAGGCCGCGCCAATGGGTGATCCAGCGATAGGAGTTCATGACTGCCTCTTCGAACTCCGCGCGAGCCTGCTCCATTGTGTCGGCCACATAGACGTCGCGGACCAGCGCGATGCCCTCGCCGAGCGGCACCTCTCGACCCTGGGCCCTGGAGGCGTGCTCGCGGTAGAGCTCGAAGCGGCCTTTGAGCGCGCTGACGGGAGGGAGCCAGAAGATGCCCTGGACCCCGGCCTCGGCCGCTCCGACGATTGAACGCGGGGTGTCGATGACCTGCCACAGCGGCAGCTTCTTCTGAACGGGCTTCGGGATCACGGCGAGTTTGGTGATCTCACCGTCCTGGGTGAACTCCGGTGTCGAGGGTGACATCGGGTGGCTCCACTTCACCCCCGGGGCCGGGAACTCGTAGAACTCACCCTTGTGGCTGAAGAACTCGTTGCTCCACGCCTTCTGGAGCACCTCCATGGTCTCGGCGAAGAGGGCGCGGTTCTTCTCCTGGTCGCGTGGGTCCGCGGCGGGGTTGAGGTTGACCGCCTCGCGGCCGTAGAGGCCACGGCCGACGCCGACTTCGAGCCGGCCGCCCGAAAGCTGGTCGAGGAGGGCGAGGTCTTCGGCGAGACGGAGCGGGTGCCAGAAGGTCACGATCGAGGCGGCCTGGCCGATCCGGATGTTCTTCGTCCTTGCGGCGACGTCCACGCCCATGAGGATCGGGTTGGGAGTGAGCTCCTGCCCCTCGTGGCCGAAGTGATGCTCTGTGTACCAGACGGACCAGAAGCCGGCTTCGTCGGCGGCCTTGGCGTATTCGCGGGCGTTTTCCATGTGCTGCTGGTAGTTGGCCAGATCGCCGGGGGCTCCGAGGCCGTGGAAGATTGAGAAGCGCATTGCGTGTCCTTCGATTGATTGAGGGGTTCTTTTCAGTTCCGGGGGGCGGGATTCAGCGACGACTCCGGCATGAGGGCTTCACGGGACGATGCGTAGACGTGGTTCCTCATGGCGGACTCGGCGCCGAAGGGGTCCTTGTGCTCGATCATCTTGAGCACGGAGCGATGCTCCTGAGTGGACGCAGCGATGCGCCCGGGATGCTCGACGGTGCGCAGCACGAGCCGCTGGTAGGCCAGCTGGTTCATGAGCCGCTCGTAGTGCTCGACGAGCTTACGGTTGTCCGAGCCGTGCACGATCGCCCAGTGGAACTCGTGCACGAGGCGGGCGTAGCCGTCCTTGTCCCCGTCGGCCACAGCTTCCTCGGAGTCTGCGAGATTGCGGCGCAGGACTGCGAGCTCCGGCACCTCCCCCCGGCGGGCCATAAGGGAAGCCGCAAGACCTTCGAGGGATTCCTTGAGCTGGAAGAGCTCGACGATCTCCCTCCGTGTGGGCTCCCGCACGAAGGTTCCGACCTTCGGACGGATCTCCACGAGACCCTCGTGCTGGAGCTGCTTGAGCGCCTCGCGCACCGGCGTCCGACTGACCTCGAACTCCTGTGCGAGGTAGGCCTCGGGCAGGAGTGCGCCTGGAGGGAACTCGCCTCCGAGGACGAGCTGGCGAATGCGGTCGAGGAGGCCTGCCTGCGCGCCGTTATCAGGGACGAGACTGAAAGCATCTTGCATGCATCACAGCGTAGGTTGCATGCATGAAGCCCGTCAAGATCTTCCTCAATTCTGGTTCCCGAGCCTGATAGTGAGGCAGTTCTATTGATTTTCCGGGAGGTCATTGACCAAGTGCTGTGAGCTGCCTTACCTTCGTTGGTATGCAACAGACGCTTGAACCGCTCATCACCTCTGCTTGGCTCGCTGCGTGGGACAAGGGCGACCTTGACGCGCTGGACCAGCTCATGGCGGTCGGTTACACCCGCACCAGCAAGGCGACGGGAACCTCAATCGATCTCGCCGGTCTCAAGGCAGAGATCGCGGCGGTCAGGGAGGCCTTCCCTGATCTGCGCACGACTATCGACGACGTCGTCGAGGGCGAGGGCACGGTCGCGGTCTTCTGGACCTCGACAGGAACGCACACCCACGGATACCTCGGCGTCCCGGCAACGGGCCTGACCGTCCAGACCCGCGGCTCGAACATCCTTGTGCTCGATGCGAACCGGAGGATCCTCAAGGAGACGGTCACCTGGGACGGGAGCGAACTGCTTGCCGGACTGGGCATCCGCCCCCTCCGCGGGATAGCCGCCCCGATCGTCCCGTCGTCGGACGACGACCCCGCAGAACCCGGGTTGGACACCATGAAGGCCTTCAACCGTCAATTCGTCACTGGGGTCACGGTTGTGACCACCAAGGAAGGAGACAAGCCCAAGGGCCTCGCGGCCAACGCCTACTGCTCGGTCTCGCTTGAGCCACCGCTCGTGCTCGTCTGCGTCCAGAAGACCTCGAGCACCTACCCGGCTCTCTTCTCCTCAAGCCACCTCGGCATCAACATCCTCGGCGCCGACCAGCGCGGCACCGTGGGCGTGTTCGCCTCGAAGTCGGCGGACAAGTTCGCGGAGGTGGACTGGCACGAGGGGCCTAACGGGAGCCCCCTCATCGACGGCTCCGCAGCCTCGATCGAAGCGGAGATTCAGGAGCGTTTCCAGGCGAAGACTCACACCGTCTTCATCTGCCGCGTCCGCCACGCCGAGGTCGAGGGCACCGCGCCCATGGTCTACAAGGCCGGCCACTTCTTCGACGGCGGCAAACTCGTCGAAATCTAGAAAGGCACCGGCGCGACTGAGACCTCGCACAGGACAGCAGCCGCGCCGAGCCCGATCTGCTCAGACAAGCAGTGCACGCAGGCGTGCACTTCCACCTTAGGACAAAAATGAGCCCAGATACCCTCCGCGCAGGGGCGAGCGAAGACAGCATCGCCGAAGACCGCGGATATCGCGACAGCCTCACAAAGATCGAGCCCTACGGCATCGAGCACATCCCCGACGTCGAACGTCATGGGAAGCCGCGCTCGCAGTTCTTCCTCTGGTTCGCGGCCGGGATGAACTTTCCCATCGTCGTCCTCGGCTTCAGCGCAGCCTATTTCGGTCTGCCCTTCTGGGCGGCAGTGCTCGCCATCGTGCTCGCCGGTGTAACGTCGTCGGCCGGCATGGGCTACCTCTCATCGATGGGCGTCCGCCTCGGCGTCCCTCAGCAGATGCAGGGCCGCGGCCCGCTCGGCTTCATCGGCAACCTCTTCCCCGTCGCCTACGTCAACGTCTTCGCCGGAATCGGCTGGGCGGCGGTCACCGTGATTCTCGGCGGCAAGGCCATAGCGCTCCTCACGGGCATTCCGTTCTGGCTCTCGTCCCTCGTCCTCATGGGCATCCAGCTCGGAGTCGCCGTCATCGGCTACAACCTCATCCACTTCCTGCAGCGGATCCTCTCCTACGTCCTCGTCGTCGGATTCCTGTTCATCACCGCCGTGAGCGCCGTGAACGGCCGCATCGTGAACGACGTCAACACCGCGGCGAAGGGCTTCGACGGGGTCGGCGGATGGATCATCTTCTTCGGCTGGTTCTTCTCGTTCATCGTGGCGTGGATGCCCTTCGCCTCCGACTACTCCCGTTACCTCCCGAACACTCCAGGGAACCGGCGGGGCGCGGGCTGGGCGACCATGCTGGGCAACGCGGTCACGATGATCTGGATGGGCGTCCTCGGCACGATCCTCGGCTCGACGGCGACGGCCTCGGACAGCATCGGAGCCCTCAAGGAGCTCATGGGGCCCTGGGCCCCCATCGGCCTTTGCATTGTCGCCCTTTCCTCGTTCACCCAGAACTTCCTGAATGTCTACGGCGGAGCGATCTCCATCCAGACCATGGGTATTCCGGTGAAGCGGCACACGGGCGTTATCTTCATCTGCATCGCCTCTTATCTCGTCGCCCTTTGGGGCCAAGCGGGCTTCAACGAAGGCTTCACCGCGTTCCTGAACCTGACCGCCTACTGCATCGCGCCGTACGTCGCGGTCCTCGTGTGCGACTTCCTCTTCGGCGGCCGCCGCACTGAGCGAGGCCTGCGAGAGCTCTTCGACAAGAAGCGAAAGTTCGAATGGGGCTTCGTGGCGTGGGCCGCGGGAGTCGTCCTCTCCTCGCCGTTCTGGATGTCCTCGATCTACACCGGTCCAATCGCCAAGGCGTTCCCCCAGATCGGCGACCTCTCCTACTACGTCGGGGCCGTCGTCGCCGGCCTCGTATGGTTCGCCACCTACCGGCTCCGGCGCCTCTCGGGTCGCGAGATGCTCGATCGCGCCCCTGCTGCGCAAACGCTCTGACACGACTTTCCGTAAAACTACGACCTTCCTTAAAACGTTGCGCCGTCACTTCTGCGGGCTTTCACCCTGCAGAAGTGACGGCGCAAGCGTCGGGGGAGGGACGTAGGGGGAGGGGAAGACGACCCGAAGCGGATTAGGCGAAGTCGCTGACCGCGGGGTCGGCTCCGATGCGGCCGGCCGCGCCCTTGTCGAGCGCGGCGATCGCCGCGAGGTCCTCCGAGTCGAGGCGGACGTTCAGCGAGGCCCAGTTCTGCGCGATGCGCTCCTTCGTGACCGACTTGGGGATCACGACGTTCCCGAGGGCGAGGTGCCAGGCGAGCACGACCTGCGGGATGCTCGCGTCGTGCTTGTCCGCGATCGCCTTGAGCGCCGGGTCGGCCAGGAGGTCCTTGCCCTGCCCGAGCGGAGACCACGACTCGTGGAGGATTCCGCTGGAAGATTCGAATGCGCGCAGCTCGCCCTGCGGGAAGTAGGGGTGTGTCTCGACCTGGTTGATAACTGGCAGGACCCCGCTCTCGCGTTCGATCTCCTGGATCGCCTCAACGGTGAAGTTCGAGACGCCGATGGAGCGGACCCGTCCCGAGGCCTGGAGCTTGACCAGCTCCTGCCACGTCTCCACGTACAGGCCCCGCTTGGGCTGGAGCCAGTGGATCAGGTAGAGGTCGACGTAATCGAGGCCGAGCTTGTCCAGCGAAGCCTCGAATGCCGGGACAACATTCCCGGCGCCCTGATCCGCGTTCCAGAGCTTGGTGGTGATGAACAGGTCCTCGCGGGGCAGGCCCGAGGAGGCGATCGCGCGCCCCACGCCCGCCTCGTTGCCGTAGATCGCGGCGGTATCGATGTGGCGGTAACCGACCTCGAACGCCTCGCCGACCACGCGCTCAGCGACCTCGTCCTCGACCTGCCAAACGCCGTAGCCCAGCTGCGGGATCTTGTTGCCGTCGTGGAAAGTGAGCACAGGGGATGTCAGTGAATCAGTAGAAGCCATGGCTCCATCCTTCCATTCGAGCTATGCGCGAACAAACGGTAGCGAAAAACTTTCGAAGGAACTTCCCTTGATCTTCCTCCCCTCGGGAAGGCTCTTCGACCTTCGAAATTTGAAACATTTCGGACTCAAACACCTTCACTTTCGGGCGCTACTCCTTGAGACAGTGCAAACCGGGTGCAGGGCGCGAGTGTGATCCACTGCCCGGGTCGGGCCGGTCAGTGTCACCGTATGGGTGAGTGCCATATCCGCACTGGAGCGGCCCAGCCCGAGGACGATCTCACCGGATTCAACGATCCGCCGCCCGTCACGCCCCGTGAACGAGCCCAGCTCGGCCGGTACCTCGAATGTGAGGAGCGCTTCTTCGGAAGGATCCAGCTCGATCCGCTGGTAGCCGATCAGGCGCTGGAGGGGGCGCACGACCGACGCGACGGGGTCATGCAGGTACAGCTGGACGACGTCCGACCCGCTCCGGGTGCCCACGTTCCGGATGCGCACCGTGAGCCGCACCATTCCGTCGGTCGAAATGCTGTCAGCATCCGCCTCGAGATCGCTCCACTCGAAACTCGTGTAGCCGAGTCCGTGCCCGAACGCGAAGGCGGGGGTTGGATCGATGTTCGAGACGGAGGTCTTGCGTCCCAGAGCGGGCGCGAGATAGGTGGAGGGCTGGGCGTCGGGACGGCGCGGAATGCTGACGGGGAGCCGTCCCGAAGGATTGACCCTTCCGCTCAGGACGCCGGCCACGGCGCCCGTTCCCTCCTCACCCGGGAAGAAGGCCTGGACGATCGCTCCGGCGGCAGAGCACGTCTCCCCACCGAGCGCGTACGGTCGCCCCGAGAGAAGCACGACGACGGCGGGCGTCCCCGTTGCGAGGACCCGCTCCAGGAGCGCTTGCTGAGCCCCGGGCAGGGCCAGCGAACCAGCATCACAGCCCTCCCCACTGGTTCCCCTGCCGAAGAGGCCAGCTCGGTCACCGAGGGCGAGGATGACGAGATCTGCGTCAGAGGCGGCCTGGTCGGCATCCGCGAACTCATCGGTCTCGCCCCCGTCGATGCTCGTGCCGCGGACGAAGCTGATCTCGCTCGCCGGGAACTCCTCCTTGAGGGATTCGAGAAGGGTAGGCAGGCGCAGTCCGAGGGGCGTCTCCGGGTGCTGCGCCCCGACGTGGGCGGGGAAGGAGTAGCAGCCGAGGACGGCCATCGGGTCGTCTGCGGTCGGGCCGACCACCGCGACGCGCTTCGGGGCTGTCAGCGGAAGGGTTCCGTCATTGGAGAGCAGGACCACGGCCTGTTCAGCCAGTTCTCGCGCGAGCGCGCGGTTCCGAGAGCTGTCCAGATCGATGGTCTCCCGGAGAGCGGATGGGTCGGAGAGGTCAGTGCCTTCCAGCGCCTGCGGGACCGGCGACCACTTCGGGTCAAGCATGCCGAGCTGGATCTTCTGGGTGAGCACCCGCTTGAGAGCCCTATCGAGGAGCTCTTCCTTGATCCGGCCCTCCCGCACGCCCTGTATGAGAGGTGCACCGTACGCCTTGACGGTCGGGAGTTCCACGTCGACTCCCGCCGTCAGGGCCTGTTCCGCGGCCTCCTCCCACGTGGCGGCGATAGCGTGCAGCGTCCGGAGGAACGCGATCCCGAAGTAGTCGGCGACGACCGTCCCTTCGAAGCCCCAAGTATCACGAAGCAGCCCCGTGAGAAGCTCCTGGTCAGCAGCGGAGGGCACGCCGTCGATATCGGTGTAGGCGTGCATGACGGACCGGACGCCGGACTCCCGGACCGCCATTTCGAACGGCGGCAGCAGGACGTCGGCCAGTTCGCGACGCCCAATCGAGACGGGCGCGAGATTACGCGCCGCCTTCGACCCCGAGTAGCCGACGAAGTGCTTGAGGGTGGCGACGATGCCGGCGCTCTCGAGCCCTTTGATGTAGGCGGTGGCAATGCTGCCGACAAGGTACGGATCCTCGCCGATGGTCTCCTCGACACGGCCCCACCGCGGATCCCGGACTACGTCGAGGACGGGGGCGAGCCCTTGGTGGACGCCAACCGAACGCATGTCGTGGCCGATGCTCGAGCTCATCTGCTGAACGAGGCTCGGGTTGAACGTGGCACCCCACGAGAGCGGCACCGGATACGCCGTCGCACCCCAAGTCGCAAAACCCGCAAGGCACTCCTCATGGGCGAGGGCGGGAATCCCGAACCGGTTTTCGGCCATGATCCGCTGCTGCGTCCGCATGAGCGACAGTGCGCCGAGCGCCGGGTCCACGGGAGCAGTCCCGAACGGCCGCGTGAGCTGCCCGAGTCCGGAGGGCAGGAGCTCATCGAAGTCGACTCCCTCCTCCATCTCATGCTGGTGGGGAGCGACCTCGCCGCCCTGGTCGGAGGCCCCGACCCATACTCCGTAGAGCTGGGCCACCTTTTCCTCGATGGTGAGTTCGGCGATCAATGCGGCCGCGCGTTCCTCGGCAGGCCGAGCCGGGTCGCTCCAAGGGCCCGCGAGGGCAGTACTTGAAGAGGACATGAATGCTTCCTTCCGAGGGCGTTTATCGAATTCCTGCCATCGCATAGATCGCGTCGATGGCTTCCATATTGCGAACGTAGTCCAGGCCTTCCGTCGCGAGCGTCTTCCGCGAACGCAGGCCTTCAATCACTGCCGCGAGTTGATGGTCGTAGGTATCCAGGCCGGCGACCGTCGAAATGTGGGTGACGCCGTCACGTTCAACGCGAATCGAATGCCCACGAGCAGGGAAGACGAGGTTTTCGACGCGCAACGTTCCCCTTTCGCAGACAACAGTGAGGCTCGATTCGAGTCTGACGTCGGGTTCCATGCTCGCGCTCACGACGCCGTGGACGGCGTCGTCGTGGACCGCCCCGTCGGGCACCCCGCCGTCGTGCATGCCGCCGTCGAACTCAACAAGCGCCTCAATCCACACGTCCGCTCCCAGACGGTTCAGTCCTGCAGTTGTGTGGGTGACCCGGGGCTCGCCGAACAGGGTCCGCACCCAGTGCACCGGATAGCAGCCGAGATCCATGAGCGCCCCGCCACCGAGTTCGGGAACATGGCGGATCGACGCCGGATCGAACGGGTTCGCGCCATTGAATGTTGCCTTGACCGAAATCGGCGAGCCGAGCGTACGGGATTCGAGAAAGTCGCGGATCCACGCCTGAAGGGGGTGGTAGTAGTCGTGGAAGGCCTCGATTGCCCTTTGGCCTGTTCGTTCTGCTGCGGCCAGGACAGCCTTTGCCTCCGACGCATTCATTGCCATCGGCTTCTCGCAGAGAACGTCCTTTCCGGCTTCGAGGGCCGCAATTGTCCAGCGCGCATGCTCTGAAGGTGCCAGCGCGATGTAGACGAGCTCGATCGAATCGTCGGCAAGGAGATCTTCGTACCGGGAGTAAGCGGTGGGAATTCCGTGCCGCTCGGCGAATTCAGGCGCACGACGCCGGGAGGCCACGGCCACGAGCTCGACGTCGTTCCGTCGTCGTGCGGGATTGATCATCGCGGCAGGGGCGATGCCGGCGGCACCCAACAGGCCGACCCGCAGAGATGTGCCCTCCATCAGTCCAACCAGAAATCGCTCGGCGGAACCATCGTCTCAAGCTCGGCCCACAGCCCTTCCGGAATCTCCAGGCCCGCGTACTCGAGGGTCTGGTCGACCCGCTCTGGAGACGAGACGCCAACCACGGTCGCGTCGATGAACGGCGCACGGAGGGAGAACTGCAGCGCGGCCGCCGGGAGCGGGACCTCGTGCCGAGCGCAGGCCGCGGCCATGGCTCGGGCGGCGTCGGCAATGCGCTCGTCGCGCTCGCCGTAGCCGTATTTGCTCTGCACGTCGGGACCCTTCGCGAGCATGCCCCCGCCGAAGGGAGCAGCATTGACGACGCCGATGCCGCGCTGGCGTGCGGTGGCGAACAAGGACTGTGCCGATCGGTCCAACAGGGTGTAGCGGTTGTGGCTGAGCAGGGCGTCGAACTTGCCCGTCTCAAGGTACTGCGCGAGCAGCCGTACAGGACCCCCTGCCACACCGATGTAGTCGACCCTTCCCTCGTCACGCAGCCGAACGAGGGCCTCGACAGCGCCGCCGGGCGCGACGGCCTCCTCGAAGGAGATCCGCTCGGGGTCGTGCAGGTAGAGCAGCGGCACCCGGTCGACCCCGAGCCGCTCGAGGCTCTCCTCATAGGAGGCAAGAACCCGCTTGCCCGAGAAATCGCCCGTGACCGGGTCTGGGTCGACTTTCGTCGCAAGCACGACGTCGGCCGGGAGGCCTCCGCGTGCGGCGAGCGCGAGGCCGATCCGCTTCTCGGCCTCCCCGTGCTCGCCATAGCCGTTCGAGGTGTCGATGAAGCGAATCGGGCTGTCGAGGACGGCCTCTATGGTCGCTACTGCGCGCTCGTCGCTCACGTCGTAGCCGTAGAGCCGCGGCATGCTGGCCAGCGGGCTTGTGCCCACGCAGAGGGGGGTGACCTCGAGGCCGGTGGAGCCCAGGGGCCGGGGGGTCATGGTCACGAGGCGTCCTCCGCGAGTGCCGGGGCGCGGTCGGCGAACGCCTGGTGGGCGGCGTGGTAGGCGTCGACGACGCGATCGAGGATGGCCTCAGTCGCGGCGTCACCCTTTGCGGTTTCGGGGTGAGCGTCGCGCCATTCGAGCATCCGCCTTACCGCCCGCTCGAACGTGAGCCGCGGGGCGTAGCCCGGCACGAAGCGACGGATCTTCGAGTTGTCGAAGACCGCCGAATGGCCTAGATCCCCGATGAACTCGCCGGACCAGAACCACTCGGGTGCTACGACCGGATAGAGCTCGCTGGCCACGTGCACGAGGCGAGGTTCAACCCCGAGGGCCGTGGCGAACAGGGTGTAGATCTGATCCCACGTGAGGACGTCGTCGCCTGTGATGTGGAACGTCTCTCCGATCGCCCGCTCGCTGCCGAGCAGCCCGACGAGGCCCTGTGCGAAGTCCTCAGCGTGGGTGAGCGTCCAGAGCGAAGTCCCGTCGCCATGGACCGGGATCTCGGCACCGCGGGCGATGCGGTCGATGACTGTCCAGCCGCCGGGCAAAGGCGGGTTCGCGTCGTCGTACGTGTGGGAGGGACGGATCACGGTGACGGGGAAGCCCTGCTCGCGGTACGCGCGGGCGAGCGCGAGCTCGGCCCGCCATTTCGCGGTCGCGTACGGGAGGGGTGGGTTCGGTCCGACCGGCGTCGATTCCGTGATCGGCGTGACGAGTACCGGTTTGGCGTAGATCGAGCCCGAGCTGATGTGGACGTACTGCCGGGTGCGGCCGGAGAACAGCGAGACCCAGCGCGCGACGTCGTCCTCGTCGTAGGAGAGGAAGTTGACGACGGCGTCGAAGGTGCGGTCTCCGAGGGCTCCCCTGACGGAATCGCTGTCCGTCACGTCGCCCGTGAGCTGCTCCACTTCGGATGGCAGCGAGCGGCCCGCCCTGTTGGCGCCTCGGTTGAGCACGGTGACAGCCATGCCGTGGGCCGCGGCGAGCCGCACGGATGAGGCGCTGATGGTCCCGGTGCCGCCAAGGAACAGCACCCTGAGGGGTGCCGCGTCGTACTGAAGCATCTGATCTTCTTCCTTCACTTGCCTGCGTACCAGTCTTCGAAGCCGTTCTCGACGAGCGAGATGAGCACATCCTCCGCCCGAACACCCAGAGGCGCGAGCTTGGCGACCACCGTTTCGAAGAATTTGCGCTTCACGGCGACGGGATACATGTGCACTGCCGTGACTTGAATGAGCAGGAGGCTCCGCCGGTCGACGCCGTTGTACCCGGGATCGAACTTGAGCTCGCCTTCCGCGTGGGGCCGGAAGACTTGGAAACGGTCGTCGGCAGGGATCCCGAGCGCCTCGATCTGGGCGTCGTGGATCGCGGACGAGATGGCCTCGTGGGAACTTTCGTAGAGCCCGCGCTCGAGGTCGACCTGAATTAGTGGCATTCGTTCTCCTAGGAGTTGATCACTTGATAGCGCCGGCCGAAAGGCCGCGCTCGAACAGGCCCTGAAGGCACAGGTACGCGACGATCTCGGGGATCGCGGTCAGGACCGCGGACGCAAGGATCTTCGTCTGGTCGTTGCTGAACTCGCCCACGAAGAACTGGGGGACCAGGGTGATGGTCTGCATGTCCTGCGACTGGAGGAAGACAAGCGGCATCAGGTAGTCGTTCCAAGCCCCGATGAGCGTGAAGATCAGCACTGCGGCGGCGATCGGCCTGGTCAGCGGGATGACCAGGTGGATGAAGCCGCGGAAGGAATTGGCGCCGTCGACCCGAGCCGCCTCGAACATCTCGTCCGGAAGCCCGTGGATGAAGTTGCGCGTCAGGAGCACGGCAAATGGCACCTGCAGCGCGGCCAAGGGCAGGATCACTGCCCAATAGGTGTTGAACAGCCCGACGGCCTGAGTCGTGGTGAAGAGCGGCGTCAGGAGCACGACCTCGGGCAGGGTGAGGCACGCGAGGAGCATCCAGAAGTAGACCTCGCGGAAGCGGATGTGCAGCTTCGCGAAGCCGTAGGCCGCAAGCATGGTGACGACATACACGAGCACGATGACCCCGGCCGCGATGAGCGCGCTGTTGAGGAAGAAGCGGAAGAAGCCGGGCACTTGGAGGACGTCGCGGTAGTTGGCCCAGCCGTCTCCGGCGAGCGAGCCTTGCACCATCGCGATGAGGGGGAACAGGTAGGGCAGTACCAGGAGCGTTGCGATGAGCTGCAGGAGCCCCTTGGCCCACCATCTGCGAACTTCGAACATCACCGATCCGCCTTCTCACGCCCGACGACCTGCAGGATGATGGCCATCACGAGGGCGACGACCAGCAGGATGATGGAAAGCGCCGCGCCGTAGCCGACGTGTGCCAGCTGGATGGTCATCTGATAGATGTACGTGCCGAGGAACTGGGTCGAATTGTTCGGCCCAGCGATGGTCACGAGCCACGGGACGTCGAACGTCTTGAGGGCGCCGATCGCGCTCAGGATCCCGAGCGAAACTGTGGTTCCGCGCAGGTTCGGCCAGATGATGCTCCAGAGCACCCGGAGGTTCCCTGCGCCGTCGATCCGGGCCGCTTCGATGTACGTCTGGTCGATCTGGCTCATGGCGGCGTAGTACAGCACGAATGTGAGCCCGGTCCACTGCCAGATGGTGATCGCCATGATGACCGGCAGCGACGTGGACTCCTGGCCGATCCAAGGCTGGGCGAGGAAGCCAAGGCCGAGGTGGCTGAGGACCGAGTTGAACTGGCCGTTCGCCGCAAAGATCTGGCGGAACACCGGGGCCATGATGGCGGGAGCCAGCACGACCGGCACGAAGATGATCACCTTGTAGAGCATCGCGAGCTTGATGCGCGAGTGCATGATGACGGCGAAGATCACGCCGAGCGCGGTCTGCACCACGAAGGTGACGACGAAGAAGATCGCCGTGTGCCAGACGGCTTTCCAGAACACTGGGTCGTGGGAGATGTTGAGGTAGTTCTTGAACCCGACCGAGAGCGGGTCGGGGCTAGCGCCATCCCAGTTGAGGCCCGAAATGTAGACGGTGTAGCCGATGCAGTAGTAGATGAGCCCCACCCCGAGAACGAGGGCGGGCAGGATCCACGGGAGGCCTGATGCTTGAAGGCGGCGGCCGCGCGGCCGGCTCGTGGAGCCGACCGCGCGGGTCAACCGCTCCGAGGTGGAGACGGTCATTGGTTCGCCTTCGCCGCGTCTGCGGCCTGCTGCAGCGTTGCTGCGGCTCCCTGCGGGGTTGCACTCCCGCTGGCTACAGATTGCGCGGCGGCCAGGAACGCGTTCTCGATATCGGAGTTGAGCAGAGCGAAGCGATGCTCGTCGACCGACGACGCGTTCTTCAGGTAGTCGTTGACGGGGCCGCTCTGCAGGGCGGGGTCGACGAATTTGATCGTGTTGAAGTCGGGTGAAACGCCCTTCAAGACGGAGGTGGTGTCGAGACGGTTGGCTACGACCTGCTGGCCGTTGGTGCTGGCGGTCATCCACTTTACGAACGTCTCGGCGGCAGCCCTGTTCTTCGACTTGCTGGCCACGGCCAGGCCGTAGTCGGCGTCACCGAACATCTCCGAGGTGTTGCCCTTGCCGGCAACATCGGGGAACTGCATGGGCAAGATCGGGAATGGCTTGGCACCCGCGACCCCCGCGGACCCGAGGGCCTGGGTCATCGAATTCTGGGTCGCGTACTGCGTGTACCAGCTGCCCATCATCACCATCGCGTACTTGCCGGTGAGGAAGGCGTTGTTCACGTCAGGGTACTGCTGGGCACCGAGCGCGCCCTTCTGCATGATGCCGCTCGTGAACAGGTCCTTCCAGATCGAGAGCGTCTGGGCGATCTGGGGTGAGTTCCATTTCGCTTGGCCCTGAGAGGCCTTCGTCCAGTAGCCCGGCTCGACCGAGTTCGAGATGGCCTGCAGCGTGTCCTGATCGAAGCCCTCCTGGGCTGCACCCTGGGCGAAGCAGCCGACGCCGTTGCTCGCGAAGGTCTGGCAGACCTGCTTCCACTCGTCGAGCGTCTTCGGCGGCTGCAGGTTGTACTTCTTGAACAGGTCGGCATTGTACCAGATCGAGCCGGCGTAGGTCGAGCCCACGGGCATGGCGGTGAGCTTGCCGTTGGAGCTGAGGCCGTCAACCGCGATGCTCGAGATCTTCGACTTCCAGTCGCTCCCGAGGGCGCTCTGGGCAGTAGAGCTCAGATCCTCGGCGTAGGAGCCGAACTGCTGGACGTAGGCGCCCGGCTGGAGGTCGTACACGTCCGGGCCGTTGTTGGAAGCCAGAGCCGGGCGCATCGAGGCCTGGTAGTCCGAGATGCCGACCAGCTTGTAGTTGACCTTGATGTTTGGATACTGCTTGTTGAATGCGGCGATGAAGTCGTTCGCCTCGTTGGTGTTGGTCGGAGTCCACCCCCACCAGTTGATGGTGCCGCTTGTCGCCGAACCGGCCGCGCCCTGGTTGTTGCCGCCCGAGCAGGCGACGAGCCCCAGGCCAGCCATACCCGCTACCGCGAGGGCAGCGAACGACCGGAGAGCGGTCTTCGATTTGAATGGGAATCGCATGTCAGTCCTCTTGCGTCGCGGATACAGCACTGTGTCCGGATGAGCGCCGGCCGGCAGGTCCGGCGCGCTCTGAGTCCCCGGCTTGGCCGGGCTCAGTCGCCTTCGGTTTTGAGTCCGAGAGGGGGCTCGTTGTCCGAGGCGAATGAGACGAAACTAACAACAGCGAAAATTTGCGTCAAGGTTTACCTGAAAACTCGAAACTTTTCGTTCGAGGAGCGCGGGGGATCCCCTAGTCCTTCGACGAGAAACGGGTGTGCGCTCAGGCGCGGGGCGCCGTGCTGCTTTCGCGCACTACGAGTGAGGTAGCCATGTCGACGCGGCTGAAGGCGAGCTCCGGCTCGTCGCGGAGCCGAAGGACGAGGTGCATCGCCTGCTCGGCCATTTCGGCGAGCGGGACCCTTACGGTCGTGAGGGGCGGCCCAACCCACTGTGCGATTGCCAGGTCGTCATAGCCGACGACCGAGAGGTCATCGGGAATCCGAAGTCCGAGCGAGCGGGCCGCCTCGTACACACCGAGGGCCTGGAGGTCGCTCGAAGCGAAGATGGCACTCGGCGGCTCGGGTGCTGAGAGCAGCTCGCGTCCCTCGATCACGCCATCGTCGCGATGGAACGTCCCGGGCCGGATGTAGTCGCGGCGTACCCCGATGCCGGCGGCCTCGAGCGCGGCGCGATAGCCCGAGAGGCGGGCAGTTGAGGCCATCATGCTCTCGGGGCCAGTGATGATGGCGATGCGCTTGTGCCCCAGCTGGATCAGATGCTGTGTAGCCAGAAAGCCGCCGTTCCAGTCAGCGGAGCCGATCGAGGGGGCGTCCGTCGCCGGGGCGCCGTACGGGTCCATCATCACGATCGGGATGGCTCGGCTCCGCAGCCGCGCGAGGTCCTTCTCGGGCAGCAGTGCGGCGACCAGGATGATGCCGAGGGGCTGGCGTCGGAGCACCCCGTCAACCCACCCCGGGCCGGGCAGATGCGAGTCCTCGGCGCTCGCGACGACGACGCCGATGCCCTGTTCGCGCGCCGCACGCTCGATCCCCGAAATGGCGGCGCCGGCGAATGGACTGTCGATCTCGAAGCACAGCACCTCGATCAGCGGGGCGGTGCTCTGGGCGCTCAGCCGACGGTTGTAGTTGCGTTCCTCGAGCAGCGATTCGATGCGGCTGCGGGTCTCGTCCGAAACGCCGCTGCGGCCGTTCAGAACCTTCGAGACGGTTGCCACGGACACGTTCGCAAGCGCTGCGACCTCTGAGAGCGTTGCTCGCGTGGCCGGCAAGTTGCCGGTCGCCTCGTTCACCATGCGGTTCATGGTATCGGCGCGCGGCGACCGCGGTTGTCCTGAAGGTGTGATCGATTGACGGCGTGCTGGAGAGCTCATAGCCTGACTTTTCAGATAGTTTTCCTGCGTATCTCGAAACGTTGTACTGAGAGGGTATCAATGACGACGACCGACGGAGAGCGCAGTCTCAAATCGCAGCCTGCCTTTGCGCGCTATCCCTCGCTCGAGGGGCGCGTCGCATTCGTCAGCGGGGGTGCGACAGGGCTCGGCGCCGAGTTCGTTTCGCAGCTCGCCGCGCAGGGGGCCAGAGTCGCGTTCGTCGACTTGGACGAAGATGCCGGAACCGAGCTCAGGGCCAGCATCACCGAGCGGGGGGACCCCGAGCCCTTCTTTCAGAGGGTGGATGTCCGAGAAGTGAAGGCCCTGGAGCAGGCCATCATGCAAGCCTCGGAGGCCTTTGGGCCCGTCACAGTACTGGTCAACAACGCGGCCAATGACACGAGGCGCAAGGTTGCCGAGATCGACCCTGCTCTGTGGGACGACGGGATAGCCGTGAACGTCCGGCATCACTTCTTCGCCGCCAAGACGGTGTGGCCGATGATGAAGGCTGCAGGCGGAGGCTCAATCATCAACCTAGGCTCGATCAGTGCCCACATCGACTTGGTCGACTTGCCTGTCTACATCACGGCCAAGGCTGGCATCGAGGGGCTCACGCGGACCCTGGCCCGTGAGTTGGGGCCGGACGGCATCCGCGTGAACTGCGTGATTCCCGGTTGGATCATGACCCCGCGCCAGCTCGAGAGTTGGGTTGGAGATGCGGAGCGCGAGAAGATTCTCGCCGCGCAGTGTGTGCCCGAGCTCCTGTACCCCGCCGACGTGGCCCGCATCGTGCTGTGGCTTGCTGCGGATGATTCGAGGCTGGCGACAGGGCAGACGTGGGTCGTGGACGGAGGCTGGCAATGAGGGCCGAACAGATCACGGCGCCGATTACGTGGCACGGCGAGGGTCCCTGCTGGGACCCCGCGGGGCGCCGGATGCTCGTCGTCGACATGATGGCGGGCGCCGTCGTCGACCTCTCCTCGCTCGAAAGCCCGCGGCGCCATGACATCGGGAGCCCGGTGGCCGCCGTCGTGCGCCCGCGCGCCCGCGGAGGTTTCGTAGTCGCGACCGAGCACGCTTTCGCGCTCTTCGACGAGGACTTCGCTCTTGAGCGTCGCCTCCCCGAGGTGGTGGACGACGGCGGAATTCGGCTCAACGAGGGGGGATGCGACCCCCGTGGCCGCTTCTATTGCGGATCCATGGCCTACGACGAGACTCCTGGCGCGGGTTCGGTCTACCGACTCGAGCCAGACGGGTCCGTGTCCACCGCGTTGGAAGGAGTGACCATCTCCAACGGCCTTCAGTGGAGCCACGATGGCGCGCTCGCCTACTACATCGACACACCGACCAGACGTGTCGACGTCTTCGACTTCGACGGCTCTGATGGTTCGTTCCACAACAGGCGGCCTTTGGTCGAGTTGGGCGACGACGTCGCGGGCGCACCCGACGGCATGACCATCGACGCCGAAGGCGGACTCTGGGTCGCGCTGTGGGGCGGAGGCGCCGTCCGGCGTTACGACGCCGAGGGAAAGCTCACGGAAGTGGTGGACGTGCCGGGAGTGAGCCACACGAGCGCCGCGGCGTTCGGGGGTGCTGACCTCGACACGCTCTACATCACCTCGTCTCGCCAGCATCTCCCCGACGGCGCCGAGCCGCAGGCGGGCGCCGTCTTCGCCGTGCAGCCGGGAGTCCGCGGCGCGGCCCTCAACGCCTTCGCCGGCTGATGGATCCGGCGCGCCGCAGGGGTCAGCTAGGGGGGTGAGTTGGCGTACCCGAGACGCGCTGGAGGGTGAGTTGGCGTACCCGAAACGTGCTGGAGGGTGAGTTGGCGTACCCGAAACGGTAGGGGTGGTCCTTCTTCCGTTTCGGGTACAGATACGTCTCGGGTACAGATACGTCTCGGGTACAGATAGTCAGTGCGACTCCCGCGTCACCTCAGATCCGCTCGAACCGACGAGGAAGTCGAGGTCCGCCCCAGTGTCGGCGCCCTGCACGTGGTCGATATAGAGCTTCTGCCATCCGCGGTCGGCCTGAGCGAAACCGTCGAGGGCGCGCTGGGCAGTTCGCCGGTTGGCGAGTTCGGCCTCGTCGACGAGCAGTTCGAGGCGTCGGTTCGGCACGTCGAGCAAGATGAGGTCGCCGTCCTCGACCAGGGCGAGCGGGCCGCCTGCGGCCGCCTCCGGGGCCACGTGGAGCACGACCGTGCCGTACGCGGTTCCGGACATGCGGCCGTCGCAGATGCGGACCACGTCGCGGACCCCCTGCTTGAGCAGCTTCTGCGGCAGCGGCATGTTCGCGACCTCGGGCATGCCCGGGTAGCCCTTCGGGCCACACCCGCGGAGAATCAGCACCGAATCGGCGTCGATGTCGAGCTCGGGGTCGTCGAGACGCGCGTGGGCGTCCTCGATCGAGTCGAAGACGACCGCGCGGCCCGTGTGCACGAGCAGTTCAGGGGTCGCGGCAGCTGGCTTGATGATCGCCCCGCGCGGGGCGAGGTTTCCCCGGAGAACTGCAATTCCGGCGTCGTCCTGTAGGGGTTCGGAACGCGGTGAGATGACATCCCGGTCCCACACGCCGTGGCCGCCGAGGTACTCCGTGAGGGGCTTGCCGGTGACGGTCCGGGCGAGCGGATCGAGCAGGTCCACGAGCTGATCGAGGACGGCGAGGAAGCCGCCGGCCCGGAAGAGGTCCTCCATGAGGTAGCGGCCGGCGGGCTGCAGGTTGACGAGAAGGGGGACCTTCCCGCCGATGCGGTCGAAGTCCTCGAGCGTGAGGTCGATCCCGAGCCGGCCCGCGATAGCGAGGAGGTGCACCACGGCGTTCGTCGAGCCGCCGATGGCAGCGAGCGCGACGATGGCGTTGTGGAACGACTCCTTCGTGATCACCTGGGAGATGCGACGGTCCTCGGTAGCGAGCTCCACTGCGAGCCGTCCCGAGGCGTGTGCCGCCTCGAGCAGGCGGCTGTCCGCCGCCGGCGTCCCTGCGACGCCGGGAATGGTCATTCCGAGCGCCTCTGCCAGGAGGCCCATCGTCGATGCGGTGCCCATCGTGTTGCAGTGGCCCTTGCTGCGGATCATCTTCTTGTCGCTGGCCTCGAATTCCGCCGCTGGCAGCGTGCCCGCCCTGACCTCCTCCGACAGCTGCCATACCCCGGTGCCGCAGCCCATTCGCTCGCCCCGGAAGTAGCCGTTCAGCATGGGCCCCCCGGGAAGGACGACGGCGGGCAGGTCGACGGACGCTGCCCCCATCAGTAGCGCAGGGATCGTCTTGTCGCACCCGCCGAGCAGCACAACGGCGTCGATCGGGTTGGCGCGCAGCATCTCCTCAATAGCCATCGCGGCCATGTTGCGCCACAGCATCGCCGTCGGCTTGACGACGGTCTCGCCCAGCGAGACCACCGGCAGGTTGACCGGCACCCCGCCCGCCTCCCACACGCCCTGCTTGACGTAGTCGGCGACCTCGTTGAAGTGCATATTGCACGGAGTCAGATCGCTCGCGGTGTTCGCGATGGCGATCTGCGGCCGTCCGTCGAACGCATGGTCGGGCACTCCTCGCCGCATCCAAGCGCGATGGATGAAGGGGTCGCGGCCCTCGCCGCCGTACCAGCCCTGTGAGCGGACCATCTGTTTCATCTCTTTCTTGCGTTGAGATTTGCGCTACGGCACGAGGATTCCGCGCCCGACGGCTCCCGCCGTTAGCCGCTCGTAGGCTTCCCCGAATTCGGTAAGGGGCAACCGGTCGCCCACGAGCTTGTCGAGGGGCAGCTTTCCGGCGAGATACAGCCCGAAGATGCGCGGGAGGTCGAGCGGTGGGTTGCTCGATCCGTAGAGCGAACCGACAACGCGCTTCTGCCGCTGAACAAGCTGATTCAAGGGAACGGGGAATTCGGCACCGGTTGCCCCGAGGCCGACCGCGACGAGGGTTCCGCCCGGCGCCACGCACGCGAGCGCCTGCTGGAGGGTCTGGGACCGTCCGATCGCCTCGATGGCCCACGGCACTCCCGCGCCGCCGGTGATCGCAAGGACGCGTTCGACGACGTCGTCGTCCCGTGCGTTGATCGTGTGGGTTGCGCCGAGCTCCCGCGCGAGGTCGAGTTTGGCCTCGTCGACGTCGACGACGATGAGCGGATGCGCCCCGACGAGGGCCGCGCCCATCACGCTCGAGAGGCCGACTCCACCAGCACCGAGGACCAGGAGGGGCCGCCCGGCCGCCTCCCGCACCTCGTGGAACACGGCCCCCACCCCGGTGATGACGGCGCACGCCGAGATGGCCGCGATCTCGGGCGGGACGCCGTCGGGCACGGGCACGGCAGCGTTCTCGTTGACCACCACTCGCTCCGCGAAGCAGGAGACCCCCATCAAATGGTGCAGCTCACCGCCGTCGGCCATTGAAAGCCGCGATGTGCCGTCCGGAAGGCCGCCCGCCGCCGCCTGCACCGCGCCCAGTTCGCACAGCACGGGGTTGCCGGAGATGCACGCGTCGCAACGGCCGCAGCGCGGCCGCCACAGGAGGGCTACCCGGTCGCCTACGCGGATGCAGCCGGAGGCGCCCGGCCCCACCTCCTCCACGATGCCCGCACCCTCGTGCCCGAGGACGAGGGGCAGCGGCGCGGTGAGGTCACCGGTCATGTAGTGGTAGTCGCTGTGGCAGACGCCCGCGGCTTCGATGCGCACGAGCAGCTCGCCCGTGCGCGGCGCCGAGAGCTCGACGTCCTCGAGCTGGGGCGGCTCACCGGGGGAGCGAAGCACGACGGCGCGCATGGCCTAAGCCCGCTCGGCGGGCTCGGTGACGGACTGGGCGTCCTGGCCGGACACGAGCTGGTCCCGGAGGCTCTCGCGCACCTCGCACTGCTCAAAGGAGAAGGAATCGGCTAGGGCATCGAGCTCGTTGTCGGAGAGCCCACGGAACAGCTCTGCGTAGTCGTCGGCGAGCGGCTGGGCGAAGAGGAGGTTGTTCAGCACGGTCGCGACCGTGTCGAAACGGCCCCACGGGTACGGGGTCCAGTTGGGGAACTCGCGCTCCATCAGGTCCTGGACGGCCTGGCTGACCTCGCGCACGCCTTCGCCGCCGAGCCGATCACTGCCCCATTGATCGGCGGCGAGACGGTTCTTCTTCGTGACGAACTCATCGAAGCGCTGCCGGTAGGGGGACTGCTCCGAGACGTTCACGAGGCCCTGCCGGCCGAGGTCCTTGTACATCCAGCTCGTCCAGCTGACGTCGAACTCGCCGTACAGCTCGAGCTGGTCGGCGAGAATCTGCCGGCGCATCGCGTCGACGCGCTCGTCGCCGGTGTAGATCGGGGCGAACTCGCCCACCATGATCGGCGTGCCCGTCTGCCGGGCGTACTCGGAGCGCTGCAGGAACTTCTTCCGCGCGTACTCCTTGTCGATGTACGTGCCGTCGGTGTAGCCGGGGTAGTCGCCCCCGCGGCCTAGCCCAGAGGCGACGTAGTCGTGGAGGCTGTAGACGGTGTTCGGCCACGGCTCGGCGTCGAACATGTCGAACTCGGTTGAGTAGGTGTTGCCGTCAAGGAAGATGGTGTGATGCGGGTCGATCGCGCGCACGGCCTCGAACAGCCGGCGGTAGAGCGGCCCGACCACGGCACGGGTCTCGTCCGCGGGCTCGTTCATGAGGTTGTAGCCGGCGACCCACGTGTTGTCCTTGTAGTGCTCGGCGATTGCCTTCCAGATGTTCTCCACCCGGTCCTGGAAGTGCGGGTGCCGCCAGAGGTGCGGCTCGTGGGTCGAGTTGTCGGAGTGCCAGTGGTGGTTCTGGCTGCCCGGGAGCGCGTGCAGATCGATGATGGAGTAGATGCCGTGCCGCCCGGAGGCCTCGACGGCGCGGTCGAGATGGTCGAAGGCAGTCGGGAGGATGGCGAAGGGGTCCTCGTCCGACTCGAAGTGATGGTAGTTGACCGGGATTCGGATGATCGTCATGCCGAGCGAGCCGAGGAAGGCGGCATCGGCCTCGCCGTAGAACGCGTTCAGGAGGCGCTCGAAGAAGCGCTGTGCGCGGTCAGGGCCGATGACGCCGGCGACCTTCTCGCGCATGAGCGTCTCATTGGCGGCGTAGCCGGTGATGAAATTCTCCATGTTGAGCCATCCGCCGACGCAGACGCCGGTGAAGCGGATGGGCTTGCCCCACCCGTCGATGAACCGGGAGCCGTCGGTGCGGACAAACTTTGGGGGGCGCTCCATTCTCCAACCTCACTGTTTCGTCAACTCGCATCGCGAAACGTTTCGTAAGTATTGCGACTATTTTCGCAGGGCTTTTAGGCTATGGAGCAGCGTGGGAGCGTGTCAAGCAATTCGGGACGAGGAGTGAGAAGAGTGGAACAGTCGTTCGCAGGGAAGGTCGCGGTCGTCACGGGGGCTGCAAGCGGAATCGGGTACACCGTCGCGCGCCACTTCGCGGAGCGGGGAGCGCGGGTGGTTGGAGTGGACCTTGCCGAACGGGTCGTCGAACTCATGGGGGATCTCGGGGGAGCGGCGCACCATGGAGTCGTGAAGGATCTGACGGAGCCGACGGCGGCAACGCAGGTGTTCGAAGAGGTGCAGAGAGTGGCTGGGACGCCGCACATCCTCGTCAACTCGGCGGGCGTCGCTTTGCTTGATCCCGCGACGGATGTTTCGCCGGAGCGGTGGAAGGCCACTCTGGACGTCAATCTCAGTGCAAGCTTCTACATGGCACAAGCAGCGGGGCGCATCATGCTTGAGGCCCGATACGGACGGATCATCAACCTCGCCTCGCAAGCCGCCGTCGTCGGGCTTGACCAGCACGCTGCCTACTGTGCGAGCAAGGCGGCCATAGTGGGCCTCACGAGGGTCCTCTCGCTCGAGTGGGCGCGGCGGGGAGTCACCGTGAACGCTGTCTCTCCGACCGTCGTCGAGACGCCGCTGGGCAAGGCGGCCTGGGCCGGGGAGAAGGGCGAGAAGGCCAAGGCGGACATCCCTGTGGGCCGCTTCGCCCAGCCCGAGGAAGTCGCCGCCCTCATCGGGTTCCTCGCGAGCGACGCCGCGGCCATGATCACCGGCGAAAACGTCCTGATCGACGGGGGATACACGTCGGTTTGAGCCGCGACGAGGGCGGCGGGGGCCGCCCCGTCGCGCTACGTCCTAGAGGCGCGCCGGACCAGCCAGACCGCGACCGCCGCGGCAGCGAGGAAGGCTCCTCCCGCAATGACGCCAGTTGCCGGCCCGGTCCCACCCGAGGCGCTGCGGAGCTCCCTCGAGGCCGTCCGGGCGGTGTCGGCGATGGCCTTCTGCCCGGCCCTGACAGCCTTCCTGCTCGCAGGCAGCGGGGCTTCGGAGACCGCGTCGGCGAGGTGCTCGGCGGCTTCGGCCAGACGGCTGGTCGCGGCCCTTGTCGCGGCTTCGGCCTTCTGGGTGCCCTTGGTGGCTGTCTTGCCCACGGTTTCGCCCACTGGGGCGAGGCTTTCGAGGCGGTGGCGGAGCCCGTCCAAGGCTTCGTCGAGCCCTCCCCTGACCTGGGGCGTTACCCGGTTCAGGCTTGATTCGATCCGGGCGATGGAGTGGCGGATGGCTGCTTCGGCCGCAGATGCGGTTGATTTGGCATCGGACTTGGTCGTGCCCATGGAGGCCTCCCTGTTCGCTTGCGGTGTTCGACCAGAGTACGACGCGCCCCGCGGAGGGGGGAACCGCTCAGCGACCTCCTTGTGGTGGTGCATCGGGCCTGGGCCGGTGGACGGACTGGGGCGGCCTCGGGGGAACGTATCGTGGCGCGTGAGTGAGGTGAGGGGCGAGGGGGCGTTGGGGGCGCACCTCAGCCCGCTCCGCATCGACCCCCTGCGCTTTCCTCGTGTGCCCTCGAGCAAACAGGTGGGGTGCATTCGCCGCTCGGACATGCGGCCTCCCTCTGCCGTCATGAGAAGTCACCCCTCGATCTGCACCGACATTTGACAGACCAGTAAGTAAGCGCTGTAGGCTGGCCTCATATGTCAACAAAGATCGATCGCCCCTCGACGCTCGTCATCAATGGGGCGGCTGCCTACGCGCGAGTAAACTTGGCTTCGGGCCGGAAGAATCGACTACGGAACGATCACAGTGAACCGGCATGGGTCGAGGTGCAGATCGTTGAGGAGGGGTAATGCCTGAAGCATCAACCGTCGCATCGGACACTGTGGGTGCGAAGGCGGACGGAACACCTCGGCGGCATCAGGGCATGAGTCGGGAGAGCATCCTCGCGGTCGCCGCAGACCTCTTCAGCAGGCAAGGCTACCGGGCTACCTCCCTGCAGGACGTTGCAGACCGCTTTGGTGTCCAACGCCCCGCCCTCTATTACTGGTTCCCTCGCAAAGTGGACATACTAATAGCCATCCACGATCCGATCATCACGAGTTTGACCGAGGAACTGGACCGCGTCGCCGCCCTCGACGTAGATGCCGACGAGAAGCTCACGTTGATCCTGGCGAGCCAGGTCAAGATGTACACCGAGAAGACTGCCGAGCTCGCCGTGTATTTGGGGAACGAGGCTGAGTTGCCTGAGAAGCAGCGCGCTGCCTACCGCCAGATGGCCCGGCATTACCAGCTCACCATCGAGACGATCTATCGCGACGGAGTTGAAGCCGGGCTGTTCGAGGATCTCGACCCGAAGATGGCCACAGCCTCCCTTTTGGGAATGGTGCAATGGCTCCACCGGTGGTATCACCCGTCCGGCCGATACAACGCCGACCAGGTGATGGATACCATTCTGAGCATCGCCCGTCACGGCATCCGTCGAAACAATCCGAGCGACGCCGTCGTCCCTACAGGAGCTCACGTAGTGCGAACCCATCGGGCGTAAAGTCGACTCGCACACGCGTCTGCGCGATGGCCGAGACGGACACGACGCCGAAAGGGCCCATCTCGTCGAAGAGCCTGGCCGCACCCGCAGAGACTCCCCCATTCGCCGACCAGTCGAGAGCAGCAATTCCGATGCCGCTTCCTGACGGGAGTCGGCTGATCGAGACTGTCGCGTCCGCGTTGATGTACTGTGCACCACGTTCGCTCCAGTTGACGCTCGCGCTCCCGAGATCGCTTGCCGCGCAGACTCGTTCGAATCCTGTCGGTTTCTCTCCTTCAACCGTTCCGATGTCACCCTGCCAGACGTACTTGCGGCTGGGCGAAGTCACTCGCCCTGGTATTGGACTCCATTCAGTGGATTCACTCCGGTAGCATCTGCCAAATTCATCAAAGGGGACGCCTTGGCCGGGGACCGGAATCGAGACATCGGGAGTCCACACATGGTCTTCAGGACTGATGCCCCCTCGCACGAAGAAGGTATGTGCACGGGCGATCATCTCTCCACCCTGTTCGAGGAAGGCGTCTACCACCAGAAGTCGAGGTCCGTTGCGTACGACCTCGGTTCGTACCCCCGTGACCGCCTTCCTTGCGGCCCGAACCATCTCGAATGCGGCTCTCGCCGGTACTAGTTCCGGCCTCTCGAGCCGAGCGCGGGCCTCCGCGCCGCGCCCAAGCAACCCGGCGACGGCCGGCCCTTGTAACTGGTCGTTGCCCCAGCCCGCCATCGCTTCGGTCCGAGGCTCGAACAGCTCCCTCCTCCCTCGTCCGGCCGAACGAAAGTAGGCTCTCGTTGCGCCCGTCACGCTCATTTCACTCGCCAAGTCCCTGGGCCGAGTGTCGTCATAGCGGAAATCACGTCCGAATGTCCGAATAGTGATACTCCTTCAGCACGGCTTTCCGCACCTTGCCAGTGGACGTGCGCGGGAGTTCGTCGACGACGAGGAAGTACTTGGGAACCTTGTACTTGGCGAATCGCGCGATGCATGAATTCTTGAGCTCCTCGAGATCGACGGCCCGGTCAACTTCTAGATAACAACACCCGACTTCACCATACTTCTCATCGGGTACCCCGATGATGGCGGTTTCCACGACTCCCGGGAAATCAAGAATATGCTTCTCGATCTCTGCCGGGTAAATGTTCTCGCCCCCGCTCCGGATCATATCCTTAGCGCGACCTTTTAAAGTGAGGAAGCCAGCCGCATTCAGAGAACCCAAGTCTCCGGTTCGACACCAGCCGTCGACGAATACTTCCGCATTCGCTTCCGGCCTGCGCCAGTAGCCGACACTGACGGCTGGGCTGCGCACCCACACCTCGCCGAGCACATCGGCCGCGACGACCACGCCCTCCACATCGGTCACCTTCACCTCCGCAAGGGGCATAGGCCGACCGACCGATTGCGGATAGTCGGACGTGAACTCGTGGTCGAGCACCGTGACGATCGCACCACCCTCGGTAAGCCCGTACTGCTGTACGAACTTCACCTCGGGAAGCAAACCCTTGAGCTTTCTAAGCATCGAGTCGCCGTATATGTCACCGCCTGCGTTGATGTACTTCATGCCAGCAGGCAGCAGCTTTCGCAGATCCGGCAGGTTCGACAGCTCCTCCGCCATGAACGAGTAGAACATGGCCTGGTTCACTTGATGGACGCGAATTGCATCCACAATCGCGGGGACTCTGACCCCTCTGGACGGGAAAGCAACGGCCGTGCCGTGTGCGAACAGAGCGGCCATGGTCAAGACTTCGAGACCGCCCGCGTGGAACATCGGCCCCGGACTCATCGTCACCGTATCTGGCCCCATCGTCCACTTCATCGCCTGCATCGCCGCGAACCAGAGAGTGTTCCCGTGTGTCCAAAGGGCACCTTTCGGCAGTCCCGTAGTGCCGGAGGTGTACATCAGTGAGACGGGGTCGTCCAACGAGCCACATGCGGCGATCTCTTCGGTCCCCCCCTCCAAGAACTGTGCCTCAGGCATCGCCCACTCGGCGGCTGTCTCGCCCCGCTCTACCAGTCGGTCAAGCCTGAGCGCCCCCCGGATCTCCCCGATCGCAGACTCGAAGTCGGAGTCGAAGACAAGCAGGCTTGCCTCTGAGTCATCAAGCTGGAATGAGAGTTCGGCCGCCGTAAGCCTCCAGTTCAATCTCACAGAAATGGCTCCAAGCCGAGCGATCGCGAGGTAGTAGGCCACGAAATCGGTGGAGTTGAACAGCAACAGCGCTACTCGATCGCCCATGCCGACCCCAGCCCGGCGAAGAGCATTGGCGAAACTCATTTCGCGCGCGCGTAACTCCCCGTACGTGATTGCCGGTTCCGATCCACAGGCCAACGCCAGCGCCTCGGAGTCGGCCGCCTTCGACGGATCGGCCACAGAATCGGTGATCCACGATACGCTCACGCCCATTGGAGCACACTCCTCGCATCAGCCGAAAACGCCTCGAATCGCTTCACAGGCTCAACCCCCCGTCGACCTGAAGGACCTGCCCGGTGATGTAGCGCGCCCGATCGCTCGCGAAGAAGGCGACCGCGTCCGCAATGTCGCTCGCACGGCCCTGATAGCGCAGGGGGATGTTCTTCTTGGCCATCTCCACATACGAATCGCTGAAGTCGCCGCGTTCCCGCATTTCAAAGAACATGCCTGCTTCAATGAAGCCAACGCCGACTGCGTTGGCCCGCACCCCGTGGCGCGCCTCCTCCACCGCGATGCTCCGGACGATCGCCTCGACTGCCGCCTTCGGGATCGAGGAGAGCGAGTCTTTCGGAATGTGCCGCTTGACCGCTGGCGTTGTGAGCGCGAGGAAGCTCCCGCGGGCTTGGCGGAGCGCGGGCAGGACAGCTGCCACGAGGTTGAAACAGCTCCCGGCATCCTGCATGAACATGGAGGCGTTTTCGGCATGCGTAATCTCGCCGATCCACCGTTGCGGTATATAGGGGCCCGCTGCATAGACACCCACGTCCACTCGACCGTACCGGTCGACGACCTCACGGACAGCGTTCTCGACGTTGGCGACGTTGCTGAGGTCGAGCGCTAACGCGATCGACTCGCCGCCGTCCTTGTTCAACTCTGCAACCAGTTCCTCTGCCTTCGCAGGACTGCTGCGGTAACCGACGGCGACGGCGAAGCCATCGCGCGAAAGCGAGCGGCAGATCTCGCCGCCGACACCGCCGCTCCCACCTGCGACCAGGGCGATCTTGCGTTCAGACATTTCCCCACTCCAACAGTTCGAGCACCGTGCCGTTCGCGTCATCGGGAAGCACGATTACCCGGGGACCGGCTCCCTCGATGAACGGCTGGGCATCGACGGCCCCGATGCCGTCGTCCCTGAGCCTTTCTCCCGCTGCCTTCACATCGTCGACGCTGAAGGCGATCTGTAAGAATCCCTCGCCGCGCTTCGCGAGGCGCCGCGCAATCGGGTTGGCAAGATCTTCCTTGTCGAGCGGTTCGATCAACTCGATGCAAGTGGCTTCAGCGCGAGCATCTGCAAATGAGATGAAGTTGCTCCTCACGCCTTCAGACTCCGAATCGACGGTGTTCACGACGTTCATGCCGTAGCGATCACACCACTCGCGGGTCGCGCGCTCAAGGTCACGGACCACGACGCCGATGTGACTGATTGACGAAGACAAATTTCCCTCTTTCTTACGCCTCAGGCTGGATGAAGCTCGGAAGCGTGCCGATCCCGATCGCACTCGGTCCAAGGCGGCGGAATCGACGATGTGAAATGCGCCATCCGCCGTCAGTACGAACGAGTCGGTCGAGGTATACGCCGACGGTCACGAAGTCGGAGTTAGGCTCCTTGCCCTCGGCGACGCCCCTCGTCCAGTGCCATGCCGTCACGTACACGCTCGACTTTGCCGTGTCACCATCGACAGAGATGCGCGGATTGGTCAACACGTGTGCTGTTCCATGGAACAGATCGACCTCTCGGCGATACTCTGCTGTCGCCTTCCCGATCCCTTCCCACGCGCCATACCCCAGGTCGATGACGACGTCCGTGGTGAATACTTCGTCGGCCATCGCTTCGGGTGTCCGCTTGTCGAGATGAGTTGCGTAAGCGAAGAGTACGTCTTGGATGTCGAGGACATCTTGCGTGCTCATGAGCCCTCCTTCGGCCTCGGTGTTGTTGTGAAGTCCCGTGTTGCTGTTCGACTGATGAAAGAGCGCGATCAGGCGTACTCGCGCGGCGCGATCGGTCTTCTTTCGCGGAGCTCGTCGCGTTGGGCCTCAGCGGTTGTCACTGCGGCGGCGCTCTCCGGCTCTGGCGTCTCGGGAGGACGTCGCCGCTTGCCGAATGCAATCCGACCCTCCGCGGTCGCAAGTGCAACCGCGATCAGAAGCACCGAGCCGTAGAACACCTGGTCAAGCCAGAACATCTGCGTCCATAGCTCCAGCACTTTCACCCCGGCGGCGAGGGTGACGATGACGACTAGAGTGCCCCACACATTGAACCGCCCACCTCTGAACTGAGTCGCTCCCAGGAAGACGGCTGCGAACGCCGGAAGCAGATAGCCTGGGCCGACATCCTTTGAGGCGACGCCCACGATGGAGACCTGAAGGATGCCGGCGAACGCCGCGATGATGCTGCCGACGACCAGCGAAAGTGTCATGTACGAGTTAGTCTTCACTCCGGCCAAGCGTGCTGCTTCCGCGTTTCCGCCGGTTGCGTAGATGTAGCGGCCTGCCGGCGTCGCCTCAAGGAAGAAGAACAGGAGCAGTGCCGCGGCGAACAGATAGTAGACCGCCAACGACTTCCCGAAGAGCTGGGTTGAGGTGAAAGCCAGGAAGTCCGGGCTGATGCCGACGATCTGTTTGTTGTCCGAGAGACCGATCGTCACACCGGCAAGAATCGTCCCCGAGCCGAGCGTCGCGATGAGAGAGAAGATCTTGAGCTTGACTATCCAGAGTGCGTTGAAGAGACCCACGAGGGCGCCGACTGCCAAAGTCAGAAGGATGACGATAGGAAGCGGGAGGCCAAGCTTCGTGTTAAGCAATCCCGCCACAACGCCGGAGAACGCCACGAGATTTCCGATCGACAGATCATAGACACCGGAGGCCAAGGGCAGTGTCAGCCCGATGGCCACCAACCCGACAACGGTCGTGTTGTTAAGGATCGCCGTGAGAGTTGAGTCGGTGAAGAAGAGATCCGGAACTACGATCGCGGCCCAGACAAGGATTATCGCGAAAAGATAGATTGAACTGATATTCCGCGGACCGAGCTTCTTCGCCATTCCGCTGAACGTTGGATTTGCCATGATTGTCCCTGGAGCTTTCTTTCGTCAGGCTGAGATAGCGTCTTGGCGGGAAAGAGTCTCTGCGAAGATGACGTCCTCAGTGAGTTTCCCTCCACTGAGTTCCACCTGGATTCGACCGTTTCGCAGCACTAGCACTCGATCGCACTCTCCGGCGAGTTCGGCAGCATCACTCGAACACAGGAGCACGCCAGCACCATCGCGGGCGGCGCTCGCGATGAGATCGTAGATCCGAGCACGGGCTCCCACGTCAACGCCCTGGGTGGGCTCGTCGAGGATGAGTACCTTGGGTGCGATACGCAGCGCACGCGCAAGAACGACCTTCTGCGCATTTCCCCCGCTCAGCGTTCGAATCGCCTGGTCCGGGCGTTGAGGCCGGATGTCGAGCTTCTCGATCCATTTATCGACTTCGGCCCGCTCCTTTGAGCGCGGCAGATGCCAGAGCCTCAGCCACCCGCTCCGAATATCCGACAAGCGCGAGAGTGTCATGTTCTCCGTGACACTCATCTCTCTGATCATCCCCTTGCGAGGCCGATCGGACGGGACGAAAGCCATTCCGTTCTTAATGTTCGTCTTGATGTCGCCTGCCCGGACGGATTCTCCTCGAATTCGTACATCTCCTCCCTCGCGAACCTGCGCTCCCATGATCAGTTCCGCTATCACCTCTCGACCTGAACCCACCGAGCCCGCGATGCCGACGACTTCACCTGCGGCCAAGGTGAAGCTCGCTTCCACGAGACTGTCACCAGAGAGGTTGGAGACGGTGAGGACCTCTTCCCTCGATTCTGCTGTGTGAATGTCCGGGTGTTCTCCGGCAGTGTAGAAACGCTTCGGCGACCTGCCGATGATCAGTTCAACCAGACGATCTTCGGTAAACTCGGACACCGGTCCGCCGCCCGCGACCTTTCCGTCGCGCATGACAGTTACCTGATCTGCCGCCTCCATGACCTCCTGGAGGTTGTGCGTGACGAGAAGCACAGCAGCTCCATCGTCCGCGATCTTCCGAACCGCCGAATACAGCCGATCCGCCTCGGTCTTGTTCAGGCTCGTCGTCGGCTCATCGAGAACGAGGACCCCGAAGTTATCGACATCCCAGTCCCGCAGGGCACGAGCTATTGCGACCATTGTTCGCTCGGCCGGCGTCAGCTTGACCACCGGTAAGTCAACATCGATCGTGACACCGAGGCGCCCGATGAGACTGCTCGCCCGTCGGCGCTCTTCCTTGCGGCGGATCGCTCCCAACGCATTTTGCTCGAATCCGTCCTGCAGTGCGAGGTTCTCGACCGCGGACAGGGTGTCTACAAGTGCCAGATCCTGATGAACGCAACGAATTCGCTTTGCGCGGATCCGAGGATCGTCGTCGATATTGGTGCCTGCGAGGATGATCTCGGTGCCGGGATCGGCCTGATGGAACCCGGAAAGGACCTTGATCAGTGTTGACTTGCCACACCCGTTCTGGCCTAGCAGCGCGTGTATCTGTCCTGCCGGGATCGTCAGATCCACGCCGCTCAGAACAGTGACCGCGCCGAAGGTCTTGCTGGCGTTCCTCAGCTGAAGCGAATTTGCCATGGCTCCTTCACGTGTTCTAGTTTCTCGACGCACTCTCATGCTTTAGGCAGAGAAGTTCGGCCGAGCCATGTCGATGACTGGCCAAACCCCTCGGGCCGCCGCCGGATCTACTGGGTCCAGAGCTTCTTGAACAGGTCCTGGTAACCAACAACCCCGGGGTAGTACCCGGCGTCGCTCAGGTCGACGTCGCCCTTCGTCAGCACTCGCTCGGGCTGCGGGATCGTCTTGGGGTCGATCGGCTGTTTCAGCAGCGCACGGGCGATGATGTCGGCGCTCTCGTAGGCGAGGTAGCCGTAGGCCGCGGGCACGTCCATGACAATCGGACCGCCTGCCTCCATATCTTCGAATTGAGCAGCGCTGTCCGACTGCGACACGATGCGAACACCACTAATACCCGCGGCCTTCAGCGCTTCCGGCACACCAATCAGAAGATCGCCGTACTGAGCTGCGATCCACTTCGTCTTAGGGTGCGATTGCAGATAGCTGACAATCTGAGAGGGCAGATCCGTTCCGATGCTCTGCGCCTGGATGTCGACGTAGTCCACCGTGCAGCCCGCGCACTTTCCGATCGTGCTCTTGAAGCCTCCTCGAACAGCTTGGTCCATCGTGAGGTCGGGGGCACCGAAGTAGGCAACCGTCGCGGCGCCCTTGGAATCCACGATCACCTTGCTGGCCATCAGCTTCCCAGCGGCATCGCCCTCGGGGGGGCCGAACGTGTTTGCCAGAACGGGGACCTGGTTTCCGGTGCACTTGATACGGACCGTGTCGCACCCGTAGTAGCCGAGTCCGACGATGGGGATGCCCGCAGCCGTGAGCGCCTTTGCCTGTTCCTGATAGAACTCCGGCCCGAAACCAACGATCATGACAGCGTCCGGTTTGAGACGAACAGCTTCACTGGCCCCCTGCGCGACGGTGTCCGGCGTGAGGCCGATGTTGATGCGCTGGACATGCATACCGAGCAATCCCGCAGCTTGGACGAGCCGATCGCCGATCAGGTTGGCAGTTTGGAATCCGGCCTCGAGGTAGACGATTTTCTTCCCCGCGACGGATCCGGACAATGGCTTCGTCTGCGGTAGCGTCGTAGCGTTCGTGCTCGCTGCCTTCAGCGCTTGGGCAGCAGCGTCGATGACTGCTTGATCAGTCTTCCCCTGCCCAGCATTGGCTCCGTCACTGACCGACGAGCATCCCACGGCCGTACTGGCCATGAGAAGAACACCGGCAATGGCGAGGATCTGGGCACCTCTCCGAGCGATTCCCCTTTGAATCTGCACGAGTTCTCCTGTTTTTGAGGTTTTAGGTTGTGTTTTCGATCAGATCGTGGCGGAGAAGATGGTGATTTGACCGACAGGATCCGATTCGCGCTTGAGGGAAGCCAGACAATGGCGGCACTTCACCACCTTGAACCAGCCGCCCTCGGACAGCACAGGGTAGGAGAACAACTGCTCCTCAGAGCACTCTGGGCACTTTCCCTTGGCGGGCACGCGTTCTTGGTTGACCAGCAACTCTGTAGGACGGTCGTAAGCCATGTTCTTTCTCCTCTACGTTCCGCACGTTCCTTATGCGCGAGCCGCGGCCGTGGCCGCCTCGTCGATGGTCAGGCCTTCGGGGTCCTCGTCGGGGTCGCCGACGACGACCACGCCGTAGTCTCGGAGCGCACCAAGGATCGTCACGTAGCCATCGCGTACGTCGCGAATCACGGCCTCGATCTCGCGTTCGAAGGGATCACCCCATCCACCGCCTCCATTGGTGATCCATCGGAGCGTGGAGCCCTTGTTCTCGGTCCAGTACGGGACTCGGGCGAAGAACGCGAACTCCCCGTTCTCGTCGAGGGCGCCGTTCTCGTCTACAACTCCAGAGACGACCACGCCGTCTGTGTCGGTGGCGCCAACGAGACGATACTCGCACTCAGGCTTGTCGGGGTCTTGATTCTCGAAAAACCATGAGCCGCCCACTCGTCCGGCCTTTCCGCCGTTCACGCCGAACCCCGACGGGAACCGAAAGTGCAGGGGCATGAGCCAGTGATCGCCGTCCGCAAGGAAGAGCGAGTCTTTGCGAAAGCCGGAGCCTCCCCGGTATTTTCCCGGCCCTCCGGTATCGGGGATATATTCACGTGCGGTTAGCAGCACCGGGACTCGACGTTCGATCTCCTCGGTCGGAGTCAAACGTTGGTTCAGAGTGAACGTCCCTGTGTGCCCGTCTGCGTCTCCAGCATCGGTCGCCCCCCAACCGCCGAACTGCGCTTCCAGCTCGGCAGCAGAGAACCAAGGACGACCATCAGGTGTCATTCCGCTTCCCGTGTGAAGGTTCGTCGAACCATAGAGCCCCCCGATCGCGCGAGAGCCGAGGGGCTCGGCCAGCGCATTGATGAGCGCGTTCACCAGAGCCGCCTGGACCTCCCAGTAGAAGTGGGTCGAGGCGTCGGGCATGGCGCTTGAGATAGTCCCGGGGGGAATCACCAGATCGATGTTGCGGTAGGTTCCCGAGGTGAACGGTGTCTGGGGATCGAGGAGGACTTTGAGACCCAGGGCCGCACTCGTTTGCGCATCGAGCGGAGTCGCATTCAAAGACGTGCGGGCCTGGCGGGATGAGCCGCTAAGGTCGACTTCGACTCGTTTGCCCTTCTTGATCACAGTGACGTGGAACCTGTAGATCTCCTCACTGTCCGCACCGTCGGTGTCCAGAACATCCTCACCCTCGTACTCACCGTCCGGCAGAGTCTGAAGGGCACGACGCATCGCCTCAGCTGAGCTGTCCAGGCTGTATCGCATCGCACCAAGCCACGCGTCCAGCCCATACCGTTCGACGCTCTCCTGAATCTGCTCGTCGCCCAGAGCGCAACTCGAATTGATGGTGAAGAAGTCCGGGAGCAGCGTCGCGGCGAAGCGGCCATTGTCTAGGAATAGACGAAGCACTTCCTTGACCGGTTCGCCCTTCTCGAAGATGCGCATCGGCGGAACCACAAGTCCGTTCTCGTAAACATTCTTCTTGAAAAGAGAGAACCCGCCGGGAATGATGCCGCCGATGTCGAGCATGTGAGCGCGGATCACGGTAAAGGATACGATCCTTCCCCCGTGGAAAACCGGCCTGATGAAGCAGGCATCATTCACATGGTTGCCGACTCGATAGGGATCATTGCTGACGAGAAGATCCCCGGGGGCCAGCCGGTCGACACCGAATTCTTCCACCGTCTTGCGGACGCCAGTTGCGAGGGAGCCAAGGAAGATGAAGTTTCCCTGGTTCATGCCGACGAGCGGATAGTCGAGCTCAGGGGGTCCGACAACTGCACAGACATAGTCCATGTTGAGCGAAATGATCGGCGAGAAGGCGCGGGTCACGATGTTGGTCGACATGTGCCCGGCGACGAAACGACTCCGGTTGGCGAGGACGTTGCACGTGTAGCGGCTCGCACCGTACTCGGCCTCGAACTCTCTTTCCGTCAGATTGCGAATACGATCAGTCGATTCATCAATGATCATTTCTTTGCCTCCAACTCAATAACGAATTCTCCGAGCGAGCCGACCTGAAGCACGAAGCCGGCAGGAACGAACGTTGTCGACAGGCGTTCGTGGACCACAGCCGGGCCGTGGATGACGTCACCGTCAAGGAGATCGTCGCGCTCAAACCGGTTCCCGGTCCTCTTCTCGCCGTCGCGAAGGTACTTCAGCTCGAGGTCGCCAATCGGTTGCGGGGTACCCTCGGTGCGACGGGGGACTGCTCCGAACTCTGCTTTCGGCATCTCAACGACCGCCTGCACTCGGAATGTCACCGCCTCAACCGGCATCGACTCGAACTTGTTACCTGCTCGCTGCTCGTAAACAGCATGGAATTTGGCGACCATCTCCTCGATCTGGCGGGTCCCGATGTCGCCGTCCGGAGCATCGATGAAGGCGGTCTCGAACGCCTGTCCTGCCATCCTCGCGTCGAACGTTCGGACGAACTTCGCCACTGAACTATTCGATCCGATCTCGTCGCGCACCTTCTGCTCGAGCTTCTCGAACACAGCGTCGATCGCATATACCGCGCTTTCGTCGAGCGGTATCATGAGCGACTGACTTTCCATGAACACCATGTCGGAACTCAGCAGGCCAATGGCTGAGAATAGACCCGGGTGAGGTGGGATGACCGCCTCGCGCACCTTGACCATGTCGAGAAGCGACGGGATCAGCATCGGCCCTCCCGCGCCGAAGATAACGAGTGAGAACTCTCGCGGATCCACGCCATTGCGAATCACGATGTCCACGATTCCCTCCGCAATGTTGTGGAGGCCGATGCGGAATGCATCTTGGACACGCTGCTCGAAGGACAGCGGCGTATCCAGTGATTCGAATGCGCGCACCGCCGCCGCGTAGTCGAGCGTCGCCTTTCCGCCGAGGAAATTCTCGGGGCTCAGGATACCCATCAGGACCGCAGCATCCGTCATCGTAGGCTGCACGCCTCCACGTCCGTAGCAGGCGGGTCCAGGATCAGCGCCGGCGCTTCCCGGACCCACTTGGATCTCGCCACCGGGACCGACCGTGATGAGCGACCCCCCACCCGCGCCGACGCTCGCGATCTCGTTGGACAGAGTCGTCACGACCATATCGGGCTCGAGCTCGAGAGACGTGTTGATGATCGGCTGTCCGTCGAGCACGATACTCACATCCGTCGAGGTTCCCCCGACGTCGACGCAGATCAGATTCCCGCGGCCGATCAGGCGGCCGAAATGAGCCGACGCTGTTGTACCAGCGGCGGGCCCTGAGAAGACCACGCGCGACGGGCGGTCCATCGCCGTTTCTACCGGCGCGAGCATGGCGGCGCAGTCACCGAAATTCAGGGAGCCGGTGAAACCTCGCTCACTCAACCCATTCTGCAGCCTTCCGGAGTAGTCACCATAAATGACCTTCATCATCGCGTCGATGACCGTCGTAGAGATGCGCGGATACTCCGGTGCGACAGGAGACACCGCGTGCGACATGACGACGGGGATGTCGCCTAGCTCTTCCCGGACGAGTTCCGCCAGCCGCTGTTCATGCACCCCATTGGTCCACGCGTTCAGGAGCCCGATCGCGACACCTTCGACGTTGCAGCGACCGAGGACGCGGATCTCCCTGCGCGCGGCATCCTCATCGAGGGGAAGGAACACGGAACCGTCCGCCTTCATCCGCTCGGGAACGGTCCTGCGCAGGTAGCGCGGCACCAACGGTCGGTTGGCGTCGCCGAACGAACGGCGCCATCGCGGATCGGCGATGGCCTCGTGAGGCCGGATGTTGCTGCCGATGTCCAGGATGTCGCGCTGGCCGATGGTCGTGATGAGTCCGACCTTCGGCAGGTTGCGAGTGAGGAGCGCATTCAAACCCGCGGTGCTCGCGTGGTTGAACACTAATGCGTCTCTCACGCCTACTTCATCGGCACCTTTCAAAACGCCGCGGGCGGAGTCGACGAGATCGGTCGGCACTTTGGTGGTGTGAATCACGCCATCCTCGACCGAAACGATATCGGTGAAAGTGCCACCGACATCAACGCTGACGAGTTGCATCAGGATCCCCTTTTCATTGCCTCATGGGAACCGGCTCCGGAAGACGGTCTTTAGAATGCCTTTTCAGGAACGGCGGAAAAGCTTTCACGTCGACCCCTCAGGACCATCTCCATCGATGGGTTCGGTTTCGTTGTCTATTTGTGGGCTATTTGCACATAGTGAGTGGACGAATCGGGGCATTCAATTGAAGAATGCAGTCGACGAATCCACGACCGCTGCTCCGCCGTCGGCCACCAGGACGTGCCCATTGACCATCGATGCATCAGACGAAACAAGGAAGGCGCAGACGGAAGCGATCTCGCCGGGGTGCGCGGCCCTACGCATGGGCACGAGCGCTGTCGTTCTCTCGTACGCTTCATCCAGCGTGATGCCGTCGCGCTCGGCAATGTACTCCATACCGCCGTCGCCCAGAGGAGTGCGGATCCATCCGGGAGTGATGCAGTTCGTGCGGATCCCGCGGGGGCCGTACTCTCGGGCGAGCCATCGGGCGAGGCCTACCACTCCATGCTTCGCGGCTGTGTAACCGAGCGCGCCGGGGGGGCCCGAAAGGATGCCGGCGGAGGAGGAGACAAGGACGATGGATCCCTGTGACTTCAACAGGTGAGGGATCGCCTCTGCGGCGAAGTAGAACTGGCCATTGAGGTTCACGGCGAGGCTCTTGTCCCATCCGTCGTTGCTGGATGGATTGGTGGTCGACTTGACCTGAGCGCCCTGAACACCGATGACGGCCTCGAGCCCCCCGAACGCGGATGCGGCGTCCTCCACAACTTCTCGGACTGCACCGCGGTCGGTGCCATCAGCAGGGAGGGCGATGCCTCCCAACTCATTCGCAAGCTCCGCCACCTGGGCTGCGTTGATATCCGAGAGGGCTACTCGCGCCCCATCGGCCGCGAACCGGCGGGCCACGGCTGAACCAAGTCCTCCGGCCGCCCCACTGATGAGGACTGTCTGGGGGCGATCAATCTTCGTTGACATGTGAGGCAGCTTACACTGCTTACTTACGCGTCTGTCAAATATACTATGTAAGATCAGCGTGAAACCCGAGACGCGTTGCCGCGATGATCGTGGCAGGCAGCGCCTCGCCCCGAATACGATTTGGAAGCGGATGATGCCGAAGATGTCAGAGCCCTCAGTTTCAGGCGTACCTGTTCCTCACCCGAACGACGTCCTTCTCGGCGGTGACTGGGTGCGTGCGCAGGGCGGTCTCCGCGACGTCCCATCCCCTTCCACAGAGGAGAGCATTGCGACGGTCGGCCTGCCGAGCATCGAACAGGCCACCGAGGCGGTTCGTCTCGCCGCAGAGATCGGGATGCAGAGCTGGGCAACACTTCCGGTTGCCGACCGCGTGAGCTACGTCAGCCGATTCTGCGACCTGCTCGAGTCGCGGCACTCCGAACTCGGCGTGCTCTGGGCGGCCGAGTCCGGCATGTCGCTGCGGCACGCCCGGGTAATGCATTCCCATGCAGCGAGGACGGCATGGCGGTCTTCGCTCGCCATAGCGGAGGCGACGCTCGCAGACGAGGTTCGCCAAGGCGTCCCCGGCAAGGTCATTGTCCGGCATGAACCGGCTGGAGTCGTGGTGGGGATCATTCCGTACAACGGTCCCGTCGTGTCGATAGGAACGAAGATCGTGCCCGCGCTCCTCGCCGGTTGCCCCGTGATCGTGAAGGGTTCGTCCGATTCCCAACTGGTCATGCGCATGGTCTCCGAGTGCGCTGCGGAAGCAGGCTTCCCCCGGGGCGCGATCTCGATCCTGTGCGGCAGCCCGACCGTGGCTCGTGTGTTGACGAGCGACCCACGTGTTGACCTGGTGTCATTTACAGGTGGCGAGGCGGCAGCCAAGGACGTCATCAACGCTACTCATGACCGATTCGCACGCACGCACCTGGAGCTCGGCGGCAAGTCTGCGGCCCTGGTGCTTCCCGACGCCGAGTTCGACCAGGTCGTGAAGGTGCTACGGCTCGGATCCGGCGCGGGCGCAGGCCAAATCTGCGCACTCCTGAGCCGCGTTCTCGTGCCACGAGAGCGGTTCGAAGAATTCGCCGAGAAGATGAGCACGGTATGGGATGGCTTCCGCATCGGAGATCCGCTCGATCCCGACACCACCATCGGCCCCTTGCTCAACAAGGCTGCATACGATCGAACACTGCAGTTCCTACAGACAGCATTGGCCGAGGGCGGGCGGGTTGTTGCTGGTGGACGCCGCCCCGAAGGCTTCGACAAGGGGTGGTATTTCACGCCGACGCTCATGGTAGACGTCAGACGCGATTCGACCCTGGCGCAAGAAGAGGTCTTCGGGCCGATTGTCGCGCTTCTGCCCTACGACGGTATCGAAGACGGCATCTCCCTTGCGAACGACTCGCGATTCGGGCTCTCCGGGGCTGTGTTCACAGAGGATGTCGAGCTCGGAATCGAGGTCGCTGCCCGGATCAGGACCGGCGCGGTGGGCGTCAATATGTTCGGCCCAGACATGACCGCGCCCTGGGGTGGGGTCAAGGAGTCCGGCTGGGGCCGTGAGGGAGGACTCGAAGGCCTCCTCGAGTTCACCGAAGTGAAGCAGATCGCGCTGGGGCCCACGTCCCATTAGCGCCTTCCCCAACTGCTTTCATTGAGGGGTCACACGAGGTCCATTGCTAAAGAACCTCCACTCCGTATAGTTTGAGAAAAGTAATTTTACGCAGGAGTAAGCTGGGGTCCCGAACTGCTCACCAGTTCATCGCAGAACGGTGACTGCTCAGGTGTTGCCCGATCGTCCGGGCGAACCAGCGCAGCCGAAAGGAACGTCATGAGTGGGCCTCAGATTGTCATCAGCGAAACGTGGGGGGATCTCGAACCTCGCTGGCACGGGCTGTTCGCTTGGGTCGAGGAGACACTGGGCGGCGTGATCGTCTCCTCCAAGCGCCAAGCGCGATGGAGACCCTGCTGGTTTCTGACGGTTCGGCTCGGCGACGGCAGTATGAAGGACCTCTATCTCCGCACTCAGCGTGAAGGCGGGATGCCATGGACCTCCAAGATCACGGTGGAGCGAGAGTACCGGATGATGGCGGTGCTGCAGAACCATGGCGTGAAGATCCCACACGTGTTCGGGTTTCACCCGCAGCCCCAGGCGATTCTGATGGAGACCGTGCCTGGCCGGGATCGATTCGACGAGCGTGATGGCCAGGCGGTTCGGGATCAGGTGATCCAGGAGTACGTCGAGATCCTCGCGCACGCGCACTCGATCGATGCGCGGGAGTTCGTCGACGCGGGGCTGCATCGCCCCGAGAACGGGGAGGAGGTCGGGTACGGAGGATTCCGCCTGACTGAGAAGTGGTACCGGGCAGCCAAGACCGCACCGGATCCGATCAACGAGTTCATCGTCAAGTGGATTCATGAACATCTGCCCACGCATCGGACCGAGGTCTGCTGGAACGTGTGGGACGCCGGCCAGTTCCTGCACGAGAACGGGCACTGTACAGCAATGATGGACGTTGAATTCGCCATGCTTGGCGACCCGTTCAACGACCTCGCGGCCATGAGATTTCGAGACACCATCCAGCCGATCGGCAACCTGACCAGGGCTTTCAAACGCTACCAGGAGGTGACCGGCGTCTCTCTCGAACGCAAGACCATCAACTTCCAGGTGGTCCGTTTCTCCGCGGTCACCACTCTTCTGCCGATCGGCCCCTTGAACGACCCGCCTGCGGACTTCGACTACGCACAATGGGCCGCATGGCAGTTGGTCGCCATGTTCGTCGCCATCGAGATCATGGCCGAAGAATTGGGGATCGATCTCACGTACGACGAACCACCTCCCGCTCCAGCGCCGTCACGCCAGAAGCCGTGGAAGCAATCAGTCTCACGCATCGTGGATTCGCTCGTCGACAACGATCAGATCCCGTTGGAGGAGTTCGACCGCTACACACTCTCGATCGCCGGCGATATGACGCGCGCCGTGCTCGAGGCGGATGAGATGGCGAACCAACTGGAGTCGGACGATATCGCGGACGTCGCCCGTCTGATCGGCCGACAGCCTAAAGACTGGTCACACGCAGATGAACTGCTCGAGGAGTTCGTGTTGAACGCGGGTCCGGAAAAGGAGGAGGAGTTGGTGCGCTACTTCTACCGGAGGTTGTGCCGCCAACGTGCCTCGCTCAGGCCCTCCATGCGGGAGATGCAAGAGTTCACCGTTCAGAGAATCGACTGGGCCGAGCTCGGTTTGGAGTGACCGAGTGCGGTCATGCCCGCGACGGCGCCCTCTCCTCTAGCCCTCGGCGTGCAGGGCATGCGGCTCATCGTCTCCAGCCAGCGAAGACAATCTCAGGGGTCAGTCGCCAGCTGATCGGCATCCCCGACCTCTCCCCGCAACACGGCCAGACTGAAGCGCTCCAAGTCCCGCACGAGCAAGATCGTGGAGCGGCTGATGATAGCGAGAATGCGGCGGCGGGACTTGGCGAAGGCCGGGGATCGTGGCATGGGGGCGCGCTACGCGGCAGACACCATCCCTGGGCAGCCCGCGAGGAGGGTCTGGGCGTATAGGCTGGGCCGTGCTTGCGGCGGGGCTGAGCTAGAAACTGTGCTCTCGACCGGGGAAGGCACCTGAGCGGACATCGTCGCGATAGCGGCGCGCGGCATCGAGGAGCTGGCCGCGCAGGTCTGCGTATTGCTTGACGAACTTCGAGATCCGCGTCCCCTCACCCCCACGGAGCCCCGCCATGTCCTGCCACACGAGCACTTGGCCCGTTGTGGAGGAACCGGCTCCGATACCGATCGTGGGGACGCGGACCGCCGCGTCGACGGAAGCCGCGGCGGCTGCGGGCACCATCTCCATGAGTACGCAGAAGGCACCGGCCGCCTCGAGGGCTTTGGCGTCCTCGATGAGGCGCGCGACGTCGTCCCCCCTTCCCTGGACTCGGTAGCCGCCGAGCGCGTGCTCGCTTTGCGGTGTGAAGCCAATGTGGGCAATGACCGGAATCCCGGCCTGCACCATCGCGCGGACGGTCTCGGCGTAGTACGCGCCGCCCTCCATCTTGACCGCATGGGCGAGCCCCTCCTTGAGGAACCGCACCCCGGTCTCCACGCCCTGAGCCGGGGAGGCCTCATAGCTGCCGAAGGGCAGGTCCGCGACGACGAGGGCGCGGTGGGCCGAGCGCGCCACGGCGCGGCACAGCGGGATGAGCTCGTCGACGGTGACGGGGATGCTCGTTTCGTGCCCGAAGACATTGTTGGCCGCGGAGTCGCCGACGAGCAGGACGTCGATGCCGGCTTCGTCGAAGATCTGCGCCGTGTACTGGTCGTAGGCGGTGAGCATGGCGAAGTGCTCGCTGCGGTCCTTCGCCGCGGCGAGGTGGTGAATGCGTACTCGGGCTGCAGGGCGGCCCGGTGAGAGGGAACTAGGCACCTCCCGGGACCCGGTCCCGTAGGGTGCGGGGATCTCGTCAGAGGCGGAAGGGGTCATGGTGTTCCTCGATTTCTCAGGAGGGAGACGCGGTTCCGAAGCCCGGAACCGCTTTGGCGCTCAATGGTCCCGCCGCTCGGCCATTCCAAACGACGCTTCCTTGGCGAGAAGAATCCGCATAGCCTCAGCAATCGCGAGCTGGCGACTGGCCTGATGGGAACGTGACTTCATTCGCTACTCGGGCCATGGGTTGCTTGCTCGTTCGGCATGGGGAGGGCGCATCAGGCCTGATACCGCTGCGCTTGCTGGGTCGGAACCAAGCTCGACAACGTTGTTTTCCGCGTCAACGTGCACGACAGTCGGTACGTGGCTGCGGATCTCTTCGCGGTCCATCAACGCGTAGCTGATCAGGATGACGATGTCGCCTTCATGGATCAGGTGGGCGGCCGCGCCGTTGATGCCTATGACGCCGGATCCCGGTTCCCCCGCAATTGTGTAGGTCTCGAGGCGGGCCCCGTTCGTGACGTCGACGATGGCCACGAGTTCGCCGGGAAGGATGTCGGCGGCTTCGAGGAGGTCCCGGTCGACGGTGACCGAGCCGACGTAGTGAAGGTCGGCGTGAGTGACTGTCGCGCGGTGGATCTTCGATTTCAGCATCGTCCTGTGCAAGGAATGCCCTCCCTTTCTGCTGTGCCCGAGATGGACTCTGGTTCCGGCGCCGGCCCCCGGACCTCGGGGTGCCTGTTGCGAGCGTGCGTGCCGGCGCCGGAGGCTTCTCAGTCGATGTGGCGTTCGTCGGGTCCGTTGTAGGCCGAGAGGGGGCGGATGAGGGAGTTGTTCTCGAGCTGTTCCATGATGTGGGCGGTCCATCCGACGATGCGGCTGGCGACGAACAGCGGGGTGAAGGTGGGGATGTCGAAGCCCATGAGGTGGTAGGCGGGGCCGGTGGGGTAGTCGAGGTTGGGCTTGATGCCCTTGGCCGCGTCCATGGA
>NZ_JTDL01000124.1 GCF_000802235.1 Sinomonas humi
GGGGGGTCAGGGCGTGCATCCGGCGAATCTGTTCAAGAGCCGGCTAAACGGAGACGAACTCCGAAACCGAATGCGGTCCAACGACAACTACCCTTCGTCATGTGCAATCAAGGCCGCATCCATGGCTGAGGCATATCCTGATCGCCCTTCGCGGAGGAACAAGAAAAATGCGTCGAAGTCCTGGGGGGTCAGAAAATGAAACTCGTACTTGCGAGTGCCCAACTTCTCATTCAACAGATCGAAGTGGGCCATCGCAGCCCGCGCCTTCGCCCTATTTTCTGCCGACGCCGCCTGAATTTCATTGTCTTCCTTGATTTCAATGGAATATATCCGTGCACCCGCCAGAATGAAGAAATCCGGATTGAACGTCGACCTAGTTAACTTTGTCCCGCGGCGATACGCGTACTCAATAGGATAGAACCCCTGATCCGTTGACTTAACCCAACCCGTAATTGCGCTGGCATTTTCAGGTTTGATCAGACTGCGCACGAACAGCCGTTCGGGCTTGTGGTCAGCGAATACGCAGCTCAGCGGAGTCTTGAAATTGTACTTGTTCGGCACCTCCTCCACGCCTGAGCGAGGAAGTGTATCATCGTCAATCACGGATTGAGCATTGTGCGCCTCAGCGGCGCTGACTGAGGAACTCGTTGAGTTCTCGTCGAAGAATACTGTTACCTCACCGCGCCTGAGTGCTGCAACACTTACGCTGTCCTTCGGCCGGGTGTCTGTTCTTCTCGTGAAGACGTTCTGGGCTTCGGCGACATATCGCACAGCCTTTGCTTGAGACCTGTGAATTACACCGAATGAGGCTAGGATGCGCTGCCGGTTCTCTTCGCTAACAACGTCATCTGTCTCGCCTACTCGTCTAAGGGATTCGCGGATAAGCTTCCTGATCCAATCCGTTGTATATGTCGAACTGTAACCGGTACCCTGCTCGAGGTCGATGGCCTTGAACTTTGAATGGACGTGCTCGACGACGTCCTCAAGAGAATGCAGCTGAAAGCTAATTCGTGTGGTTTTTGTGCGATGATCACCGCGCAGAATGCGTTCATACACAGTTTCTCGTTCGATTTCTCGCACTTGAGAAGCTAGGGAAATCCAGCCTTTGGAGAACTCGTACTCTTGATCCTGCTCAAAGGTTTCAGTCTCAGGGCGGCGTGTGTAGTTGATATTTTCGATATCGAAATTGTAGTCTGGCGTCTTCGCAATAGGTTGAGAGATCAGTCGCGTGTCAATTTCCAGAATCTCTTCGACGAGATGTTTGATACGAGCAGACCAAGAGTCATGATTGAAGACGGTCAGGGCAGGCCGAGCGCTGGCGTATTCGGACGGGATCCGCAAGCCACGCCCGAGGACCTGAGCGATAAGAAGCTTGCTAGAGAAAGCACGTTCCTCGTGCGGTACAACTTGGAACACATTCTTGACGTCCCAGCCTTCGGTGAGCATGCTCACTGAAGTAATCCACTCAACGGGATCCTGGGCAGAATCAACCGAAGCAATACGCAAGAGATTTAGACGATGTTCGCTGTCCGAGGTCACGGCTAGCACCTTGCGCCCAACTTCCTCCTCGGGAAGTCCCTCCTTCTTTGAAATGAACTCGATCAAGTCCCGCGTGACTCTCTTGCACGCGCTGATATCTCTCGTGATGATAAGTGTCAGGGGCTTTACAAGACGATATTTCTGGTCGCGATTATATATATGGTTATCATAGATCTTTTGAAACTTCTCATCTCGATTGGATGATGAATCTTCAGCAACATAATCAACCGTCTTGACGTAACCGTCCTCGATGGCTTGGCGGAGTGAGTAGCGATAGATGACATCGCTGAAGTAATCGTCCGACTGATAGCAGGTTCCAGAAAATCCTAGAACATAGTGAAAGCCAAACTCTTTCGATGCAACGAATTCGGTCCAGCGTTTGACGTCAGAGGATCCACTTCGGAGGTGGTGGCACTCATCGTTCAACACCAGGGTCTTCGCACCGTTTCCAGAGAGCGTCGGACGAAGAGATGTTCTAGACTTCTCCAGCGTTGCATGGTAATTCTCAACACAGAGACAGCCGGGAAGGATAGTCTCACTTCCCGTTACGATGCTCGGGCTAGCGAAAAGCGACTCCGCCGGCATCATCGCCCTCAAAGGTTCGCTCCCTGCCAACTCGAGGAACTTTTCACGTAGCCCCGCTTCGATTGTGAGCGACGGGCATAGGACTAGTACCCGATCAACAATTCCCTCGGCCAAGAGAATCGTTGCCACCGCATAGATCACATAGCTCTTTCCAGTTCCTGTTGCGAGATCGATTGAGGCCGCCAGTTTGTCGACGAAGAGCGCGCGGGATCGCATTGTGGGGAGATCTCCATACACTTCTTCAAGCGAGGCTCTCGTAGAGAAGTTTTCGGCCAATAATTCATCTAGAGTTTGGTACTCTCCAGCAGCCACGTATCTGACTGCAGTCTCAATAGCTCGCTTCTGATAGTCGCGATCTCCGCACAACGCATCAATGAAATCGCTATACCGGGCGATATCAATGGTTTCTGGATTGACTGCTTCGCTCACCCTCAGGACGAGGTCCGTGGTTGCGACTTGATGGGCATCAAGCATGTGAACTCGGTTCCCCTTCCAACGTGGTGGTGGACGAATTTCCATGTCGAGTATTATCGGATTCTCCCGGCCACTCGAGCGTTTGCTTGAGCTCCGTATACTCGTTTCCATAGATATCGAGATATATGAGCATCATGCGAGAACCGAGAGATTTCTCGGGGACTCGAATAGTCCATTCACTTTCGGCAAGTTCGGCAGCGTAGTAGACTTGGTCTAGGACGAAGGGGGGAGCGGCCTCGCCCTCGGTTTCCGGATAGTTGTAATCTAGTAGAACTGCGGCTAGTGTCTCGCGGTTCATTGTCGCAGCAACGCCTTTTGCAAGAGCTTCGCTCCGGAACTCGTCAATCCGCACGGTGAAGATGCGCCCAGCTGCAGTTTGCTCGATTTCATATGTGCACGAAACGCGAGGTTTCTTCATGAAATCGAATCCGACCGAGTCGATCGTTCTATTCACGGACTCCTCCGACAAAGGCTGCTTCAGGGCGGCGAAGGGGCGGCGGTGGAGTTCGTTGATTATGGAGTAGGGAATTCTAAGGATGTAGTAACGTGACTCATCGATATCAATGTAGTCTTCAAAAAAGGTCACGCTCGCCGCGGGAGCTATCACGAAAGTTGTCTCACTCGCGCTGCCGCCGAGATTTCGATGCAGGTCCTCAATGTACCCGCGGTCCAGGACGACTCCGCCAGCCTGAAGGTGGTCAAAAACGATCACGTCCGACCCGTGACGATATCCATCAAAGTTTACCCCTGAGACCTGATGGGGAGAATCCTGGCACTCGAACAGTGTGAGGCCGAAAAATCTCCAGTCTGCCCATGGAAGTGCTCTGAGGGCGGAGAAGTCGTACAGCCCAGCATTATAGAGAGTGAATGGCTTCGCCTGGAGACGTCTGCCTTTGTTCCCAATCTGCTTCTTTAGCGTGAGGAGGCGCTTCTGGATTGTGTAGATGGCGAGTTTGCCGCAATCGATTCCGATCCAACGGCGTTCGAGCTTCTCAGCCACGGCTAGCGCTGTGCCCGAACCGGCGAAGGCATCAAGCACAATGTCCCCGGGACGAGATGCAGCCTCGATAATCCGTGCCGCCAATGCTTCTGGCTTCTGCGTCGGATAGCTCATGTTCTGGGATCGATCGGCCGGCTGCAGCATTGAGAGGCGCCAAACATCATCCACCGTCTTGACGGTCGAGTCTTGGTACAAGACCTTGCCGTCGGCGCCCTTTGCATTCACCAGCTTCTGCCCGTCTTTGTCCCAGACGCGCTTGATCTGCCGGACAGGTGTCTCCCGATCCTCTTGCTGCGGATTGAACGTATAGGTTGAGCTCTTGGAATACCAGAATATGACATCGTGATTAGAGGCGAATCGTTTCACGTTGCCTTGCATCTTGTTGTAGTAGTGCCAGACTATTTCGTTTCGAAAATTTTCCTCGCCGAAAATTTCGTCAAGGATAACTTTGGCGTAGTGACCTTTCTTGGAGTCCAGGTGGACGAAGATCGATCCGGTTTCAGAAAGAAGCTCCCGCAGCAGAATCAGGCGACGCCTGAGGAACTCGAGGAACTCCGCGCCGATGACTTTATCCTGATACGCAACTTCCCCCTTCTTCGCTCCAAAATCTCGGCTGGATGCAAAAGGTGGATCGATGTAGATAAGTTGGACTCCGGGGTCGCCATGCTCGTTTTGCAGATGGCCTGAACGCTTTTGTTGAAGGAGAGTCTTCAGTGCCTGCAGGTTGTCGCCGAAGATGAGAGAATTTGACCAATCGTCTGCTGTAGAGCGTGAGCTCCCGAACGTTCGTATTGGTTGTAGCGGTACTGCCATGGTGTCGGCGATGACGTCTTCTTTTCGAGACTTTCCTGAGAAGGCGAGAGTCGCCTCCCGGCGCTCTTCTGGAAACAGAAGGTCGCGCATCTCCAAGGGCAGGCGGCCGTCTCGCAGGACGGTGTCAGCGATAAGTTTCCGATCTTGCTGTGTTAGTTCCATGGGGAAACGACTGACTCCTCTTCTCCGGTCAGCATGAGTCTACGGGGGCGGATACCGTGACGTGTGGTGCTGGGGTATTAAGGAAGACCGCGTCGCAGATGCTTCCCGCGAGTACCGTTGCTGGCTCTTCCTGGTGTTCCGTATGCGCAGCTGCATTCCCGGCTCCTCTTCGTCAGCTGGGGCCTGCGAGTCGCCGTGTCGTAAGTGTGTCCGGGGGCGCTGTGAGGTGCTGCGGCGACAGCTTGGGCGGGGGTGGGTGCCCTGACTGAGGTCGGCTAACACTTCACGGGATCCCGCGGCTGAAAGACCGTGCTGCCGGCGGTGCATCTGCAGCAGCCAGCCCGGTACGTCCACCAGTGCGTCCTCCTTCTTGCCCTCCGCTTACGGCCCTTCAGCCGCCGCACATCAGAATCGACCTCCACCCGCCACCGGTCCGTCTCATCAAACGTCCTCGTTCCCGGAACCTGTGACCGTTCAAGTGAGACTCATTGCTGAGACGCGTTGTCCCCCATGCGGGGTGGTCGAGGGCAACGTGGAGGTACCATCGGCCGTTCGCTCAAAGGAACCATTGCTGAGGAAACCTTCACGCCGACGGGGACCATGGAGGCTTCTTGGCTACGCCAACAGCCACGCAACCGCTGTTCGCCATTCGTCCGGCGGATGGTCGATGCCCAAAGCGGGGCTTCGGCCGACCTCTAGGAGTTGCGTGGCGAGATCGAGCTGCTCGAGTACGAGATACCCGTCCCTAATCATCGGCATACCGGGATAGACGAGCCAGGTAAGGCACTGCTCTAGCGCTGAAAGTCGCAGCTCCCACTTAGCGAAGGCCTCGAACTCGATCGAGTCGCTCCTTGGGCTCCCGTCCTTGTTGACCGCCCGCCAGATCCAAATCGGGTTCGGATTCGGCGACTCAAAGTGAAAGTGCACGCTGGCGTGGGCGATGCTGTTCCGATAGAGAAAAGCACGGCGAACGCCATCGATGAGCTTGAGCCCGGGAGCCCAGATGGGCGGCAGGAGCTTCTTGAGCTCGACTCGCTTGCCTCTGGTGCTTCGCTTCGCCCACTTCGGCCGAAGTGAATCTGGGTCGACCGGATCCTCAATCCACGTACCCCACTGAAGAAGGCGAAGGTCGATCGCGTTGGCCAGCGATGTCACAACGCCAAGATGCCTATAAGCACGATCAAAATCCTCGGGAATCCCACGGTCCGGCCGGGGTTCTGGTTCGCTCACGTCGTCAGCCTAAGCAGCTTCCCGGAGCGGACGCATGAAGGTCACAGACCATTCGGCGAACCGGACTGTGACGTCGTCGGCTGCCTCGCCGGCCGGAGCAGTGTTGGCCGCCCCACTGCCCGGCTACTGGTCGGCCCGCCAACACGGCCGCCAAGGCATAAGGATGAGCTCGACTGGTTGTTCCGACGGACCCTGGTCGGTTCAACTGTTAGGCCACGCAAGGAGAGCAAGACCAGCACCCGCGCAGATCTAAGGTGCGCCATCGTGATGGAGTTCGCTGCGGCTGCGGCTGCGGCTGCGGTTGCGTTGGCGGAGGGGCTAGCGGCGGCAGGCGACCCAGGGGTTCCGTCATCAGCCGCACTAGGCTGAATTCATGCCTCGCGAGTCTTACAACGTGCGTGTGCTGCGCACGAAGGCCCTAGCTTCTTTACGCACTGGAATCACCGCCTTCAACGGCCTCGACAGCGATGGGCGCGTGACCATTGTCCTGCTTTGCGTTCAGCACTCCTTCGAGATGCTGCTGAAGGCCATACTCGACTTCAAGAAGGCCCGCGTCTTTGACAAGAAGAGCCAGAAGTCGATCTCGCTGGAGAATGCTATACGGCTCTGCCAGCAGCTCGATGGGGTGCAGCTCACCGATGAGGAAGCCGGGACAATCCGAGTCTTAGACTCTCTCAGAGACGCCGAACAGCACTGGCATGTCGTCGTCGATGAGGGACTCCTTTACCTGAACGTCCGTGCTGCGGTCACGCTATTCGACACCCTGCTAAGGCGCGTTTTCGATGAGCGTCTGGCGGACCATCTGCCTTCCAGGGTGCTCCCGATCAGTTCAGAGCCCCCACAGAGCTTGGATCTACTGGTGGATCGTGAATTCGAGCGTATCGCTGAACTACTTAAGCCCGGTCGAAGGGCTTCGGCTGAAGCGATGGGGAGGATCAGATCGCTTCTCGCTACGGAGGCACTGGCAGACCCCGATGCGGCTGAGATCAGTGAGGCAGACGTTCGACGGGTCGCTCGGGGCATCAGAGAAGGGAAAGAGCGCCAACAGGTCTTTCCCAAGCTGACTGGCTTCTCATCTGATGTTCAAGGCGCGGGGTTGACGG
>NZ_JTDL01000125.1 GCF_000802235.1 Sinomonas humi
CGTCTACGACATCACGCAGGAGCGCATCGATGCCGCCCTCGCGCGCCACCCCGAGCTCTCTGACCAGCTCGACATCACGATCGGGAAGGACTCGGATCTCAAGGAGGTCCTGGAGGACACCGAAGTCCTCTTCGCGTCGCTGATGAATATCGAGATCCCCCGGGAGGTCCTCTTCAACGCGCCGAAGCTCAAGTGGGTGAACTTCATCGGCGCGGGAGTCGACAGCATCTCCCCACTGGACTGGCTCGCCCCCGGCGTGGTCCTCACCAAGAGCTCCGGCGCCCACCTGCCGGTCGCCGCTGAATGGGGACTCATGTCCGTGCTGATGCTGAACAACTCTGTTCCGCGCTACGCCACCAACCAGCGGCAGGGCAAATGGGAGCGGTATTTTGCGACATCAGTCCAAGGCAAGACACTTGGCATCATCGGCGTCGGCCCCATCGCCGGCGGCATCGCCGAGCTCGCCAAGAACCTGGGAATGAAGGTCATCGGCGTTCGCCGCACCGGCGAGAGCCACCCCCACGTGGACGAGATGTTCGGCCCGGACGGAATCGACGCAGTCCTGAGCCGTGCGGACTGGGTCGTGATCGGCGTCCCCTCAACCGAGGCGACCGAGGGCCTGATCGGACGCCGCGAACTCGAACTGATGAAGCCCGGCTCTGGGATTGTCTCCTATGCGCGGGGACCGGTCATCGACTGGGACTCGCTGCGCGAGCAGCTCGGGAACGGTCACCTCAGCGGCGCCGTGGTCAATGGGCTGCCGCAGGAGCCGCTGCCGGCGACTTCCGCGCTGTGGGACACCCCCAATCTGGTGATCAGCCAGCACACCGGGACCCAGGACAACGAGCAGTACACCATCAACTGCCTCGACATCTTCTTCCAGAACATGAAGCGCTACATGGCCGGCGAGCCCATGCTCTACCAGGTCGACCCCAAGATCGGGTACTGACAGCCGGCCAGGAAGGACGCCCCTGCCCGCAGTCCGCCGGCCGCCTGCGGGCAGGGGTCCTTGGGGAGGCCCGCCAAGCCCCTGGATCCGCCGTAAGCCCCTGGATCGGCCGCGGACGACCGGCTGGCGCCGCCTCTTGGGCGGTATCTACCTTGCAGTCTTTTCGAAATGCACCATCTCTTACTCTGGAGGCAAAAATGTCAGAAGCCGTCTCAACGCACCTGGGCGCGAGCGGAGCATCCGAATTCGTCCAGCTCCATTCGGGAGACGAGGAGTGGAAGCCCGGGTTCGACCCCGAGTTCGGGATCCAGGTGATGAATGTCCACGGCGACCCCAGCCAACCCGGCATCTACGTGATCCGCATCAAGTGGCCCCCGAACACCATGAGCAGGCCGCACCACCACCCCGAGGACCGGCACTGCACCGTCCTCTCTGGAACGTGGCATGCCGGAACCGGCCCGGAGTTCGATCCGTCCACGAGCACCGCGCTGGGTCCCGGCAGCTACATGTTCCACCCGGGCGGCGCCGTCCACTGGGACGGTTCAAAAGACGAGGAGGCCGTGATCGAGATCATCGGCTACGGCCCCACCGGGATGTTCCCCGTTGACCCGGACTGCTGCGAGTTCGCCCGCATCTAGGGCCCTCGGCCATGCCCGCAACCAAAGTGGTACGGGGTCCGAGATCTCTTGGAAAGCCCTTCCACTGGCGGATTTCCGCCTTCAGATTCCAGCCTTGATCCATAGAGCTCGGAGGTAAAACAGATTGACTATCACCCAGAACTGCACGCCGACCACATTCCAGCCCCGGGTCAGGCGGATCGATGAAGCCAAGCGCGCGTCCGCTGTCGAGGCCCTCGCCCGCACCCTGGAAGCGCGCACGCCGCTGACCCCCGAGTTCTACACCGACGAGGGGATCTTCGACCTCGAGATGGAGCTGATCTTCCACCGGGAATGGCACTACGTCGGACACATCGACCGGATACCCAACACCGGGGACTACTTCACCACAAGGGTAGGGCGCATCCCGGTCCTCATCGTGCGAGGCCGCGACGGGAAGATCAACGCCTTCGTGAACGTCTGCCGCCACCGCGGCCACGAGGTCGCCCAGGGCGAGGGCAACGAACGCACGCTGCAATGCCATTTCCATGCCTGGACCTGGACGCTCGACGGAGAGCTCCGGGGCGCACCCCGGTACGACCCCGAGGCCAACTTCGACAAGGCGAACTTCCCGCTGTTCCGCGGCACCGTCGAGACCTTCGGCCCGTTCATCTTCGTGAACTTCGGGCAGGACCCCGAGCCGTTCACCTCCTCGCCCGCGTTCAGCGAAATCGACGAGAAGTCCAAGTCCTTCAACCACGACTTCGGCGCATTCGAGCTGAAGAACCGCTGGCAGCACGAGATCAAGGCGAACTGGAAGCTGATCCTGGACATCAGCGTCGAGTGTTACCACTGCGCCTCGGTACACCCCGAGTTCGCCAGCAGCTACGAGACCGGAGAGAACTACCGCGTCGACCTCTTCCAAGACTGGCAGCTGCACATCAGCCCCCCGAAGGGCCAGCTCGACGACATGGTCAACGCCAACTTCATCTACCACATCTGGCCCCACACGCAGTTCTTCATTCAGGGTCCGATCATGAACGTCGTGCGCAACATCCCGGTGAGCACGACCACCACGCTGAAGGAGATCCAGTCCTTCGCCCTTCCCGGTACGAGCGATGAAGTGCTGGCGGCGAGGGAGAAGTCGATGGACCTGGCCCTGACCCAAGACTACGATGCAGGGGAATCGGTCCAGAGCACGATGCCAGCAGGCTATTTCGGCGGCGCCCCCCTGTTGAAGGACAAGGAGGCCGGCCTCATCTGGGCGCAGGAGTGCATGTACCGGGCCTTCTCGGGCAAGCCGTGGCACGGAACCGCGAGCACACCTTGAGAAGACCGACCGCCCTCACGGAGGCGCCGTACGTGACCGCGGCGACGAGTCGGAGGAACGGCGTATCCAGGTGAGCGCCATGTCTGTGCCGCGCTGTTGAGAGATGGATGTAGTGCGGCACAGGCGTGCTCAAGTGCGCCGCGGGGGCCATGATCCTGTTCGAGGGCGCGTCAGACCTGCTCACCGGAGGCATTGTGGAATGCCGAATCGGTCGACGCGCAGGCGGGGAGCCTTGCCCGAGGGAGAGGGCGTTGCCTTGGTGCGCCGGATCAAGGCAACGGCGAAGGCAGCGGCCCATCGCCTCGGCGACCAAGTGCCCTTCGTGCTGTTACCGCATTCCCCGATGGCGGCTGCCCTACCCGGGGCGGGGTCTCCTATGTGCGGATCGGCGACCGAGACGGCACTTGGCGGCGGCCCCACCAAGGCATTGCTTTCCCAAGATCCGGCGAATGGTTCAGGCCTTGGATCATCCGCCAGCGCGCGCCTAAAGCACTTCCCGTCCTACGCCAGCGGCGCGTCGGCCCGGTCGGGCATGCCCGCAAGAGCCATCAGCGCGTCCTCTCCGCGTCGCCCAGATAGAGGCTCCAGGTGACATTCGGGAGTGGGATTCTCCTCCTCCGTGGAACATCGGGAGACAACGTCCCGCCTACCAGGCTGCCGGAGTTTGTCGTGATTACGACCCCGTTCTGGTCGACGATGCACGACCCCTGCGGCAGGGAGGCCATGAGCGGGGCGAATACGGTCTGGAGGTGGCTGATCAGGATGTCGGCGCCGGCTACGCCGATGAGCCTGCCGTCGTCGGCCGTCACGCGTTTGCTGAAATCGATGATGTAGTTGTGGCCGTTCGCGTCGACGTAGGCGTAGCTGCTGTGGATGCCCTTGGCCCCGTCCGGAGGCCACCAGGCCGTTGCGCTGGGATCGTAGTACTGCAGATCCTGTGACACGCGCTGCGGCGCTTGCCGGTCCGAGGGCTTGTAGAACCAGGCGAAGCCGCTCTGTCCGAAGAACGATGGATCCGTTATGAAGAAGCCCAGGCCGATCAGCGTCGGCGATGCCTCCTCCAGAGTCCGCCGGGCGGCAGCGTAGAGCTCGTCGAGCGCGCCCGGGCGGCCGCTCGGCGCTCCATCCAGGAGGGCACGGACAGTGTCCTCGACGATTTGGAGGGATGTGACGGCGGTCTGCTGGATCTTCCCGGTGAGGGCCTTTATCGACGAGACGGCGCTGTCGATCTCGTTGGCTGTCGGAGGCGCTCCGGAGGAGGAGGCGGTGTCCAGGGACATGCGCAGGTCGATGAGCCGGTTCATGTCGTGTCGGACGTGCTCCTCGGCGTGGGCGCGTGCGCGGTCCGCGTCTCCTGCGCGTATTGCCTCCACGATCGCCTCGTGCTCCTGGGCGGCCTCGCGGCCCCCACCGGGGGCGCTCGACCAGATCAGCGGTCCAACGTCTGCCTGGAGCGCCAATTCCTGACGGGTGAGGCGGACGGATCGGGCGGCCGCCGCGAGTTCGATGTGGAATCTGATGTCTGCTCTCATCATGTCTGCAGGCTGGCCGGCGGTCTCGACTATCCCGGCCAGCGACTCGAGTCGCCCGAGCGGGATCTGCTGAGACCTCTCGGCTGCGGCTGCGGCTGCGGACCCGGTCAGGGCTGCCCGGTACTCGCGCAGGTCGCGCAGGTCTTCGAGAGAGTACGAGGCAAGGGTCTCCGTCCGCACCCTAAGGGAGTCCCCGTTGTTCGCCTTGACGAAGCTGCCCCCGCCGCGGCCGCGCCGCGTTTCCACCAGTCCGAGATGGCGGAGCTCGGCCAATGCGGTGCGGAGCGTCTGGGTGGAGACTCGCATCATGCCGGCCAGATCGCTCTCGCTGGGCAGCTGCGTGCCGTCCTCGAGAACGCCGAGCTCGATCGCGTGGCGGAGCCTCTCTCCGATCTCCTCCCCACGCTCTGCGATCTCCAACGGAGCGAATGCGAGCTGTTCCCTCCAGCTGCTCATGGGCCGAGCCTCCTCAAGCCTTGCATAGTCGGTGCGCTTCTTTCCACCATTATAGGCATAAGGCACTTGACATGTGACCTCAGATGTTTATAGTTAAGAATGGAACGGGACGGGACGCAGCTCCCCGACCGACCGCCATCGCAAGATCTAGGAGGGCGGGGCCATGTGGGACACCGAAGATGTCGTCCATGCTTGGAACCGTGCCGGCAACCCGACACCACATCACCTTCTTGGCCTCTACGCCCAAGCGCTCACGACCGAACGCCCTGTCGGCGCCTACCACACCCTG
>NZ_JTDL01000126.1 GCF_000802235.1 Sinomonas humi
GCCCTGGCGGTGGCCGAGGCCGCGACCGCGACCGGGGTCTCGGAGGCGGCCGCGGCGCGGCTGGTGAACGAGGCGGGCGAGCTCGCCGGGACCCACCGGGAGGTCCTGGAGGCCCTCAGGGCCGGGCGGATCGGCCACCAGCACGCCCGGGTGATCGTGGACCAGGCCCGGACCCTGCCGCCCGGGGACGCGGCCGGGTTCGCCCGCCGGGTGAACCGCCTCGGGTTTGATGGAGGGATCGATGACCCGGGAGGATTGATTCCATGTCGACGCCGCGGAGGTACCCTGCCGAGCTGAGGGAGCGCGCCACACGTCTGGCGCTGGAGGCCAGAGCGGATCCTGCGACCCGGGTCGGGGCGTACAAGCGGATCGGAGAGCAGCTGGGGGTTCATCCCGAGGCGCTGCGGACCTGGGTCCGCGAGACGGAGGTCGACGAGGGCCTGAGGCCCGGGACGACCAGCACGGACGCTGCCCGGATCGCCGAGCTTGAGCGGGAGAACCGCGAGCTGCGCCGGGCGAACGCGATCCTGAAGCAGGCCTCGGCTTTCTTCGCGGCGGAGCTCGACCGCCCCTCGAGGTGATGTGCGCCTTCATCGAGGAGCACCGAGGCGAGCACGGGGTCGAGCCGATCTGCCGCGTCCTGCAGATCGCCCCGAGCACCTATTACGCCCGCCGCGCCCGCCAGCCCTCCGACCGCGCCCTGCGGGACGCCGAGCTGGCCGGGCGGATCCGGGCCCTGCACCGGGAGAACTACGGCGTCTACGGGGCCCGCAAGGTCCACGCCGCACTCAGGCGCGAGGGCGTGGCGGTGGCCCGCTGCACCGTCGAGCGGCTCATGCGCGCGGAGGGCCTGCGCGGGATCAGCCGCGCCAAGGGCCCGCGGACCACGCGCCCAGCCCCGGAGGCGGCCCGCCCCGAGGACCTGGTCGAGGGGAGGTTCACCGCAGAGGCCCCGAACAGGCTCTGGGTCGCGGACATCACCTACGTGCGCACCTTCGCAGGCTGGGTCTACGCCGCGTTCGTCATGGACGTCTTCTCCCGCAGGATCGTGGGCTGGCAGGTCGCCACCAGCCTCTACACCGAGCTCGCCCTGGACGCCCTGCAGATGGGCATCTGGGTCCGGACCAGGGACGGGGCCGACCTGGCCGGCCTCGTCCACCATTCCGACCGCGGCGTCCAGTACCGGGCGATCCGCTACACAGAGCGCCTCGCCGAGGCCGAGGCCGTCGCCTCCGTCGGCTCGCGCGGCGACTCGTACGACAACGCCATGGCCGAGGCGCTGAACTCCCTGTTCAAGGCCGAGCTGGTCCGCAACCGTGGCCCCTGGCGCGACATCAACCACCTCGAGGTAGCCGTCGCCGAATGGGTCGACTGGTACAACCACCGGCGCCTGCACGGCGAGCTCGGCTACGTCCCACCCGCCGAACACGAATCAGCCCACGCGCGGTCGACCACTGAACGAGAATTCACGAAAACCAACTGAAGAGGCCTCCATCAAACCCGGGGCTTGACAGGGGCCTGGACCGGGCGGTGACCCGCACGGGCAGGCGCCGGACCCCGGCGGAGCTGCGCTCTGCCCTGCGGCAGCTGCGGGAGCGGGAGCACCCGGAGCATCGGGTCCCGGAAGGAGGCCGCGGCCCGGGACCGGGGCGTGTGGTTCGCCCCCGAGCCGGACGGGATGTGCACCCTGACCGCGTTCCTGCCCGCCGAGGCAGGCCTGGCCCTCTACCAGGGCCTCGACGCCGACGCCCGCACCGCCCGCAGCCACCTCCCCCCAACCCCCGGCAAACCCCGCCCCGGCGATGCCGGCGGCGGTTGCGGTCCCGCCGATGCCGCGGGCGCCGGCGTCGGGGCGGCGGGGTCCTCGGCGTCCGTTGCGGCGGCGGAGGAACGGACCCTGTCCCAGCTGCGCGCCGACGCGCTCGTGCACCGGCTCCTGGGCGTCCCGGACGAGGCCTTCCCCGGCCCCTTCCGACCCCACATCACCC
>NZ_JTDL01000127.1 GCF_000802235.1 Sinomonas humi
CCCGCCGCACTGTAGGTATGGGCCGGATTCTGGGCCGTCGACGTCGACCCGTCACCGAAGTCCCACGACCACGACGTCGGCGACCCCGTGGACGTGTCCGTGAACGACACCGCCAACGGCGCCGTCCCCGTCGTCGCAGACGCCGTGAACGAGGCCACCGGCGCCGCCGGCGTGCTCGCCCCGACACTCTTGACGATCAGATCGTCAATATACGTATCCTCCGCTTGGCTGACATGCTCAGCGCCGTTCATCACACTCGTCACCGACGTGGCCGAGGTGTTCACCGTCGCGCTCGAGTACAGGAGGGCGCCGTCGATCCAGACCTCCACGGTCGTCGTGGCCCCATTCGGAATCACGTGCATCGCCACGTGATGCCAGGTGCTCAAAGCAACAGCGGCGGTTCCTAGAGCAGCGTAGGTGTATGTCACACCGTCCGGTTGAAGGGAGCGCAGCCAGAGCTTGCCCGTGGTGTTGTCCCGATAGACGTCGACGAAGCGAGTGGTGCCCGAGAAGAAGCGGAAGTACGGCACGTTATTGCCCGATGCCCCACCTTGCGTGATGTTGAACCAGCCGTCGGCATAGACCTCCTTGGTCCCCGAGGGCAGCGGGGTGGAGAAATTCCCAACCGAAGTCGCATCTGAAGGCACGTGTATATACGCCGAGCACGCGCCGTCCTGCGCGAAGGCCGAGGAAACCGACACCGTCGCCGCACCCGTGGCCTGCACGGAGTACTTCGACAGACTTCCGGACTCGAAGTTGTCCGCCGTCACCACCGTGCCCGGGAAGCTGTCGCTCGGCGCGCTCGTCCCCGGCTGACACGTCACCGCCGCATACGCCGGCACGGCCAGGAACGACACGCCCCCCATCAAGGGCAACGCCAAAGTGACCGCAGCCCCCAGTACGCCAATTCTTTTCACCACACGCCTCCAACTCGTACTTGACCTACCGCACTTGAAAGGACGGCCGGAGGCAGTGTGATCCGGAAGTCGCGGCCGGTCGCCGACCCGACCCTTCCGAGGCCAACAACCCATGGCTTCTGTCTTGTGGTCATCCTTTGCACCCCACTCCGCCCCGTGCCGCGAACTGGGCCTTAGAGCAGGGCCGCAGCTGCATCTGTCTGGCCAATTTGACACAGCGGCATAGCATCCGCTACACGAACCGGTACTCGAATTTCCAGTCCCAAATGCTCCGGGCTACCTGCCCACTACTCATTGGACAAAGCAGTTCGCCGATCTCCCTTCACAGCGATTTCCCAGCAGCCCAACCGAGACTTTCCCAGCGTCTACGTCGACAGTGGTCAAATGGCACCTATGAGAATCGCCTCCGCGGTGCTGTCGGCAATGCTGGCCAGCTGCGTGCTGACCGCGTGCACGAGCAGCGGCGGGGGAGCGGCGCCCACCTCCTCAGCAGGAACGTCCGCGCCGTCGTCTGGCGAAAGTCCCAGTCTCACCCGAGCAGCCGGGGCATCCTCGACGGACCCGAGCCAGCTCCAGGCTTCCGGTTCGGTGCCTCGACCGTCCCACGTGGTGATCGTGGTCGAGGAGAATCATTCCTTCGGCAACATCATCGGCAATCCGGCCGCCCCGTACCTGAATTCACTCGCAACTCAGGGTGCCCTCTTCACCAATTCCGCTGGCGTCGCACATCCGAGTGAACCGAACTATCTCGCCCTCTTTTCGGGCTCTACTCAGGGGGTCACGGACGACTCTTGTCCGCACACCTTCACGGCTGGCAATCTCGGCGCGCAACTGGCGGCTGCCGGCGACACCTTCGCCGGCTACTCGGAAGGCCTCCCGGAAACCGGCTACTCCGGCTGCACATCCGGCGAATACGCCCGTCGGCATGCCCCTTGGACGAATTTTCCATCCGTCCCGGCATCCGCAAGCCTACCCTTCAGCAGTTTTCCGCAGGACTACAACAGCCTGCCTACCGTTTCGATCGTGATCCCCAACGTTGCCGACGACATGCATGACGGCACGGTCGCCGCCGCAGACACCTGGATGAAGGACAACCTCGACGGGTATGCGCAATGGGCCAAAGCGCACAACAGCCTGCTCGTCGTCACGTGGGACGAGGACGAGGATACGGCAGGCAATCACATCGCGACGATCTTCGAAGGTGCTCAGGTGAAGCCAGGGCAGTACAGCGAGCCGATCACCCACTACCGAGTCCTGCGCACCGTCGAGGCGGCCTACGGGTTGCCCGCACTAGGCCAAGCTGCAGACACTCAGCCCATAACCGACGTCTGGCGCTGATCAGCGTGGCCTATACCCGGACCTCTTTGGACTTCGTGGATGTCGAGCAGGCCGAACGAGGCGCCGTACAACACGTCCCGCGTGTCTCTGGGATCTGTAGGGGAGGGGAGTCAGCCCAGTTGAGCTGACCGCCCGTTGTCGAAATAGTCACGCAGCAGCTGCAGAGACGGGGCGTATGGTCCGGAGGAAACGGATGAGGAAGACGACGCCGAAGATCAGCGCCACCACGCCATCGGTGTAGAGCACGCCCTGCCCCCACACTCCACGAGCAATGCCGTTGGCTGCGCCGGCCGCGACGAGAGCGGCCCCGGCGCCGAGGAACGCCGTCGCTCCGATTGCGGCGACGACATTGCGAGGCAGGCGAGATGCGGTCCCGAGGGGATATCGCCGCGCCAACCGCAACATGGCGAGGATGACGCCGGCGACTACCAGGCCGATGATCGCGGCCGCAAGAACGAAGAGGAAGGAATCGTCGGAGCTCTCCATTGCGGCAGCGGTGTGACAGTTGCTCGCGCCCGGCTGGACCGCGAGCCAGTGTGCGCACTGCGCCGGGGTGAACTGGTAGCCAGTCGGCGCCCCATAGACCCACTGGACTGACGTCACGAGCGCTAGGCCGCGCGCGAGAAGCGCGGCCACACCGATCGCGGCGAAACCGTACACACCGAGCTGCGCCGCTGCGCGCACGAACGCGGCCAGCAGCGCGGCAGGCTTGCGGCGGTTGGACACCCTCGCAATCGTCGGCGCGTCACCGAAGGCCGCGATGGCTGCAGATTGCGCTGCGTCGGCGTCCATGCCGCCGCGCTCGAACGCGTCGGCGGAGTCGCGCAAGTGCGCCTCCGCCTCGCTGAGCATCCGGCGACGTTCTGCCGGCGTGCCCTCAAGGCGGTCGAGCATGTCGTCGAGATAGGTGTCAATGCGGTCGCTGGTCATGAGGATGCTCCCAACACTCGATTCATGCCGCTGGCGAAACGCCGCCAGTCGGCGGCTTGCCGATCCCGGGCGTCGCGCCCGGCGCCGCTGAGCTCATAGACACGGCGTCGCCGACCGCCGACCACATGCCACGAGCTCGTGATCAGACCGCGCGATTCAAGCCCATGCAGCGCCGGATAGACCGTGCCCTCGGCTAGAACGAACTCGCCGTCGCTGCGTTCTCGGATGCTCGCCGCGAGCTCGTAGCCGTGCGCCGGGCCAGCGGCGAGGGCAGCGAGCAGCAGGAGGTCGAGGTTCCCCTTGATCCGATCATGGGCCATACCTAGGAATTCTAGGCATGGCAGTTCTAGGTATCAAGAGGGGACTTGGGGGCATCCATCTCATCTTTTGGTGCTGGCCTGTCGTATTCGGGACCGGCGTATTCGCGGAAATGCCGCTGTGGCGGGCGCTTTCTCCCGGGACTGGCCGTCTATCTGTGCGTGACGTAGTCAGTGAACGTGGCGCCCGCATCGCGGCGGTGGCGGTCGGTGACGGTGTAGCTGTAGTCGAAGGCGCCGGCGACGACGGGGGCCGGCATTTCGAGCACGAGTGCGCGGAGCGCGGCGTTGCGGGCGCCGAGGAGGTCGATCCCGAGCTCGCGGAGCCGGTCCATAATCGAAGTCTGGTGCATGTGCTGCCCTGGCTGGGCGCCGGGGAAGAGCCAGGCCTGCCCGCGGTGGGATGAGGTGTTGGCGTTGGGCAGGGCGTCCAGATGGGCGCGGACGACGCCGTCGAACGGCGGCGGGATCTCGAGCCGGTCACCGCTGAAGGAGACAAGGATCGTGTCCTCGATGGCCTCGACCTGGTCCAATGTCATACGGGAGATGCGGGTGAGCGGCTGGGCGTAGAGCAGCAGGAAGAGCGCGATCGTGCGGTCGGCTGCCGTGATGGGAGCGGTCGGATCGGTGAGGGCGCGGATGTGATCGAGGCGCTGCTGCTGGCCGATGACCGGGGTGGTCTGGGCCGTGCGGTAGGGGAACTCCACGGATGGAATGTGTCCGTGCTCGACGGCCCAGCGGACAAAAGTGCGGGCGATGCTGCGGGTCGTGGGGCCGGTGGCGAGCCAATCGTCGACGTCGGCCTGGCTGCAGTCCCGGGGCATTGTTCCGCGTGTGACGAGATGGTTGAGGAATCCGATGGCCATGGTGGTGGACTGCTTGGCGGCCAGGAAGGTGCCCTTCTTGAGTTCGCCGCGGCGCTCGAGGTGGCGCATGCGGTTCAGGTGGACCCAGCGGGCGTACTGCCGTATGAGCCGGGCGTCGGCGGCAGGGAGGGCCTCGGCCTTGGATTCCAGCCAGTCCTGGAAGCGTTCGATGTCCAGGTTCACGCGCCCAAGGAGCCCGTGCTCGAGGCAGAGCTCGCGCAGGAAGGCGACCTTCTGGGGCACCGGGTGGTCCCGGAAGGTCTCGTGGGCGAGCGGTGCCCGGCGTTGGGCGATGTCCCGCAGGAGCTGTTCGGCGTGCCGGTTGACGGTGAGCCACGCTCTCGCGCTGCGGGCGTGCTTCTGGGTGGTCAGGGCCGCGAACAGGGGACGCAGGGGTGCTGCGATGCTCCCGGTGCCGTCATCGAGCAGGAGGGCCAGGTCGTCGGCGAGGCAGCAGTGGGCGCAGAGCCCTGTCCGGACCGGTTCGTCCTCTCGGCCGCAGCGGGTGCAGTGGAAGTCCTTGGGGATGCCGGCGCAGTCCGTGCAGGTCGGTTCGGCGTCGATGAGGCCGGGGAGGAGGCGGGGCTGGGAGCAGGCCGGGCAGGTTCCGTGGATCCGGGTTGCCCGCTGGTAGCAGCGGCGGCAGATGCGCCCCTCGGGCCAGGTGGTGGCGAACTTGACGCCGGTGCGGTCGCAGCGGGCGCAGGCTGCAGGCGGTGGGCTCATTCGGGTCGGTGGATCCGGGCCCTCACCGGTCGGACGGCGTCCTTCTTGGCGGTGCTGGCCTCGGTGCCGGTGAGGCGTTCGCGGGCGGGGACGGCGACGACGGTGGTGGGGCAGAGCTCTTCGAAGGTGCAGTCGAGTGCGTCCAGCAGCGCACCCAGGAGTGCGAGGTTCATCCGCTCGGGCTTGCCGCCGATCAGCCGGTAGATCTGCGAGGCGGACAGGGCCACGCCGCGGTCCTCGAGGTGGGGGATGAGGTCGGAGATGTTGTTCATCTCGCGTGCTGCCATCAGCTCGCGCAGCCGCCAGGCGTATTCGACGTGACGCTTCACAGTGCGGGCTCCTTGTTCGCGGCCATGGCTTCCCCGGCCATGCGGCTGATCGCGCCGTTGACGACGCGGGCGCGGTAGTCGGGGGAGAGGCCAGTGTAGATGGAGGTGGTCGAGGCGTGCTCGTGGCCGACCTGCTGCTGGATGAAGAACGCGTCGTAGCCGATCTCGACCAGGTGGGTGACGTAGGAGCGGCGCAGCGAGTGGAAGTCCAGGTCCTCGTCCAGGCCCGCGGCCCGCTTGACCTCGTTGAAGGCCCGGCTGAGCGAGTCCGCGGCGATGGCCGCGTTCCCGCGTTCGCTCGGCCACATCCCGGTCGAGCGGGGCGGGGCGTAGAGGGGACGGACCTCCTCGGTCCACTGCCTCACACACTCGACCGCCCAGTCGAACTCGGGCAGGGTCAGGACGCTGCGGCGCTTCGGGGGAGAGCCGCGCATGGCCTTCCCGTGCCGGACGTAGACGATCCCGGCATTCCCGAACTGGCGGGCCTGGGGGTTGGGGGCGAAGTCGACCAGGTCGAGCCGGCGGACCTCGTTCCGGCGCAGCCCCCACGCGTAGGCGACCTTCATGATGGTCGCGGTCCGGAACGCGGGTATCCAGCCCTTGGCCCCGGAGCGGCGGATCCGCAGCACGCGCTCGTCGGCGCAGTCGAAGAGGTCCTCGAGCTCGTCCCGTGTGTACGGGCGCTTGCCCGGGGAGCCGAGCGCGTCCTGGGCGTGGCGGGCGGTGTTCCACTCGTGAAAGACCTGTGCAGGGTGGTCCCCGAAGCGCTCCCAGCACTGCCTGCACCACCCGTAGGCCGGGTCCGTCAAGTACTCCAGGAACATCCGCAGCGCGTTCTGATAGCCCAGCACCGTCGAGCGCGCCGCGCCCTTCAGGGCCCGCAGCTCGAGGAAGAACTCATCCACCGTCCCCGCGGTCCACTCCCACGGATAGGCCCCGGCGAACTCCCGGAAGCGCACCACCGTGCCGCGGCGGGCCTCGACCGTGCCCGCAGAGAGGTTCCGGGCGAACTGCTGGGCCGCCCAGCCCTGGAGCATCTCCGTCCACACCGTCTCGGCCTCGTTCAGCAGCCCCGCGCCGGAGCGCAGCACCAGCGGCACGGCACCCGCAGGGACGCTCTCGGTTGTTCGCATAATACGCGAAAGCCTCGCATGAAATGCGAATATCGGCCAAATCGGCAGAGAAACCGCAGGTCAGCGCCGTATTCGTCCACGCCTGCCTGATGGTCCGCAGCCTCGAGGAGCCGCAGCCCGCCCATCAGAGAGAGCCGCCCTCACGGCGCTAATAGAGGGGAGTCGTCCGCGCTGGCGTATTCGCATCTGCTGCGAACATGTCATCCTCTACTTGACATAATGCTGATTATCGGCGAACGGGTAGGACGAGTCGAAACAGGTGCGAGCACACGTTCCTGCGCAGCAAGCACCGATTCAGGTGGTTCCATGGCGATCTGCTGTCGCCGCGGGACCGCGCCGCGGCCATCCTCGTCATCGTCTTCGGCCAGCAGATCGAACACGTTACCGCCCTCGCCTGGACGACGTCGCCGTCGCCAACGAGCTCGTCACCGTCCGCCTCGGCGGCATCGAGATCGCCTCCCGGCCCCGCTCGACGCCCCCTGACGCCATCTCGCAACCGACTCGGGCCGCGGCCTGACCGCGGCACACCCGAACAGCAACTGGGTCTTCCGCGGGACCTCCCCCGGCCGGCACCTCAGCTCCGGGCCTGCGGCAGGGCCTCCGAGCCATTTTCAGCGCCCGCGCCGCTCGGCTATTCACCCGCCACCATCGAACGCCACGCCACCGACTCCGCCGCGGCCTACGCCAATACGTCGCCGCCAGACATCGTTTGTAGACCAGCTGAAACTGGCCAGGAAAAACAACGACAACTCGTCCTACTCCAACACAGCTCTCTGCCAGTTCCCAGCCTGTGATATGGGGTGGGATTAAGGCCTTGATTCGTGTTGGTCCCAGATGGGAGCATGGGTGCATGACAGCAGTTGCAGGAGCCCGCGGGGGACTGAAGGCGCACCAGGACTCCATCAGGCTTCCCGAGGCCGAGCTGGTCCGGGACCTCAGGGACATCCTCGGCGCGAAGCTCGTCGCATACATCGGCTCCGTGAAGGAGACCCGCGCAGTGCGCCAGTGGGCCGACGGCGAGCGGAGGCCCTCGGCCGAGGTGATGATGCGGCTGCGCCATGCCTACCATGTCGCAGCGTTGCTGGCCGAGCGCGACTCCAGAGCGGTGGTCCAGGCATGGTTCCAGGGCATGAACCCCCAGTTGGACGACGTCCCGCCGGCGCGGCTGCTGCGCGAGGGCCAGCTCGACGAGGCCGCGCAGGCGGTCCTCGCCGCCGCCCGGGCTTTCGCTGCGGCAGGCTGACGGGTGGGCCTCGGACACCAACTGGCAACGGCCACTGCAGACGCCCGGGTATGGCGCATCGGCTTCCGCCCGGAGCCGTGGGCGTGGAGCGGCTGGGAATGGGCGACCGACGGCAGGTTCCCTGGTCGGTGGGACGACCTGCATGGGAACTTCCGTACCGTCTACGCTGGCT
>NZ_JTDL01000128.1 GCF_000802235.1 Sinomonas humi
TGCCCGATCTGTTCCGCCGCGTCGACGTGTTCCTGACGGCGCTGCGCAACCGCACTGCTGCGGGTCTCGTCATGGCCGAGGCCTTCTTCGAGCACGCCGGGGCACATCTGCAGGCGCTCTCCCGTGAGGAGCAGCTGGGGCGCTACTTCGCTCTGCTCGTGAGTGGCGAGGTCGCCTTCGGAAGCCAGCGAATCCGACTCGTGGGCGAGGCGGACGGAAGCGCTCGCCTCCTTACGGTTGCGGCCTAGGCCAGCCTGGACTTCTCGCTCAGCACCTCTCCGCTCAGCACTTCTCGCTCAGCACTTCTCCGCTCAGCCCTTCCGCCACTCGTCGCTCGTGATGTGGGAGCCGCCCTGAGGCCCCATCTGCAGCATCCCGCCGTCGACAGCCCAGGACGCGCCGGTCACGTAGCTCGCCGCCGGCGAGGCAAGGAAGGCGATGACCGCGGCCACCTCGCGGGCGTCCCCCGGCCTTCCGAGCGGCACACCGGGGCGGGCGACGCCGTGAGGGTCCTTGTCCTCTTGGCCCGTCATCGGCGTCGCGATTTCGCCGGGGGCGACGGCGTTCGCTGTGATCCCATGCTCGCCGAGCTCGAGGGCGATCGTCTTCATGAGGCCGCCAAGGCCGTGTTTTGCCGCGTCGTATGCAGACGAACCGACGCGCGGCTGGTGCTCGTGCACGCTCGTCACCGCGATGAGACGGCCGCCGTTGCCGGCCCGCACCATGTGCCGCGCGGCCCTCTGGAGGCACACGAACGCTCCATCGAGATCGGTTGCCACGATCTGGCGCCAGCGGTCGTACTCCATGTCGAGGAACGGTTCGTTGGCACCCGTTCCGGCGTTGTTGACGAAGACGGAGAGGCCGCCCAGCTGTGACACGAGATCGTCGACGACCGCACCGCAGGCGGGTGCATCAGCGACGTCCAGCTCGGCGACGTATGCCTTCCGCCCCAGCTTGCGGACCTCGTCCGCGGTTTCTTGAGCGCCTTTCTCATCCGAGTGCCACGTGATGCCCACGTCCATTCCCGCTGCTGCAAGGGCGATGGCCGTCGCTTGGCCGATGCCGGAGTCGGAGCCGGTGACGATGGCGGTGCGAGGTTCGAAAGTCATGGGTTCTCCTTCGGTGGGTCCGCCTGGGTTGCAAAGGGACACCGAAGGGGTACCCCGGACGGCCGCCTTGACGCAGGGCGCTGCGAGGCGCCACATCTGAAGCGGCCGTCCGGGGCGTGGCAGTTACGCGTGCGCGTAGGGTTCGCGATCGCCGATGTGCCCGGGCGCGTCCGCGGCGAGGACACGCGCGACGAACGCCCCATACTCCTCCATGTAGTGCCGCAGGAAGCTCTCCGTCTGCTCGTCGGAGACCGAACCGTCATCGCCGAAGACCGATCGGTCGAACTTGACGTAGGCCTCGGGGGAGTTGAGCTGGGGAGCGTCGAGGAAGCTCAGCACGGCGCGCATCGAGGACTGCATGACGGCCGTGCCGATGTTGCCCGGTGAGGCGCCGATGATTCCGGTGGGCTTGCGGGCAAAGGAATTGGTGCCCCAGGGCCGCGAACCCCAGTCGATCGCGTTCTTGAGCACTCCGGGGATCGAGCGGTTGTATTCGGGGGAGATGATTAGGATCCCGTCCGAGTTCTCGATCGCCTCCTTGAAGGAGCGTCCTTCAGGCGGGTAGTCGGCGTCGTAGTCGGAACTGTAGAGCGGCAGGTTGCCGATAGGGATCTCCGTGAATTCGAGCCCATCCGGGGCAAGACGGATGAGTGCTTTCGAAAGGGTGCGGTTGATGGACCCGGAGGCGAGGCTCCCTATGAGGTAGCCGATCTTGTACGTGG
>NZ_JTDL01000129.1 GCF_000802235.1 Sinomonas humi
GAGGGAGGGAGGGAGGGAGGGAGGGAGGGCCGTCAGTCGAAGACGACGGTGCGCGTCCCGTCAAGCAGCACGCGATGCTCAGCGTGCCACTGGACGGCACGGCACAGGGTCCGGCCCTCGACGTCCCGGCCGAGCTGCACGAACTGCTCGGGGGTCTTCGAGTGGTCCACCCGGATGACCTCTTGCTCGATGATCGGACCTTCGTCGAGATCGGCGGTGACGTAGTGCGCTGTCGCTCCGATGATCTTGACCCCCCGCGCATGCGCCTGGTGGTACGGCTTGGCGCCTTTGAACGAGGGGAGGAACGAGTGGTGGATGTTGATGGCTCGGCCCTCGAGCGCGCGGCAGAGGTCGTCCGAGAGGATCTGCATGTACCGCGCCAGAACCACAAGCTCGATCCCGTGCTCCTCGACAAGCGCGAGCAGCTTGGCCTCTGCCTCGGCCTTCGTTGCGGACGTCACGGGCAGGTGCACGAACGGAATCCCGTAGAACTCCGCCATCGGCGCAAGCTCGGTGTGGTTGGACACGATGACGGGCACTTCGATGGGCAGCGCACCGGAGCGCTGCTGGAAGAGGAGATCGTTGAGCGTCCGGCCGTCCTTCGAGCACATGATGAGGGTGCGTACGCGCTCGCCGTCGGTGAAGATGCCGAGCTTCATGTCGAACGCCTCGGCCACCGGCGCGAGCGAGGCCTCGAGCTCCTCGCGCGGCGCGGACGTTGCGACGGTCACCCGCATGAAGAACGTGCCGGTTTCACGGCTTTCGTACTGCCGTGATTCCGAGATGTTGCAGCCCGCTTCGAGCAGGGCTCCGGAGACGGCGTGCACGATCCCGGGGCGGTCGGGGCAGGAGAGCGTCACGATGAACGAGTTGGGTACCACGCTGTATAGGTTAGGCGCTCCGCGCCGCTTGGGCGTTTTCGGGCCGGTGGTCTGCCTCGAGCCGCTGGCGGGCCGCGAGGGCAGCGGCGCGGCCCGCCCGCGTCGCACCGATCGTCGAGGCCGACGCCCCGTACCCCACGAGGAAGAGGCGCGGCTCGCGCACGACGCTCACGCCGTCGTGGGCCATTAGCACTCCGCCGCCGCGCTCCCGGAGTCTGAGCGGCGAGAGGTGCCCCAGCGAGGCCCGGAATCCGGTGGCCCAAAGGATCGCATCGAGCTCGAGCTCCCTCCCGTCCGCGAGCACGGCGCCGCCCGACGTCAGGCGCGCGAGAGGCCCGAGCGAGACAAGCACCCCGCTCTCGATGCCATCGCGGTACTGCTCGGTGAGCGGTAGGCCCGTCGCCGCGACGACACTGAGAGGGGGGAGGCCGGCGCGCGTGCGCTCGCTCACTCGGCGTTCGACGTCGACGCCCCAGTCAGCATCGAATGGCGCCTTCCGGAACTCTGGGGCGCGGCGGGTCGACCAGAACGTCGTTGCGCCGGCGGCGTCGAGTTGGAGGAGGAATTGCAGAGCTGACGTCCCACCGCCGACGACCAGCACCCGTTGCCCCCGAAACTCTTCCGCTGAAACGAAGTCGTGGGTGTGCAGCTGCCGTCCGCGGAACAGCTCCTGCCCAGGGTAGTGCGGCCAGTGCGGGCGATCCCAGGTTCCCGTCGCGTTGATCACCGTCTCAGCCAGCCACTCGCGCCCGTCGACCGCGCGCACGAGGAGAGGTCCGTCGTCGTCCGCGGCCCTCGTCACCGAGGTGACCCTTGCCGGCCGGAGGATCGGGAGGCCGAAAGTCCGCTCGTACTCGCCGTAGTAGCGGCTTACGACGGCGGAGCTCGGCTCGTTGGGGTCGGGCGCCTCGAGCGGGAGGCCGGGGAGGGGGTGGAGGCCGTGCGCGGCGTCGAACGTGAGGGACGCCCAGCGGTGACGCCATGCGCCTCCCGCGCCGTCGTTCGCGTCCAATACGACATAGTCGTCCCACGGCCCTAGCCCGCGGCGCTGCAGCCAGTATGCGGCGCTCAAGCCAGCCTGCCCTGCACCGATCACGAGGCTTCTCAGTGCTTCCATTCGGCTCCTAAATTGACACGTCAACCACTACTGCAACCGGATCCGAGCTCCCTCTGTTCCCGGACGCTCCGCAGGGTAGACTGGCCTGGTCGCGACTGGCGTTGGGTGGATCACCACCGGGGAGCGACGTGCGTCGTCATCGAAGGATTCGAGCCCGGGAGGGCGGCGCGAACGGGACACCGCGGGTCGTACGCCTGGGCCGGGGGTCGAGCACGCTGCGCCGTCACGCCCCGCCATCCAGTTCCGGCATGGGCGAAACGGCCGGTAGCCTGACCAGTAGCACGCCGAGCCCAAATCCAGGAGATCCCGTGACCACCGCGAATCCCACCGTGTCCTCCGTCAGCAACCTTCCCCTCGCCGACGTCGATCCTGAGATCGCCGCCGTCCTCGACCAGGAGCTCGGGCGCCAGCGTGGCACGCTCGAGATGATCGCGTCCGAGAACTTCGCTCCCCGCGCCGTCATGGAGGCGCAGGGGTCTGTCCTCACGAACAAGTACGCCGAGGGTTACCCGGGGCGCCGCTACTACGGCGGCTGCGAGTACGTCGACATCGCCGAGAACCTCGCGATCGACCGGGTCAAGGCCCTGTTCGACGCCGAGTTCGCGAACGTCCAGCCGCACTCGGGTGCGCAGGCCAACGCCGCCGCCCTCTCCGCGCTCATCAATCCAGGCGACAAGATCCTGGGCCTCTCCCTCGCGCACGGCGGACACCTCACGCACGGCATGAAGCTGAACTTCTCCGGGAAGCTCTACCAGGTCGCCGCGTACCAGGTCGAGGAGGACACGTTCCGGATCGACATGGACAAGCTGCGTGAGCAGGCGCTCGCCGAGCGTCCGCAGGTCATCATTGCAGGCTGGTCCGCGTACCCGCGCCACCTCGACTTCGCCGCATTCCGCTCGATCGCGGACGAGGTCGGCGCTTACCTGTGGACCGACATGGCCCACTTCGCCGGCCTGGTCGCGGCCGGCCTGCACCCGAGCCCGGTCCCGCACTCGCACGTCGTCACCTCGACCGTCCACAAGACCCTCGCGGGTCCCCGTTCGGGCGTGATCCTTGCGAAGCAGGAGTTCGGCAAGAAGCTCAACTCGAACGTCTTCCCCGGCCAGCAGGGCGGCCCGCTCATGCACGTGATCGCTGCGAAGGCCGTCGCCTTCAAGATCGCGGGCTCGGCGGAGTTCAAGGAGCGCCAGGAGCGCGTGCTCGAGGGGGCGCGCATCATCGCTGACCGCCTCAACCAGCAGGATGTCGCGGAAGCAGGCGTTTCCGTGCTCACGGGCGGTACCGATGTGCACCTCGTCCTCGTCGACCTCCGGAACTCGGAGCTCGACGGCCAGCAGGCCGAGGATCTGCTCCACGCCGTCGGCATCACGGTCAACCGCAACGCCGTCCCGTTCGACCCGCGGCCACCGATGGTGACCTCCGGCCTGCGCATCGGAACTCCGGCGCTTGCGACTCGCGGCTTCGGGGCCAACGAGTTCACGGAGGTCGGGGACATCATCGCGACCGCGCTCAAGGGCGGAGCCGACCTCGAATCCCTGCAGGCTCGTGTCGACAAGCTCGCGAATGATTTCCCGCTGTACCCGGGGCACGAGGAGTGGTGAGTGCTTCGATGACGTCCGCTGCTTCGACTGGCGCTGTAGTCCTCGACGGAAAGGCCGCCTCGGCGGCCATCAAGGCTGAACTGACCGAACGGGTCGCCGCGCTCAAGGCCAAGGGCATCACCCCTGGCATCGCGACCGTGCTCGTGGGTGCGGACCCGGCCTCGCAGCTCTACGTGGGCATGAAGCACAAGCAGTCTGTCGCCATCGGGATGAACTCGATCCAGAAGTCGCTGCCTGCGGATTCCAGCCAGGAGCAGGTTGAGGCGCTGATCGATGAGCTCAACGCGGATCCGACGTGCCACGGCTACATCGTCCAGCTCCCGCTGCCCAAGCACCTCAACACGGACGCGATCCTCGAGCGCATCGATCCGGCGAAGGACGCGGACGGGTTGCACCCGACCAACCTCGGTCGGCTCGTGCTGAACGTGAACCACCCGATCGAGACCCCGTTGCCGTGCACCCCGCGAGGTGTGATCGAGCTCTTGCTCCGCAATGACTACGACCTCAAGGGCAAGCACGTCGTGGTCGTGGGCCGCGGCGTCACGATCGGCCGCTCCATCCCGCTGCTGCTGACCCGGCGCGCGATCAACGCGACCGTCACGCTCACGCACACCGGGACGCAGGACCTCTCGGAGCACCTTCGCCGTGCCGACGTCATAGTTGCCGCAGCGGGAGTCAAGCACATCGTCAAGCCCGAGGACGTCAAGCCCGGAGCGGCCGTGCTCGATGTCGGGGTGACCCGTGAGGACGATCCCGAGGGCGGCAAGCCGAAGGTGTTCGGCGACGTCGATCCGCGAGTTGCCGAAGTGGCCGGCTACCTTTCCCCGAACCCCGGGGGAGTGGGACCCATGACGGTCGCCCTGCTCATGACCAACGTCGTCGAGGCTGCCGAGCGCCAAGCTGCCGAGCGCCAGGCCGCGCAGGCCTCCTGACCGCTCGCCCGATTCCTTGCGCCGTCATCTCTGCGGGGTCTGAACCCTGCAGAGGTGACGGCGCAATTCTGTCTCGCGGCGAAAAGGCCCCGCAAACTTTCTGAAAGATGCGTTGCAGAAAGTGGCCGGAATCCCTTCCGGTGACCCTGCATGTCGAGTAGTGTGCGGTGAGTGTCGCATGAAGCACGAGGCGTTGCCGGGGGGGCGGTGGTGACGAGTGTTCGCGCCGCGCAACCGGTCATCACGGCGCGGAATCTCGTGAAGGCATACGGGGATGTCAACGCGGTGGACGGGATCAGCTTCGACGTTCCGGCGGGGGAGTCATTCGGCCTCCTCGGGCCCAACGGGGCCGGGAAGTCTACGACAATGAGGATGATCGGCGGCGTCAGCCAGCGCACGAGCGGGCAGCTGGACATCATGGGCCTCGACCCCGAACTGCAGGGCCCCGAGGTCCGCGCGCACCTGGGCGTCGTGCCCCAGCAGGACAATCTCGACGAAGAGCTCCGTGTCCGGGACAACCTCATCATCTACGGCCGTTATTTTGGGCTCTCGCGCAGCTACCTCGCCCAGCGTGCTGACGAACTCCTCGAATTCGCCCAGCTCGAGGATAAGGCGAAGGCCCGGGTCGACTCGCTGTCCGGTGGGATGAAGCGACGTCTCACCATCGCCCGTTCGCTCATCAACGATCCGAAGATCCTCCTCTTGGACGAGCCGACGACGGGGCTTGACCCGCAGGCGCGTCACGTCCTGTGGGATCGTCTCTTCCGGCTCAAGGAGAGGGGTGTGACCCTCGTCCTGACTACCCACTACATGGACGAGGCGGAGCAGCTGTGCGATCGCCTCATCGTGGTGGACAAAGGCCAGATCATGGCCGAGGGCTCCCCTGCGGAGCTCATCCGGAAGCATTCGAGCAGAGAGGTGCTCGAGGTCCGGTTCGGCACCGACCGGAACGCGGCCGCTGCCGATCAGCTGGACGGGACGGGGGACCGGATCGAAGTGCTTCCGGACCGGGTGCTTGTATACAGCGAGAATGGTGAGGAGTCGCTCGAAGTCATCCGAGCGAGGGGGTTGCGTCCCATGACTTCGCTCGTGCGGCGCGCGTCCCTCGAGGATGTCTTCCTGCGGCTGACGGGGCGGTCCCTCATTGACTGAGGACTCAGCCCAGCGCCTCGAAGTTCAGGCCCCGGAAGTCTCTGCGGCCAAGGCGCGTCGCTGGGGGTCGTTCTACTTCATGGAGCACATGCTGCGCAGCATGCGCGCCTATGCAGTGACGATCATCGTCACGAGCGTCGGCAATCCGCTCCTCTATCTCTTCTCTATGGGGGTCGGACTCGCGTCGATCGTCGATCGGAGCCCAACAGCGCACTTCGCCGGCGTCGGCTACCTTGCGTTCGCCGCGCCAGCCCTGCTCGTCTCGAGCTCGGTCATGACGTGCGCGAACGAGATGATGTTTCCCGTCATGGACGGCTTCAAGTGGCGCCGCATCTACTACGGCCCGCACGTCACACCACTCGTGCCTGGGCAGCTCGCCGCGGGCCACGTCATGGCGGTCGGGGTCCGGCTGCTCGTGCAGTGCAGCGTGTTCTTCCTCATCATGCTCGCGTTCGGCGCAGCGGTCAGCCCTACCTCGTGGCTCATCATCCCGATCGGTGTCCTCGCAGGAATGGCGTTCGGAACGCCGCTCATGGCGTATGCCGCCCGGATCGAGAAGGAGAATTTCCAGTTCTCCATGATCCAGCGCTTCATCGTGATGCCGCTCTTCCTCTTCTCAGGCACGTTCTACCCGCTCGAGACGATGCCCCGGGCCATGCAGTGGATCGGGTGGATTTCCCCGCTATGGCATGGGAATCAGCTCGGTCGCCTCGCGACGATAGGGCTCACTGAGCCGCTGTGGCTCGTCGCCGTCCACGTCGTCTATCTCGCGGCCCTCGGCGTCATAGGCATGATCTGGGCGCGCCGCAACTATGCGAGACGAATGAACGCATGAGCATCCTGCACGACGACGACTACATCCTTGCGCCTGATCGGCGCCCTTTGAGCGCACTCTACTCCCGAAACGCCCGTGCAGTGATCGAGCGGGGATTCCGGGTCATCAAGAGCCAGAACTGGGTGGTGCTCGTCTCCGGCTTCTTCGAGCCGGTGTTCTACCTGCTCTCCATGGGCATCGGCCTCGGGCGGCTCGTCGGATCGGTGCAGGGGCCAAGCGGTGCGCCGATCAGCTACGCGGCGTACATCGCTCCTGCGCTGCTCGCAGTTTCCGCGATGAATGGGGCAATCTACGACTCGACGTGGAACATCTTCTTCAAGATGCACTTCGGGAAGCTGTATCAGAGCATGCTCTACACGTCGCTCGGGCCGTTCGACATTGCCGTCGGCGAAATCTTCATGGCACTGTTCCGCGGCTTCCTGTACGCCCTCGGGTTCACCGGCGTGATGGCGGTCATGGGGCTCATTGCGACTCCGTGGGCGCTACTGCTAGTCCCGGCTGCGGTCACGGTCGCGTTCGGCTTCGCGAGCTTCGGGATGGCGATCACAAGCTACATGAAGACGTTCCAGCAGATGGACGTCATCACGTTCGTCATGCTCCCCATGTTCCTTTTCTCCGCCACGTTCTACCCGCTCAGCGTGTACCCGGAGCCGGTCCAGTGGGTCGTCGAGGCGCTCCCGCTGTGGCATGGGGTCGAACTCATGCGCGAGATCAGCACGGGCGCGTTCAGCGTCCTGACCCTGGTCCATCTGCTCTATTACCTGGTCATGATCCTCGTGGGCCTCGCCTTTACGACGCGGCGACTCCGTGCCCTCTTCCTCCGCTAGCCCCACCCAACCTCCGTCCAACCGTCACCTCCCGACCGTGCGCCGTCGTCCGTTGGTCACGTAACGACGGTGGGTGAGGTGTGAGCACCGTCGGGAGGTGACGGTTGGATGGAAGGGCGGGTGTGCGCCGTCATCCGTTGGTCACGTGAAGACGGTGGGCGAGGTGTGAGCACCGTCGGGAGGTGACGGTTGGATGGAAGGGCGGGTGTGCGCCGTCGTTTGTTGGTCACGTGAAGACGGTGGGCGAGGTGTGAGCACCGTCGGGAGGTGACGGTTGGATGGAAGGGCCGGTGCGCGCCGTCGTCCGTTGGTCACGTAACGACGGTGGGCGAGGTGTGAGCACCGTCGGGAGGTGACGGTTGAACGTGGGCGCACCGTCGGGAGGTGACGGTTGGATGGAAGGGCGGGGTCCGAGTGCCTTGCCGGTCTGGGAGAATGGTTCCTATGCAGTCTCTCGGCTCCCAACACCCTGCCTCCGCGCGTCAGGGCATCCGTATCGGCACGCTCGGCCTCTCGGTGCTCGTCCTCGCATTCCTTGTCGCGGTGCTCTTCGCTGCGAACCGGAACGAGGTCATCGGCTGGATCGTCGCGGTCATCTCCCTCGCTTGGCTGGTGTTCGCCGTCTTCGTCTTCGTTTCGGTCCGCAACGCGGGCCGTCGCGCGCAGGCGAAGTTCGAGGAGGCTGCCCTCCGCCTCGGGGGCCGGGCGCCGTCGATGGCTGGCCCCCAGATGGCGGGTGAGGCACGGACGGTCGACGACGCGCGCGACCTCAAGCTCGACCACTCCTTCAAAATCATCCAGGTGCAGGAGCGGGTGGTCCGCGAGAACCTCGGCAAGGATTCCGAGCAGGTCGCCCGGGCCCTCGAGACGATCCAGATCACGGCCGCGAATGCCCGTGAGATGCTGCGCCCCGACGGCGGGGAGCCGGTCACTGGGACGGTCGTCGACGAAGGGTAGAGTGGCAAGGTGACCCTCGAAGCTGCCATCACTACGCCTGTCTACGCGTCGAAGGACGGGGCGTTGCGCATTGCAACGGTCAACGTCAACGGACTCCGCGCAGCCTGGCGAAAGGGCATGCCGGAGTGGCTCGAGCCGCGCGATCTCGACATCCTGTGCCTTCAGGAGGTGCGGGCCCCAGACGACGTCGTCAACGGCTACTTGGATGGGTGGCATGTCCTGCACGCCGAGGCGGACGCAAAGGGCCGCGCCGGGGTAGCCATCGCTTCGCGCGCGGAGCCGACGGCGACACGAGTCGGCATCGGCGACGACTACTTCGCGACGGCTGGGCGCTGGGTCGAGGCGGATTTCGCGCTCGACGGCGGCAAGCAGCTCACGGTCGTGAGCGCCTACGTGCATTCGGGCGAGGCAGACACCCCGAAGCAGGTCGACAAGTACCGCTTCCTCGACGTCATGCTCAAGCGACTCCCCGAACTCGCAGAGCGCAGCGACCATGCGCTTGTCGTCGGCGACCTCAACGTCGGGCACACGCCCTTGGACATCCGCAACTGGAAGGCGAACCAGAAGCGCGCGGGCTTCCTGCCCGAGGAGCGGGCCTACTTCGACCGTTTCTTTGGGGACGAGATCGGGTGGAAGGACGTGCATCGGGAGCTGTCGGGCCAGATCGACGGCCCGTACACGTGGTGGTCCCAGCGGGGGCGCGCCTTCGACAACGACGCCGGCTGGCGCATCGACTACCAAATGGCCACTCCTGGCCTGGCGGGCTCGGCGAGGAACGCCGTCGTCGACCGCGCAACCGCGTGGGACACACGCTTCTCGGACCATGCTCCGCTCGTCATCGACTACAAGCTCTAGAACCGGAAGACCAACTCACCATGACGACTGACTCCACGCCAGCCTTGACCGCTCCCGGCCGCCAGCGTCTCGTCTCTGGCATGCAGCCCTCTGGAGACTCGCTGCACCTCGGCAACTACCTCGGCGCTCTCGTCAACTGGGTCAGGCTCCAAGACCAATACGACTGCTTCTACTTCATTCCGGATCTCCACGCCATCACGGTCCCCCAGGATCCCGCCGAACTGCTGCACCGCACGCGCCTCACGGCCGCGCAATACCTCGCGGGCGGCATCGACCTCGAGAAGTCGACCCTCTTCGTCCAGTCGCACGTCCCGGAACACGCCCAGCTCGCGTGGGTCCTCATGTGCCTCACCGGCTTCGGCGAGGCGTCTCGCATGACGCAGTTCAAGGACAAGACCGCCCGTCAGGGCCAAGATGCCGCGAGCGCGGGCCTGTTCACGTACCCGATGCTGATGGCTGCCGACATCCTCCTCTACAAGCCGTACGGCGTCCCGGTGGGGGAGGACCAGCGCCAGCATCTCGAGCTTGCGCGCACTCTTGCGCACCGTTTCAATACCCGCTTCGGTGAGACGTTCGTGGTCCCGGAGCCGCTCATCCCGCCGGTCGCCGCCAAGATCTACGACCTGCAGAACCCGACGGCCAAGATGTCGAAGTCGGCGGAGTCGCCCAACGGCCTCATCAACATCCTCGACGATCCGAAGGTCACCGCCAAGCGCATCAAGTCCGCGGTCACTGACACCGAGACCGTGGTCCGCTTCGACCGGGAGGCCAAGCCCGGCGTCTCAAACCTCCTGACCATCAGCTCGACGATCACGGGCCAGAGCATCGACGAGCTCGTGGCTTCCTATGAGGGCAAGATGTACGGGCACCTCAAGGCCGACGTCGCCCAGATCGTGGTCGACGCGGTGGCGCCGATCAAGGCGCGCACCGAGGAGTTGCTCCGCGACCCGGCTGAGCTGGACCGCCTCCTCGCCGTCGGAGCCTCCAAAGCTCGCGAGATTGCGTCGGAGACGCTCGCCGACGTCTATCGGAAGGTGGGTTTCCTGCCCGCCATGGCTCCGGCTGCTGCCTCCGTCTGAGGCGATGACGGGCCGACTCGCAGGGCAGACCCAAGCGCTGGGCGGGGAAGTTCCCCTGGTCGGCGTCATCCTCGGCTTCCCAGACGACATCGCTGCGGAGCTGCGGAAATGGCGCGCGTCTTTCGGGGACCCCGTTGCCGACGTCATTCCCGCCCACATCACTCTTGTGACGACGACGGAAACCGAGGACTGGAACGCGGCCGTCAAGCATGTGCGCGCAGTCGCGGCGCGCCAGGTGCCGTTTCGGGTGACCCTTCGCGGCACCGGATCGTTCCGGCCCGTCTCCGACGTGGTCTACCTCGAAGTGACGGAGGGCTTCGAAGAGTGCGTGCGCCTTCACTGCGAGCTGCAGCGAGGGCCGCTCGAGCGAGATCTTCCTTTCCCCTACCACCCGCACGTGACAGTGGCCCACGACGTCGACGCAGAGCGGCTCGACGAGGCCGAGGAAGCGTTGAAGAACTACAGCACATCCTTCACAGTCGCTAGCATGGGGCTGTATGAGCACGACTCCGATGGCTTCTGGCAATTACGGGAAGAGCTCGACTTCAGGGGGGAGACGCCGGCGCCGCGCGGGTCCTGATCGGCAGAAGGCAGGTCCGACGCCGCCCACGGACCTTGAGAAGCTGCGCCTGAACGCGCTGCATGCGAGGCAGGCGTGGGGCCGGGCGAAGCTCGACGGCAGTGGCGGGTTCAAGCGGCTCCTCTCGCTGATCCAGTGGCTCGTCGCCAAGGTGAACACCTTGCGCCCCGTGCGGACGATGCAGCTCTACGGGCTGCGCCATGGGCCGCTCATGAGCGCCGGAATCGGCTTCAACATGTTCTTCTCGATCCTGGGTCTGTTGACCACGGGCTTTTCCATCGCGGGCCTCGTACTGGCCGGTCAGCCAGAACTGGTCAACAAGACGGTTCAGCTCGTCGCCCAATCGGCACCGGGGCTGCTCAAGGTGAATGGCCATGAGGGAGTCGCCGATCCCAATGCCCTCCTCAACCCCTCAGGTCTCGGCATCACCGCCATCATCGGCGCAATTGTGACCATATTTACGTCGTTGGGATGGATCAGCAGCGTCCGCGACGGCCTCCGCGGTGTCCTCGCAGAACAGCCGCTCCAGCTGAACGCGATCCTCCAACGCCTCCACGACGCCGGGACGCTGCTGCTCCTCGGAGTGGCACTCGTTCTCACGTCCGGCGTGAGCATCCTGTTCACGGGTGCCATCGGCTTCATCGCGGACCTTCTGCACGTCGCCAGGGCCCTCGTCGCCCCCATCAGCTGGCTCATCGGAATCATTGTGCCCCTGCTGCTCAACTGGGTCACTGCCGTCATCATGTTCCGCCTCGCCGCGGGTCTCCGCCTCTCGCGTCGCGCATGGCTGGAGGCGACGATCATTGCGGGGGCCGGCACAACGGTCCTGCAGCTCTTCAGCAGCCAACTCCTGGCCAGAGCCGGGGCGAACCCTTTGCTCGCGTCCTTCGCGATCATCATTGGGCTGCTTATCTGGTTCAACCTCGTGAGCCAGGTCTATCTCGTGTCCGGCTCGTGGGCCGCAATCAGGGAGGCAGACACAAGCGCGATGGCCGGGCATCGGCCCGGAATGCTCGGTTCCTCGCGCCCCTCGTTCCACCCCGGGCGTCAGCTTGCCCACGTCGAGGCTGAGCTTCGGGCCGCTGAACGCCGCCAGCCCGTCAACGTGGGTTCTCACGGCCCGTTGACGCACGACGGCGCCGGCTCGCCAGGGCTTCCCAGCGTCCCTGCCGCCGTTGTGCCGCCGGAACCCGTTCGCGCGGTGGCCCCGGATACCGCATCACTGGCACCTGAGGCGCCACAGAAGCACGGCATCGGGAATTGGCTGCGGGGCCTGCGACGCCGAGCGAGCGAATGAGGGTGGCCTTCTTCGTGCGCCGGACGGCATAGACAGCCAGACGGCATAGACAGGGAGGGGCGCGACTGCCGATGCGGCAGTGGCGCCCCTCCCTCATTCCCAGACTCCCGCGTTCGGCGGGTGGGGGTGTCTCAGAACTGGCGGGCGAGGACCGCCTGCTTGACCTCGGAGATGGCCTTGGTCACCTGGATGCCGCGGGGGCAGGCCTCCGAGCAGTTGAAGATCGTGCGGCAGCGCCACACGCCTTCCTTGTCGTTGAGGATCTCAAGGCGCATGTCCCCGGCGTCGTCACGGGAATCGAAGATGAAGCGATGCGCATTCACGATCGCCGCCGGGCCGAAGTACTGCCCGTCCGTCCAGAACACGGGGCACGAGGACGTGCAGGCGGCACAGAGGATGCACTTGGTCGTGTCGTCGAACCGCTCGCGGTCCTCGGGGGACTGCAGACGCTCCTTCGTCGGGGCGTGGCCCTTCGCCACGAGGAACGGCATGATCTCGCGGTACGACTGGAAGAAGGGCTCCATGTCGACGATGAGGTCCTTTTCGACCGGAAGGCCCTTGATGGGCTCGACCGTGATCGGCTTGGACGTGTCGAGGTCCTTGAGGAGCGTTTTGCACGCGAGGCGGTTGCGGCCGTTGATGCGCATTGCATCCGAGCCACAGACACCATGCGCGCACGAGCGACGGAACGAGAGCGAACCGTCGAGCTCCCACTTGACCTTGTGGAGGGCGTCGAGCACGCGGTCCGTGCCGTACATCGTGAGCTTGAACTCGTCCCAGTGCGACTCGTCTGAGACCTCTGGGTTGTAGCGGCGTACGCGGAGCGTGACGTCGAACGTGGGAATCTCGCCCCCGCCGCCAACGCTGGCGGGAAGCTCGACCTTCGAAGCAGGCTCTGCAGTTGACGCGGTCATCAGTACTTACGCTCCATCGGCTCGTAACGGGTGAAGATGACCGGTTTCGTGCCGAAGCGGATGCCCTTGATGCCCTCGGTCTCGGCCGTGGGGTCCTTGTAGAGCATCGTGTGCTTCATCCAGTTGGCATCGTCGCGGTCGGGGAAGTCCTCGCGGTAGTGGCCACCGCGAGACTCCTTGCGGTGGAGGGCAGCAACAGTCATAGCCTCGGCGAGGTCCAGGAGGAAGCCGAGCTCGACTGCCTCGAGGAGATCCAGGTTGAACCGCTTGCCCTTGTCCTGGATGCTGATGTTCCGGTAGCGCTCGCGAAGCTTCTCGATATCCCCGAGGGCTGTGGTGATCGAGTCAGCGGTGCGGAACACCTGCATGTTCGCGTCCATCGTCTCCTGAAGGTCCGAGCGGATAGCCGCTACCTTCTCGGTCCCCGTTCCGGAGCGGACGACGTCGAGCATGGCGATCGTCTCGGCGGTCGGGTTGTCCGGGAGATCGACGAAGTCGGCCGTCTTCGCGTACTCGGCCGCGTTGATACCGGAGCGCTTGCCGAAGACGTTGATGTCGAGGAGCGAGTTCGTCCCAAGACGGTTCGAGCCGTGCACGGAAACGCACGCGACCTCGCCGGCTGCATAGAGGCCAGGGATGATCGTGTCGTTGTCCTGGAGGACCTCGCCCTTGATGTTGGTGGGGACGCCGCCCATCGCGTAGTGCGCCGTCGGGTAGACCGGAACCGGCTCCGTGTAGGGCTCGACTCCGAGGTACGTGCGGGCGAACTCCGTGATGTCCGGGAGCTTCGCGTCGATGTGCGCGGGCTCGAGGTGTGTCAGGTCGAGGAGCACATAGTCCTTGTTCGGACCGGCGCCGCGCCCCTCGCGCACCTCGTTGGCCATCGAGCGGGCCACGATGTCGCGCGGGGCGAGGTCCTTGATGGTCGGAGCGTAGCGTTCCATGAAGCGCTCGCCCTCGGAGTTGCGCAGGATCGCGCCCTCGCCACGAGCCGCCTCGGACAGGAGGATGCCGAGGCCCGCGAGGCCCGTCGGGTGGAACTGGAAGAACTCCATGTCTTCGAGCGGGATGCCGCGGCGGAAGGCGATGCCCATGCCATCGCCCGTGAGGGTGTGCGCATTGGACGTGGTCTTGAAGACCTTGCCCGCACCACCGGTAGCGAAGACGATTGCCTTCGCCTGGAACACGTGGATTTCCCCAGACGCGAGGTCGTAGCTCACGACGCCAGCGACGCGCTTCTGCTTGTACGGCGTTCCGTCCTCGCGAACCGCGTCATCTTCGACGACGAGGAGATCGAGGACGTAGTACTCGTTGTAGAACTCGACGTTGTGCTTGACGCAGTTTTGGTACAGCGTCTGCAGGATCATGTGGCCAGTGCGGTCGGCTGCGTAGCAGGCACGGCGAACAGGAGCCTTGCCATGGTCACGTGTGTGACCACCAAAGCGGCGCTGGTCGATGCGGCCCTCGGGCGTGCGGTTGAACGGGAGGCCCATCTTCTCAAGGTCGAGGACGGCGTCGATCGCCTCCTTGGCCATGACCTCCGCGGCATCCTGGTCGACCAGGTAGTCGCCGCCCTTGACTGTGTCGAAGGTGTGCCACTCCCAGTTGTCCTCCTCGACGTTGGCAAGGGCGGCACACATGCCGCCCTGGGCCGCGCCGGTGTGGGAGCGGGTGGGGTACAGCTTGGTCAGCACCGCGGTGCGTGCGCGCTGGCCGGACTCAATGGCCGCGCGCATCCCGGCACCGCCGGCGCCGACGATCACCACGTCGTACTTGTGGACCTGCATACTGGATGCTTCTCTCTCTCGCGCAAGACTGAGACGCCGCTCGCGTGCCGAGGGCGTCGCCTGAAATGCCTGCTACGGCTTGGGGCAGAAGGAGCCTGGGAGCGGGACTCCGTTGACGGTGGGGCACGGGTTGAACGTGAAGATCACGAGCGTCCCGAGGATCACGATCGCCGCAGCTGCGGCGAACAGCACGATGAGAAGCCAGAAGCGGACAGTGTCGCGATCGGCGTAGTCGTTGATGATCGTGCGGACGCCGTTCGTGCCGTGCAGCATGGCGAGCCACAGCATGGCCAGATCCCACCACTGCCAGAACGGGCTGGCCCACTTGCCGGCCACGAACCCGAAGTCGATCGCGTGCACCCCGTTGCCGAGCATGAGGTTGACGAAGAGGTGGCCGAAGATGAGGACGACGAGCACGATGCCCGAGAGGCGCATGAAGAGCCATGCAGCCATCTCGAAGCCGCCCTTGGCGCCGCTGCCGTGGCGCGTGTACTTGGGGGAGACGCGGCCGGTCTCGGACGTGCTGCGGGGGAACCGAATGTCAGGAGTTGTGCTCATGCCGTTCAGCCTCCGAACACGATCGAGAGTTGGCGGATGGCAAAGGCCACGAACACAACGGCCCATACGACGATGACGGTCCACAGCATCTGCCGCTGGTACTTCGGACCGCTCTTCCAGAAGTCGACGGCGATGATGCGCAGGCCGTTGAACGCATGGAACAGGATGGCGGCGACAAGCGCGGTCTCGCCAAGCCCCATGACCGGGTTCTTGTATTCGCCGATGACGGCGTTGTAGGCGTCAGGGGACACACGCACCAATGAGGTGTCCAGCACATGCACCAACAAGAAGAAGAAGATCACGACACCGGTAATCCGGTGCCCGACCCAGGACCACATGCCTTCACGGCCGCGGTACAGGGTGCCAGCTGGTTTTGTCGGCACTGATAAACCTCCCTGCGAGCACCGATGCGGGCGCTCACCCAAGAGGCGAGGGCACCGATGCAGAAGGCGCCCGTCTCGGCTGGCGGACGCGTACTCTGTCGAGCTCCAGCCTAAATCTAGGCTTCGCTCTCAGCTTATTCAATTTGCTCCCCCCTCCGAGCCTAGGAGAGTGGGGATAATCACAAGGGTCCGGGACAGGGTTGTGCAAGGGCGCGCTGGCCCCTGCTCCGTGGCGTGGCCTCCATTAGAGTAGGGGCGATGAGCACTGAATTCCCGGCCGCGAGTGCGGCAGACCGCGACGCCGTCTTGGACCGCTTTGTCGCCGTGATCCCGGCGGGCGGAGTCGGCACGCGGCTGTGGCCCCTCTCGCGCGCGGCCGCGCCGAAGTTCCTCCACGACCTCACCGGGTCGGGGAGCACGCTCATCCGTGCGACGTACGACAGGCTCAGGCCCCTCGCCAACGGGCGCCTCCTCGTGGTGACCGGCCAGGCCCACCGCGCCGCGGTGTGCCACCAGATCCCCGAACTCGACACCGCTGACCTAGTGCTCGAAAGCGAGCCCAAGGACTCGGGCGCCGCCATTGGCCTGGCTGCCGCGATCCTGTACCGCCGTGACCCAGCCACGATCATGGGTTCCTTCGCGGCGGATCACGTGATCAGCCCTGACACCGTCTTCCGCGCAGCGGTCCTTGAGGCCATTCACACGGCAGCCTCCGGGGAGCGCGGCAAGATCGTGACAATCGGCATCGAGCCAACTCACCCTTCGACCGGCTTCGGGTACATCCGGGGAGGAGAGGCGCTCGACGTCGCGGGCGCGCCGAGCGCACGCGCCGTCGCCGAGTTCGTCGAGAAGCCCAGTCTCGAAGTCGCCGAGAAGTACCTCGCGTCCGGGGAGTACCTCTGGAACGCGGGCATGTTCGTCGCCCCAGTCTCCCTCATGCTCGAGCATCTAGAGGCGAACCAGCCCGAGCTCTACGCCGGGCTTACGGAAATCGCGGACGCGTGGGACACCCCGGCCAGGGACGAGGTCACTGCGCGCGTGTGGCCGACGCTTCCGAAGATTGCCATCGACTACGCCGTCGCCGAGCCTGCCGCCGCCGCGGGGGACGTCGCCGTCGTGCCTGGAGCCTTCCGCTGGGACGACGTCGGGGACTTCGCCGCCATCGGCCGGCTCAACAGTGCTCGGGAAGTCGACGCCGTCACGGTCCTGGGCGAGGGGGCGCGCGTATTCACTGAAGGCGCGAGCGGGATCGTTGTTTCCGACACGAAGCGCGTCATTGCGCTCATCGGAATCCAGGACGTCGTGATCGTCGATACGCCCGACGCGCTTCTCGTGACGACCAAGGAACACGCGCAGAAGGTGAAGGGCGCCGTAGCGGCTCTCAAGGCGAGCGGCGACACCGACGTCCTCTGAGCCCCTTGCGCTGAGCCCCTTGACGGACGGCGTATTAGGTCGCCGAGATGGGCGTTGAGACAGCGCCGGCCGCTGAAACGTGGGCGAAGAGAGCGTGGCGCTAGAGTGAACGAGTGCGCAACTACACCACGGAAGCCGACCCGACGCCTCTCGTCGGCCCCCGTCTCGATCATCTCCTCCCGGATCTCATCGCGTTCCGTCGTGATCTTCATGCGCACCCCGAATTGAGCTTTCAGGAATTCCGCACGACGGACCGCATTGTTGCCCGACTTGAGGCAGCAGGTCTTGAGCCGCGGCGCCTCGAGGGGACCGGCGTCGTCGTCGACATCGGCGAGGGGCCCATCGCGACGGCGCTTCGCGGCGACATCGACGCCCTTCCCATCATCGAAGAGACGGGTCTCTCGTTCGCCTCGCTGAACCACGGCGTCACGCATGCGTGCGGGCACGACGTCCACACGACGTGTGCCCTCGGTGCCGCCCTCGTGCTCGCGGACAAGCATCGCGAGGAGCCGCTCGGCGCAACGGTGCGGGTCATCTTCCAGCCGGCCGAGGAGACGATGCCGGGGGGCGCCCTCGCCTGCATCGATCAAGGCGTCCTCTCCGGCGTTCCGCGCATTATGGCGCTGCACTGCGATCCCAGGATCGAGGTCGGACGCATTGGGACGCGGATCGGTTCGATCACCTCGGCCTCGGACACGATCAGGATTGAGCTCGTCGGACGGGGCGGACATACCTCGCGCCCCCACCTGACCGAGGACCTCGTGTTCGCCCTCTCGCAGATCGCGATCAACGTCCCGGCCGTCCTGTCCCGGCGCGTCGACGTCCGGAGCGGCGTTTCGATGGTCTGGGGCCAGATCGCTGCCGGAGCCGCGCCCAACGCTATTCCCGCCGTCGGCCACATGGCAGGCACCATGCGCTGCCTCGATCGCGAGGCGTGGCACAGCGCCGGCGAACTCCTCGACGAGGTGGTCCAGCAGGTCGCCGCGCCCTACGGGGTAGATGTGCGGCTCGAGCACACGCGGGGCGTGCCGCCGGTCGTGAACTCCGAGCACGAGACGGCGCTCATCGAGGCAGCTGCCCGGGCGGAGCTCGGGGAGGCTGCCGTGGTCCTGACGCCACAGTCGATGGGCGGGGAGGACTTTGCCTGGTTCCTCGGCGAGATCCCGGGTTCCATGTTCCGCCTCGGCATCGCGACGCCGGGCGGCGAGGAGTATGACCTCCACCGCGGCGACCTCATCGTCAACGAGGGTGCTATTGCGTGCGGCGTTCGGGTTCTCGCGGCCGCAGCGCTCCGCAGCGTGCGGGATCTGTGACCTTGCAGTCATTGGAGGGCCTGTCAGAGGCTGAGGCTGTCGACTGGGACGAGCTGGCCGCCCTTGCCCACGCATCGATGCGGAAGGCCTATGCCCCGTACTCGCGTTTTCCGGTGGGCGCGGCGGCGCTGCTCGACGACGGGCGGACGGTCTGCGGATGCAACGTCGAGAATGCATCCTATGGGCTCACCCTCTGCGCTGAGTGCACGCTCGTCGGCCAGATCCAGATGACCGGCGGTGGAAGGATCCGCGCCTTCGCGTGCGTCGACGGCGAAGGCAGGCCGCTCATGCCTTGCGGGCGCTGCCGTCAGCTCCTCTATGAATTCCGCGCCCCCGGCATGCAGCTCATGACTGCCCGCGGTGTCCGTTCAATCGAAGACATCCTCCCGGATGCCTTCGGGCCCGAAAACCTGGAAGCGCCCGAGGAGGGAATGTGAGCGACGCATTTGAGCCGGGCAACCCGACGGAATCCTTCGACGCCGTCGACGTCATCCGTACCAAGCGGGACCGCAAGGATCTCTCGGACGATCAGATCGAATGGGTCGTCGACGCCTACACCCGCGGGGTCGTCGCGGAGGAACAGATGTCCGCGCTCGCCATGGCGATCCTGCTCAACGGGATGACGCACCGCGAGACGGCGCGCTGGACTGCGGCCATGACAGCGTCGGGGGAGCGCCTCGACTTCTCGGCGCTGCGGGCACCCGGAGGGGGAGTCCGGCCCACGGCGGACAAGCATTCCACCGGGGGAGTCGGCGACAAGATCACGCTTCCCCTCGCCCCGCTTGTGGCCGTGTTCGGGGTCGCAGTACCCCAGCTTTCCGGCCGGGGGCTGGGCCACACAGGCGGGACCCTCGACAAGCTCGAGTCGATCCCCGGGTGGCGTGCCACCCTCAGCAACGATGAGCTGATGGCTCAGCTCGAAGGGGTGGGCGCCGTCGTCTGCGCTGCAGGCAGCGGCCTCGTGCCGGCCGACAAGAAGCTCTACGCGCTCCGCGACGTCACGGGAACGGTCGAATCAATTCCGCTCATCGCCTCGTCCATCATGAGCAAGAAGATCGCCGAGGGCACCGGATCACTGGTCCTGGATGTCAAGGTCGGTTCGGGAGCCTTCATGAAGGACGAGGCGCAGGCGCGGGAACTCGCTGAGACCATGGTCGCCCTGGGCTTGGACGCCGGAGTCAAAACGGTCGCGCTCCTGACCAACATGTCAACGCCGCTCGGGCTCACGGTCGGCAATGCCATCGAGGTCGAGGAGGCCGTCGAGGTGCTCGCGGGCGGAGGCCCGGACGACGTCGTCGAGCTCACGGTGCGCCTCGCCGAGGAGATGCTCGCGTGCGCGGGGGTGCACGACGCCGACCCGGGCCAGGCGCTCCGCGACGGCCGGGCGATGGACGTGTGGCGGCGGATGATCGCAGCCCAAGGCGGCGACCCGGATGCCGTGCTTCCGGTAGCGCGCGAATCCGATGTTGTCTACGCCGCGGCAGACGGAGTTCTCGTCGAACTCGACGCCCTCAAAGTCGGAGTGGCTGCGTGGCGCCTCGGTGCAGGCCGGGCGCGCAGGGAAGATACTGTGCAAGCGGCGGCGGGGGTACGGCTGCACGCGAAGCCGGGCGCGTTTGTCCGCGCTGGCGAGCCCCTCATGACGCTCCTCACTGACAGCCCGGACCGCTTCGCGCGGGCGAAGCAAGCGCTCGAAGGCGCTGCCGTGATCGCGCCCGCCGGGGCGCGTCCGGCCCAGATGCTTGTCATCGACCGGGTCGCGTGAAACGCTGAAGGCGACCTTAGCGGCGCCAGGGGACAGCGCGGCTACGCGGAGGGAATAACTCCAGCGGATGGCAGCACGCTCAAGGGCGTGCGACACTGAAATGAGCCCGCCGCACAAGGAGCACCATCGCATGCTGAACGTTCTGGATCACGCGATTCTGCATGCTGCTGGGCAGTGGTGGATTTATCCGATCTTGCTCGTCTTCTTCTTCATCGACGGCTTTGCGGTCATCGCTCCGAGCGAGACGCTCATCGTCGCACTTGCAGCCTACTGGCGTCACAGCGGCGAGCCCAATCTGTGGATCCTCGGGCTGACGGCGCTCGTGGGGGCCATAGCCGGGGACAACACTGCGTACATGCTCGGACGCGGAATCGGAATCGATCGCTGGCGGTGGATGCGCCGACCGAGAGTGCAGAAGGTCTTCGCGTGGGCGCGGCACGAGCTCGATAAACGCGGAGCAGTCCTCATCTTCACCGCGCGCTATATCCCATGGGGCCGTGTGGCGGTCAACTACGTGGCAGGTTCGACTCGATTCCGTCATCGGACCTTCTTCTGGCTGGACGCGTTCGCGTGCCTGACGTGGGTCGGGTACTCGCTGGGCGTCGGCTTGCTGGCGAGTTCCTTCCCGTGGCTGCACCACAACCCGCTTGGGAGCGCTGCCGTCGCAGTCGTGTTCGCGCTCATCCTCGGGGTCATCCTCGATCACCTGATCACGATGCTCCACCGTTGGCGAGACGCGAAGGACGCGGAGCGGGCAGCGGCACGCGCAGAGGCAGCGCGTCGCTCGCACCTCAGTCAGCATCCAGAGGCCGGACTTTCGACGGATGACTATGCCCCGCACCGCGGTGGTGCCGAGGGCCCGGCTGGTGCGCGCCGTGGCCCTTCCCTAAAGTTGGACCGTGACTGAGCCGATCATCGATGCTGCCCCTGATCTGACCTTCGACCTTCGTTCCCTTCCCAAGGTCTCCCTCCACGACCATCTCGACGGCGGCCTGCGGCCTGCCACGATCATCGAGCTCGCCGCAGAGATCGGGCATGAGCTGCCCTCCACCGAACCCGTGGCCCTGGCTCAGTGGTTCCGCGAGTCCGCCGATTCCGGCTCGCTCCCGCGCTATCTCGAGACCTTCGACCACACGGTTGCCGTGATGCAGACGGGGTCAGCGCTGCGACGCATCGCCCGCGAGTTCGTTGAGGATCTCGCGGACGACGGCGTGGTGTACGGCGAGGTCCGATGGGCGCCTGAGCAGCACCTCGCCCGCGGACTCACCCTCGATGAGGCTGTAGAGGCCGTGCAAGAGGGAATCGAGGAGGGCATCGCGAAGGTCGAGGAGTCAGGGCGCGTCATCGCTGTCGGCCAGCTCATCACCGCCATGAGGCACGCCGACCGTTCGCAGGAGATCGCAGAGCTCGCCGTGCGGCATCGCGAGCATGGCGCTGTCGGCTTTGACATCGCCGGCGCCGAGGACGGTTTCCCGGCATCCCGTTTCGCGGACGCCTTCACGTACCTTGCCCGCCGGAACTTTCCCGTGACTGTGCACGCTGGCGAGGCGGCGGGGCTCGCGAGCATCCAGTCCGCCCTTGTCGACGGCCGCGCGCTGCGCCTCGGCCATGGTGTCCGCATCGCCGAGGACATCTCGGTCGAGGAATCGGGCGAGGTCGACGAGGACGGGGTGCCGATCTTGGACGTCTCGCTCGGCGAACTCGCGGCCTGGGTCCGCGACCGCGGGATCCCGCTCGAGCTCTGCCCGTCATCGAACCTTCAGACCGGCGCCATCGCGCCTTGGGGCGAGGACATCCTCGACCACCCGATCGACATGCTCTACGAGCTCGGGTTCAAGGTCACCGTGAACACGGACAACCGACTCATGAGCGGCGTGACCCTCACGGACGAATTCGAATTGCTCGTCGAGGCGTTCGACTACGACCTCGATGACCTTCTCGAGCTCACGCTCAACGCGGCAGAGGCGGCATTCCTTCCGCTTGAGGACAGGGAAGACCTCGTGGAGTTCATCAACGAGGCCTACGGAAGCCTCGGCGAGTAAGGCCTCCCAAGGTGAGCGTCGCCGTCGACCGTCTTGTGGAGGTGGTCCGTCTCCTCCGTGAGCACTGCCTGTGGACGGCGGCGCTCACACACGCCTCGCTCGTCGAGTACCTCGTCGAGGAGTCCTACGAGCTCGTAGAGGCCATCGAGGATCGGCAGCCCGAGGAGGAGCTCAAGGGGGAGCTCGCTGACGTCTTGCTTCAGGTAGTGCTGCACGCCGAGATTGCGCGTGAGCGGGGAGCCTTCGATCTGGACGCCGTGGCCGAGGCTCTCACGGCCAAGATGATTCGCCGTAATCGGCACGTTTTCACGGCCGACGGCGGGCTGCAGCCGAGCTTTCCTGCGACGGTCGAGGAGATCATCGCCTCATGGGATGCGGCAAAGCGCGACGAAAAAGCTGAGCGGGCGGCGGCCGCCGATCGGGACGACGTCCTCCCGCCGCGAGCCCGAGACGGCGAAGCAATCGAGGGCCTCCCTCGCCATCTCCCAGCCCTGGCGCTCGCAGACAAGGCGCTCGGGCGAGCCGAGCGGCGCAGGGCCCTCGACGGCGCCGAGCCTCCGCCTGCGGACAGTGGGGGGTCTGCGCGAGCTGAGTTTGTGACCGAAGACGAGCTGGGCGACCGGCTTCTGGACATCGTCCAAGCCGCGAGATCACGCGGATTCGACGCGGAGCGCGCCCTTCGGGCTGCTGTTCGGCGCATTCTCGCGTGACTGATCGGATCACTCACCTTGGCAACCCCCCTCCAGAGCTGTACTTTCAGAAAAGCGAACTGGCAGAGGGTGCTGGGCGCGGACATGGGAGGGGACGTCATGAAGAAGATGCGAATTGCCGGGGTTGTGGCGGTACTGGCCGGTCTTGTCGGGGGAGTGGGTCTCGCGCCGGCCACGGCCGACTCCGGATGCGCCGACGGCCGAGTCTGCTTCTGGACCGACATCAACTACGGAGGGGCAAAGTACAGTGCGCCATACCGTAACGGCTATGTCGGCTGGATGAATGATCAGGCGAGCACTTTTCGGATCGGTAAGACGGTCGACGATAGGTATCACTATGTGATGTTCTACGAGAATGCCGGGTTCTGGGGAAGCAGGTTCTATGCAAAAGAATTTCAAGCTTTCAACCTGACGTCGCTGGCTTTTCCTGGAGGCGGCAGCTGGAACGACAAAATCAGTAGCCACGACGAAGCTTACTGAACCGTGCCTCTTACACGATCTATCGTTGTTGGGGCGGCAGCCTCGGCTCTTCTTCTAGCTGGCTGCGCCGGTTTTCCACAGGAAGGTTCGTCGGCTGGGAGTGCGACGCCTTCGCCAGTCGACCGTTCGCCCTTCGCGCACATAAAAGCAGCGCTGGACGAGGGGACGGCGAGCATCCGTCTTCCTCTGGACGATTACGTCTTCTCCCCCGAGGAGTGGGAAGTGGTGTCGTCTGCCAATGCATTTCTCGTTGAACAGTGTGTGAAGGCCCAGGGCCGACCCCTTCTCGAAGGGCACACTGACTTCGAGGTAAGAGAAAATCGGCGCTATGGCCCATGGGTGATGAAGCTCGCAGAAGTCAATGGCTGGGAATCCGTCCGGATCAAAAGAGCGGACGGGATTTATGATTCTGGTGTCCGCTACGGCCCAGACGGGCCTCCTGGCGACGCCGTCGAAGCTTCTCGCGAGTGCAGGTCCGAGCTTGAGTCAACGGGTGATCTGATTCCTGAGATGACCCCGGGTTGGGCGGCTACTGCCAACACGGTGGTTGGGCAACTTTCCTCGCAGGCCACGGATCTCACGTACCGCGATCCGGAGTATCGGCAAGTCAACGCTCAATGGCTGGCATGCATCAAAGCCGAAGGCCTCACACTCGATCCCGCGAACGGCGAATGGGGTGTGGCACGGGGGAACTCATCGAAGGAACAGCAGATCCGCGACGCAGTCAAGGACGTGCGGTGCAAGCAGAAGCACTCGGTGATGCAGCGGTTGTCCGATATTGAGGCGCAGTACCAAGCTGCGCTCATGGCCCCAAAAGAAGCCCAGCTCGCCGAGTTGGCCAAGGCGAAGCAGGACGCGCTGGCGAGAGCGCGCAAGGTCCTGGCTGAGCATGGGGCGTAAGAGGCGTGGCTCTCGGGAGTTGAGGAGCTCCGAGGGAAGCCCTGACGCTCCTGGACGCATTCCCTTTGGGGGTCGGCCCGGCGTCATTTCCGTGTTCGTCTTCCTCGTGGTCGCGAGCATTGCGTGCAGCTATTGGCTCGGCACCCTCGTTCGTTCCCCGGACGACCTAACGCTCCGGCAGGCCCCTGAGACCGTCCGTGTGACAGCAGCCGTCGAGGAACGAGTGGTTACCTCAAGCCTGAGCGTCCAAGGGAATGTGAGCGGTGCGCCGACTCGGGAGATCAGATTCGAGGGATCCTCGGGCGGTGCGAGGCAGGTTGTCACGTCGGTGGCAAAGGCCCAGGGCAATCCGGTCGCGTTCGGCGACCTCTTGGCCACGGTCTCGGGCGTTCCGGTCTTCCTCCTGCCCGAGGACGTCCCGCTCTACCGTGACCTGCGCCAGGGCGATACCGGCCCCGATGTCTCGGCGTTCCAGACGCTGCTCTTGCGTCTGGGCTATCTGCGCGGGGCTGCTACCGGCACGATGGACGCCCGCACCGTCACGGCCGCAGTCCTCTGGTACAAGGGCCAGAAGCAAAATCTGCCTGAGCGCGAGGGCAAACCGTACATCGCTGTAGATCACTTCGCCTTTGGGGCGGGCGAGGGTTCCGTACGTGTCGGCCCGGCCGTCGGGCAGAGGCTCGAGCCGGGGAAGCCGCTGTTCGTCCTGTCTGCGGGCCAGCAGGCGGTCACTTCGCGGTTCACGGTGCCGGAAGCCGATTCGGTGAAGGTTGGAACGGCCGTGACGGTCAGAGGATCGGGAGGGGCCAGTTTCGCCGGGAACATTGCATCCATAGGGCCGTTCCAGAGCAACGAGGCCTCGAAGGAACAGCGTGCCGGCCATGATGTCCGCGTCGAGCTGTCCGCCCAGGACGCTGCCGCCCTCAAAGAGGCGAGCACAGTCTCCGTGACGGTCAGCGGCCAGGGAAAGCGTGGGCCCGCCGTGCCGTTGAGCGCCATCAGACAGGGATCAGAGGGGACGTTCGTCACGCGCGAAGCCGAGCAGGGGGCCGCGGGCTCGTCACCGTCCGCGCGGGATGTGGCCGTCAAGGTCCTCGCCCAGGAAGGCGGGTGGGCCAGCATCGACGCGAGCCCCGAGCTTCCTGTGGGAACAAGGGTCATTGTCAGGTGAGTGTGGCTCAGGCGGCTTTCCGGACGGACTCAATCTCCCGGCCTGCAATCTCCCTGCGCGGCGTCGCCAAAAGCTTCGACGAAGGCACGGTTGCCCTGCGGGGCTGCGACCTCGATATCGAGGACGGCGACTTCGTGGCGATCGTCGGCGCCTCCGGCTCGGGCAAGTCCACGCTCCTGAACATCATTGGAACGCTGGATAGGGCTGATGAGGGGGAGTATTTCCTGCACGGGTGCCCCGTCGGGAGCCTGCGGGAACGCGATCTCTGCAGACTCCGCAAGGAGACTTTCGCTTTCGTCTTCCAGGAATCCCACGTCCTCCGCGAGGAGACGACCGCCCGGAACGCGGCGCTCGGACTCCGGGTGCAAGGCATCCGACGGCGGGACCGGGCGAGGGCAGTAGCCCGCGGACTCGCCCGAGTGGGGCTCGGCCATCGATGGTCCACGCGAGGCCGCCACCTCTCGGGCGGGGAAAGGCAGCGGCTTGCCTTCGCGCGTGCTGCCTCGACGAGCGCACCCATCCTGTTGGCGGACGAGCCCACAGGGAACCTCGACTCCCGGAACGGCGAAGAGCTCATCCGCCAGCTCAGGCAGCTCAACGCAGAGGGGACGACCGTCGTCGTCGTGACCCATGACGAGCGGGTTGCAGCGGCAGCCAGACGTCGGATCCGCATCGTGGACGGCGAGGTATCCGAGGACGAGGCGCCCCCGGCTCTCATGAGCGCGGCCGTCGCTCCCGCCTCTCAGGAGAATCCGCGCAGCACGCGCTGGGACCCCCTCGATGACATCTCTGACGCGCTCTCGTCCGCGACGTCCCGGATCGCCCGCAGTGCAATGGTTGTCCTCGCGTTTGCGCTGGGTGTCGCCGGGCTCACGGCCTCAGTCGGCCTGAGCGAGAGCGCCGCCGCTCAGGTGTCGCAGCGCATATCCGCCGCGGCGCTCGATGAGGTCACAGTCACTGCTGCAGGCGAACCGACGCTCGAGCACGAGTTCTTCGCCACAATGGACCAGATTCGCGAAAGGCTTGGCCGCCTCGACGGAGTGCGGGGCACGGGCGTGAACGCCACGCTCTCGAGTCAGGAGTATTCGGTCACTGTCCTTCCGCCCCAGAGCGTCCCAAGTCAGTCCCGGTTCAGGGGAGAGCTCATGGCGGCCGACGGCGACTGGCTGGGTTTGCAGGGCGCGGAGGCCTCAGGGCGCGGCAGCTTCGCGGCGTTCGACGCCGCCACCCGGCAGGGGAGGCCGGCGGCCGTCATCGGCGAGGGAGCGGCCAGAGCTCTCGGCCTGGAGAGCAACGCCATCGGCCAACAAGTGTGGATAGACGGGCGCAGAATCGACGTCATCGGGGGACTGCGGGGCGCGAGCCGCGCTCCGGGACTCCGGGACGCCGTCGTCGTCAACTTCGCATCGCTCGCCGGGCGTGCAGGGCTGAGCCCGGTTCTCCTCGTGCGGACCGAGGACGGCTACCCTGCTGCGCTGCGCTCGGCTATCCCGCTGGCCCTCAACCCCGCGCAGCCGGGCGCGTATACGGTCTCGTTGACGGCGGACCTCCGTTCGCTCCGCCGGGGAGTCTCAGCCGATCTCGCTGATCTGGTCCGCGTGGTCTCATGGGCCCTCCTGCTGTTCTCGGGCCTCGGCGCTGCCTCCGCGATGTACCTCGCGGTCCAGTCCCGCTCTGCGGAGATCGCCCTGCGCCGGGCTCTCGGCGCGAGCCGCCTCTCGATCGCCAGGATCTTCCTGCTCGAAGGAGCCGTGCTCGGGCTGGGCGGCGGCCTACTGGGTTCGGCGCTCGGGGTGGGGGCCGTCGTCGTCTACTGCCTCCTTCAAGGTTGGACGGCAGTCTTGAACTCAGAGCTGGTGGCACTGGGGACGGGTCTCGGGGCCGTCGTAGGCGTCGTGGCCGCCGTGTATCCGGCTTGGGCGGCCGCAACGGGCTCCATTGCGGAGCGCATCCGTGGCTAGAGGAGTCACAGTGTCGCGCGTGTCCCGCGCGCCCACTAGGCTGTGGGTGACACCGAGGTCATCCACGCGTAACTCTCGCGTGCCCAAACGCTCCGTTCACCATTGCTCACCATTGCAAGGAGTTCATCCATGGCCCTTATCGATGCCATCCACGCCCGCGAGATCCTCGACTCCCGCGGCAACCCCACGGTCGAGGTCGAGGTCCTCCTGAGCGATGGCTCGCTCGGGCGCGCCGCGGTTCCCTCGGGCGCTTCGACCGGCGAGTTCGAGGCGGTGGAGCGTCGCGACGGCGACAAGGGCCGCTACCTCGGCAAGGGAGTCCAGCAGGCCGTCGAGGCTGTTGTGGATCAGATCGCCCCTGCCCTTCAGGGCTTCGACGCAACCGATCAGCGCGCGATCGATCAGGCGATGATCGATCTCGACGGCACGCCCAACAAGTCGAACCTCGGTGCGAACGCGATCCTCGGCGTCTCGCTTGCCGTGGCCAACGCCGCGGCGGACTCCGCGAACCTCCCGCTGTACAAGTACCTCGGCGGCCCGAACGCGCACGTCCTCCCGGTACCGCTCATGAACATCCTCAACGGCGGTTCCCACGCCGACTCGGACGTCGACATCCAGGAATTCATGGTCGTCCCGCTCGGGGCCGAGACGTTCTCGGAAGGCCTGCGCTGGGGAGTCGAGGTCTACCACGCGCTCAAGGGTGTCCTGAAGGAGAAGGGCCTCGCGACCGGCCTTGGCGACGAGGGCGGGTTCGCTCCGAACCTCCCGTCGAACCGGGCCGCACTCGAGCTCATCACCGAGGCGATCAAGAAGGCCGGCTACGAGCCCGGCAAGGATGTTGCACTCGCGCTTGACGTAGCCTCCTCCGAGTTCTTCAACGACGGTGCGTACCAGTTCGAGGGCCAGTCGCGTTCGGCTGCGGACATGAGCGCCTACTACGAGGAGCTCGTCCGTGACTTCCCGCTCGTCTCGATCGAGGATCCGCTCGACGAGAATGACTGGGACGGCTGGAAGACCCTCACCGACGCGATCGGAGACAAGGTCCAGCTCGTGGGCGACGACCTCTTCGTCACCAACCCGAAGCGACTCCAGCAGGGCATCGATGCGAAGACCGCGAACTCGTTGCTCGTGAAGGTGAACCAGATCGGTTCGCTCACCGAGACGCTCGACGCCGTCTCCCTCGCCCAGCGCGCGGGCTACACGACCATCACGTCCCACCGTTCGGGCGAGACGGAAGACACGACGATCGCGGATATCGCTGTCGCCACGAACGCAGGCCAGATCAAGACCGGCGCCCCTGCCCGTTCGGAGCGCGTCGCGAAGTACAACCAGCTCCTCCGGATCGAGGAAGAGCTCGACGACGCCGCCCGCTACGCCGGGCGCAGCGCGTTCCCGCGTTTCAAGGCCTAAACCCCGGCCGGTCTCCCCGGCTCAGCAGGTCGCGGCGGCTATGGTTGAACGAGACCATAGCCGCCGCTGCCGTTTCTGGAGGGATTTCCATGGCGACGAGACGCCCGCAGGTGCCCCGGTCCGTCCGGGCCGCCGGCGCCCAGACGGCCTCGCCGGCATCCGCTGCGAAGGGCGACGACCACCACGAGGCGCCCTACAGGGCTGCCGGTGAGCGGGCGTCGTCGTCCGCCACGGGCCGCACGACGACGACGGCCACGCGCGCTCGAGCTGCATCCACAAGCAGGGCCGCCACGCCCCGCGCCTCCGCGCCCAGGCTCTCCGCGGCCCAGCGGTCCGCGGCGCGCGACCAGCAGCCTGTGCCTGCGCGAGCCTTTTCGGGCCGCATCCTCGCGCTCGCCCTCGTGCTTGTCGCGGTCACGATCATGCTTGCCCCGACCATCCGTGTCTTCTTCAGCCAGCGCGCCGAGATCCACTCGATCCAAGCTGACATCGCGGCCAAGCAGACCGATCAGACGAACCTCAAGGACGAGATCTCCCGCTGGCAGGATCCGGCCTATGTGCAGCAGCAGGCGCGCGACCGGATTAATATGGTCATGCCCGGAGAGACCTCCTACTGGGTCTTCGGAGACGCTGGCACGTCCTCGTCCTCGGGCAGTGCGACGAGCGCAGCCACCTCGGGCTCGTCTCCCTCGGACGTCCCTTGGACGCAGTCCCTCTGGGACGCTGTGCGCCGCGCCGCGACCCAGTGACCCCTGCTCCGGCTGCCCCAGAAAGGACACCGTGACAGATCCGACTGCTGTGACCCCGCAGGACCTCGAGGTCATCAGCCGCCAGCTCGGGCGCCCTGCGCGCGACGTGGTCGAGGTGCCGGCGCGCTGCGTGTGCGGCAATCCGCTCGTCGCGGCCACGGCCCCGCGGCTCTCGAACGGGACGCCGTTCCCGACCACTTTCTATCTGACCCATCCAGTCGTCACGTCGGCGGTCTCGCGCCTTGAGGCGGCGGGCGTCATGAACGAGATGAACGAGCGGCTCTCGGCGGAGCCCGAACTGGCCGCTGCCTACCGCGGCGCGCATGAGGCGTATCTGGCCGAGCGCGGGCGCGTTGGTGAGCGGGCCGGGACCGGGCCTGTTCCCGAGATCGACGGCGTCTCGGCCGGCGGCATGCCGGAGCGGGTCAAATGTCTCCACGTTCTGGTCGGCCAGTCGCTCGCGATGGGTTCCGGAATCAACGTGCTCGGCGACGAGGCGATCGAGCGGATCGCCGAATGGTGGACTCCAGACCGCTGCTACTGCTCGGGCGCTTGGGATAGCGAGTCCCCAGCTCCGAGCAGGGATCTCAGCCGTCACGGTCCCCAAGGCCTCCCGTCGATGACGGGGCGAGCCGCGCCGGTGCGGAAGCGTGCCAGCGAGCAGGCCAGTTCCGGGGAGGCCAGGTCCCCGGAACCCCGTTCGGGGGCCGGATCAACTGAGGGGGAGGACGCATGAGAGTCGCCGGGATCGATTGCGGCACGAATTCCATCCGTCTGCTGGTGGCGGACACCCAAGACGGCGCTCGTCACGGCGGCGCGCCCGTGCAAGACGCCGCCCACACTCCGGTGCGACTCACCGACGTGCACCGCGAGATGCGGATCGTGCGCCTCGGACAAGGGGTCGACGCGACGGGCCTCCTCGCTCCGGAAGCGCTTGAGCGCACCTTCGCGGCCGTCGAGGACTATGCCGCGACCATTCAAGGTCTCGGCGCGGAACGGGTTCGCTTTGTAGCGACCAGCGCGACCCGGGACGCGCGCAATCGTGACGAGTTCGTCGAGGGAATCCGGTCCAGGCTTGGGGTCGAGCCCGAGGTGGTCCCCGGGAGCGAGGAAGCGTCCTTGAGCTTCGCGGGCGCGGCGAGCGTCCTGCCTCTCCGAGCGGGCGAGCCGGTCCTCGTCGTCGACCTCGGTGGCGGCAGCACCGAGTTCGTCCTGGGAGACGCCGAGGGCGTCATCGCGGCGCGCTCGGTCGACATCGGCTGCGTGCGCCTCACCGAGCGGCACCTCCGAAGCGACCCACCTACGGGTTCGGAGATCGCCGAGGCGCAGGACGACGTCGACCGCGGCATCGAGGAGGCACTCGCCGAGGTGCCCCTCGCCGCCGCAACAGCCGTGATCGGGGTCGCGGGTTCGATCACGACGATCACCGCTCACGCCCTTGCACTGCCTTCGTATCAGCCGGAACGCATCCACGGCTCAGAGCTCGCGCTTCCCCAGATCGAGGCGGCCTGTGGGTCGCTCCTCGGCATGAGCCGTGAGCAGCGGATCGCCCTTCCCTACATGCATCCAGGGCGCGCAGACGTCATCGGCGCCGGAGCTCTCGTGTGGCGGAGGATTCTCGAGCGGATGGCGGAGCTGACCGAGGGCAGGATTGCGACCGCGATCACGAGCGAGCACGACATCCTCGACGGTATCGCGCTCAGCACGCTGGGCGACGCCGCGAGCTGACGCATGCGAGTTCTGCCCCGATCGTCCCGCCCCGCGGTGAAGCTCTTCGCCGTCTTTCTCGCAGCTTTGACGTCCCTCGCGCTCGTCGCTGTAGCTGTTCTCGCTCCCGCGCTCCCAGCCCGCGCAGACACCGTGCGGGACGGCGAGTACTGGCTTTCCGAGTTCGGCATCGACAAGGCCTGGAACGTGTCGAAGGGCGCCGGAACGACCGTTGCCGTCATTGACAGCGGAATCAACGGCGACATTCCGGACCTCCAGGGCGCGATCTCGGGAGGGACCGACGTCTCGGCGAGCGGGCAGCCGGATGGCCAGAAGCCCATCGGTGCGGAACCTGTGCATGGGACGCTCGTCGCCTCGGTCCTAGCTGGTCGCGGCCACAACGCGGACGGTTCTCCGGTCGCTTCGGGAGCGATTGGTTCTGACGGCGTCGTGGGTGTTGCCCCCGAGGCCAAGCTCCTGACTGTCTCGACCTGGCTCGGCTCCGTGAACCCCTCGGGCCGCACCGACATGCAGCAGATCCCCGACGCGGTTCGCTGGGCGGTGGATCACGGTGCGAAGGTCATCAACATGTCCCTCGGCAGTTCCTCGCCGGATTGGCCGCCGAGCTGGGATGCGGCCTTTCTGTACGCGGAGCAGAAGGATGTAGTCATCGTGGCCGCGGCCGGAAACAGGGGCGCCGGCAACGTCCAGGTCGGCGCGCCGGCCACCATCCCAGGCGTCCTCACCGTGGCTGGCCTTGACCGCCAGGAGCACGCAAGTGTGGACGCCTCGTCGCAGGGCGTGAGCATCGGAGTATCTGCCCCCGCAGAACAGCTAGTCGGTGACCTGCCGGACGGAACGTACGCGCAGTGGGCCGGATCCTCGGGGGCTGCTCCGATCGTCGCCGGGGTCGCTGCCCTCATTCGGTCCAAGTGGCCCCAGATGAGCGCGGACCAGGTCATCAACCGCATCATCTCAACGGCGAAGGATGCGGGCGCGCCCGGCCATGACCCGATCTACGGCTACGGGATCCTCAACGCCGAGGCCGCCCTCACAGCCGACGTGCCGGAGACGAAAGTCAACCCGCTCGGCTCGATCGCAGACTGGATCCGCGTCCACCGTCCGGACGCCGCAGCTCCTCCCTCAACCCCGCTCGCGCCGACCCAGCCGCCGTCGACCGAGCCGCCGCTCGCGGAGGCGACACCCCCGGCGCCGGTAGCTTCCGCGGGCTCATCGCCGTGGCCCGCAGTTGTAGTCCTGGGCTTCGGCGGCCTCCTTCTCGTGATCCTCGTGGGCGGCACGTGGCACGTCCTCGCCGTTCGGAGAAGAGACGCCGAAAAAGATAGTGAAACTTTTCACAAACTGCTACAGTAGTGAGCATGCCTTCCACCATTGATCTTGTCGACCGCCCGCGCGTTCTCGTCGCCGGCGGTGGTTACGTTGGTCTTTACGTTGCCCTCGGGCTGCAGAAGAAGATCGCACAGGCCGGTGGCATCGTCACCGTCGTCGACCCCATGCCGTACATGACCTACCAGCCCTTCCTCCCAGAGGTCGCTGGCGGCAACATCGAGGCCCGCCACGTGGTGATCCCGCTGCGTCGGACCCTGCCGCAGGCAGAGGTGATCCAGGGCTCACTCGTCTCGGTCGACCACGCGAACCGCAAGGCCACGATCCTGCTCCCGGGCAACGAGGGCACGGTCGAGATCCCGTACGTGGACATCGTGATGGCAGCGGGAGCGATCACGCGCACCTTCCCGATTCCGGGCCTCGCCGAGAAGGGCATCGGCAACAAGACCATCGAGGAAGCCGTCGCGCTCCGCAATCAGGTCCTTGAGCGCATCGAGTTCGCCTCGACCGCCGCAGACCCGGCCGAGCGTCAGGCCGCGCTCACCTTCGTTGTGGTTGGCGGCGGATTCGCCGGCATCGAAACCCTCACGGAGCTCGAGGACCTCGCGCGCGCGACGGTCGCGGCGAACGACCGTGTGCGGCAGGAGGAAGTCCGCTTCGTCCTCGTCGAGGCCATGGGCCGTATCATGCCCGAGGTCACCCCGGAGCAGGCTGACTGGGTCGTTGAGCACCTGCGCAGCCGCGGCATCGAGGTCCTGTTGAACACCTCGCTCGCCAGCGCTGAGGGCACCCTCAAGCTCATCAACATGCCGGACAAGTCCCCGGCGCAGGAGTTCGCCGCCGACACCCTCATCTGGACCGCCGGCGTCCAGGCCAACCCCGTGGTCCGCTCGAGCGATTTTCCGCTCGAACCGCGCGGTCGCATCCGGGTGCTCCCCGACCTCCGTGTGGCAGGCGACGAGGGCATCGTCGAGAACGCGTGGGCCGCTGGCGACATCGCCGCCGTTCCGGACCTCACGGGCAAGGGCCTGCCTGACGGCACATGCGTGCCGAACGCGCAGCACGCGCTCCGCCAGGCGAAGCTCCTCGCGAAGAACCTGTGGGCTTCGCGTTGGGACCGCCCGCTCGAGGACTACAAGCACAAGAACCTCGGCGCTGTGGCCGGCTTCGGCCCGTGGAAGGGCGTCGCCAACATCAACGTGGTCGGCCACATCGGACTCCACGGCCCGCTCGCCTGGCTCGCCCACCGCGGCTACCACGGTCTTGCGATCCCGACCGTGGAGCGCAAGTTCCGCGTCGGCCTCGACTGGCTCTCGGCCCTCTTCGCCGGCCGAGACAACACGCCGCTCGAGAACCTCGACGACCCCCGTGCGTCGTTCGTCGCCGCGGCGAGCCCGAAGCCGAAGACGATTGCTCCGCCGGTCGAGCCGGCGAAGGTGCCTGCGCAGTAGAGCGTGCTTGCGCAGTAGTCGGCGCACCTAAGGCGAGTACCGCACGACGGCGGCCGCACCCTTACAGGGAGCGGTCGCCGTCGTCGTTTGTCGCCTTGCCGCCGTGACGCGCCTCCAGACTGTAGGCTAGATCGGCGCCCCAGTAGCCCAATTGGCAGAGGCAGCGGACTTAAAATCCGCCAAGTCAGGGTTCGAGTCCCTGTTGGGGCACCATCTGCGCATCCCTTGGCATGTGAGGGTCCATTCGGTTGGTCCCCAGAAGCCTCGCCCCTCATGAAGCGCAATCCCGGCTGGTGTGCAAGCCGTTATGAGGCTGTGACCTGTGGTTCTTCTGTGAATATCAAGCTTGGTCTAGCCTGACGTTGTGATCAGGAACACACCTGCATCCACCTGTCTGGGGAGTCTTGCGCCCTTCGATGGAGGAGAAGAATCGAATGATTGCACGTCATGAGGTAGTTCCCCGCGTCGCCAAGCTAACCGCTCTTGGCGTCGGGGTTGCGCTGCTCGCCACCGCGTGCGGCGGGAGTCCGTCGGGGGGTTCGTCCGGGAGCAGTTCCAGTTCGGCGGCAGGAGGGATCTCATGCCCAGCGCCGAGTTCCGGCGGCGGCCCTCAAGCCTCGGGAGGCGCGACAACCGTTGCGCCGTCGGACGTCCCCAAGTCTTCGACGGCCTCGCCGACGCCCCTCAAGATCGGCACGCTGCTGCCGCAGACCGGTGCACTTGCGTTCCTCGGCCCGCCTGAGATCGCGGGCGTCAACCTCGCCGTCAAGCAGATCAACGATGCCGGAGGCGTGCTCGGACATCCCGTCGAAGCCATTCACCGCGACTCGGGCGACACGACGACCGATATCGCGACCCAGTCCGTGACCAACCTTCTCGGCCAAAACGTGAGCGCCATCGTCGGCGCGGCGTCCTCGGGCGTGTCCCAGACGGTGATCAACCAGATCACAGGTTCGGGCACGGTCATGTTCTCCCCGGCCAACACCTCGCCCGTCTTCAGCACCTGGCCTGCGCACGGCCTCTACTGGCGGACCGCGCCCTCCGACGTCCTGCAGGGCCGCGTCCTCGGCAACTACATGGCCTCGTGCGGCGCCCAGACCCTCGGCCTGCTCGTCCTGAATGACGCTTACGGCACAGGTCTTCGCGACAACGTCGTCAAGGCCTTCCAAGCAGCAGGGGGCAAGGTCGTGGACCAGGAGCTGTTCAACGAGGGCGACTCGCAGTTCAGCTCGCAGGTCGACAAGGTCGTGGCGGCCAAGCCCGACGCGATCGCAGTGATCTCGTTCGACCAGGCCAAGCAGATCGTCCCGTTGCTCACAGCCAAGGGGATCAAGCCGACTCAGATGTTCTTCGTTGACGGCAACACGTCCGACTACAGCAAGGACCTCAAGCCGGGTACGCTCGCGGGATCTCGCGGGACCATCCCTGGAACCTTTGCCTCCGCGGACTTCAAGACGCAGCTCAAGACGATTGACCCGAGCCTCAAGGACTACAACTACGCCGGGGAATCGTGGGACGCCGTCAACCTGATCGCGCTTGCGGCCGAGGAAGCCAAGAGCACGAAGGGCGTCGACATTGCGAAGCACCTTCAGGACGTTTCGGAAGGCGGCCAGAAGTGCTTCGACTTCGCGACGTGCGTGACTCTCCTCCGGCAAGGCAAGGACATCGACTACGACGGCCAGTCCGGTCCGGTGACGTTCGCCTCGAATGGTGATCCGACGGAGGCCTACATCGGTCTCTACGAGTTCGACAACAACAACGTCCCCCAGCCAATCAGCCAGGAATACGGCAAGCTCTCCTGAGCATCGCTTCTGGCAGAAGTGAGCCCCCGGTCCGGACGAGGACCGGGGGCTCACTCTTCGTCAGGCGGCCCGCAGCCCTTGAGGAAGCGTCGCCATCTTGCTACTTGCCCGCGCCCTCGGTGCTACTTGCCTGCGCCGTCGACTGTGTCGGCGAGGGTCCCGAGGTAGAGCTGGATCACCTTCGGGTCGTGGAGTAGCTCTCTGCCCGTTCCCGTGTACGCGTCCTTGCCCTGATCGAGGACGTAGCCGCGGTCGCAGATCTGGAGGCAGCGGCGCGCATTCTGCTCGACCATGATCACAGAAACCCCCGCGCGGTTGACCTCGTGGACGCGCAGGAACGTCTCGTCCTGCTTGACGGGGGATAGCCCTGCCGACGGCTCATCCAGTAGCAGGACGGCGGGATCCATCATGAGCGCCCTGCCCATCGCCACCATCTGCCGCTCACCGCCCGAGAGCGAACCAGCCCGTTGAGTCCGGCGCCGCGCGAGCTCCGGGAACAGATCGGTGACGAAGTCCCAGCGTTCCTTGAAGTTCTTGGGCCGCTGGAACACCCCCATCTGCATGTTCTCCTCGATGGTCAGGGTCGTGAAGACGTTGTTCGTCTGAGGCACGAACCCGACCCCTCGACTCACGAGTTTGTTGGCCTTGAGACCCGTGAGCTCTTGGCCGCGGACGACGACGGAACCCGAGTGGACTTTGACGAGCCCGAACATGGCCTTGAGGAGGGTCGACTTGCCGGCCCCGTTGGGACCGATGATGCCGATCAGCTCGCCCTTGCGGGCCTCGATGCTGCAGCCGTTGAGGATGTTGACCCCAGGCAGATATCCGGCCACGAGATCCCTGACACTGACGACAGCTTCAGCATCGGTGCTTGCCCCGCCCCGAGCATTGGGTGCCTTCGCTGGTTGCGCGCTCATTCGGCGTCGTCCTTTCCGGACTGGGACTCTTGGGACCGCGGGCCCTGCGAATCGGGCCCTCGGTCCTCGCCCTTCGGTGGCTGCACGGTGAGCGTCTCGGCCTGGCCGTCCTCGGGGCCTCCGGAGAGGATCCCGGCATCCGGGGTACCGACGACGGACTCCTCATCGGCTGCAAGGTCGGCTTCGAGCTCCTCGATGCCCTGCATCGAACCGAGGTCCACGTCATGGTGTGCGCCGAGGTAGGCGTCGACGACAGCCGGATCCTTCATGACCTCGGCAGGCGGGCCCTCGGCCACGATCTTTCCCTCGGCCATGACCACGACCCAGTCAGCGATGTGCCGGACCACGTGCATATCGTGCTCAACGAACAGCACGGTCATGCCCTCGGCCTTGAGGTTCTTGATGTGATCAAGGAGGCTCTGGGATAGCGCAGGATTCACCCCGGCCATCGGCTCGTCGAGCATGACGAGCTTGGGGTTCACCATGAGGGCGCGGGCCATCTCGAGAAGTTTGCGCTGGCCGCCGGAAAGGGACGCAGCGTAGTCGTCCCGCTTCGTGTCCAGTTTGAACTTCGCGAGCAGCTCCTCCGCCTGCCCCGTGATGTCCTTCTCCCGCTTCCCCCAGATGCCGCGGAACAGGGCATTCCGGAGCTTCTCGCCGGGCTGTTCGGAGGCGCCGAGCCGCATGTTCTCGATTACCGTGAGCTTGCCCATCACCTTGGTGAGCTGGAAGGTGCGCACCATGCCCATGCGAGCGACCTTGTAGGAGGACATGCCCGAGAGATTGGTCCCTTCGAACTGCCAGGATCCGGAGTTGGGCGTGTCGAAGCCGGTCAGGAGGTTGAACAGCGTGGTCTTCCCTGCGCCGTTCGGACCGATGAGCGCGGTGATCTTGTGCCGCGGGATTTCGAGGTGGTCGACGTCGACGGCGGTGATCCCGCCGAAGCGGCGGGTGACATTGTCGGCGACGACGATCGGATCGCGCTTCTTGCAGCCAGGGCCTCCCGGGCCCTCGGCGATCGGCCGCTCGTCAGTCATGTAGTCGGCCGACTCGGCGGCCGTTGGAGGGTGGCTCATGAGAACGCGAGCTCCTTCTTGTTGCCGAAGACGCCTTGTGGCCTGAAGATCATGAGCAGCATGAGCGCCACGCCGACGAGGATGTACCGAAGCTGGCCCGCCTGGGAGGGGTTGAGCCACGGGAGCACACCGATCTGGATGAGCCCGAAGAGGACGTTCTGGGTGAGCGAAAGGACGATCCAGAAGAGCATCGCGCCGACAACGGGACCGAGGACGGTCGACATCCCTCCCAGCAGGAGGCACGTCCACAGGAAGAACGTGAGCTCCGTGCCGTAGTTGGCGGGCTGGACCACGTCGCGGGGGAGCGTGAAGACGAGGCCGGCGAGGGCTCCGAAGATGCCGCCGATCACGAGCGCCTGCATCTTGTAGGCGTACACATTCTTGCCGAGGGACCGGACTGCGAGCTCGTCCTCGCGAATCCCCTTGAGCACTCGACCCCAAGGGCTGCGCATGAGGAGCCACACGACGATTCCGAGGACTATCACGAGGCCCCAGCCGAATACCCGGTAGAAGAAGTCCGGACTGCTGTAGCCGAGGTAGTTCCCGGGCGGGAACGGGTTGAGGCGGAGGAAATCCTGCCGAAAGCCTGCGAGCCCGTTCGCCGAGCCAGTGACGTCTGTGAGGCTGTTCGTCGTCACGATGTACCGGATGATCTCCGCGGCAGCGATGGTCACGATCGCGAGATAGTCCGCGCGGAGCCGTAGCGTCGGAATGCCGAGGATCAGCGCGAAGGCGACCGAGCAGGCGATCGCGAGGAGGAAGCCGAGCCACCACGGCACCCCGAAGTGGATGGTCGACATCGCGAAGGCATACGAACCGACGGCCATGAAGCCCGCCTGACCGAAGTTGAGCAGTCCCGAGTAGCCGAAGTGCACGGCGAGGCCGAGCGCAGCGAGCGCGTAGGCCGCCGTCGTGGGGCTGACCATCTCGCCGATGGCCTCGTTGAAGATCAGACCGAAATCCATTCCTTGCCCTCCTTAGCCCACTCGCTCGCGGCGGCCGAGGATGCCCTGCGGCCGGAACAGGAGCACGAGGATCATGACAACCAGTGCCCCGACGTACTTGAGATCGGAGGTCAGACCGAAGACGGTCGTGAGCTCCACGAAGATTCCGACAACCACGGACCCCACGAGGGCACCGAACACCGTGCCGAGGCCGCCGAGCGTTACTCCCGCGAAGATCATGAGCAGGATCTGCTGGCCCATGTTGAACGTCACCCCGGGCCGGTAGTAAGCCCAGAGAATGCCGCCCAAGGCCGCCAGCAGGCCGCCCATGACCCAGACGAGGCGGATCACCCGGTCTACGTCGATCCCGCTAGCGGCCGCGAGGGCGGGGTTGTCGGCGACCGCGCGGGTCGCCTTTCCAAGCCGCGTCTTGAGGAGTACGAACCCGAGGATCGCGATCACGACCACGGAGATGAGGAGGGAGACCAGGTTGTTCGGCGACACCGAGACGGGCCCGAGGTCGATGTCTGTGGTCTGCGAGTAGGGCAGCTGCTGAGTCTCGCCGCCGAAGAAGAAGAGGATCACATAGCGCGCCGCGAGTGCGAGGCCGATGCTCACGATCATCATCGGCACGAGGCCCGTTCCGCGCCGTCGGAGCGGCTTCCAGAGGAGGGCGTCCTGGGCGTATCCGAACACGGCACCGGAAAGGAGGCCACCGATGATCGCGAGCCAGAACGGTGCGCCGGCACTGCTGAGCGAGAAGACGACGACGGCGCCCAGCGTCACCATCTCGCCGTGGGCGAAGTTGGTGAGACCCGTGGTTCCGAAGATCAGCGAGAGCCCGACCGAGGAGAGGGCGAGAAGGAGCCCGAAGCTGAGCCCCGCGACGAGCCGGTTGGCGAGGTCTGAGAAGAAGCTGGTTTGGTGCACGGTGATCCCCGCGCCGAAGGCGAAGATCGTGCTCACGTTCGTGGTCTGGTTGAAGGTGACCGTGCGGGGATTCTCCTGGCCCGCCGCAAGCTTTACTCCCGAGGGCAGGGTCGACTCGTCGAGCGTCAGCTGATAGCTGCCCTCGGTGGGCACTGAAATGCTCCACGATCCGTTGGATGCCGAGGTAGTGCTTCCCTCGAAGCCGTTGCCCTTCGCGGTGATCTTGACGCCTGCGAGCGGTTGGCCGGCATTGCGCAGGAAGCCTGAGATGGTGTTGGGGAACTGGGACGTGGAGCCCGGGCTGCTCGATGATCCTGCGCTGTTCGGCGAGGGCGAGGGCGCCGGTGTTGCCTGCGCGGCTGGCGCGACGGCCAAGAAGAGAGCGAACAGGACGCCCAGGAGCATACCTGCCGCCGAGAGCGAACGGCGCAACTTCGAGGTGTGGACGGCGCTCTCTCGTCTATTCAAGTTAGACCTCCGCGATTCCGGGGGCGGAGCTGGCCGGGGTCAGCTCAAGGACGGACCGACGGTGGGATGCGCGGCTTCTTTGTGACGCATCTCACCTGATGGAACGTCATGTTACTCGGCAGGAGCACCGCGCAGCTTGCGCTGGGGGCGCCGAAAGGTAGAGATCAGGTAACGACTATCTTCGGGCCGCTATCGCCGCGACAACGGGGTCGCGGTGCCCCGGGTTCAGAGGTAGAGCCCGAGCTCGCTCTCGCGGCTCTCCGGCTCGGCTACTGCGTGGAGGTCGCGCTCGCGGAGCAGGATGTAGTCCTTGGTTGCAACTTCGACCTCGGAGCGATCCTCCGGGTCGAACAGGACACGATCGCCCACCGAGACCTGCCGGACGCTCGGCCCCGCAGCCACAACCAGCGCCCACGCGAGCCGGCGGCCGAGGCTTGCCGTCGCCGGAATCACGATTCCGGAGGCCGAGCGGCGCTCGCTGGCATCCTTGTCGAGCTGCACGAGGATCCGGTCATGGAGCATGCGCAGGGGAAGTCGAGATGGCGTGGCGGGCGAGACGTCGTGGGCCGTGCGTTCTGGGCTGTCGGGGTGAGACACGGAGACAGTCTAGTGGGGCCTGGGAACTCGACCACGGTGGTGCTCGTGCACTTGATAGCCTCTGAACGCAACTCCATCACCGCACCTGATCTAGGAGTGACCCATGGCCCTTGGTGGCAACCCCGTCTTCCGGGGCAAGAACTTCAGAAGTGCCGTCACGGCGGCACCTTCCGCCCCGCCATCTCCCTACGCACCGCCCATGACGGCCGAGCAGCTTGACGAGCTCTACCGTGCTCCGTCGGCGGGGCCGGCAGAGACCGGCCGCATCACGTACGACGATGTCATCGTCAAGACGCTCGTGTGCCTCGGTGCCGTCGTACTCGGCGCAGCCGTCACCCTCGCGGTCCCGCAGCCGATCGCCCTTGGCCTTACGCTTGTGGGCGCGCTCGGCGGCTTTGTCCTCGGACTCGTCAACACATTCAAGCGCGAGCCGTCGCCCGCACTTGTCCTCGCCTACGCAGCGCTCGAGGGGCTCTTCCTCGGCGGCCTGACTCTGCTGCTCGACCGTGTGGCACCAGGCATCGGCCTTCAGGCCGTGCTCGGCACGTTCGCCGTCGCCGGCGCCACCCTTTTCCTCTACCGCAGTGGAAAGGTCCGCGCCACCCCCGGACTCGCGAAGTTCTTCCTCATCGCGGTCGTTGGCTACCTCGCCTTCAGCGTCGTGAACCTGTTCCTGATGCTGTTCGGCGTCGTTCAGAATCCGTGGGGCCTGCGAGGGATCACCGTCTTCGGTATCCCGCTCGGAGTCGCGATTGGGCTCCTCGCAGTCGTCCTCGCGGCGATCTCGCTCATCTTCGACTTCAACAGCATCGAACAGGCCGTGAAGGCTGGCGCTCCCCGCCGCGTCGCCTGGACCGCTGCCTTCGGCCTCACGGTCACGCTCGTGTGGCTGTACACCGAGATCCTGCGGATCCTCGCGATCGTGAACAGCAACGATTAGCCCAGAGGATCGATGAAGAGGCGGCCCGCGGAGAGCTTCCGCGGGCCGCCCCTGTGGTGACTGGGTGGGGCTATGCGAGGCGCCTCGCGCCGTCGGCCGGGGTCACCGTAAAGAGCCTCGGCGCCCGGAAGCCGCGCTCGGCGAAGGCTGTCAGGACGGCGTCTCGGACCCGGTTCTCGTCGTCGTGGGGGACGAGCGCGATAGCGGAGCCGCCGAAGCCCCCGCCAGTCATCCGCGCGCCGACCGCACCGGCCGCTCGGCTCGCCTCAACCGCCGCGTCGAGCTCATCGCAGGAGATCTCGAAGTCGTCCCGCATCGATGCATGGCTCGCGTCGAGGAAGGAAGCGATGGCCGCCGGCCCTGAGGAGCGGAGAGCAGCGGCACTGTCGAGCACCCGCTGGTCCTCGGTCACGACGTGCCGCACGCGGCGGAACGTCGTCTCGTCCATGAGGCCGCGCGCCTCGTCGAGGTCGTCGACCGAGACGTCTCGGAGGGCCTTGACCCCGAGCACCTCGGCTCCGAGCTCGCAGGCCTCTCGGCGATTCGCGTAGCCTCCGTCCGCATGCGAGTGGGCCACGCGGGTGTCGATGACAAGGGTCACGAGCCCGGCCGCAGCGGCGTCAAAGGGGACGAGCTCAACGCTCTGGTCCCTGCAATCGAGGAATACCGCGTGGCCCGACCGGCCGCGCAGCGAGGCCGATTGGTCCATGATGCCGGTCGGTGCGCCAACGAACGCGTTCTCGGCCCGCTGGGTCGTGAGCACGAGCTGCTCGGCGTCGAGCCCAGCCCCCGTCACCTCGTTGAGGGCGGTTGCGACCGCGCATTCGATCGCGTGGGAGGACGAGAGCCCTGCCCCGAGGGGTACGTCAGAATCGAGGACGAGTTCGAAGCCGGGCACTTCGATCCCGCGCTCTTGAAAAGCCCACACGACTCCCGAGGGGTAGACGCTCCAGCCTTGGGCGCGGTCCGCCCGCAGATCGCCCACAGAGAGCTCGGTGACCCCGCTCTCGGCGCCAGCCGTCGAGAGAAGCCGCATCACGCCGTCGTCACGGACGCGCAGGGCCACGCGTGCGGCGAGGTCGATGGCGAACGGCAGCACGAATCCCTCGTTGTAATCGGTGTGCTCGCCGATGAGGTTCACGCGCCCGGGAGCAGTCCACACTCCGTCGGCTGTTCCTCCGAAGACCTCACCGAAGGCGGCCGTCACGCGTTCCACGTTCGGGCTCAGCGGGCCCTGCGGGCTCATCGGCGTGCCTCCGAAACCGCATCCCGGAGCCTGGCGGCGACGTCTTCTGCCCGAGTGTCGTTGATGAATGCGCCCATGGCGGCCTCCGATCCGGCGAGGTACTTGAGTTTGTCTGCGGCGCGGCGCGGTGAGGTGAGCTGGAGATGGAACCGCGACGGAGGCCGGAGTACGGGATCGATCGGCGCTTGGAACCAGGCGGCGATGTATGGGGTCGGCGTCTCGTACAACCGGTCGACGCCACGGAGGAGCTGGAGATACATGTCCGTCAGCTCGTCCTTCTCCTCGCCGGTGAGGCCAGCGAAGTCGGCCACGTGCCGGTGCGGCACCAAGTGGACCTCGACGGGCCAGCGGGCAGCGAAGGGGACGTAGGCGCTGAAACTCGAACCCTCGAGGATCATGCGTGCTCCGTCCGCCCGCTCGCGGTCGAGCAACGACCCGAGCAGCGTCTGCTTTCCGTCGTTCGCGTCGAAGTGTCGACGAGCAGCTTCGGCGAGCTGGGCCCCGCGCGGCGTGAGATAGGGGTACGCGTAGATCTGCCCATGGGGATGGTGCAGCGTGACGCCGATCTGGGCGCCGCGGTTCTCGAAGGGGAAGACCTGCCGGATCCCGGGGAGAGCGCTCAGTTCAGCAGTTCGGTGGGCCCACGCCTCGACGACCGTGCGAGCTCGCGAGTAGGGGAGTTCAGCGAAAGAGCCTTGGTGCTCGGGCGTGAAGGACACGACCTCGCAGCGGCCAAGGGCAGGTGCAGTCTCGCCCCACGGCAGCGCGGAGGGCAGCTCTGCGACGGCGGGACCGAGCGAAGGGAAGCGATTCTCGAAGACGACGACGTCGTAGTCAGGGTCGGGGAGTTCCGACGCGAACGACGGCGTGCTCGGGCACAGCGGGCAGGCGTCGGCGGGCGGAAGATGGGTCCGCGACTGGCGGTGGGCAGCAACGGCAACCCAGTCGCCGCTCAGGGCGTCGTAGCGCAGTTCGCCGGGGGCAGGACGGGGCGGGAGGTCCCGAGCGTCCTGGACGGGTGATCGGCGGGGAGCTCCTGGATCGTCGAAGTAGATGAGCTCGCGCCCGTCGGCAAGAGTGCTGCGCGTGACGGGGGAGAGGCCGGCAGTGGTGGTCATGCGTGGCTCCCGATAGTGGAGGTGTCGGCAAGGATGACGTGGGGGATTCGGTCGTCGAGCTCGCGGCGGGCAACGTCGGAGAGCCCTGTGTCGGAGATGAGCGTGTCGGCACGCTCGAGGGGCGCGATCTGAGCCAGGCTCAGGAGGCCGTACTTCGTGCTGTCGGCGAGGACGATGAGCCGCGCTGCGGCGTCCGCGGCTGCCCTGTTCGTCTCAGCCTCGAGGAGATTCGGGGTCGTCAGCCCTCCGCGGGGATGCAGGCCATGGACCCCCATGAAACACAATTCGACGTGGAGCTGAGCGAGCGAAGCAGTCGCGAGGGGGCCGACGAGGGCCTCTGACGGCGTGCGCTCGCCACCCGTGAGGATCGTGCGGACGGAGTGTCCGAGGGCCTCTGCGACCTTGATCGAGTTTGTCGCGACCGTCAGGTCCGGAATGGTCGGGAGGAGCTTGGCGAGTGCGAACGTCGTCGTACCCGCTGTGACGAACAGCGTCGAGCCGGGTCTGACCAAGGCTGCGGCCTCCCGGGCAATGGCTGACTTCGTGTCCGCATGGTGCCCGAACTTCACCTCGAAGCCGGGCTCGGCGAACGCGAAGTCCACCACGCGTGCTGCACCGCCGTGAACTCGCCGCGCGAGTCCGAGGTTCTCGAGCTGCTCGATGTCCCGGCGGATGGTCATTTCCGAGACCGAAAGCGAGCTCGCGAGCTCTGCGACCCGGACCGCCTCACGCTTCTCTAGCTCCGCCACGATGCGCGCATGACGCTCTGCTGCCAGCACGGTCGCCCCCTCTATGCCAAGCTGCTCGCCGTCCTGCAAGTCCAAGCTTGAGAGGTCACAGCAACCAAAGATTTCTAACAAAAGATAACATTCCAGCCGTCCAAAGGGAAGAGCCAGTTTGGGCGCCACGGCGCGTTGGGTGCGGTGAATCTGCGGAGCCGGACAAGGGCTAACGTGGGGGGACATGAGAGCCCCGACCCCTTTCCAGACCCGTCGACCTGCTGCGACGGGGCGCCAGTACCGCATTTCGCGAGGTGGGAGTGCAGCCGTCATCACCGAGCTCGCAGCAGGGCTGCGCTCCTTCGAGATCGACGGCGTGCAGCTCACCGAGACCTACTCCGACGGTCAGATCCCTCCGGGTGCGGCGGGCATCACGCTCGCGCCTTGGGCCAATCGCATCGAGGACGGGCGCTGGATGCTCGACGGCACTGTCCAGCAGCTCGACATCACCGAACCGTCCAAGAACAACGCGAGCCACGGGCTCCTCCGCAACACCGGCTATGAGCTTCTCGAACACGAGGACGCACGCGTGGTGCTCGAGGGCACTGTCTTCCCTCAGCATGGCTATCCGTTTCTGGTCCGGCACCGTGTCGAGTACCGCATCGACGACGCCGGCGGCCTCCACGTGCGGCAAATGCTCGCGAACGATTCGGAGCAGTCCGCGCCGTTCGTGCTCGGCGCTCACCCGTATCTCCGGCTCGGCGACGTCGAGACGGGAGAACTCACGCTTACCGTGCGGGCCGAACGACGGCTCGTACCGGACGAGCGCCAGATTCCGCGGGCGACGGCGGCCGCCGACGGGGAGTGGGACCTTTCGGCTGGACGACGCGTGGGCACGCTCGACCTCGACTCGGCCTACACGGGCCTCACGTTCGAGGGAGGGGCCGCCCGGGCGACGCTCACCTCGCCGGACGGCAGGTCTGTGTGGCTTTGGCAGGACATTCGCTGCCGCTACACGCACGTGTTCGTGACGCGCCGCTACCCGGGGCGTGACATCGCCGTCGCCCTCGAACCGCAGACCGGGCCGGCCAACGCCTTCAACAGCGGCGAGGATCTTGGGTGGCTGGCTCCAGGGGGCCAATCTGCCATGGAATGGGGCATCGGGGCCGCGCTCTGAGACGGCCGGGGTGACAGGATGGGCAGATGGACGCCTCCGACGCACCCCGGACCGACGCCCCCGATCCCGCCGCGGATCCCACCACCCTGCCCGACGGTCCGACACCTGCCCATCGCCCATCTCACGTTCGGCCCGTAACCGATGCCGACCTGCCATTCGCGCTGCGCATCGCAGCCGCGTGGTCCTGGCGCCTGGCGATCATCATCGCCGTCGTCAGCGCTGTCCTGTGGGGGCTTGCCCACCTGAGCTTCCTCGTGATCCCCGTCCTCGTTGCGGCGCTCCTTGCAGGCCTCCTCAGCCCTGTTGTCGCGTGGCTCCGGCGCGCACGACTCCCGCGCGGCCTCGCCGTGGCCGTTGCCGAGCTCGGCTTCATCGGCCTCGTCGCGGGTCTCCTGACGCTGGTGGGCCGTCAGATCACGGCGGGCCTCGCCCAACTCTGGGGCCAGGCGCTCGCAGGCCTCAGCGAAGTTCAGAAGTGGCTCGCCGAGGGTCCGCTGCAGATCACGGCCGCGCAGCTCCAGACGTACATAGACAACGCCCAGAACGTGCTGCAGAACAACCAGAGCGGGCTGCTCAGTGGGGCGATCAGCGTAGGGAGCTCTGCGGGGCACATCATCGCCGGCGCGCTCATCGCGCTCTTCGTGCTCATCTTCTTCCTGCTCGAGGGAGAGCGGATCTGGCTGTTCCTCGTCGGGCTCCTGCCGAGGGCCGCCAGAGCCGCCACTGATGGCGCCGGCCGGGCCGGTTGGGTCTCGCTCGTGAGCTACGTCCGGGTCCAGGTGCTGGTCGCCGCCGTCGACGCCATCGGCATCGGGGTGGGTGCCGCAGTCCTCGGCGTCCCGCTGGCGCTCCCGCTTGGGATCCTCGTCTTCGTAGCCTCCTTCGTCCCGGTCGTCGGCGCTCTCGTAAGCGGCGCCGTCGCCGTCCTGCTCGCACTCGTTGCCAACGGCCTCGTCAACGCCCTCATCATGCTCGCGATCGTCATCCTCGTCCAACAGCTCGAGAGCCATGTGCTGCAGCCGCTTGTCATGGGACGCGCCGTCGCCCTCCACCCGGTCGCGGTCATCCTGACTGTCGCCGCCGGCTCCTACCTCGCGGGCATCCCGGGTGCCCTCTTCGCCGTGCCTACGCTCGCCGTCGCAAACTCCGCCGTTCGCTTCATCTCGTCCCGATCATGGGAAACTGATAGGGCGCTAACCCGTCCGGAGCCCCCCTCCGAGAACCCTGGCGCCGCAGAATCCTCCGAAACCCCCTAGGAGCTGGCCCGATGAATGTCCTCTCGACCCTCGCTGTGACGCTGGACGATGTCCTCGCTGCACAGGAGCTGCTCGAGGGGATTATTGCGAGGACACCGATCGAGACGTCGCGAGCGCTCGCTCAGGTTACGGGGTCAGAGGTCTTCTTCAAATGCGAGAACCTCCAACGGGCTGGTTCGTTCAAAGTCCGGGGCGCGTACGTGCGAATGGCCCGCCTCAGCGCAGAGGAGCGCGAGCTCGGCGTTGTTGCTGCCTCGGCAGGCAACCACGCCCAGGGTGTTGCAGTCGCAGCCAAGCGGCTTGGCATCCGGGCACGCATCTACATGCCCCTCGGCGTGGCGCTCCCCAAGCTCCAGGCGACCCGAAGCCACGGCGCGGAAGTGGTGCTCCACGGCCACAATGTCGACGAGGCGCTCGCCGAGGCGAAGCGCTACGCCGAGGAGACGGGGGCTGTGTTCGTGCACCCGTTCGACAACGCGGATGTGGTCGCGGGCCAGGGCACGGTGGGGCTCGAGATCCTCGAACAGATCCCTGATGTGGACACGATCCTCATGGGCGTGGGCGGTGGCGGGCTGCTCGCCGGGGTAGCTGTTGCAGTCAAGGCCAGAGCCGCACAGCTCGGCCGCGAGATCCGCGTGATCGGTGTGCAGGCGGAGAATGCCGCGGCCTACCCGCCGTCGCTCGCTGCCGACGCCGTGGTCCCCCTCCAGAAGGTGGCGACGATGGCGGACGGCATCGCCGTCGGCCTTCCCGGCCAGATTCCGTTCAGCATCATCCGCGAACTCGTCGACGACGTCGTAACGGTGAGCGAGGATTCGCTCGCCCGCGCACTCATCTTCCTCCTCGAGCGCGCGAAGCTCGTCGTAGAGCCCGCGGGGGCAGTCGGCGTCGCGGCGCTCATGGACGGCAAGCTCGCTGAGCTCGGCATCAATGCCAAGAAGACGGCGGTCATCCTCTCGGGCGGCAACATCGATCCGATGTTGCTACTCAAGGTGATCCAGCGTGGCCTCTCGGCCGCCGGGCGGTTCCTGACAGTGCGGATGATGCTCGACGACCGCCCAGGCTCGCTAGCGACCATCTCGCGCATCATCGCCGAGAACGACGCGAACGTCACGGGCGTCGACCACACCCGCGTCGGTGGCTCGATCGCCATGGGCGACGTCGCGATCACGATCGACATGGAGACCAAGGGCCACCAGCACTCGGAGCAGGTCCTCGAGGCGCTGCGGGCGGAGGGCTTCCAGCCGATCGTGATGCACGTCTGAGCCAGCACAGACGACGGCGGCGCCGCACCCCTTGAAGGGCCGGCGCCGCCGTCGTCGCTCTGGGTAGGGGATCAGCCCGCGTAGGGGGTAGCCGAGATGATCTCGACCGGGATCTCCTTGCCGTTCGGCGCAGTGTAAGAGAGCTTCTCGCCCTGCTTGTGGCCGATGATGGCCGCACCGAGCGGTGACTTCTCGCTGAAGACGTCGATCTCGGCGTCGCCCGCAATTTCGCGCGAGCCGAGCAGGAAGCGCTCCTCGTCACCCGCGATCTTCGCGACGACAAGCATGCCCGGTTCGACGACGCCGTCGTCAGCGGGCTTCTCGCCTACCTGGGCATTGCGAAGGAGCTCCTGCAGCTGGCGGATGCGGGCCTCGATCTTGCCCTGCTCCTCCTTGGCTGCGTGGTAGCCGCCGTTCTCCTTGAGGTCGCCCTCCTGGCGGGCCGCCTCGATCCTCTCGACGATCTCGTGACGGCCGGCACCTGAGAGGTGGTCAAGCTCGGCCTTCAGGCGGTCGTACGCCTCCTGCGTGAGCCAGGCGCCGCCATGGTGGGTGGTGGTCATCTCGTCTCCTCAATATGTCCGTGCACGTTCCTGCACGGCCTTCCATGCAAAGACCCCGCCGGAGTGCTGCCGCGATCCCGGGTCGAACCCGGTCCGCCTGCTGCCACCGACGGGGCACTGGTATTAGTCCATTGTAGTGATCAGGTCAGGCGATCCCAAGCTGGACTGAGGTGCGTGTCACATCCTCTGTATCTGCTGAACGAGATCCAGGCGCGTCAGGTTCCCTTGACCCAGCATGAATCGATCGAGACCGAGACGGCCCCGGTTTGGGTGCGGAGCACGACGTGCGCCTGCTGCGTCGTCTGGCCCGAAGCGCCTGCCACAGGCCCGAATTCCAGCTGCTTCCAGCCGACGACACCGAACGAACTGTCCTGCGCCTTCACCGTGCAGTACGCGGTCTGAGAGGCATCCTTGGTGACCTCGATGTCCTCCGTCGCATGCCATGGATCCGGAGTCGTGAAGCTCACGTCTTTGAAGGAGACCGTCGCATTGTTTCCGCTCCAGGCGAACAGCGCAACCCCGATGACGACGACGACGAGCACGACGGCTGAGACGATAAGGGCGGCGCGCCGGGACATCTTGCGTCGGGGCGCCCCATAGCGATCTCCGTACCTTGCGCTGCCACCGCGGGCGTATCGCGAGTCGGCTGCTGCTCCGGGGCTTTGAGTCACCTGACTATTCTAGGAGACGTGTCTGCAAACAATGACGCGCTCCGCCCAGCGGACAACGACTCGCTCCGCCTCCTCGCCGTCCACGCCCACCCCGACGACGAGTCGAGCAAGGGCGCGCCGATGATGGCCAAGTACCTCGCGGAGGGCCACGAGGTCATGGTCGTGAGCTGCACGGATGGCTCACGCGGGGACATCCAGAACCCCGCACTCCTCGACTACCCGCACGCGGATCGGGACATGGGCGGCGTCCGGCGGCTCGAGATGGCCGAGGCGCAGCGCATCATCGGCATGCAGCACCGCTGGCTCGGATTCACCGACTCCGGCCTGCCCGAGGGCGATCCGTTGCCGCCGCTGCCGTGGGGCGCGTTCGCGACGTTCCCGCTGCATCAGGCAGCAGCGCCGCTCGTCCGGCTCGTGCGCGAGTTCCGGCCGCACGTCGTCGTCTCCTACGACGAGAACGGCGGCTACCCGCACCCGGACCACATCATGGCCCACCGCGTCGCTGTCGAGGCCTTCCGGGCTGCGCCTCTCGCAGACGAGTACCCGGACGCCGGGGAGCCGTGGGCGCCGTCGAAGCTCTACTACGATGTGCCGTTCAACGTCCGCAAGTACGAGACCTTCCACCGGGCGCTGCTCCAGGCGGGGCTTGAATCGCCCTACGCACGATGGGTCGCCTCGGCCACGGAGGACGACGCCGAAGGCCACCATCCGTGGGCAGCCCGGCACCCCGTGACGACGCAGGTCGAATGCGGCAAGTACTTCGAGACCCGTGACCGAGCGCTCGCCGCGCACGCCTCCCAAGTGGACCCGAACGGCTCCTTCTTCGTCGTCTCGCTCGAGCTGCGGCAGCGCCTGTGGCCGTGGGAGGACTACTCCCTCATTTCCTCCTCCGTCGGGTACCCGAAGGACGGCCAGACCGAGGAGGATCTCTTCGCGGGGCTGCGATAGTTTCGCACGCTAAGATTGTTGGGTGCATTCTCTGTTCCTGGCCCTCGCCGCCACGCCCAGCCCTACTGATTCGGGGACGCTCCGCCCGGGCCTGACCGAAGACCAGATCACCCCCGGAATCTGGGGATTCCTCTCGACGGCGTTCATCGTCGTCCTCATGCTGCTGCTGATCGTCGACATGGTGCGCCGCCTACGCCGCGTCCGCTACCGGAGCCAGGTCGAGGAGGAGCGTGCCGCCGGCGAGGCGCCCGAGGTCCGCGGAGACGCCGACGAAGTCGTGGCCGACGACGCATCGGCCGACACTACCGTCCCCGGGGTCTCCGGCGAGGGGACTGCGACCGAAGACGGGGCCCGAGACGAGCCTTCCCCCAGCCGCGGCCCCAAGGCCACGCGCTAGGCGCCGCTCAAGCGACTTCGCAGCCCCAGCCGGGGCCTCAAGGTGCACTCGGCAATGTGTACTCGGCCGGGTTCCGGGGGAGACTCGGAGGTATGGCGAACAGACTTGCCGGGAGTCCCTCGGCCTATCTCCGCCAGCACGCGGCGAATCCCGTGGACTGGCAGCCCTACGGCGACGAGGCATTTTCCGAGGCCAAGCGACGCGATGTTCCGGTCTTCATTTCCATCGGCTACGCCGCATGCCACTGGTGCCACGTCATGGCCCACGAGTCCTTCGAGGATCGAGCCACGGCTGAGGCGCTCAACCAGCGCTTCGTGAGCATCAAGGTAGACCGGGAGGAGCGTCCCGACGTGGACGCCGTCTACATGGCCGCGTGCCAGGCGATGAGCGGCCAAGGGGGCTGGCCGCTCAGCATCTTCGCTCTTCCAGATGGCCGAGCCTTCTACGCCGGCACCTACTTCCCCCCGCTCCCGTACCCCGGACGTCCAAGCTTTCGTCAGATTCTCGACGCCGTGTGGGAGGCCTGGACCGAGCGCCGCGAGGCCGTCGAACAGCAGGCGGCGGCGCTCGCCGAGGGGCTCGGCGGGGTGTTCTCCGCGCACCTGCTCGACGTCGAAGCCCCTGCAGGCGCAGTCGAGCCGCAAGCACTCGACGCCGCTGTCGCGGGCCTGATCCGAACGGAGGACCCAGAGCACGGCGGGTTCGGCGGCGCCCCCAAGTTCCCGCCGTCGCCCGTTCTCGAATTCCTCATCCGGCACGCCTCAGCCACATCCTCGTCAGGCGGCAGTGCAGAGGCTGCACGCGCCCTCGCGGGGCGCGCGCTCGCCGGCATGTGCCGTTCCGCACTTTTCGACGCCCTCGGCGGAGGCTTCGCCCGCTACTCCGTGACCGCCGACTGGTCGCTTCCGCACTACGAGAAGATGCTCTACGACAACGCGCAGCTCCTGCGCGTCCTCGCGCACTGGGTGTGGCTCGGCGGCTCGGACGAGTTCCCCCGAGAGGAGGCACACGAGGCCGCGGCCCTCACCGCGGACTGGCTAATTCGCGAGCTCGGACTTCCGGAGGGCGGCTTCGCGTCGTCACTCGACGCGGACTCCGAGCGTGACGGTCGCAGCGTGGAGGGCGGCTACTACGTGTGGACGCGTCGGGAACTCGCCGAGGCTGTGGGCCGGGAGCACGCGGACGCCGCCGTGCGACTCGCCTCGGTGTTCGGGCTTCCCATCGGGGAGCACTCCGACCACGGGGCACCTCTGCACCCGGGGCGCGCCCTTGACGTGGGCGAGCGAGAGCTCCTGGAACGTCATCGGGCTACACTCCTCGCCGCACGTGCACGCCGCACACCGCCCGGCCGCGACGACAAGGTGGTCGCGGGCTGGAACGGTCTTGCCGTTGCCGCCCTCGCGGACGCGGCGTGGGCCCTCGAGCGGCCCGAGCTGCTCGACGGGGCGCGCCGTGCCGCTGAACTCCTCGCGACGGTTCACTGGGACGGAGAGCGGCTCCTGCGCGTCTCTCACGCGGGATCGGCGGCGGGCATCGAGGGTCTCCTTGGCGACTACGCCGGCTGCGCCGAGGGTGCGTTCAGTCTCTACGGCGCGACGGGGGAGGAGCGGTGGTATGCGTGGGCGGAGGAGCTCCTGGAGGTGGCCGCACGGCGTTTCGTCGCTGACGGACTGCTCTCTGACGAAGCGGTGGCCTCCGGAGAGGCGTCCGCCGGTGTTCGGATAGCACTTGCAGGAGCGCGCACCCTCGACCCCCACGACAACGAGACGCCCAGTGGCGCTTCGCTCCTCGCAGGTGCCCTGCTCGCCCACGCCGCCTACAGCGGCTCCGCTCAGCACCGGGCGCTTGCGTCATCGATCCTCGCCGGGCTTCCGCGGGTGCTCGCCCAAGGGCCTCGGGCCGCCGGGTGGCTCCTGGCCGTCGCCGAAGCCGCGTTTGCTGGCCCGGTGGAGATCGCCGTCGTCGGCCGCCCTGATGGCAACCGACGCCATCTGGTTGCGGCAGCGTTGGCCGCGCCCAGCCCCGGGCGCGTCGTCGCTGTGGGCGACCACGAAGCCGCGGACGAACGGATCCCGCTGCTCGCCGGCCGTCCAGGAGGCCCCGATGGCGCCCCACTCGCCTACGTCTGCCGCGACTTCGCGTGCCGCCTTCCCGTCAGCACGCCCGAGGAGCTGGGTGAGCAGTTGCGGGCGGGGGGATGAATGCGTCTCAGAGGCCTGGAGCGCCCAGTATCGCGACCATGATCGCGACGAAGTGCACGGCAAAGCCGGCCACCGTGAAGGCGTGGAAGAACTCATGGAATCCGAAGTGGCGCCAGCTGAAGTTGGGGCGGCGGATCCCGTAGAAGACAGCCCCCGCGATATAGAACGCACCTCCGATGCAAACGAGGATCGCGGCGGGGACATCCGCGGCGAAGAACTGGGGGAGGAACAGGAACGCCGCGCAGCCGAGGGCGATGTAGATCGGCACGTAGAGCCACCGCGGTGCGGCAACCCAGATCACGCGGAAAAGCACGGTGAGCGCCGCGGCTCCCCATACTGCGATGAGGAGCCCGAGGGCCGTGGGGCGTGGAAGAAGCACCCACGAGAGCGGAGTGTAGGTACCTGCGATGACGAGCACGATATTCGTGTGGTCGATCCGTTTGAGGATCGCCTTCACGCGGGGCGACCAGTTTCCGCGATGGTAGACCGCCGAAACGCTGAACAGGGCCAAGCCGGTGAACGCGTAGACGGCGCAGGCGATCTTCCGGTCAGGGGTAGGGGCGAGGGCCACGAGGACGATGCCGGCAACGAGGGCGAGGGGCGCAGCTACGGTATGTATCCAGCCCCGCCACGAAGGCTTGAGTGCTAGGAGCTCGGCGCGGGTCACCGCGTGCTGCCGCATGCCTCGAGTCTAGCGCCCACGGGTACAGGTTACTTCTGAGTAGGTGCGGGCCTCGGGCCCTGACAGACACCGCCGGAGGGGTCTGGACGCTGTCCCGCTCCGCTCTGCCGGTAGGCTGGTGGCCATGCTTCCCGGCTTCCTCTACGGCTACTACGAGCGCCGGCTGCAGCGCGGCCTGACGCCGGAGAGCATCCCCGGCCACATCGGGGTCATGGTGGACGGCAACCGCCGTTGGGCGAGGCAGTTCAATGCGCCCAGCGCACAGGGCCACCGGGCCGGCGCGGACAAGATCCACGAATTCCTCGGCTGGTGCCGCGAACTCGACGTGCGAGTTGTGACCCTCTACATGCTCTCGACCGATAACATGAACCGCTCGAGCGAGGAACTCTCGGAGCTCACGGAGATCATCGCGGAAACGCTCGACCGCCTCGACGACGATCCGAACGTGTCCGTCCACGCCATGGGGGCACCGGAGCTTCTCCCGGACCACCTCGCGGAGCGGCTTGCGCGATTGACCGCGAAGCCGAGCCCCTCAGAACCCCTCCACGTCAACGTTGCTGTCGGCTACGGCGGGCGGCGCGAGATCGTTGACGCCGTGCGCGACCTCCTGCGCGACGCCCTGGCCCGGGGCGAGGACATCGCCGCGCTCGCCGAGCGGCTCGACGTCGACGACATCTCCCGGTTCCTCTACACGGCGGGCCAACCGGATCCTGACCTCGTGATCCGCACATCGGGTGAGCAGCGCCTGTCCGGCTTCCTCATGTGGCAGAGCGCCTACAGCGAGTTCTACTTCTGCGAGGCGCTCTGGCCGGCCTTCCGCAAGGTGGACTTCCTCCGCGCCCTGCGCGACTACGCGGGACGCCAACGTCGCTTCGGTTCGTGAAGGATGCCCAGCCGTTCCCTAGCCGTGATTCAGGCAACATGCCCACCACGTTCATTTCCCGGCAACCTTACGCGGCGTAGTGTTGCGCCATCGGGGGGCATCCGCTCCCCGAGCGGGGAGGCCGAATTGGGCGTTGCGTTTGCAGCTGCTCCGGGAGGCCGGCCCGGCCTCGCGGCCGAGCCGGAAGGAACTGGAGACTGCCGGGGAAACCTGGGGGCTGGAGTCGACGTGACGACCACTGGAATGCTGTCCGAAGAGCACACGGCCGAGCTCAAGCGGCGGACCTACGTGCTGGACACCTCCGTGCTGCTGTCTGATCCGAGGGCCGTGCTGCGCTTTGCCGAGCACGAGGTCGTGATCCCGGTTGTTGTGATCACCGAGCTCGAGGCGAAACGCCACGACCCGGAGCTGGGCTACTTCGCCCGGAAGGCACTGCGCCTGCTCGACGATCTCCGCCTCGAGCACGGAAGCCTGGGCAATCCGATACCGCTCGGCACGCAGGGCGGGACGCTCGTCGTCGAACTCAACCACATTTCAGCCGAGGTACTGCCCGCTGGCTTCCGCAGCGGCGACAACGACGCGCGGATACTCGCCGTCGCCAAGAATCTCGCCAACGAGGGACGCTCGGTCACGGTCGTCTCGAAGGACCTCCCGATGCGCGTCAAGGCCTCGGCAATGCAGCTTGACGCGGACGAGTACCGCAACGAGCAGATCGTCGATTCGGGGTGGACGGGAGTCGCCGAGATCGAGGCGAGCGAGGCGGAGGTCTCGGCGCTTTACGGCCACGAGCCGGTCTTCCTGCCCGAGGCGGCGGAGATGCCGGTCAACACAGGGCTCGTCATCATGTCCCCCCGGGGCTCGGCTCTCGGGCGCGTCGGGGCAGACAAGCAGGTCCGCTTGGTCCGGGGCGACCGGGACGTGTTCGGCCTCCACGGGCGCTCCGCGGAGCAGAGGCTCGCGATCGACCTTCTGATGGATCCCGCCGTGGGAATCGTCTCCCTTGGCGGAAAGGCCGGCACGGGCAAATCAGCTCTCGCGCTGTGCGCGGGCCTCGAAGCGGTGATGGAGCGGCAGGAGCACAAGAAGGTGGTTGTGTTCCGGCCGCTCTTCGCGGTGGGCGGCCAGGAACTGGGCTATCTGCCCGGCACGGAAGCCGAAAAGATGAACCCGTGGGGCCAGGCCGTGTTCGACACGCTCGGCGCGGTGACGAGCCCCGCCGTCATCGACGAGGTCATGGACCGCGGGATGCTTGAGGTCCTCCCGCTCACCCACATCCGCGGGCGGTCGCTCCATGACTCGTTCGTCATCGTGGACGAGGCACAGTCCCTCGAGAAGAACGTCCTGCTCACCGTTATGAGCCGCATCGGCCAGAACTCGAAGATCGTCCTCACGCACGACGTCGCCCAGCGCGACAACCTCCGGGTCGGCCGGCACGACGGAATCGCAGCCGTCGTCGAAACGCTCAAGGGCCACCCGCTCTTCGGCCATGTGACGCTCACGCGCTCCGAGCGCTCGCCGATCGCCGCGCTCGTGACTGAGCTGCTCGAACGGGCCGAGATCTAGCGGAATCTGGCTGGCATTCCACGGAGTGAGGGGAGTCGTCGGATAGGGTCCAAGGGTGACCCTCCGACTCCCCGAGCTCTGGCAGACGAGCCCGGTCGCGTTCTGGCTCGTTGTCGCATGCCTCGCCTACTTCGTGTGGATGGCGGCACGCCTCGCCGTGATCGATATTCGCAGCCATCTCCTGCCGAATCGGATCGTGCTGCCGAGCTATTGGGCGGCCCTGCCGCTTTCCATTGCTGCCGCGTTCGGTTCGGCAGGGGCGTTCGACGGCGGCGCAGTCGTCCGGGTGCTCGGGGCGGGCGCGGTGCTGTGGGCCGTCTACTTCGTGCTCCGCGTCATCTACCCGGCCGGGATGGGCTTTGGTGATGTGAAGCTCGCCGGGGTCCTTGGCCTCTATCTCGGGTACCTCAGCTGGGAGCATCTCCTGTGGGGCACGGCAGCCGCGTTCCTCCTCGGGGGGCTCTACGGCGTCGTGCTCATCGTGCTCCGCCGCGCGACTGGGAAGACCGCCATCCCGTTCGGCCCTTTCATGCTCGTCGGCGCCGCGGTAGCGCTCCTCCTGCCCGCCTAGCCGTTCAGTGGTCATCTCCCGCCGGTTCGGGGACGAAGTGTGCCCTAGCGTGGGGATCGAGGGCCCATTCGATGGCGCGACGGTGCAGCGGCGGCAGCTCGGGGAGGGCATCCGACTCGAACCAGCGGACCTCGAGGTTCTCGTCGTCGTTGACGCGGGCCTCACCGCTGACGTATTCGCAGGCCATGACGACGTCGAGATATTGCGCGTGGTCCCCATTTGGGTAGACGACGGGGGCCGTCGTTCCCACGCCGGCAAGGTGGCTTACGCGGACAATGACGCCGGTTTCCTCCTGCACCTCGCGGACCGCCGTCATCGCAGGTTCCTCACCCGGCTCGACGATCCCCGCTGGAACCGTCCAGCGCCCGTTGTCGGCGCGGCGCACGAGGAGCAGCCGCCCGCCGTCGTCCGTAACCACCGCCTTGACGCCGGGCAGCCACAGCGGATGGACGCCAATCATGTCGCGGAGGGCCAGGATGAATTCGGGGGTGGGCACGCGCTCAAGAGTACCCGCGGGAGGTGACGGGTGGATGGTGGCGCACCCGCGGGAGGTGACGGTTGGATGGTGGGGCACCCGCGGGAGGTGACGGGTGGATGGTGGGGCACCCGCGGGAGGTGACGGGTGGATGGTGGGGCACCCGCGGGAGGTGACGGGCGGATGGTGGCGGACCCGCGGGAGGTGACGGGTGAATGGAACGACGACGACGGCGGGCGCCGCCGGGGGATGTTCCCCGAACGGCGCCCGCCGCGGTGTTGGGTTCTGGCTCTCGCCGAGTTGGCGGAAGACTTTAGGCCTTCGCCTGGCCCGTCATCGTGGTGACGTCCAGAGCCTTGTCGAGCTGCTCTTCGGTGAGCTCGCCGCGCTCGACGAAGCCGAGGGCGAGCGTCGCTTCGCGGATGGTGAGACCCTCCTTGACGGCCTTCTTGGCGATCGCGGCGGCGTTCTCGTAGCCGATGAACTTGTTCAGGGGCGTGACGATCGACGGCGAGGCCTCCGCGAGGAAGCGGGCGCGGTCGACGTTCGCGGTGATGCCGTCGACCATCTTGTCCGCCATGACGCGCGCGGTGTTGGCGAGCAGGCGGATCGACTCGAGCAGGTTCGCGGCCATGACGGGGATGCCCACGTTGAGCTCGAAGGCGCCATTGGTAGAGGACAGCGCAATGGTCGTGTCATTGCCGATGACCTGAGCGGCAACCATGATCGCGGCCTCGCAGATGACCGGGTTGACCTTGCCGGGCATGATCGACGAACCGGGCTGCAGATCGGGGAGGGCAATCTCGCCGAGGCCCGTGTTGGGCCCGGAACCCATCCAGCGCAGGTCGTTCGAGATCTTCATGATCGAGTACGCGATGTTGCGGAGCTGGCCGGACGCCTCGATGAGCCCGTCGCGGTTCGCCTGGGCCTCGAAGTGGTTCCGTGCCTCCGTGATCGGGAGCGCAGTGTCCTCGGCGAGGAGCTTGATCACGCGCTGCGGGAAGCCGGCAGGCGTATTGATGCCGGTGCCGACTGCGGTGCCGCCGAGCGGGACCTCGGCGACTCGCGGAAGCGAGGCTTCGATTCGCTCGATGCCGTACCGAACCTGGGCCTCGTAGCCCGAGAACTCCTGCCCGAGGGTCACGGGAGTGGCGTCCATGAGGTGCGTGCGGCCGGACTTGACGACGTCCTTGAACTCCTCTGCCTTACGTCCGAGCGCGGCAGCGAGGTGCGTCAGTGCGGGGACGAGGTCGTTGAGCAGGGCGTTGGTCGCGGCAACATGCACCGACGTCGGGAAGACATCGTTCGAGGACTGCGACGCGTTGACATGGTCGTTGGGGTGTACGACCTTGTCCACGCCCTTCTCCTGGAGCGCCCGGGTGGCGAGCTCGGCGAGGACCTCGTTCATGTTCATGTTCGAGGAAGTCCCGGAGCCTGTCTGGAACACGTCGATCGGGAAGTGGTCGTCGAATTCGCCTGCGGCCACACGGTCGGCGGCGTCAGCGATGGCGTCGGCGAGATCCCCATCGATCACGCCGAGATCCTCGTTGGCGCGCGCCGCGGCCTTCTTGACCCGGGCGAGGGCCTCGATGTGCTTGCGCTCGAGGGTCTTGCCCGAGATCGGGAAGTTCTCGACGGCGCGCTGCGTCTGGGCACGGTACAGGGCGGCCGCGGGCACCCGCACTTCGCCCATCGTGTCGTGTTCGATCCGGTATTCGGCAGAATCCTGCACGGCAGAGTCAGTCATGGCACCCAGACTAGCCCCCGGCAGAGACCGTTCCGAACCGGCTTTTCGACGTTGCGACGCGGCCTTGCGCCCTCAGACGTTGCCGAGGCCCGAAACGAGCTCGGCCTTGCCCTCGTCCAGGTGGTAGCAGACGCCGAGGACGGCGGTCCGGCCTTCCTCGACGGCGCGCGCGATGACCTGGGACGTCTCGAGGAGTCGCTCCCCGGTCTGCTTGACGTGTTCGACGACGGTTTCGTCCACGGTCGTGACGCCGTTGCGCTGGGCCGTGATGACGGATGGCATGATCCGCTCGACGAGGTCCCGAACGAAGCCCTGCGGCATGGTGCCGGAGGAGAACGCGTTCACGCTCGCCGTGACGGCGCCGCACGAGTCGTGGCCGAGGATCACGATGAGCGGGACACCGAGCGGATCGATGGCGTACTCGAGCGAGCCGAGCACCGCGTCGTCGATGACCTGGCCGGCCGAGCGGACCACGAACGCGTCGCCGAGGCCGAGGTCGAAGATGATCTCGGCGGCGAGGCGGGAGTCTGAGCACCCGAAGATGACGCAGAACGGATTCTGCGTCGAGACGAGCTCGCTGCGCCGGGCTGCGTTCTGATTGGGGTGAATCGACGTTCCGGCGACAAAGCGCTCGTTGCCGTCTCGGAGGGTCTGCCAGGCTTCTGCGGGAGTGAGGGTCTCAGACACGCCCTCCACTCTAGACCCATCTGTCTACCTGTGACTGTCAGTTACCGCCTGTTGCTGCCACACCGGCCGCGACGACGTCGAATTCGGTGAAGCTCGCCGAGCCGCTCACGATCACGGTCGTCTTGCCGACCTTGCCGACGTAGCTCTTCTCGACGCCGGGCTTGTCGTACAGCGTCCAGGTGACCCCGCCCGCGCTCCGGGTGCCGGTGACCGGGGCCTGGTTGACCTGCTGGGTGATCCACGTGGGGTTCGCAGATGCAGTCTGCTCGATGGACACGAATTGCTGCTGCGGAGTGACCCAGCCGACGTCCCAGTGGTTGACGCCGTCCGACGATCCCGACATCCACCGCGCGTAGTTCGCAGAGTAGCCAGCGGGCAGCGAGGGAGCCGCTGGCGAGAAGCCGGCCACGCCCTTCGCGTCTGCGGCGATGGCGGAGACGTTGACCGACGGACGTTGGACCTGAGTCCCTGAGTTGCCGCTGATGAGCCAAATGGGAACGATCGCGAGCAGGGAGACTGCGAGGGCCATGATCATCCCGGTCACCGAAGCGGTGGCGCGCTTGGCTGCGCCGGGGGTCAGGACGGGCTTGACCACTGGCTGATCGGTCTGGGCCTGGGCATCTTCGTGCGTGCTGCTCACCCGTCCATTGTCCCGCATATGGGACGTACCCCCCGACTTCGCGTTTCTCGTCACATCGCGACCCATGTGACTCCCGTCATCGCCGGGGACCGCTGCCGCCCCGCAGACTATGATCAAAAGAAATCCGACTCGAAGAAGAGGTCACCGTGTCCCCTGCGCCGATCGACAGCCAGTACTCGACCCTTTCCAGCTCTCTCACCCTCGGAGCCGACGAGCCGGACCGCAACCTTGCCCTTGAGCTCGTGCGCGTCACCGAGGCCGCCGCCATTGCCGGCGGCCACTGGGTGGGCTTCGGCGACAAGAACCGTGCCGACGGCGCCGCCGTCGACGCTATGCGCTCCTTCCTCCACACCGTCCACTTCAACGGCGTAGTGGTCATCGGCGAGGGGGAGAAGGACGAAGCCCCCATGCTCTACAACGGCGAGCGTGTCGGCGACGGCACGGGCCCGGAGGTGGACGTCGCCGTCGACCCGATCGACGGCACTCGCCTAACCGCGCTCGGAATCAACAACGCGCTCGCTGTACTCGCGGTCGCCGAGCGCGGCACGATGTTCGATCCGTCGGCTGTCTTCTACATGGAGAAGCTCGTGACGGGACCCGAGGCGGCGGACCTCGTTGACCTCCGCCTCCCGGTGAAGCAGAACCTCCACCTCATCGCGAAGGCGAAGGGCGTGAAGGTCAACCAGATCAACGTCTGCATCCTCGATCGGGATCGCCACAAGCCGCTCGTCGAAGAGATCCGGGCGGCGGGCGCGCGCACCAAGTTCATCATGGACGGCGATGTCGCCGGTGCGATCGCCGCGGCCCGCTCGGGCACCGGCGTGGACGCCCTCATGGGTATCGGCGGCACGCCGGAGGGCATCGTCGCGGCGTGCGCTATCAAGTCGCTCGGCGGCGTCATTCAGGGCCGCCTGTGGCCCACGAGCGATGAGGAGAAGCAGAAGGCGCTCGACGCCGGGCACGACCTCGAGCGTGTTCTCACCACCAATGACCTCGTGAAGAGCGACAACTGCTATTTCGCGGCGACCGGCATCACCGACGGAGACCTCCTCAAGGGCGTCCGGTATGAGAAGGACCGCGTCAAGACCCAGTCGATCGTCATGCGTTCGAAGTCCGGAACCGTCCGCTTTGTCGATGCCGAGCACCACTCGAGCAAGTGGGAGCCCTGGGCGCGCCAGGCGTGATTCCCGGCACGCTGGCCCACTTGCCGCGCGCCTGATTCACCCCTCGCGGCTAGACTGGCCCGCGGCCTTTGCCTTCCCCACAGCAGGAGGATCATGACCCCCGCCAGCAGCCCGACTTCCAGCAGCCGGACCGCCAGTAGCCCGACTTCCAGCAGCCTGACCGTCCGTGCCTGCACGGATCAAGGGGCCTGGGACAACCTCGTCAACGAGCACGGGGGGCACCCGCTGCAACTGTGGGGCTGGGGCGAGGTCAAGGCCGCGCATCACTGGCAGGTCGAGCGGCTCACGGTGTCCGACGGCGACACCGTGCTCGGGGGAGCCCAGGTCTTGTACCGCGCGCTGCCGTGGCCGCTCAGGTCGCTCGCGTACCTTTCGCGCGGGCCGGTCTGCGCGCCGGAGGACGCCGCGAAGGTCGTCGACGCCGTCGCCCGTCATGTGCGTGAGACGCGCGGTTCGGTCGCCCTCGTCGCTGAGCCCGACTGGGATGCGGGGTCGGTGGGGGAGCAGGGACTCGCTGCTGCGGGATTCCGCCGGACCGAGAGCACGATCCTCATTCCGCGCACTCTCATCCTCGACCTCGCCCAGAGCGAGGATGAGCTCATGGCGGCGATGTCCCGCACGACACGGGCGAACGTCCGCAAGAACCTCAAGAGCGATCTCAAGTTCCGCCGGGTCGCCGGCGAGGGGGAACTCGAGAAGGTCCTCGCCATCTACCGCGAGACGGCGGAGCGGGCGGGCTTCGGCATCCACTCGGACGCCTACTATCGCGACATCTGGCGATTCCTCGGGGAGGACTCGCCGATCGTCGCGGCGTTCGACGACGGCGAGCCAGTCGCATTCGTCTGGATCGCCAAGAGCGCCGGGACCGCTTTCGAGCTCTATGGCGGCGTGACGGCGGCGGGTCAGAAGGCCCGTGCGAACTACGGCGTCAAATGGGCCGCGTTCACCGAGATGAAGGCTGACGGGTGCACCCGCTACGACCTCAACGGTCTGCTGAACGACGGCATCTCGGACTTCAAGAAGCAGTTCGCGCCCCACGAGAACCTGCTTGCGGGAACTTGGGAGCTGCCCCTCTCGCCCCTGTACCCGGTGTACGCGACCGGGATGCCGCTGGCTCGCCGAACCCTGCAAAAGGGCAGGTCGGCGGCGAAGGCTGCGGTCGTGCAGGCGAAGAGCGCGGTGCAGCAGGCGAAGGGAACCGCCGCCCGCGCGAAGCAGCTCGTCCGCCGGTAGTCCAGGCCCGGGGCGGCCCGGCTGTCAGTCAGCCGAGCTTCGTCGCGAGTCCCGTTGTGACGGCGAAGGCGAGGACACCGCCGTCGCCCGGGTGCGCGAGTGCGGGAGCTTCGACGTCGGGCACGAAGGCCGCCTCGCCGCGGGAGAGGACGAGATCTCCCTTGGGCGTATCCAGCGTCAGTGATCCGTCCACGACGAGGACGACGGCGGCCCCCGCCTGCGCGACCGGCACCGGCTCCGGCCGGGGAGCGTCGAGCCCCGCCTCGACGGCTGGCACGTGGATGCGCTGGAGCTGGAACTCTGCGAACCCCGGCCGGTAGAGCTCCTGGCCGAGGGCAGACTCGTCCGGGCGCACGATCGGCACCGGGATCGACTCGAAGGCGACCGTCCTGAGGAGCTCGGGGACATCGACGTGCTTGGGGGTGAGGCCGCCGCGGAGCACGTTGTCTGAGGAGGCCATGACCTCGATTCCGAGCCCCGAGAGGTAGGCGTGGACGTTCCCAGCGCCAAGGGAGAGCGCCTCACCGGGTTCGAGCGTGATCCGGTTGAGCAGGAGCGAGACGAGGACGCCCGGGTCCTCGGGATAGTCACGGGCGAGTGCCGCGACGGTGAGGAGCGCGGCGTCGTCCGTTCCCGAGCCTTCGATCGCCCCGGCGGCTGCCTGGACTGCGGAACGGACCTGGCTGCCGCCCGTAAGAAGGCGCGCGAAGGCACCTCGAATCGCCTCGCCCTCGTCCGGGCCGCGCAGGAGTTCGGCGACCTGTTCCGTGACCTCGGCCGCCTCCTGGCCCGCGAGGAGCGCGGTGAGCAGCTCGAAGCGAGCCGCCGCATCGCCCGGTGAGCGGAAGCCGCACAGGGCCTCGAAGCGGCTCAGCGCAAAGATCATCTCTGGTTTGTGGTTGTCGTCCTTGTAGTTGCGGTGCGGCGCTCCGCGTTCGACGCCGGAGGCCTCCTCCGCCGCGAAGCCGGCCTGAGCCTGGGCGAGGGTCGGGTGGACTTGGAGCGAGAGAGGGCGCTCCGCGGCCAGGACCTTGAGGAGGTACGGCAGGCGAGGCCCGAAAGCGGCGACGCTCTCGGCGCCCAGAGCAGCCTCGGGGTCACGGGAGATGAGCTCGTCGAGCGCGGTGTCCTCGCGTTCGCCTTCGCCCCTCACCCTCGAAGGCGAGTCAGGGTGCGCGCCGATCCAGAGCTCGGCTTCGGGCCCTCCAGAGGGCGCCCGGCCGAGGAGCTGCGCGATCGCGGTCGTCGAGCCCCAGGCGTAGGGGCGGAGGGTGTTCAGCAGGAGGTGCATCGGCTGCTCTGGCTGCCTCTCAGGTAGGTCCCCTCAGAGGGGAGTGCACTGGCCGTTCCCGGCCATGATCGCATCGAGCGTCTGGTTCTGCCCTGTCTTGAACAGGTAGTCGAGGCGTGCCGCGTTGACCGGCACTCCGTCCGGCCCCACGAAGTTGTACTGGTTCGCGGGTGCCTGAGCTGTCACGAGCCGTGCGGGGATCGCGACGGGGACGGCGAGCCCAACGCCGCCGCGCGAAGGGCCGCCGGCTGCCTTCGGGCTCGGGGATGCGTTGGCGGCAAGGACGGCCTGCACCTTCTGATGGATCTGGCCGAAGTCGGGGTACGTCGGGAAGCTCGCATCGAAGTCGGGAGGACCGATGACGAGGCGGGTGACCGGCTGGCCCTTGCCCTTCATGGCCAGGTCCACGAAGCTTCCCAGCTGGGAGGCCGAGATGTTCGACTCGACGACTTTCGTTCCCGCGTTCGCAATCGATTCGAACTTGGCAACGACTGTCGCGGGATTGAGCTGCTTGATCATGGCCTGCTGGATGCACTGCTGCCGGGCGATGCGGTCGTAATCGCTCGCGAACTCGCGGGAGCGCCCGTACCAGAGGGCGTGGAAGCCGTCGAGCGTCTGGGGCCCTGGTGAGATCCAGCCCACGGGCTGGGCGTGATCGCCGCTGTCATCGAGGGCCGCTCCGCTCATCGGGACCCAGCCGCCTGCGTCGACCCGGATCCCGCCGAGGGCGTCGACGAGCTGGGCGAATCCGTCCATGTCGACGAGCACGTAGGCCTGCACTTTGATCCCGAGCGTTCCCGAGACCGCCTCCATGGTGGCCTGGGCCCCCGGGTCGCGCACCCCCGGGTACAGGTTCGCGTACTTCTGGGTCACCTCGGTGTTGATCGCGTTGATGAGGCAATCGTTGCCGCAGTTGTAGCCGTCCGGGTACACGGTTCGCATGGGCGATCCGTCCGCGAACTGCGCGTTCTGCAGGTTGCGGGGCACCGAGATGAGGGCAGTGCGCCCGGTCGAGGCATCGACGCTCAGCACGGAGAGGCTGTCCGGCCGGCGTCCCGTGCGGTCGGCGCCGGCGTCGCCGCCCATGATGAGGAAGTTGTAGCGACCGTCAACAGGTGCGATGGCGGGGCCGGCCGAGAAGATGCTCCCGACGGCGCCGCGAGCCACGTTCGTCAGGTAGGCGGCGTAGGCAAGCGTGCCGCTCGTAGCGACGAGGCATGCGACGAGGGCGACGACGGCGATTGGGCGCAGTCGGCGTGCCAGCAGCGGCACGCGCATGAGACGGAGCGTGTCGACCCAGAGGAACGCCCACCCGGCGGCGAGCGCGAGAAGGACTCCGATGAGCACAGCGGACGAGATGGGATCCGTCACGAGGGTCAGGAGGAGGCCGCGGTTGATGAGTCCGACAACGAGCGCAATGAGCAGGGCGGCCCACACGCCACACGTGACGGCTACGGCACGGCGTCCGAGCCTTCGGCTTCCGGCGACGAGCTGCGCGCTCCCGGGCAGCACGAGGGTGAGGGCTAGCAGGGCTATTGCGCGTCGGGTGCGAAGGCTCTCGGGGGCCTGCTCGGGATGCCTGAGCGGTTCGGTCAGTCGGCTCCGCGGGGGTGCGCCGTCGGGTGCTGTCTGCTGGCCGTAGATCACCGGGCCCCCTATCCGGGCTCTCCTGGGGCGGCTTCGGCTGTGCCGTGGCCCGAGGCTGCCGCGCTTTGGCCTGATGCTTCCCCTGGCGGGAAGACTTCGGCGACCTTGCGGCGCAGCGATTCACCCTTGCGGGTCGCGGTGGCGTTGAGGTCGTCGGCGAACCGGGCGAGGTCGGCAGCTAGCCGGTCCGCGAGCGCGTCGGTACCGGAGGCGAGGAGCCGCACGGCGAGGAGGCCCGCGTTGCGGGCCCCGCCAATGGAGACGGTCGCAACGGGAACGCCCGCCGGCATCTGGACGATCGAGAGGAGCGAGTCCATTCCGTCGAGCGTCTTGAGCGGGACCGGAACCCCGATGACCGGAAGCGTGGTGACGGCGGCGAGCATGCCGGGGAGGTGCGCAGCACCGCCGGCGCCCGCGATCACGACCCGCAGCCCCCGCTCGCGTGCGGAAGCGCCGTAGGCGACCATCTCGTGCGGCATCCGGTGGGCCGAGACGACGTCGGCCTCGAACGGCACGCCGAACTCGGCCAGGGCTTCGGCGGCTGCCTCCATGACGTGCCAGTCCGAATCGGACCCCATGACGAGGCCGACGAGCGGCTGGGCGGCTCCGGGGTTACTCATGGATCTCCTTCGGAGCATCGGAATGGTGAGCGCTCGGCGCTCCATCGCGGACGACCGCGGCCACGTGGGCCGCGCGGGTTCGGAGATCCTCGGGCTCGGAGCCCTCCCCGCCGACGAGGTTCACGTGGCCGATCTTTCGGCCCGGCCTGACGGACTTGCCGTAGGTGTGCAGCTTCGCCTCGGCATCAGCCGAGAGAGCAGCGGGGAACGCGGAATAGAGGTCGGTGTTCTCCCCGCCCAGGATGTTCTTCATGACGGCCCACTCGCCGAGCACGCCTGTGCCGCCTAGTGGGAGGTCGAGGACCGCGCGGAGGTGCTGCTCGAACTGGCTCGTGACGCATCCGTCTTGGGTCCAGTGGCCGGTGTTGTGCGGGCGCATGGCGAGCTCGTTGACGAGGAAGCCCGGACCCCGGCCAGGCGTTTCGAAGAGCTCTGCTGCCATGACGCCCGTGACTCCCAGTTCGGTCGCGATGGCGAGTGCGGCCGACTGCGCGGCTTGCGCGACGGCCGGATCGAGGCCGGGGGCGGGCGCGATGACTTCGTCGCACACGCCGTTGACCTGCACTGTGTGCACGACCGGCCACGCGCGGGACGCGCCGCTCGGCGTGCGAGCGATGAGTACTGAGAGCTCGCGGGAGAAGGGGACCATCTCCTCGGCGAGAAGCGGGCTCATCGCGCCGAACCAGTCGATGGAAGCTGCGGCGTCGGCGGAGAAGCCGAGGACCCGCACGCCTTTTCCGTCGTAGCCGCCCCGCGGCGTCTTGAGGACAATCGGCCAGCCGATCTGGTCGCCGAACGCGACGAGGTCGTCGACGTGGTGCACTGCGGCCCACCGCGGGTTGGGGAGGTCCAGCCGATCGACGGCAGCACGCATGCGGAGCTTGTCCTGGGCGTGCACGAGCGCCGCGGGGCCGGGCTGGACGTTGACACCCTCGGCGATGAGCGTCAGGAGATGCTCCGTGGGCACGTGCTCGTGGTCGAAGGTGAGGACGTCGACGCCACGGGCGAACTCGCGGAGGTCGTCCAGATTCCGGTAGTCGCCCACTGGGGCGGTCGCTACGGCTGGGACCGCCGAGACGTCTTCGGCCTCGGCGAGGACGCGCAGTTCGAGTCCGAGGGCAGTGGCGGGAGGGGCCATCATGCGGGCCAGCTGGCCGCCGCCGACGACTCCGATCACAGGGAAACTCACCCGCCAAGCCTACCGAACCGGGAGGCTCGTCCCTGTGAACCCTGAAAGCAGCCTGAGGGCGGCTCGGCTTCGCGCGTAGAATAGTTGCCTGAGCGCCGCGCAGCCAGATCTTCCCCGAGCTTCCATGGTTCACCGAGTCTGGCTTGCAGGACCGGCTTCTAACGGCTGGTGCCCAACGCGGCGACGGGCCCGAGGCAAGGGGCCGCAGTGCACGGACTCGGAGGAACATGATTAACGCCATCTCGGATCGACTGAACGGTCTCGTCTCGCTCTTCTGGCGGGAAGTGGCGAAGTTCGGAGTCGTCGGCGGCCTCGCGTTCGTCGTCGACTCCGTCATCTTCATCTGGCTCCTCAACGGCCCGCTCCACAGCGGCGAGGTCTGGGCCAAGTCGATCGCGACGATCGTGGCGAGCATCTTCTCCTGGGTCGCGAACCGGTACTGGACGTTCCGCCACCGGAAGCAGGCGAACGTGGTGCGCGAGGCGGTTCTCTTCGCCGTCATGAACATCGTCGGCCTTCTCATCGCCGATGGCTGCGTCGCCTTCACGAAGTACATCCTGCAGATGACCGACAAGGTCTCGATCTTCGTTGCCGGCAGCATCGTGGGTCTCATCCTCGGCACGATCTTCCGCTTCTTCGCCTACCGCTTCTGGGTCTTCAATCAGGAGCTCGACACGGAGCCCGGCTATCAGGGCGACCACGAGATCTTCGAACACGACCCCACCGGGAGCCTCGCCGCGACGGGGAAGCCTGCGCAGGGGGCTACAGCGCAGGGGGCTACAGCGCAGGGGGCTGCAGCGCCCGGGGCTACGCCACCTGGTGCGCCCCGTAGCGGGAACGAGCGGCACAAGGCCTGACGGCTACCCCACGCTGATTCGTTCCGTGGCCCGCAGCCTCGGGGTGTCCTCGACATCCGGATGACGGAGGACGGCCGAGCCGTCGGCTGCCCAGATTCCCAGGAGGGCCGCAAGGACTTCCCGGAGCGGCCGCCCAGCATCGACGAGGACTCTCGCGCCCGGCTCGGCCTTCTCCGCGAAGCTCTCGAGCAGCTCCGACTGCGTGAAGCGCTCCTCGCCGAGGTGGGCTGCGTCGTCGTCCGCGCCCGGCGGGTCGAACGGCTCGAAGGAGTCAGCGAATTGGCGCACGAGCGCCGCGTAGTCGAGGTCGCCGTCGGAGAGCTCCCCGCGGTAGGCGACATCGAGCGCGCCGAGGGCGACGACGATGTGCGCCGTGCCGCCCGAGGAGTCGCCACCGCGATCAGCGGAGAACACGATGTCCGCCTCGCCGTCCACGAGCACGCCCCCTGCCTGCCATCCCGCGAGGGCGATGACCGCGCTCTTCCAATGCGGTGGGAGGTCGAGGCGGATACGCGTGCCTGGTTCGGCGTCGAGTTCCTCCACAAGGAGGTTCGAGGTCTTCGCGGCCCAGTTGTCGAGCACGCGGCCCGAGAGCTCGACCCGCTCGCCAGCGGGTCCATACCAGGTGAGCCGAGGAGCCGACGAGTTGCCTCCTCGGAGACGGTGCAGGACGGACGCGACAGTGGATTCCATGGGTCTATTCTGGCCTGACCTCGGACATCGTCCTTCGGAGCTTCCCCGAATCGTCCATTTCAGCCCACGCGCTCGGGCGTGGCGAAGCGGCGGCCCAGCAATTTCGCTGGCTACAATTCCCGCCCCGCGCTTGACCGGACAGACTTACACACGTGTAATTAGAACCGGACAGTAACTGCGCCGGCAGATGGGGCCAAGCCGGGAGCCTCCCGGAGTCTGGTGCCTTTTCAGGCAGGCGGGCGTGGACGACCACCTAGGAGGAGCACCGTGGGACAGGCGGAGCGTTTCCAGAACGAAGAAATCGAGGCCGCACAGGCCATGTACGCGCGTCCCCGGGGCATCCCGGCGGACTGGTACGTGGACCCGGCCGACCCCGAGGCGGGTGAGCGGTACCGCGAGATGTCGGCCGCCGCGCTAGAGGACGCAGCGACCGCGTTCCTCTCCCAGCACGCCGCATTGGGGGACAGCGTGCTCGCCCCCGATGAGCTTGCCGACGATGAGCTTGCCGACGATACCGAGGAGCCGGGCGAGGAGCGCGAGGCCGAGGTCGTCTCGCTTCTCGAGCGGCAGTCGCCGGGCCGCGTGCCGATGGTGCGCCCGGCGGAGCCCGTGTGGCTCGGCCTCCTCCAGTCCGCGGCACCCATCGAGGGCGAACTCGCGTGGCAGGCCGACGCGCTGTGCGCCCAGACGGACCCCGAAGCGTTCTTCCCCGAGAAGGGCGGCTCGACCCGCGACGCCAAGAAGGTGTGCAGCTCGTGCACCGTCCGGGCGGAGTGCCTCGACTATGCGCTCTCCAACGACGAGCGCTTCGGCATCTGGGGTGGCCTGTCGGAACGCGAGCGGCGCCGCCTGCGCAAGCGGGCGGTCTGATCCTGGACAGCGTGCACGTTACCGCAGTCGTCGTCGCCCACGACGGCGTCGGCTACCTTCCAGACACCCTCGCGGCCATCGCCGCGCAGACCCGTCCTGCCGACGTCCTCATCGGCGCCGACGCCGCCTCGCGCGACGGCTCCGGCGACGTCCTGCGCCGTTCGCTCGGCGAGGGCTCCGTCGTCGACGCCCCGGCAGCTTTCGGCGCCGCGATCGCCGCAGCCCTCGCCGTCGCCCCCCGTCCCACGGGCGGCGCAGGGCCTGTCGAGGAGTGGATCTGGCTGCTCCGCGACGATGCCGCCCCCGAACCGCGCGCGCTTGCCGAGCTGCTCCTCGCCGTCGAGCGCGCCCCCGCAGTCGCGGTCGCTGGCTGCAAGCAGCTCGACTGGGACGAGCCGCGACGGCTTGTCGACGTCGGGCTCTTCGCGAGCAGGTGGGCCGAGCGCCTCCCGCTCATCGACGACGACGAGCAGGACCAAGGGCAATACGACGACCGCAGCGACATGTTCGCTGTCAACTCGGCCGGCATGCTCGTGCGGCGCGACGTATGGGACGCGCTGCGGGGCTTCGACCCCGCGCTCCCCTGGACGGGCGACGACGTCGACTTCTGCTGGCGCGCGCGCCTTGCAGGGCACCGGGTCGTCGTCGTGCCCGCAGCCCGCATGCGCCACGTCGCGGACCGCCCCGAGAACGCTCCGACGCCGTTCGCCGAGCATCGCGCCGAGGTCTACACGCGGCTCAAGCACGCCTCGTTCTGGTCGCTCCCGTTCCACTTTGTAGGGGCGTTCTTCGCCGGGTTCTGGGCGCTCATTGCTGCGCTCGTGAACAAGGAGCCGAGCGTCGGCGTGGCGCGCTGCGCCGCCGCTCTCGCCGCACTCGGCGGCGTCATGCCGCTGGCGCGGGGGCGCCGGGCTGCCTCCCGCAGCCGCGCCGTCGCACGCCGCACCGTTCGCGGGGTGCGCGCCTCGCGTGAAGAGATCCGCAGCCACCGGCGCGCGTTCCTCGAGTACTCCGATCCTGACCGGGTGATCGGCGACGGTTCCGGCAGCGATGACGCCCACGCCGAACCGACCGGCGATTCGGACGACGATTTCGCATCCCTCGCGGTCGCGGCGCGCGGCTGGGCGGGGACAGGCGCCATCGTCGTCGCGGTGCTCGCCCTCGCCAGTTCAGTGATCGCGCTCGTCCCGCTCCTCGGCGCGCAGGCCGTCACCGGCGGGGCACTCCTGCCGGTCTCGACGGACCTCGGTGCAATCTGGCAGCACGCAACATCGTGGTGGACCCAGCTCGGCGCCGGACAGCCGGGCCACGGCGACCCGTTCGACCTGATCCTCTGGGCGCTGGGCGTTCTCGGCGTCGGGGATCCGAACCGCGCCGTCGCCTGGACCCTCGTGCTTGCTCCCGCGATCTCAGGAGTCGGGGGCTGGGCTTTCGCGTCTGCCCTTACGTCACATCGCTGGCCGCGCGTCGTCGCAGGCCTCGTATTGGCGGGGGCGCCCGCACTCCAGGAGTCCGTAGCGCAGGGCCGGCTCGGCGCCGTCGTCGCGTATGTCTTCCTCCCGTGGGCCGCGCTCGGCGTGATCCGCTCTGTCGGAGCCGCGAGAGTCCGCGGGACCATCGGCGTGGAAAGGACTCCGCGCCCCGGTTCCGGGGGCGTCCCGTCCTGGACGGCTGCCGCTGCCGGCGGTCTCGCCCTCGCAGTCGTGACCGCCGGTTCGCCCTGCCTGCTCGCGCTCGCCATCGTCGTCGTTGTCGTCGCCACGGTCGCGCTGCGGAAGCGCGCTCGCTCGCTGTGGTTCATCCTTGCGCCTTCGGTCGTGCTGTTCCTCCCGGTCTGGTTCTCTGCTCCCGACGATCCGAGGGCATGGCTCGGCGATCCCGGAGTTCCCTCGGCCTACGCGCCCGCGGCGCCGTGGCAGCTTGTGCTCGGGCAGCCGGTGGCATTCGATGCCAGGGCCGGGCTCGGAGGTGTGGGGTGGCTGCCTTCAGGAGTGCCTTGGGCTGTCATTGAGGCGCTGCTCGTCGGCGTTCCCGTTCTTGCCGCGGCTGCCGCCGCTATGGTGGCCCTCCCAGGTCGTCGCGGTGCGCTCGCGCGCTCGGCTGGCGCCGTCGCGGTCGGCGCGCTCGCACTCGCCTGGGCGGTCTCGCGCTTGCCGGTGGCCGTTGCGGGAGACAGCCTCGTGCCCGCCTTCGCGGGCCCAGCGGTTGCAGCAGCCTTGATCGCCCTGCTCGCAGCGGCCGTGGTGGGCGTGGACCGAGTGCTGGATCGTCGTGAGGCAGCAGCCCAGATGCGGGGACTCAGGTCCGCCGGAGCCGACCGCCTCCTGATCGTAGGGACCGTCGGCCTTGTCGTGGCGCTCATCCTTGCTGTTGCGGGCCCAACGGTAGGCCTCGCTCGCTGGGCGGCGGCCGGGATCGCTCCCGTTGCGGCTCCCCAAGGAAGTCTCGGCAGCCCCCTCCAGGTCGCCCCGAGCCAAACCCGTACGCTCCCCGCGACCGCAAGCGACCTGGGTCTCGGGGGCGAAGAGACCAAGACGCTCGTCCTCCGCAGCACCGCTCAGGGCGGCTTCACCGCTGCGCTCATGCGAGGCTCGGGCACTACGCTCGACGCGCTGACGGCTGTCGCCTCGGCGAGTCGGGTCACGGGAGACCTCACCTCGCCTTCGATGGCAGCAGACGACGCCGCCGACTCCGCGATCCGCCGCGCCGTCGCCACGGTTTCGAGCTCCTCGGGCGTGGACCCGCGGCCGGATCTCGACGCGTTGGGCGTGGGCTTCGTCGTGCTCCAGCAGCGCGACTCCGCGGACGCGGTCACGGCGTCCCAGATGGACGCAGTTCCGGGCCTCGTGGCAGTGGGGCAGACCGACGTCGGGTGGTTGTGGCGCGTGACGCCTCCCGGCCAGCAGGGAGCCAAGGACACCGCGATCGCCCATCGGGCGAGCATCGTCGACGTGAAGGGCAACGTTCTCGGCACCCTCGACTCTGGACCGGAAGAGGTTCACGCGTCCGTCCCCGCAGGCCCCGAGGGGCGCCTCCTCGTTCTGGCAGAACGCAGCGATCCCCACTGGTCGGCGTGGATCAATGGCCACCGTCTCACCTCGACGACCCAAGGATGGGCTCAGGCGTTCACCCTGCCTGCCTCAGGCGGACAGGTCGACGTCCGTTATGACCAGCCGGCCGCCTTCCCGCTCGGCCTGCTCGCCGCCGTCGTCCTCGTCCTCGCCGGACTCACCGCTATCCCCACCCGTCCCGCGCCCCGGCGCAGGCCCGGGGGTTCGCAGGGGCGTGCCGGTGCCCGGCGAAGCACAGGTGCCCCGGGACAGGAGGGAGAGCCTGTTGAACGTCCCGCGAAGCCTGCCATGCAGCCCGCGGGGGAGCCAGCGGGGGAGCCAGCCGCTGAGCGTCCCGTGAAGCCTGTTGGTCCCGTGAAGCCTGCTGTGCAGCCAGCTCCCGCGGCGCGTCACAGAGACGCCCCCCGCGACGAGCGTGGCGATCGCGACCAGTCAGGCGAAGGCGACGAGCCGGGTCAACGCGACGAGCGTGTGGAACACAACCAACCGGGCGAACGCGACCAGTCGGGCGAAGGCGACGAGCCAGGTCAACGCGACGAGCGTGTGGAACACAACGAGTCAGGTGAACGCGAGCAGTCAGGCAGCCGCGACGAGTCAGCTCAACGCGACGAGTCAGGTCAACGTGGCGAGTCAGGCAAGCGGGACTCGCGGCGCGACGAGACAGCAAGGAAGACCAATGACGCGCGAGTCTAAGGCGAGTAACCAGACCAAGCGCCGTTTGCGGCGTGCCCTCGGTGTGGCTGCCGGTGTCGTTGTCTTGGGTGCAGGAACGGGGCTCGTGGTAGCGGCCAACGCCGTGCCAGCCCCTGCGGCGCTTCGCCCAGGAACGGCCCCTTCGGTTGATGTTCCTGTGGGCCAGACCGTGGGCGTCTGTCCGGGCCCTGCCGAGCTCCTGCAGGGAACCCCCGTGCAGGGCGACCCCCAATTCAGCCCAGCCAGCACCACGGCATCGAGCCTGCTCACGGCGGCCGTGCTCGGAGAGCCCTCGGGCGCACTTCCGGCAAGCTCGATCAACGGTGTGGACGGGTCCGTGCTCCAGAAGGTCAGCGACCCGCAGAAGGCTAGCGCCACTCCGCCGTCGTCTGCCCCCGCGGTCGTCGCGAGCCGAGCCACGACCGGCCCTGCGCTCCTGACTGCCTCGGCCCTCGAGGATCGGCCGTCCTCGGCCGCCGCACTGTTCCGGTACACCGCCACCGATGGTGACCTTCGCGGTCTCGCCGCCGGGCCCTGCGCATCGCCGTCGAACGACCTCTGGCTCGGCGGGGCGAGCACCACCGTTGGCCGTACATCGGTGCTCTACCTCACCAATCCGACGACGACTCCGGCGAGCGTCGACCTCGACTTCTACGGGGACCAGCCTCTCGGTCAGGTCCCGGCTGGGAGCCGGGGGATCCAAGTGCCGCCCGGGACAACCAAGTCGTTCGTGCTCGGAGGTTTCGAGCCGGGGCAGCGCAATCTCTCGGTGCACGTCCGCAGTTCTGGGGGACCCGTCGCGGCCGTCATCCAGCAGAGCACGCTCCGCGGGCTTACTCCCGGTGGCGTGGACTTCCTCACTCCGGTCGGTGCGCCCTCGACGCGCGCCGTCGCGACCGGGGTTGAGCTCCAGGATCCTGCGGCGTCGAGCGCTCTCGCATCGCAGGATGGGTTCGACGATGCGACGGCCGCGCTCCAGGTCACCGTGCCGGGGGCGGCCAACGCAATCGTCCAAATCCGCGTGTTCGGTCAGAACGGGCCGGTCACACTGCCCTCGGGGGCGGTATTCACGGCCAAGGCGGGGTCCGTGACCGAGATTCCACTCGCAGGCCTTCCTGCGGGCAAGTATTCGATCTCAGCGGCTTCCGATGTCTCATTCACAGCGAGCGTCCGAATGGTCAAGGGGACGAGTCCGGCGCAGCCCTTGGACTTTGCAGTCTCCGGAGCACAGCCGCGGCTCGGCGACGGGCACGTGGTCCCCGTCGGCGAGGTGGGCCAGCGTACCCTCGTCTTCGCCGTCCCTGACGGGAGGGCGCGGATCACGGCCACACCGATCAGCGACGACGGAAAGCTGCACGCGCCGGTGACTCTCGACGTAGCGGGCGGCACCACGGCTACGCTGCAGGTGCCCGACACGGTCGACGGCGCGAAGACGGCCGCCTACTCGGTCTCGTCCTCCGGGGATCCCGCTTACGGCTCACTGCTCCTCGAAGCAGACCAGGGCAACGGCATCTCGGTCGCGTCGATCCTGCCGCCCGCGGGCGGGCGGGAGTCCATCCCGGTCACGCTGGGCTACTGAGAACGGCGTTGGCCACGCTGAGATCGGCCCGCGTCCGGCTTCAGCGGTAGCCGCGGTAGTAGGGGTCGAGCGATTCGGGTTCGACGTTCAGGAGCACGGCGGTGTACTCGACGACGACGTCATGGACCAGATCCTGGGCCTCGCTCGGCGAGGGCGCCTCGGTCTCGACGACGCGGCGGTAGATCGTGATTCGCGCGGGGCGGCCTTGGGCGGCCCGCGCGACATTCCCCTGGGGGACGCGGCCGCCGTCGCGGAGGATCTTCTCGAGACCCGGTGGGATCTCCTCCACGACGTACTCGACGTTGTCGAGTTCGCTGCCTCGCAGTTCTTGGAGCCGATCTGCCGAGTCAAGCACCCAATCCTCGAATCGTTCCCCCCGGGTGCGGCTTCCCGGCAGGATCGCGGGCATGATCTCGCCCCGTAGTCCCCGTCCGTGCCGGTTGCGGCGGCGTTCACGGAATCCGCGGTGGCGGCCCCCGCCCTGCTCGCCGGCGGGCGGGAGAGGGCGAATGCTCAGGCCCAAGGGCCCCGGCGTGGAACGATCCTGCATGTATCGAGAGTAGTCCTGCCCTCGAACCCCGCGCTAACCGCGGCGCTCCGGCCGAGTCGCTCACGACACACGCGGCGAGCGCAGAGTAGGGTACTGGCTGTGCGAGAAGTCCGCCATTGTTCCCGATCGGCCTGCCGTGAGCCTGCGGTCGCCACGTTGACCTATGTGTATGCGGATTCCACGGCCGTGCTGGGACCGCTCGCCACGTTCGCGGAGCCGCATACCTATGACCTGTGCGCCAAGCACGCGGACAAGCTCACCGTTCCGCGTGGTTGGGAAGTCCTGAGGCTGGCGCTCCCGGCGCGGCAGCCCAGCCCCGATGACCTCCTTGCGCTGGCCGAGGCAGTGCGAGACGCGGGCGAGGACGACGACGTGCCCGCCGAAGCGCCCCAACGTCCCAACCGCGAGGGCCAGAGCATGCTGACGCCGCCTCCCGGGGTTGAAATGCCTTCCGGGGGACGCCACCTGCGGATCCTCCCCGAGATGTACTGAACCTGACACGCCGTGCTCTATGTGAACCTAGCTCTAAGTGAACCTAGCCGAGCCTGAACGGAGCGCTCTCCCTGCACCCGCGGCTGCCGGTAGGCTTGGGCACATGCCGTACATCAGCTCTTCGATCCTCGCTGTGCTGCGCTGCCCTGTGACTGGCAGCGCCTTGGTCCAGGAGGGTGACGAGCTTGTGGCCAGCGCAGCCGGACCCGACGGTGCTGTTCCGCGCTACCCGATCGAAGACGGCATTCCGGTGCTGCTCCCGCCAGCTGGCTCCTCGGTCGAATCCGGCGCCTAACTCCGGCGCCCGCCCGAGCCGGCAGCCCAAGTCTTTCTCTCCTCACCCCGCCACCCCTCCCGCCGTCAGGAGCATTCGTGACCTTCGACTACCGCGTTGCCGACATCTCTCTGCATGAGGCCGGCCGCCATCAGATTCGCCTGGCCGAGCACGAGATGCCGGGGCTCATGGCCCTGCGGGAAGAGTATGGGGAGTCGCAGCCGCTCAAGGGTGCTCGCATCGCCGGATCCCTGCACATGACGGTGCAGACTGCTGTGCTCATCGAGACGCTCGTCGCACTCGGCGCTGAGGTTCGCTGGGCGTCCTGCAACATCTTCTCGACCCAGGACGAGGCAGCGGCCGCGATCGTGGTGGGCACGGGCACTCCCGAGGATCCTCGTGGTGTCCCGGTCTTCGCGTGGAAGGGCGAGTCGCTCGAAGAATACTGGTGGACGGCCGAGCAGATCCTCACGTGGCCGGGCGCCGAGGAGAACCCCGAGCTCGGGCCCAACATGATCCTCGACGACGGAGGCGACGCGACGCTCCTCGTCCACAAGGGTGTCGAGTTCGAGGCGGCAGGAGCCGTGCCTCAGGCCACCCCTGATGACCCCGAGGAATACGGGATCATCCTCGACGTGCTTCGGGCAGCTCAGGAGCGCGACCCGAAGAAGTGGACCCGCATCGCAAGCAACATCCAGGGTGTGACGGAGGAGACCACGACCGGTGTCCTCCGGCTCTACCAGCTCGCCGAGCAGGGCAAGCTCCTGTTCCCCGCGATCAACGTCAATGACTCCGTCACGAAGAGCAAGTTCGACAACAAGTACGGCATCCGCCACTCGCTCCCGGACGGCATCAACCGGGCGACCGACGTGCTCATCGGCGGCAAGGTCGCCGTCGTCTGTGGCTACGGCGACGTCGGCAAGGGCGCTGCGGAAGCGCTCCGCGGCCAGGGAGCGCGGGTCATCGTGACCGAGATCGACCCGATCTGCGCGCTCCAGGCTGCAATGGACGGCTATCAGGTGGCCCGGCTCGAGAGCGTCCTGAGCGAGGGGCACATCTTCATCACGACGACGGGCGGCAAGGACATCATCATGGCCGAGCACATGGCTGCGATGAGGGACAAGGCGATCGTGGGCAACGTGGGCCACTTCGACAACGAGATCGACATGGCCGGACTCGCGAAGCTGCCCGGTGTGCGCAAGATCGAGATCAAGCCTCAGGTCCATGAGTGGGTCTTCCCGGCTGACGAGGGCGGTACCGGGCGCGGGGAGCACTCGATCATCGTCCTGTCCGAGGGGCGTCTCCTCAATCTCGGCAACGCGACCGGCCACCCCTCGTTCGTCATGAGCAACTCGTTCGCGAACCAGACGATCGCGCAGATCGAGCTGTGGACCAAGCGTGTCCGGCCCGATGCTGGGCAGGACGCCCCCCGTGAATACGAGAAGAAGGTCTACGTTCTGCCGAAGATCCTCGACGAGAAGGTGGCACGCCTGCACCTCGCGGCCCTCGGGGTGGAGCTCACCGAGCTCACGAAGGACCAGGCGGGGTACCTCGGCCTAGACGTGGCCGGCCCCTACAAGTCTGATCATTACCGCTACTGACTAAAATGGGGGGCATGCGGCTGAGCGGGAGGACGATCGCCATTCTGGCCGTCGTCCTCGCGCTCGTTCTCGGCGGCGGCGCGTTTGCGGCGTTCAGCGCACTCCGGCAGCCCTCGGTCGGATCCGAAGCCGCTTCGGCCGTCAGGAGCCAGCCGGGCGTCGTGTTCCCTGTGGTCCAGCCGGCCTCCGCTGTGACCGCCCCCGCGGCGGATGCAACCGAGGTGAACCCCGCTGCGCCGGTCACGGTCACGGCCAAGGACGGCACCCTCGACAACGTGAGCCTGCGCTCCTCCACCGGCGATGACGTGGAGGGCACGGTCGACTCCAGCCGCTCGGTCTGGACGTCCAGCGGGCAGCTCAAGTTCAATGAGACGTACACGCTCAGCTATACGACCCTCGACGCTGCAGGCCGCACAACGCCGTCGACCTCGACCTTCAAGACCGTCTCGACGTCAAATGAAGCCGATGCGGCGATGTATCCCCTCGACGGGATGAGCGTCGGGGTCGCGCAGCCTATCCAGCTCACCTTCAGCGAACCGGTCAAGAACAAGAAGGCCGTCGAGAAGGCCATCACGATCACGTCGACCTCGGGCCAGACGGGCGCTTTCCACTGGTTCAGCGACACCGTGGTCAGGTACCGCCCGGAGCAGTACTGGGCCGCCCATAGCACCATCAGCGTGAAGATGGACCTCTTCGGAGTGGACCTCGGAAACGGGCAGATCGGGAACTTCTCGAAGACGGACACGGTGCACATCGGCGACAAGCGCACCGCTGTCGCTGACGCTCAAGCCCATACCTTCACCGCCTACATCAACGATCAGCCGGTCCACACTTGGCCAGCCACACTCGGCGACACGCGTTTCCCGTCCGCGAAGGGCTTCCTCGTGCTCATGGAGAAGCAGCGCAAGGCGCACTTCGTGGCGGCGTCGATCGGCCTCAAGCCCGGCGACCCTGCCAACTACGGCGAGCTCGACGTCGAATACGCTACGCGCCTTACCCCGAGCGGGGAGTTCATCCACCAAGCCACAGACACGGCTATCCCTTACCTTGGCGTGGCCAACGTCTCCCATGGCTGCATCGGCCTCGGCCCCGACGGCGCCTCATGGGTCTTCAACAACATGACGACGGGCGACGTCGTGCAGATCATCAACACCGAGGGCGACTTCGCGAACTTCAACGACGGCTTCGGGGACTGGAACATCCCCTGGTCCCAGTACGCAAATGGCTGAACCGGAAACCGTGTGATTCCGAGCCGATAACGCTTCGGCCACAGGGCGGCCTACTTCCGGTCGGCGGCCGTCGTAACCCGCTACCGTGGGACGGAGGACAGACCATACCTCGGGTCCGCCCGCGTCGCGGGCCCACCAAGCTGCGAGCGGATGATGCATGTGACGGAAGACAGGCATGACCTGGAGCCGGAGGTGAACCTGGACGAGTCCCAGGACACCGAAGAGCCGGCCTTCGACTGGATGCGGGCCCCGGACCATAGCCGGGGGGCCCAGAATGCCGCCGCCCAAGATGAATCCTCCAACCACACGGGCAAGCCGGAGCAGGCGCATAACAGCGGTGACGTGAACCGGCGCAGAGAGGCCACCGAGAGCAACGGGCTGCGCCAGAGGCGCGAACTGCGCGAGAGCGGGGAGGCCTCCGACGCCGGCGAGCCTTCCGCGACTGGCGAGGGTTCCGCGACTGGCGAGCCTTCTCCGACTGGCGAGCCGATCGCAGCCGGGGCCGCTCCAGATGAGGGCGCCCTTGCAGCGTCCGGCTCTACCCAGGTTCCGACCACTGACCTCCGAGAGCCGTCCCCGACCTCCGCACTGCAGATGCGGCCGCCGGAGGACGAGGTCCGCCGCCGTACCGCCCAACGCGAGGCTGCTGCACAAGCGAAGCCCGTCGCTCCGCGCGTGCTGCAGGTGCTCATGGCGATCTTCCTGCCGTTCCTCCTCCTCATAGCTGCCGTGCGGGTCATAGCCACCCCTGCGTTCCTATGGCTCGAGTACTTCCGTCCAGGATTCCCCGGGGACGGTTACGGATTCTCGGTCGACGACCGCCTCACGTACGGCTCATATGCCGTGGACTACCTCTCCAACTTCGCCGGACGCCGCTACCTCGGAGACCTCGTCCAGTCCTCGGGGGCACCCCTGTTCACCGATGCCGAGGTCAGCCACATGGCGGACGTGAAGTCCGTCATCTTCATCGCGTATGCCGCGGGCCTCGTGCTGCTTGCGTTCTTCGTCGTCGCGTTCCTCGTCCTCAGGAAGCGTCCGGGCGCGTTCGCGCGCGGGCTGTTCGCGGGCGCGATCGTGACGTTTGTGATCGTGGTGGGCCTCGCCGTCCTTGCGTTCATGGGCTGGGAGCAGTTCTTCACCGACTTCCACCGCATCTTCTTCTCGCAGGGCAACTGGACATTCCAGCTTTCCGACACCCTCATCAGGCTCTTCCCGGCGCAATTCTGGATGGACGCCGCAATCGTGATCGGTGTGCTCACGCTCCTCGTGAGCTCGCTCATCATCATCTTCGCGTGGCCCATCAAGAGGAAGGTCGCCGACGTGCGGCCAGAGGCAGCGCGCAACGAGGCGACCTCAGACTAGGAGCGCGGTCTTCGGCCCAGCTTGTTCTCGGAGTCGAAGCGGGTTCTAAGTCGAAGCGCGCTCTACCTCGAAGCGCCCCTACGAGTAGAGCGCCTCGATCTCGTCGTGGCACTCGACGAGGATGGCGTCCCGCTTGAGCTTGAGAGAGGGAGTCAGGCTCCCGCCTTCGATGCTCGGCTCGATACCGACGACGGCGAACTTGCGGATGCTCTCGGCGCGCGAGACGAGGGCGTTGGCGGCGTCGATCGCGGCCTGCAGTTCCTCGAGCACCGCCGGGTCGTTGGCGGCGGTCTCAGCTTCGAGGGTCCGGCCGCGCTCCCGGCACCATGAGGCGAGCCCGTCGCGGTCGAGGACGATGAGCGCAGCGACGAACGGTCGGCCCTCGCCGATCACGATCGCATGCTCGACGAGGGGGCTCTCGCGTACGGTCTCCTCGAGAGGTTCGGGAGCCACGTTCTTGCCGCCCGCCGTCACAAGCACGTCCTTCTTGCGCCCCGTGATGGTGAGGAACCCGTCGTCGTCGAGACGACCGAGGTCGCCCGTGGGGAAGTACGCATCCTGAGCCGACGCGTCGGGGTGGCGCTCGGCGATCTCGTCAGATGACCCGTGGTAACCCGCGAAGACGCCGATGCCGCGCACGAGGATCTCGCCGTCGTCGGCAATCTTGACGGATGTACCAGGAATCGGCCGGCCCACCGTTCCGACCCGCACCGCGTCCGCGGTGTTGACCGTGCAGGGGCCAGTCGTCTCGGTGAGACCGTACCCTTCGAGCACCGGCACGCCGACGCCCCGGAAGAAGTGGGCGAGCTGCGGGCTCAGCGGGCCGCCGCCGCTCACAGTGGTCTCGAGGGCGCCACCGAACACGGAGCGCAGGCGTGCATAGACAAGGCGGTCGAACACAGCGTGCTTGAGCCGGAGGCTACGGCCGGGGCCCTCGCCACGGCCGGCAGCAGCGTCGTCGAGTGCGGCAGAGTATTCGCGCGCCACGGCCGCGGCGCGCGCGAAGACACCCGCCCGGCCAGAACGGATGGCCTGCTCGCGGGCGGCAGCATAGACCTTCTCGAAGATTCGCGGCACACCGAGGAGGAAGGTCGGCCGGAAGCTGCGCAGCGTCGAGAGCAGGTCGTTGGGGCTGCTGTACGCGACGGTCACGCCCGCCGCGAGACACACAACCTGGACGGCGTGCGCGAGGACATGGGCAAGCGGCAGGAACGTGACCATGCGCGGGTCGGGGGACCCGAGCGGGACGGGCAGATGGGGGATGAGGTTGTCGGCGAGGTCCACGAAGTTCGCATGGGTGATAACGCAGCCCTTTGGCCGCCCCGTCGTACCCGACGTGTAGACGATGGTTGCGGGGTCTCGAAGCCCTGGGGCTGCGCGATGCCGTTCGAGTTCGGCATCGCTGACGCCCTGCCCCGGTCCCGCGAGACTGTTGAGCGTCGCTCCCTCACCGTCCATTGCGAGGGACGTGACCTGGATGAAGCGCTCGGCGAGCTCGGCCGAACCCTCGATGACCCCGGCAACCATCGGCACGAGGCCGGGGTCGGCGAAGATCCGCCGTGCGCCCGAGTCACGGAGGATCCATTCGATCTGGGCAGGGGAATCGGTCTCGTAGACGGGCACACTCACCCCGCCGGCGAACCAGACGGCGAAATCGGCGAGCGTCCACTCGTAGCTGCTGGGGGCGAGGATCGCGACCCGGTCGCCGATGCCGAGCCCTCCCGCCACGAGGCCTTTTGTAAGCCAGCGGACGTCCTCGAGGAATCCGGATGCCGTGACGTCGCGCCACGACGTTCCGTCGCGCAGTGCGAAGACGGGGCGCTCGGGGGAAGCAGCGGCGCGCTCGAGGAGGAGGTCGGTGACGTTGGCACCCTCGGGTCTGGCCGGTGCGAGGAGCGCCGTGGCGAACTCGGTGCGCCCTGCGGCATCCTTCGTTGAATGGTCCACAGAGCCCTGCCTTCCGGTCGCCTCGGTCATGCCCATTCTGCCCGCCTTACACCCAGCTCGGCATCCACATATGCATCCTCCAGTCGAGGTAGGTGATGGTCTCGGCGGTCCAGATGGGCATGAAGTACGCCGAGACGACTACGACGAGGACGAGGTACACCCCGAGACCCAGAAAGCCTGCCTGTCGCCGCCACGGGGGGTCCGTCGGCCTGCCGAGGATGTGCCCGAGCACGTACACGAGGACGAGGATGAAGAACGGCTCGAACGAGACCGCGTAGAACGTGAACATTGTGCGTTCCGGGTACATGAACCACGGAAGGTAACCGGCTGCGACGCCGCACAGCGCTCCGCCCACGCGCCAGTCCCGGCGGCCGGCCCACAGGAGGATGCCGATCGCGAGTGCGATCGTGCCAGCCCACCAGATGAGGGGATTGCCGACGGAGAGGATGGCCGAGCTGCAGCGATCCGCTCCACAGCCACTGGGCTCGACGTAGTAGAACGACGTCGGACGCCCCTGGACGAGCCAGCTCCACGGGCTCGCCGCGTAGGGATGGCTCTCGGTGAGACCCGTATGGAACGCGTAGGCCTCGAGGTGATAGTGCGCGAGCGAGCGCAGCGACGCAGGGACCCAGGACCACGTGGGGTCGGGATTGGCCTCGGCCCAGTGACGGAAATAGGCATCCGAGGAGAGGAACCAGCCGGTCCACGTCGAGAGATAGACGGCGCCGCCGACGATCACGATGCTCACAAACGCAAGCGGGGCGTCACGGACGACGGCGGCCGGGAGCCACGCGCGGATTCCTGCCGTGCGGCGCGCGCTTGCGTCCCACAGCACGGTGAGGAGGCCGAACGCGAGGACATATGCAAGCCCCGACCACTTCACGCCGACGGCGCAGCCGATGCAGACACCGGCCGCGATGCGCCACCAGCGCACCCCGAGCCACGGCCCGGCCGCGAGGGCCGTCGCGGGAATCCGCCCGTTCGGCAGCGCCGACGCCGCAAGCCTGGTGGCCAGCCGCCGTCGTCCGTCCTCACGGTCCTTGAGGAGGGCGCAGAAGGCGGCGAGCAGCCAGAAGGAAAGGAAGATGTCCAGGATGCCGATGCGTGACATCGTGATGTGGTGGCCGTCGACGGCGAGCAGGAGGCCCGCGGTGCCGGCGAGGACGGCTGAGCGGAACAGCTTGTACGCGGCCCAGGCGACAAGTGCGACCGAGAGCGTTCCGAACAGGGCCGAGGAGAAGCGCCAGCCGAACGAGCTCGACGGGCCGAAGAGCCACATCCCGAGCGCGATCATCCACTTGCCCAATGGCGGATGCACAACGTATTCGGGCGAGGACTGGATGCCGCTGAAGTCCCCCTTGATGAACAGGGGGTTGGCGTTGTCGCTCCAGTTCTTCTCGTAGCCGAAGTGGAGGTAGGAGAAGGCGTCCTTGACGTAGTACGTTTCGTCGAACATGAGGGCGTGCGGTGCGCTCAGGTTCACGAAGCGGAGGACGCCGGCCACCACAGCGCACGCGAGCGGGATCGCCCAGTACAGGGTTCGCTCGAGGCGCGGCCATTCGCGCCAGCGGTCGAGGGGGCCAAGGAGACGCTCGCGAAGTTCGGCGGCGGTCTGGGCAGCGGGGGGCCTTGGGGCGACCCACCGGCGGCGGGTGTTCCAGCCGAGCTGCGGCTCGCGGGTGTCGGTGGCGGCGCTCATCCCGGCCCATGCTACCGGCGTAGTCTGAGCGGGTGCGTGAATCAGAGCCGGACCACGGGCGTGTGGTCCTCGCGGCGACCCCGATCGGCAATCTCGGTGACGCGAGCCGTCGGCTGGTCGAACTCCTCGGCGAAGCGGACGTCATCGCTGCCGAGGACACGCGCAGGCTTCACCGCCTCGTCCAAGGCCTCGGCGTGCAGCCCGCGGGCCGGGTGCTGAGCTACCACGAGCACAACGAGGCGTCGAAGACTCCTGAGCTCCTCGATGAAGTGAGGGCCGGCCGGACCGTCCTGCTCGTGACCGACGCTGGGATGCCGAGCGTGTCTGATCCCGGTTATCGGCTGGTCGAGGCGGCGGTCGCGGAGGGACTCACCGTGACTGCAGTGCCGGGGCCCTCGGCGGTACTCACGGCGCTCGCGCTCTCGGGGCTTCCGACTGACCGCTTCTGCTTCGAGGGGTTCCTGCCGCGGAAGGCGGGGGAGCGGGCTGCACGCCTCGGCGACCTCGTGACCGAGCGCCGGACCATGGTGTTCTTCGAGGCTCCCCACCGCCTCCCGGCCATGCTCCGAGCCGTTGCTGACGCCTTCGGGAGCGAGCGGCCTGTCGCTGTGTGCCGGGAGCTCACCAAGACGTACGAGGAGGTCCTGCGCGGATCGTCGGGGGAGCTGGCGGCCTGGGCCGAGGCCGGGGAAGTGCGGGGGGAGATCGCCGTCGTCGTCGGAGGTGCGGAGGAGACGGAACCCGCGAGTCCCGAGGAACTCGTGGAAGCAGTCAACCTCCTTGTTGCCGGAGGCGCCCGTCTGAAGGACGCGGTGGCGGCTGTCGCCGCCGACGCCCGGGCGAGCAAGCGCGAACTCTACGCTGCGGTGCTGGCCTCTCGGTGAGTGCAGGCTCCCCGGTGAGTGCTGGCTCCCCGGTGAGCGCTGGCTTCCCGGGGCCGGGCCCCGGCTGGCTTCTCGCTGAATCCGGTGCTCTTCTCGATCCGAGGTTCCCCGGAATTCCGGGGAAGCTGACTGTGCACTTGTACAGAGCGCCCTCGGTCTTCTCGTGCACGCGTGCGTAGACACCCCCGGTGCAGAACGCCTACCTTTGAGATGAACCCAGGGACCCGATGGTGAGTTCCGCACGGCGAAAGGAGCCGAGATGTCTGACACCAGCAAGAACGTCACGCCCCAGAGGATCGATGCAGCGCGCGAGGCCGAGCTCCTTGCGAAAGTTCCTACCGGCATTCTCATCAACGGCGAGTGGCGCGACGCCTCAGGCGGCAAGACTTTCGCCGTCGAGGATCCCGCGACGGGTAAGACCCTTCTCGAAATCGCAGATGCGACCAGCGAAGACGCCGTTGCGGCCCTCGACGCCGCTGACGCCGTCCAGACCTCCTGGGCCCGCACGGCGCCCCGCGAGCGTGCCGAGATCCTGCGCCGCGCGTTCGAACTCGTGACCGAACGGGCCGAGGACTTCGCCCTCCTCATGACCCTCGAGATGGGCAAGCCGCTCGCCGAGTCCCGCGGCGAGGTCACCTACGGGGCCGAGTTCCTGCGCTGGTTCTCAGAGGAGGCCGTGCGCGACTATGGCCGCTACGTCACGACCCCCGAGGGCAAGAACAAGATCCTGGTCCAGCGCAAGCCCGTCGGGCCGTGCCTGCTGATCACCCCGTGGAACTTCCCGCTCGCGATGGCGACCCGCAAGATCGCTCCCGCCGTCGCCGCCGGCTGCACGATGGTCGTCAAGCCGGCGAAGTTCACGCCGCTCACGACCCAGCTCTTCGCCGCCGTCATGCAGGAAGCGGGACTGCCGGCCGGCGTCCTCAACGTCGTCTCGTCGTCGTCCGCGTCGGGCATCTCGGGCCCCCTCCTGAAGGACTCCCGCCTGCGCAAGATCTCGTTCACTGGCTCGACGCCGGTTGGCCGGCGCCTGATTGCCGATGCCGCCCAGAACGTTCTGCGCACGTCGATGGAGCTCGGCGGGAACGCCCCGTTCATCGTGTTCGAGGACGCCGACCTGGACAAGGCCGTCGAGGGAGCAATGGCCGCGAAGATGCGCAACATGGGCGAGGCGTGCACCGCGGCGAACCGCTTCCTCGTGCAGGAGTCGGTCGCGGAGGAGTTCACGCGCAAGTTCTCGGAGGCGATGGCCGCGCTCAAGCCGGGCCGCGGCACTGAGGCTGACTCGAAGGTCGGGCCGCTCATCGACGGAGGTGCCCGCAAGGACGTCCACGCCCTCGTCACGGAGGCCGTCCAGTCTGGCGCCCGCGTGGCGACGGGTGGCGCCCCGATCGAAGGCGACGGCTACTTCTACGCGCCGACCGTACTCGCGGACGTCCCGAACAACGCCGAGATCCTCAGGAACGAGATCTTCGGCCCGGTCGCGCCCGTGACGACGTTCAAGACCGAGGAGGACGCCATCCGCCTCGCGAACGCGACCGAATACGGCCTGGCCTCGTACCTCTACACCCGTGACTACGCACGCATGTTCCGAGTGGCGGAGCAGATCGAGTACGGCATGGTCGGCTTCAACGCGGGCGTCATCTCGAACGCGGCTGCGCCTTTCGGCGGGGTCAAGCAGTCCGGCCTGGGCCGGGAGGGCGGCGCCGAGGGCATCGCGGAGTACACGACGACGCAGTACATCGGCATCGCGGACCCGTACGCGGGCTAGCAAACGTCTCCGGCCTACGCAACCGTCCCCTAAAGGCATAATCGGTGTTCGCAACCGCCGGTTATGCCTTTGGGGGACGGTTGTGTCGTTAAGCGGCGGCTGTCGGTGTCCCTGGGGCCGACCGGTCCCTAGGGACGACCGGCATGTCGGCCCTCACCTAGACCGTCACATCGACCGACGTTTGAGCAGCTTGCCGAGCCCACTCCGAAGGGCGTGGATCGCGCTCTTGGCCGATCGGCGCAGCAGCCGCCTCCCGTGGCTTGTCCTGGCGAAGGCCGACGGCGGGAGGGCGGCTATGCGGGCGCGCGCGAGCGGAGAGCGGCTCGCGCGCCCGGCCCGGGCGACTTCCGCGAGCGCCTCGCGTGCCGCGGCGTCGTCGGGCTTGTAGCCTGGCCGGCCGTACTCGTGGCGCTCGTACTCCTGGGTGAGGGTTGCGAGCGCGCCCCTGAGGGATTCGCCCCTGAGGGATCCGCTCTGGGGCGAGCCGCCGTCGTCGGCCTCCCATCGCTCAAGCCTCCGTGCGTAGGTCCGCGGTGTGTCCGCAGGATCGGCGGGGAGGCCGTGATCCAGGCCGAGCGCCTCGAGTTCTTCCCAAACGCCCTCCATGCCGCGGGCGAGGCGGCGCCGTCGCTGGCCAGCGCGGACGGCCGCTGGGAGGATGATGAGCGCCGCGAGGACCGCTGCCCCGAGCGCAAGGCCGGTGATCTCGGTTCCGGTTGCCGCGGCAGGCGCCGGGCTTGCGGCGTGGGAGGGGGTGGCGGTCGGCGTTGGGGTTGCTGCCTTGGGAGCGGTCGCGGGTCGGAGGGCGTCGTTGGGGTTGTCGAGGTTCGTGCTGGCGCCGGCGGGGGTGTCGGTCTGCGCGTAGGAGGGCACAGAGCCGCGCGATGGCGTGGGCTCGAACGGCACCCAGCCGAGGCCTTGGAAGTAGAGCTGGGGCCACGCGTGCGCGTCGCGTGCGTCCACTTGGTACTCGGGCAACGACCCGAGGCCGGCCACGGCCACGGTTGCCCCTGTCGGGTGCCCGGGCGCGAAGCCGACGGCGATGCGGCTCGGAATTCCGACGAGGCGCGCCATCACCGCCATCGCCGCAGCGAAGTGGATGCAGTAGCCAGACTTCTTCTCGAGGAACTTCTCGAGGACGTCCATGCCCGTGCCGTCGTACCCCTGCTGCACGGGCGCCTGCTCCGAATAGGTGAACGTTCGCAGATAGGCCTGGATCGCGAGGGCCTTCGCGTACGGGCTCGTTGCCCCCTTGGTGATCGTGGCCGCCGTCGTTCGGACGAGGGCCGGGACATTGCTGGGCACCGCGGACGTCTCGAGCCCGATCCCGCGCGGCGCCGTGCTGACGGCCTCGAGCTCTGCGGGGGTGAGGTTGGGGGCCACGGAGCGCACGATGTAGTTCTGCCCGAGGCTTGCCCCCGGATCCCCTTTGATGCTGAGGTTGAGCGGGTCCCAGCCCATACGCCCCTGCACCCCGGAGACCGAGACTGGCGCGTAGGGCACGGGGAGATAGGGACTCGTGAAATTCCCGGTCGAGATCACGGTGGTCGTCGTGTTGAGCTGCGCCGTCTGGGCCGTCTCGGGGCTGATGACGCTCAGGTCGTACTGCCGTTCGTCGTCGCGGTTGTCGGGCCCCCACGTGCTGCCCTCGAACGAGTCGACTGTCGTGGTCTGGAGGTAGACGGGCTGAGTCGAGTCGGTCGCGTAGCGGATGATCCCGACGCCCTGGGCGCTTCGGAGGTCGTTTCCAAGGCTGATGAACGGGTTGAGTCCGACGTTCTGCCCGAAGTACTTGAGCCTCGAGCCCTCGGGGAATGAGCCGCTGTCGAAGCCGGGGATGAGGGCAGGCAGGACGAGGGCTCCGACGACGACGGCGGCGACGAGGGTGATGACGCGCGACGGCGAGACCGCGGCACCCGTGGGCCCCGCGCGCCCAGCGCGCCCCGAGCCTGCGTCGGTCGAAACCACCTCCGCTCGCGCGAGTGCGAGCGCTGCGAGGTAGGCGGCGCCTCCGACCGCGAAGCCCCAGCCTCCCGGCCCGTCCGTCTTGAGGAGCGCCGGCACGGTGAGCACTGAGAGCGGCGCGACCCCGGCGACGGCCGGCATACGGCACGAGACTCCGATCGCCTCGCCGATGAGGGCGGTGAGGCCGAGGGCTCCTGCGAGGAGGGCGACGATGCCTACATTGGGTGACGCCGGCACCGCTTCGAATGAAATGGTGTTCCACGCCTCGTCGAGGGCCTCGCGGGCGCCCTCAAGGGTCTGCGCTGTCGGGATGAACCCGAGCAAGGTCGTGTCGCGCAGGAACATGAAGCACATCGCGAACGCCCACACGGCCAGGCCCACAAGCGAGGGCACGATGTGCGGGGCGCGCAGGAGCCGTGCGGCCGCGACTGCGACTCCTGTCGCGAAGACGACCACGACGATCGGGTAGAGCCAAGCCCAACCGCGGAGTACGCCGTCGTACGAAATGGCGGCACCCGCCACGGAAGCGGCAAGCAGAAGGCCGACGGCGGCAGGTCGCCACGCGAGGAAGCGCCAGTCGGGGAGGGGCCCCCGGGGGCGACGTTGCCGGGGAGGGCCTTCCGGGAGGCCGGGGGCGGGCCGAGTTGGGGCACTCGTCACCATGGAAGGACCTCCGCTGTGAGGGCGAGCCACGCGGCGTCGATTCGCGTTGATGGGGTGGCCTCGACAGCGAACCAGCCCGCTGCGCGGAGGGCCTCGACCGCACCCCGGCAAGCGCCGGGGCGGTCGGCGACGACGAGCGCGAGGGCCCGCTCGGATGCGGAGCCGGCGGGCGCGAGGACGCGCGCGTCGTCGGCCGTCGTTCGCCCAAGGACGGCGACTATGGGCCCACGCTGCCCGTGCGCTTCGAGGCGGTCGAGGAGCAGATCGCCGAAGCCTTCCCCCGTGCGCGGGGCCGCGGTGCCGTTCTCGCGGCCTCGGGGAAGGATCGCCGCGAGGCCCTCGGCAACGGAAGCGAGGCCAGTTCGGCCCGAATAGTCGGGCGCGTCAGGTTCGGACGACGACGGCGAGTGCGAGAGCGCGAGGCTTCCGTCCGTGTCGAGGAGGCGCAGCGAGTAGTCGAGGTCGGCGAGATGAGCGGCTATGGACAAGGCCGCTGTAACGGCCCACTCGAATTCTGGTGGCCCCGGTGCCCACTCGCCCGGAGGAACGGCTCGTCCCGAGGCGACTGGGAACGCGTCGCGCCGAAGGTCGAGGATGAGTGTCGCCTCAGGAGAGGTGGCTGACTCCTCCTGGCGGACCATGAGTTCGCCGTGCCGCGCAGTGGCCGCCCAGTGGACGCGGCGCATGGGGTCGCCGTGGCGATACTCGCGGGTCATGACGTCGTCCTCCGAGGGGTTCGCCTGCATGCGGGTGGCAATGACTCCCTCGATTCCTCGGAGCCCCGAAAGCACGGAGGCTGCGAGCGGGACGGGCGCGGGCGTGACCGTGAGGATGGTCCCGCCGTCGATCCGCGTGCGCTGCTCAGTCACGCCGAAGACGTCGGTCGAGTGGGCCTCGACGGGGCCAAGAAGGTAGAGGCCTCGGTGCGGGCACGAGAGCTGGTACCGGTAGCGGCTCACGCCGTCGGAACCGACCGTGTGGCCCGGGTAGGCGAAGTCCGGGCCGGTGCCGAGGGCAGAGGGGAGCTGTTCCGCCATCGACATGCGGCCCACTAGGACGCCGGCGTGACGGATGGCAAGATGCACCTCTGCCCGCTGCCCCGATTCGACGACGGGCGGCTCGGTGGAGCGCTCGATCGTCAGGCCGGGCCGGAACAGCCGAGTTGAGATCCACGCGGTCGCGGGGATGAGCAGCAGGAATGCCGAGAGGTGGAGGAGATCGCGCCGTCCCATGGCTTGAGCGGCGACGAGCACGACCGCTCCGGCAACGACGAACCCCCAGCCCACACTTGTGAGGCGGCCCTGCCACGGTACTCGCGGGGCGGCCATGGCGAGTCAGGCCTGCCGGCGAAGGCGAGCGGAACCGTCCGATGGGAGCGGCACCGTCGCAATGAGGGCATCCAGAACCCCCGCCACGGTGTGGCCCGCGGCCGCAGCCCGACGGTCCAGGATGAGGCGGTGGACGAGCACGGCCGGAGCCATGGCCGCGACGTCGTCGGGGAGGACGAAGTCACGGCCGTCAAGCGCGGCGCGTGCCTTGGCAGCACGCAGAAGCTGAAGGACGGCCCGGGGGCTCGCGCCGAGACGCACCCTTTCGCTCGTCCGTGTGGCACGGCCGAGCGCTACTGTGAACTGCTTGACGGGGTCGGAGACGTAGACGGCCTTGACTGCCTCGATCATGGACGCGACGTCGGAGGCCTCGGCCACGGGTTCGATTGAGAACAGCGGGGAGTTGGATTGGTGGCTCTCGAGCATCTCGATCTCGGCGGCCTCGTCGGGGTAGCCCATGGAGATCCGTGCCATGAACCGGTCGCGCTGGGCCTCGGGAAGGGGGTACGTCCCTTCCATCTCGATGGGGTTCTGGGTCGCGATGACCATGAACGGCCCGCTCAGCCCGTATGACGTGCCATCGACCGTGACCTGATGCTCCTCCATGCATTCGAGGAGGGCGGACTGGGTCTTTGCAGATGCCCGGTTGATCTCGTCACCGATCACTATGTTCGCGAACACCGCGCCCGGGCGGAACTCGAACTGGCGGGTCGCCTGGTTGTAGATCGACACTCCTGTCACATCGCTCGGCAGGAGGTCTGGCGTGAACTGGATGCGGCTCACGGAACAGTCGATTGTCCGCGCGAGCGTCTTGGCGAGCATCGTCTTGCCGACGCCGGGGACGTCCTCGACGAGTAGATGGCCCTGGGCGAGCAGCACCGTGAGGGCGGTCCGCGAGGCTTCTGCTTTCCCGTCTATCACCCTGTCGACTTCCGTGAGGATGTTCTCGCAGAGTTCGCGGAAGCGTAGGGGCGGCATGGGTGCCGGAGGGGCCGCTCTCAGCGGCGTAAGGGCCGTTGCCGCCGCGTGGTGCACGTCCATGCATTCCCCCTGAGCCGGTGGGAGTGTGACCACTGACGAGACGTCTGTCACACCTGTGTCCTGTCCACGTTACCCGCAACCTGACCCTTCTGGACTGCCCTATTCTGTGACCCCGCTGTGACCTAATGCGGGTCCCGAGCCGCGGCCGGTCGTCTTGCGCGTGAAGCAGGGGCGGGATCTCGGGGGTTGGGGGCTCCGCCTTTTGCCCAAGCGGTGCGAAGGGCTTACGGACAGCCCGCTTATTTTGTCGGAGGTGGGTGAGAGGGTTCATTCATGGCTGAAGGCGCGGGTGACAGCATGGGGGAAGACGCTATGGGCGATGGGGGAAAGGCCCCACCTAGCGAGGCCTCTGAGGCGAACGGAGGAGAGAAGGCAGCCGACGGCGGCGGGCAGAATCGCCTGCCCGTGCCCGCCGACGGTGCTGAGTTGCCTGAGAGTCCTGGCGCGTCCGACGGCGTTGGCTTGCCTGAGAATCCTGGCGCGTCCGACGGAGGGCTAGTCACGACTCCGGCCGGTCTCGAGCACGAGGCACGTGAACTCTTCGTGGGCTCCTTGATCACGACCGTTCGAGGCTTGGAGTTCGTGGAGGCGCAGATGCATGCGCTGCGCTTGAAGGCGGTCGCCGCGCTTCATGCCGAGATGCGCCGCGTGGCCGCCGGTGCGCTCGAAGCAGGCGAAGCAGCGTCCATCACCGCTGCCGAGATCGCTGCCGCCCTGAATGTCTCGCAGCGCGCAGGGCGGGTCCTGGTTGAGGAGGCGTTGGTGCTGACGAATCCGGGGCTCACCCCCGTCCTCGACGCGATGGAGGAGGGAAGAATCGACCGTCGTCGGGCGCGCTCAGTGATGGAGTACGCCTGCGTGCTCCCGCCCGGCAAAGACGCCGAGTTCTGCTCGGCCGCGGTCGACATTGCGTGCCCTGAGGACGCGGATCGTGCTCCCAGTCCAGCTGCCCTCTCGCGCCGTCTGCGGCGGCTCGCCGAGGACTACCATGACGAGCCGTTGGCGGCACGCAAGGAGAGGGCGACAGCATTCCGAAAAGTTGAGATCGAGCCCTCGAAGGATGGGATGTGCTGGATCACCGCGCACCTCCCAGTCGAGGTTGGCGCAGCGATCGATACACACCTCGAGGCCCTCGCGAGGTCTTTGCAGGGGCCGGGAGAGTCGCGCGGGATCAGCCAGCTTCGCGCGGACGTCTTTCGGGACCTGCTTATCGACCCGGGCCAGTTCCTCGCCGACGTCGCCTGTTCAGCGGACGGGCGTCTGAGAGATGCGGGCGGAGTAGGAAGCGGCGCGAAAGGCGAAGCGCGAGGCGGAGTGGAAGGCCGAGCGATAGGCGGCGCGCGAGGCGGAGTGGAAGGCCGAGCGATAGGCGGCGCGCGAGGCGGAGTGATAGGCGGCGCGAAGGGTGGACTGAAAGGCGGAGTGAGGACCGAGGTGATCGTGACTGTGCCAGCGCGGAGCCTTTCTGGAGAGTCGGAAACGCCAGGCGAGATCCTCGGTTACGGGCCCATCGACGCACCCGCAGCACGGCTGCTTGCGGCTGAGGCCGCGACCTGGATGACCATGTACGTCGATCCGGAGTCAGGGGCTCCTTTGGCGCTAGGCAGGAAGAGGTACACGCCGTCGCTGGCGATACGACGATTCCTGGGAGCCCGGGACAGGACGTGCCGGTTTCCGGGGTGCGACAAGCCAGCCCCTGCTACCGAGGCGGACCACACCGAGGAATGGCACAACGGGGGCGAAACAGATGTGGCAAACCTCGCACTCCTGTGTCGCGAGCACCACTGGCTCAAGAGTTCGGGCTTCTGGAAGCTGCGACAGGTTCCCGGACTGAAGCAGGTCGATTCGGCTTCCGCGCCCCCCGGCGGCTCATCCCAATCACCGACGCCCGGGGAGTTGCCCACGCCCACGGAGTTGCCCACCCTCACTGAGGGGCCGCCGGGCGGAGTCCTCGAGTGGACTTCGCCGACGGGGCGTCGCTACGTCACGCACCCTGAGCGTGACCTTCCGCCGCCCTTCTAGTTGCCAATCCTCCTCGTGGCCAATCCACGCCTAGAGTTGAATCCATGTGTGCATCCCTACCGCCTGCTCCTTACCGCTTGATCGAGTCTGAAGAAGCGCGAGAAGGCGATCGGTCGGGCAACGATGTGCTTGGCAACAGCCAGCCGGGCAACAGCCAGCCCGGCAACGATGTGCCTGGCAACAGCCGGCCCGGCGTTGGCAACGAGGTGCGCTCGTCGCGTGACGAGACGGGTCGGAAGCGCCGGCTGGAGTACCCGCCTGCGCCCGAGCCGCTTCCGGTCCCGGTGATCGACAACCACACTCATCTGAACTTCCGGGACGGACTGGTTGAGGTTGGAGTGCGGGAGGCGCTCGACGCCGCGGAGGCGGTAGGCGTGCATCGTGCTGTCCAAGTGGGGTGTGACCTTCCGTCGTCACGATTCACTGTCGAGGCGCTCGACGCCGACTCTCGCCTCCTCGGCGCCGTCGCGCTCCACCCGAATGATGCACCGCGTTACGCGGAGCGCGGGGAGTTCGAGACAGCACTCGCAGAAATCGAGGAACTCGCAGCACATCCCCGGGTGCGTGCCATTGGGGAAACGGGCCTCGATTACTTCCGCTCTCACGGGGATGCCCTCAAGGTCCAACAGGAGTCGTTCCGGCGGCACATCGACATTGCGAAGCGGCTCGGCCTCACCCTCCAGATCCATGACCGGGACGCACACGACGACGTCGTCCGCATCCTCCGTGAGGAAGGGGCGCCGGACAGGGTCGTCTTCCACTGCTTCTCCGGAGACGAGGACCTGGCACGTAAGTGCAACGAGCAGGGCTGGTTCCTCTCTTTCGCAGGGACGCTCACGTTCAAGAACGCAGACAATCTGCGTCGGGCCATCGCTATCGCAGAGCCCTCGCGCATCCTCGTCGAGACCGACTCGCCGTTCCTCACACCGCATCCCTTCAGGGGGCGCCCCAACGCGAGCTACATGGTCCCGTACACGGTGCGGGGGATGGCCGAGGTGCTTAGCCTCGACCTCGCGGAGCTGTGCACCAGGCTCGGCGAGAACACCGTCGAGGCGTACGGCAGCTGGGACTAAAGTCGGGCCCGGCATCCGCCTTTGCTCCGAACTTTGCTCCGAACCTTTGCTCCGAACCTTGCTCCGAACCTTTGCTCTCAACCTTTGCTCCCCAACATTGCTGGGACTCGAATCTCACCTGCTGTGGCCGAACCGTAATCTTTTCTTGCCCCTTGGTAACGCTTCGGTTACGCTCGGTTCTCAGTAGCCGGGGTCGGGGAAGGCCCGCGGACGAGTAGAGCCCCGTGCAGTTGTGCGAGCAGCTGCGGTCGCGGGGCCCGGTCACTCCTGTGCCCGCGTCCGCTGCACCCGTGCCCGGACCCTGTGAGGTTAGGGCCCACGTGAGTAGATACTCCGCCGAGAGCGCCACGGCGAAACCGTTTCGGATCGCAGGCCAGGTCGCAGTCGTCGGTGCGCTCGTGCTGGGCACGACCGCGTTCGTCGCAAATGCGAAGACCGTCACGCTCAGCGTGGACGGCAAGGCCAGCACCATCCAGACGTTCGCCGGGACAGTGGATCAAGTGGTCCGAGGCGCCGACGTGGAGGTCAACTCGGCTGATGTCGTGCAGCCGGCCCTCTCCGATTCAGTGCGCAGCGGCGCGGTGATCACCATCAATCGCTCCAAGGAGGTCACCGTTCGGCTCGACGGCGCGCAGCGCACGGTCGAGACGACGGTTCCCACCGTCGAGGCGCTCGTCCGCCAGCTCGGCGTCGCTTCGAACAGCGTCGTCTCTTTGGCGGGCTCCACCGAGCTAGCACCTCAGGGGAGTGTCGTGGCCATCTCGACCCCGAAGGACGTCACTGTCCTCGTCGACGGGCAGGCAGTGACCCGGACGACCGCCGCAGCGACAGTCGGAGCCCTCCTCACAGAGCTCGGACTCACGATTGCCCCGAACGACACCGTCTCCCTGCCCAGCAATACCCCGGTCGTCACTGGCCTCGTGCTCAAGGTGACTCGCGTCGATGCTGGCAAGGCGGACACCGTCACCGAATCGATCCCGTTCAGCACCGAGAGAACTGACAGCCCCGACCTCCCCCTGGGCCAGACGAAGGTCGTACAGCAGGGCGTCCCCGGGACGCTGGTTAAGAACTACCAAGTGCTCGCGGTAGACGGCCACGAGGCCAGCCGCACCCTCCTCTCGCAGAACGTCACGGTCCAGCCGGTCTCCCAGAAGATCCTTGTCGGGACGAAGAAGCCCGACCCCCAGCCCTCGCCGTCTTCGTCGTCGTCGGCCGCTTCCACAGCGGCTCCTCCGGTGGCGAACGAGGCGATGTGGGACAAGATCGCGCAGTGCGAGTCGGGCGGCAACTGGGCGGCCAACACGGGCAACGGCTACTACGGCGGCCTCCAGTTCGATGTCTCGTCCTGGATGGCGAACGGCGGCGGCCAGTACGCGCCGAACGCCGCCCTCGCGAGCAAGGCGCAGCAGATCGCGGTGGCCAACACCTATTACGCCAAGTCGGGCCTGTCTCCGTGGGGCTGCGCGTGGGCGGCAAACAGCTGAGGTTAGCCCCGGGGTGACAGCCTGGCAGTGAAGTCCATCAGCGACAGGCCGGCAGTGACACGGATGCTGCCCGATAGGATTCTCGGGTGACTGAACCCGCGCACCTGCTGGGGGCGGCCGACATCCGGGCGCTCGCCGAGGAACTCGGCATCCGCCCGACCAAGACTCTCGGCCAGAACTTCGTGATCGACGGCAATACGATCCGCAGGATCGTCGCTTCAGCAAAGGTCGATCCGACCGAGACGGTCCTCGAGGTAGGCCCGGGGCTCGGGTCGCTCACCCTAGGGCTTCTCGATGCTGCGGCCCACGTCGTCGCGATCGAGATCGATCCCGTCCTCGCGCGCAGGCTTCCCGAAACGGTCGCGCGGTGGCGCCCGGACGCCGTCGGCCGCTTCGACCTGGTGCTGGCCGACGCGCTCAAGGTCAAGGAACTGCCCCCGGGGCCCTCTTCCCATCCCAGCGCCGTTGTTGCGAACCTTCCGTACAACGTGGCTGTTCCGGTGGTCCTCCACCTGCTCGAGCATTTCCCGAGCCTTCGTCACGGGCTGGTCATGGTTCAGGACGAGGTCGCGGACAGGCTTGCTGCCGGCCCCGGGTCCCGCATCTACGGTGTTCCGAGCGTCAAGGCTGCGTGGTACGGCACCATGCGCAAGGCCGGCGTCATCGGCACCAATGTCTTCTGGCCCGCGCCCCGCATCCATTCGGGGCTCGTCGCCTTCGAGCGGCAAGAGCCCCCGCGGACGACGGCGACACGCACCGAAGTCTTCGCCGTCGTCGACGCCGCGTTCGCCCAAAGGCGCAAGACGCTTCGTGCAGCCCTGTCCGGATGGGCTGGTGGCGGCCCCGCCGCTGAACGGGCGCTGATCGCTGCTGGCGTGGACCCGAGCGCCCGCGGCGAAACCCTGGGCGTCACGGAGTTCGCGCGCATCGCGGAGCAACGCCCGGCTCGTTCTGGGGGAGAGGCTGCCTCCGGGGGAGAGGCTGTGGCCGGGGGAGACGCTGCGCCAGGGGGAGAGGCTGCAGCCGGGGGAGACGCTGCAGCCGGGGGAGAGACACTGCGCTAGCGTGGGGTCATGCGTTCAGGGAGCGGTGGCGGCCGCAGATCAGTGCGGGCCAAGGCCCCCGGCAAGATCAACGTCTCGCTCTGCGTAGGGCCGCTTCGGGCTGATGGCTACCACAGCGTGGCAAGCGTCTACCTCGCCGTCTCGCTGTTCGAAGAGGTGCGGGCTACGGCTTCGGAAGAACCCGGCATCACGGTGAGCCTGAGCCCTGAGAGCACGCTCGACATCGACGAGCTCGCGATCCCCCTCGACGAAAGCAACCTCGCAGTACGGGCCGCGGCGCTCATGGCCGAAGTCTCGGAGCACGCAACCGGGGTCCATCTTGAAATCACGAAGCGGGTTCCGGTCGCCGGAGGCATGGGCGGCGGTTCTGCTGACGCCGCCGCGGCGCTCGTAGCGTGCGACGCCCTCTGGGGGAGCGGGCTCTCAAGGGAAGAACTCGCCCACCTCGCGGCCGAACTCGGCGCCGACGTGCCGTTCGCGCTCCTCGGAGGCGCCGCCGTCGGCCTCGGCGTCGGAGACCGACTCTCTCCAGCGCTCGCAACCGCGCGCCTCGACTGGGTGCTCGCGCCCGCCGAATTCGGACTCAGCACCCCCGCGGTCTTCCGCGAACTGGACCGGCTCCGAGCCGAGGAAGGCATCGAAGCGGAGGAACCGGTCGACGTCGAGCCCGGCATTCTCGCGGCCCTCCGCGCGGGTGACGCGCCAGCCCTGAGCCACCTCCTCGTGAACGACCTCCAGCGCGCCGCGGTCTCGCTCGCCCCTGGGCTCCGCGACACCCTCGGCTGGGGAGACTCGCACGGTGCTCTCGCGTCGATCGTGTCCGGTTCGGGGCCCACCGTTGCACTCCTCGCGGAGGATGCGGTGGCAGCCTCTGAGCTGGCCGAAGCGCTCACTCACCGGGGGGCCGAGGCCGTAGCAGTCCACGGGCCTGTCCCTGGCGCCCGGATCGTGAGCGATACCCTGCTGTAGGCTCATTGCTGGCCGGGCTGGCCAATCCCGCCCAGCCCCATTCATCTCCAGAAAGCGATTCGTGGCACACCTGCTCGGCGGCGAGAACCTCAGTATTTCCTTCGGAACCCGCACCGTCCTCGACGGCGTGACGGTGGGTCTCAACGAGGGCGACCGCGTCGGCATCGTGGGCCGCAATGGCGACGGGAAGTCGACCCTCATGCGGCTTCTCTCGCAACGAGCCGAGCCCGATGGAGGCCGCGTAACCAAGCGGCGCGGCGTCGACGTGGGCTACCTCGACCAGGGGGACGTGCTCGACGGCGACCTTGATGTGGGCCGCGCGATCGTGGGCGACCGCTCCGCCCACGAATGGGCGGCCGATCCCCGCATCCGCGAGATCATGGCCGGACTGGTGGGCGACGTGGACTGGCGCGCCGAAGTGCGTTCCCTTTCGGGCGGACAGAAGCGCCGCGTCGCGCTCGCCAAGCTCCTCATCGAACCACACGACGTGATCATGCTCGACGAGCCCACGAACCATCTCGACGTCGAAGGCGTCGCGTGGCTCGCGCGTCACCTCAAGACGCGATGGCGCGCCAATGAAGGGGCGTTCGTCGTCGTGACCCACGACCGCTGGTTCCTCGACGAGGTCTGCACGAGCACGTGGGAAGTCCACGACGGCATCGTCGAGCCTTTCGAAGGCGGCTACGCGGCCTATGTCCTGGCGCGCGCCGAGCGCGACCGGATGGCCGCCGTCGTCGAGGGCAAGCGGCAGAACCTCGTGAAGAAGGAGCTCGCATGGCTCCGCCGAGGCGCCCCCGCCCGAACCTCGAAGCCCAAGTTCCGGATCGACGCCGCGAACGCCCTCATCGCAGACGTCCCCGAGCCCCGGGACGCCGTCGCGCTGTCGAAGATGGCGACAGCTCGGCTCGGCAAGGACGTGGTCGACCTCGAAGGGGTGACGCTCGCGTACGGGGATCCGGGCCCGCCCGCTGCGGCGCCCCTCTTCGACAATGTCACGGTGCGCCTCGCGCCTGGCGAGCGCGTCGGTGTCGTCGGAGTCAACGGCGCCGGGAAATCGACCCTTCTCCGGCTCATCGCGGGGGAGATCGCGCCGACGGCGGGGCGCGTCAAGCGCGGCAAGACGGTCGTGCCCGCGGTGCTGAGCCAAGACGTCCGAGAGCTCGACGACGTTGCCGACCTCCGGGTAATCGAGGTGATCCAGCGGGAGAAGCAGACCTTCACGGTTGGGTCAAAGGAGCTCACGGCGGGCCAGCTCGTCGAGCAGCTCGGATTCACGAACCAGAAGCAGTGGACGCGTGTCTCCGAGCTCTCCGGCGGCGAGCGCCGAAGGCTCCAGCTCCTGCGCCTGCTCGTCGGCGAGCCCAACGTCCTCATGCTCGACGAGCCCACAAACGACCTCGACACGGACACCCTCGCCGCAGTCGAAGACGTCCTGGACGGCTGGCCGGGGACGCTCGTCGTCGTGAGCCACGACCGCTACCTCCTCGAACGCGTCACAGACCATCAGCTCGCTTTGCTGGGCGATGGGAAGGTCCGGGCGCTGCCCGGTGGAGTCGAGCAGTACCTCGAATTGCGCGAGGCGAGTCTTTCCGGTGCCGGTGCACCCGGGACGGAGGACGCCGGGGCCCGGGCTTCGCAGACGGAGGGCGGCGTAGGCGCCGGCTTAGGCTCAGGCTCGGTCTCAGGCGGCGCGGCAGGCGGGGCCACAGGCGGCGCGACAGCCGCGGGTTCAGGAAAGGGCTCGGCCGCAGCGGCGGGTGCGAGCGAGACGGAGAAGCGCCAGGCCCGCAAGGAGCTCAGCCGCGTGGAACGGCAGCTCGGGAAGAATGCCGAGCAGGAGACGAAGCTGCACGCCCAGATGGCCGACGTGGCCGACGACTACGGTCGTCTCGCCGAGCTCAACGCCCAGCTTCAGGCCCTGCTCGCTGAGAAGGAGGAACTCGAGCTCGCGTGGCTCGAGGCCTCGGAGGTGCTCGAGTAGGCAGGCTGGACTTCGGGCAGGCTGGGCTTTGGGAAGCCCGGCGGTCCCGGCTGTTCATCCTCACGTCATCTCCGGGTCCTACTCCGCCGATAGCGTGATCTCGTACGCGAGAACGGGCATGGGTGACTGGGGCATGGGTGACTGGGGCATGGGTGACTGGGGCATCGGGAAACGCACCGACGATTTCACGCGGCTCGTCCGCGGAGACGCTGTGACGGTCGAGGGAAGCAGCGTGTCCATGCAGGGCACGGTCGAAGAGGTCGCCCCTGACCGCTCAGTTCTCTGGGTGCTGGAGCACGGAGGCCACAGCCGGTACATGGTCCACCGAACCGACACCGTGGTGGTCACACGGGTGGAAGCGGGCTGGACCCCCGCGGCGGGCGCCGAGGCCGAGCTCTAGGAGTCACCAGCCGCTCTGGAAGCGTCCAGTGCCGGTCAGTAGGATCACCCCAATGGGTTCCTTCGTGAGCGCGATCCTTGGCATGCCTCCGCAGCTGGCCTACCTCCTTGTGTTCGCCCTGGTCTTCGCGGAGGACGCGATTTTCGTCGGCTTCGTGGTGCCGGGCGAGACGGCGGCCGTCCTCGGCGGTGTCCTCGCGAATCAGGGGCACGCCGATATCTGGCTTATGGCCCCGTTCGTTGTGGTCGCCGCGATCGTGGGGGACACCGTCGGGTACGAGATCGGGAAGCACCTCGGTCCCCGCCTGCTCGGCTTCCGAGTGTTCGACAAGCACCGGAGAAAGCTCGAGGATGCCCAAGCGTTCCTGCGGAGGCGAGGCGGCTGGGCCGTGTTCCTGGGGCGATTCGTGGCCTTCTTCCGCGCCATGATGCCGGCCCTCGCAGGAGCCTCGAAGATGCGCTACCCGCGGTTCCTCGCGTTCAACGCGCTCGGGGGCCTCGCATGGGGGGTCGGCTTCACGCTCCTGGGCTACGTCGCAGGGGCCTCGTACGACGTCGTGGCGAAGGCTGCGGGACGCGACATCGCCGCCGTCGTGCTCGCCATAGGGGTTGTCGCCTTCGTCGTGTGGCGCGTGCGCAAGAGCCGCGCCGAACGGCGCAACGAGCGAAACTATCGTGGCGGAAACGCCGAAGCTGAAGCTGGGCCCGAGGGCGAGGGGTAGCACGCCCTGGCGGCCGGCCTTCGTCGGCTGCCCTTCGCCCGAACTGGTCTCGGGACGTGGCAGAATGGACGACTGTGCCGAGTGCTGCGGCTGGGATTCCCCGGAGCGGCCACGGCGCCCTCCGCCCTGGTGTAATGGCAGCACGCCGGCCTTTGGAGCCGTGCAGTCTAGGTTCGAATCCTAGGGGCGGAACGCGAAAGGCCCTCGGACCGCTGTGGATAGAATGGCTCCGGCCTTGCAGCAGCACGCATCGCGACGATCAGGAGAACCAGCGACAGTGAATGCGGAGAACCCCGGACAGCGTCCCCCAGCCGACCGCCCGGAGTCCCCGCAGGCCGGAGCGAGCCCAGTTCCCTACGGCACCGCGCGGCAGCCTACCGCCGTCATCGTTCTCGCTGCCGGTGCAGGTACCCGCATGAAGTCCCGCACCCCCAAGATCTTGCACGAGCTGGGGGGCCGCTCCATGATCGCCCATGCCCTCGCCGCCGCTCGCGGGCTCGACCCCCGCAGCCTCGCCGTCGTCGTTCGCCACGAGCGTGACCGGGTCGCCGAGCATGTCGCGGCAATCGACGCCGAGGCGCTCATCATCGACCAGGACGAAATCCCGGGGACGGGCCGCGCCGTCGAGGTCGCGCTCGACGCTCTCGCCGCCGCGAATCCTGCGGACGGGCTCGAGGGCGCAGGGCTTGAGGGCAAAGGGCTTGAGGGCACAGTCGTGGTCACGTACGGCGACGTGCCGCTCCTCAGTTCCGAACTCCTCCGCGACCTCGTGGCGCTTCACGAGGCCGACGGCAACGCCGTCACAGTCCTGACTGCGGTCCTCGACGACGCGACAGGCTACGGTCGGATCCTCCGCGACGCTGACGGCGGCGTTGCTGCCATCCGCGAGCACAAGGACGCGAACGAGGACGAGCGGACGGTCCTCGAGGTCAACTCGGGCATCTACGCGTTCGACGCCGCGATCCTCGCAGACGCGCTGCGGCGCGTCACGACGGAGAACGCCCAGGGCGAGAAGTACCTCACCGATGTCCTCGGGATCGTACGCGAGGACGGCGGCAGGGTTGCTGCCCTTGTGACCGAGGACCGGTGGCAGGTGGAGGGCGCCAACGATCGCGTCCAGCTCCAAGCCCTCGCTGCGGAGCACAACCGCCGGATCGTCGAGGAGTGGATGCGAGCCGGCGTCACGATTGTGGATCCCGCGACGACCTGGATCGATGGCAGTGTTCGTCTCGCAGAGGACGTCACGATCAAGCCCAACACCCAGCTCCACGGGGCCACCGTCATCGAGCGCGACGCGGTCATCGGCCCCGACACGACGCTCGTGGACGTGATCGTGGGGGAGGGCGCCACGGTGCGGCGCACCGAGGGCACCAAGTCGGAGATCGGGCCAGGCGCGACCGTGGGCCCCTTCACGTACCTCCGTGCGGGCACAGTGCTTGGCGAGGCGGGCAAGATCGGAGCGTTCTACGAGACGAAGAACGCTCAGATCGGCAGGGGAGCCAAGCTTTCGCACCTCGGCTACGTCGGCGACGCCGAGGTGGGCGAAGGCACCAACATCGGCTGCGGCAACATCACAGCCAACTACGACGGCGTCAACAAGCACCGCACGGTCATCGGAGCCCACGTCCGCACCTCCTCCAACACCGTCTTTGTCGCCCCGGTCACCGTGGGTGACGGCGCCTACACGGGAGCCGGCGCCGTCGTGCGCAAGGACGTCCCGGCAGGTGCCCTCGCGCTGAGCGTCGCCCCTCAACGCAACGCCGAGGGATGGACCGAGGCGAAACGGCCCGGATCGCCGTCGGCTATCGCGGCAGCGGCAGCGCGTGCGCTGGCAGAAGAAGCTGCCCTCGGCACCCCTGAAACTCTCCCCTCCGCCAGCACTCCCCCAACAGAAGAAGGCAAGTAGATGACCGAGATCACGGCCAACGGCGAGAAGCGCCTCGTCGTCGCGTCAGGCCGGGCCCATCCCGAACTCGCGCAGGAGATCGCCAAAGAGCTCGGCACGGAGCTGCTTCCGACGTCGGCCTACGACTTCGCGAACGGCGAGACCTACGTTCGGTTCGAGGACAGCGTCCGCGGCGCCGACGCGTTCGTGATCCAGGCCCACCCGGCTCCGATCAATGAGTGGATCATGGAGCAGCTCATCATGATCGACTCGCTCAAGCGGGCGAGCGCGAAGCGGATCACGGTCGTCTCGCCCTTCTATCCCTACGCGCGGCAGGACAAGAAGCACCGCGGCCGCGAGCCGATCTCCGCACGACTCATCGCGGACCTCTACAAGACCGCCGGCGCCCACCGCCTCATGAGCGTCGACCTGCACACCGCGCAGATCCAGGGCTTCTTCGACGGGCCGGTGGACCACCTCATGGCCATCCCCCTCCTCGCCGACTACGTCCGCACCCGTGTGGACCTCAACAAGGTCACCGTCGTCTCCCCGGATACGGGCCGCGTCCGTGTGGCCGAGCAGTGGGCCGAGCGCCTCGGCGGCGCCCCGCTGGCGTTCGTCCACAAGTCGCGGGACGTGAACGTGCCGAACCAAGCCGTCTCGAAGCAGGTCGTCGGCCAGATCGAGGGGCGTGACTGCGTACTCATCGACGACATGATCGACACCGGCGGAACCATCTCCGGGGCCGTCCAGGTGCTCAAGAACGCCGGCGCCCGGTCTGTGATCATCGCCGCAACGCACGCCGTGTTCTCGGATCCGGCTCCGCGTCGGCTCGCCGAGTGCGGGGCGCGTGAGGTCGTCGTGACCAACACCCTGCCCATCTCGCCAGACAAGCGCTTCGAGCAGCTCACGGTGCTCTCGATCGCGCCGCTCATCGCCCGCGCCATCCACGAGGTGTTCGACGACGGTTCCGTGACGAGCCTCTTCGACGGCCGCAGCTAGACAGGCAGCTGCGCCTACGGCGTCTGGCCGAGGTTCGCCGTCCGTCCGATCTGCTAGGATTGTCGGCGAACCTTGGCGAGGGATCGGCGCATGCGCCGGACCGTGATCGACTGGGTCTGGACTTCTTCGATGGGGCCTTCTGGCTCGATGGTGCTTCGGTTCAGACGCCCGTCTGCGCCAAGCCACCCGATCCATCGAAGGAGCATTCCATGAGCGACAAGCTTGCTGCCCAGAAGCGCACCGAGTTCGGCAAGGGCTACGCCCGCCGCGCCCGCGCCGCCGGCAAGATCCCTGCTGTCATCTACGGCCACGGCGCCGAGCCGCTGCACGTGAGCCTCCCGGGGCGCGAGACCACCCTCGCCGTCCGCGTGGCCAACGCCCTCCTCACGATCGATATCGAGGGCGCCGAGCACCTCGCGATCGTCAAGGACATCCAGCGTGACCCGGTCCGCCAGATCATCGAGCACATTGATCTCCTCACCGTTCAGCGCGGCGAGAAGGTCCAGGTGGACGTTCCTGTCCATGTCGTCGGTGAGGCTGCCCCGGGCACCGTCGTCACCCACGAGACCGTCGCCGTGACGGTCGAGGCCGAGGCCACCCACCTTCCGACCGCGCTCGAGGTAAACATCGAGGGCCGTGGCGTCGGCGAGCACGTCCACGCCTCCGACGTCCAGCTCCCGCAGAACGTCGCCCTCGTGACCGATGCGGAGACGATCATCGTCAACATCGCCGAGGCTGTGGCCGTCGCCCCCGAGCAGCCGGCCGAGGCTGGCGAAGAGGCTGCTGCCGAGTAGCTGAGGCCGCTGCAGCAGGAGGGACCGGTCGGTCTAGGAGCTGCCTGGTCTAATAGCTCGTTGGCTTAATAGCTCGGCCTCATGAGCTGCCGGACCTGGCCCATGGGCTGCTGGAGTGGGCGGTAGCCTGCTGGAAGACCTCGAGGCGGCTCGCCCTGATGGGGCGGGCCGCCTTTTCCGCGCCCGAGCAGCAAGACCCGCGCAACGCGCGCGAGCGGCAAGACCGGAGTAACGCGCGCGAGCGGCAAGACCGGAGTAACGTGCCCCGAGCGACGCGCCCTCAAGAACACGCCCCAACAACTTCACGATCTGAAGGAGCAGCCGCATGGCGGAGACCTGGTTGATCATCGGGCTCGGCAACCCGGGTCCGAAGTACAGCGGCAACCGGCACAACGTGGGCCAGATGGTCCTTGACGAACTTGCCGGACGGGTCGGAGGAACGTTCTCCTCCCACCGTTCCCGGGCCATGGTCCTTGAGGGGAGGCTCGGCATCGGTGGGCCGCGCGTTGTGCTCGCGAAGCCGCTCACCTACATGAACGAGTCCGGCGGCCCCGTCTCAGCGGCGGCGAAGTTCTACGGGATCGAGGCCGACCACGTGGTCGCGGTCCACGACGAGCTCGATATCCCGTTCGATACCGTCCGCCTCAAGCTGGGCGGGGGAGAGGGCGGCCACAACGGGCTCCGCGACATCTCGAAAGCTCTCGGCACCAAGGACTACTACCGAGTGCGGGTAGGGGTTGGCCGTCCCCCCGGGCGCATGGACGCCGCCGACTTCGTGCTGCGCGACTTCTCGCCGACCGAGCGGAAGGACCTCCCCTTCGTCCTGGGGGAGGCGGCCGACGCCGTCGAACTCCTCGTGCGCGAAGGCCTCCTGGCCGCCCAGCAGAAGCATCACCCGGCCAAGGCGTGAGGGCTTGCCTGTAGTGACTCCCTACCGCGGGCTTTTACGAGGTCTCGGGTCCCAGGTGAAGCGCTGGCGTCACATTCGGGACCAAAGTCCCTAATTTCGGCGCGTCGCGCGCCACTTTTCACTCCTTGGTGAAAAGTCGCTCCCCCTGCCCTACTGAATAGTCGCTTCGACGGGGTATCTTTTGGACACCTGCATGCGTGGGGGACACGGGGAGGGGCAATGCGGTGGACGGCTGGGGTGTCTGAACGGCACCAAGCTGGCGCTCGCCCGTTGGCTTCGGATCGGGTCCAGTGGGCCCGAAGCGTCCGAGGCGACGAGTTGCGAGCAGCGCGCGAGGCGTTGAGCAGCGCACAGAGCTATGGCATTGTCGTGACCGGAGCGCGCGACATCGGCAAGGGTGCTTTCCAGACGGCTTTGGTCCGCTCTCTTGCCCCGGACATGTACGCCCAGACCCTCCGCAGCACAATGGGTGGAACAGAGACCCCGTACGGCGCGCTCGCCCCCTTCCTCGCACGGCTTCCTGATGACGCGCTCGAGAATCCCGCCGCCACCATGCGCGGCATCCTGGAACTCCTGAGCGCCGACGCCGCTGGGCGCAGGGCCGTGATCGCGCTCGAAACGCCGGGCGGCCTCGACGAGCTCAGCACCGCGACTCTCGTCAACCTCATGACGACCGGCACGGCGAAGGTCGTCGTCGTTGCCAACCGCACAAGCGATCTGCCTCAGGACTTCCACTGGATGCTCACGGAGGGCCGCATCCGCGAGATCCAGCTCGACCTGCTCCCGGAGGACAAGACCGAGGAGGTCCTCGGCGAGGTTCTCGGCGGCATCGTCCCCCGGACCGTGGCCCGCATGCTCCACGCCATGGCCCACGGCAACCCCGAGCTCCTCTACCGAATCATGAGCGACTTCCTCCAGACCAGCCAGCTCCGCTCGACCGATGGTGTCTGGACCCTTTCCGAGGACGCCGAGACGAGGCGCAGCCGGGAGATCGACGACGTCGTGCGCTCGCGTGTAGAGCGAGAGTCGCCGGAGGTGCAGACCGTCATCGAGGCGCTCGCCTGCGCGCGGCGGCTCCCGCTCGAGCGCATCACGAGCGTGTTCGGGGTGGACGTCGTCTCGGTGATGGACGAGGCCGGGCTCATCGCGGTGGAGGAGAACGAGAACCACTCGGTTTCGCTCTCGGACCCGGTGATGGAGGAGGTCGTGCGCGGATGGCTGAGCATTCCACGCCGTCGTGAGCTCCGGGCGAAGATCATCGGGAACCAGGAGCCCTCGCTCGCGAGCCTCGGCGTCGTCGAGCTGCTCGGCTACGCCGCGTGGACCCGCGAGTGCCAGACCCCGCTCGCGCCCTCGCACGCGGTGGCCGCCGCGGGTGCCGCGCTGCGCCTGCACGACCCGCATTTCGCGCTCGACTGCCTCGAAGACGTCCCGCGGTCTACCGCGACATGGGCTACCGTCCAGCTCCTGCGTGCCTACGCGTACCTCGCCCTCGGCCTTCCGGTGCAGGCCCACCTCCTCCTCGAACAGGTCACGGAGGAGGAGCTTGAGTCCATCGGGCCCGTGGCGTACGCGCACTTCGTCGAGGCCATGGCCGCCGTCAAGCGTTCGACTCCGGGCCGCGACGGCGAGGTGGCTGCGGTGTTCGAGGAGGCCCGTGCCCGCCTGCTCGTGAACTCCGGCCTCAGTGAAGCGGCCGACGACGAGGTGCGTAATGCACGCTCGGTGCTCGACCTCGCCGAGTTCGCGGACGCCGTCTACCGCGGCGACCACGCCCGAGTCATCGAACGCCTCGAGGCCGCGGCGGCCGGCACCCCCGGCGGTGATGACGAGCTGAGGCTGCGCTCGGCGTGCCTGCTCATGCAGGCGCAGGTCGTCGTCGGGCGTGAGGACGAGGCGCTCGCGACGCTCCACCGCATCTCGAGCGAGCTCGCGGGGCCGGCAGGGACAAGCCGGGTTCGGCAGGACTTTGTGAGCCGCGGGTTCGACGTCCTCCTCTTCAACGGCCATTGGCGGCAGGCCGTCGCACTCGTGCGCTCGGCTGGCTTCGAGACTGTCCCGAGCCTGCGCTTCGCGGGCGCCCATTACGAGTTCGCCTCGGGTCTCGCGCTCGTCTACGCGGGCCGTGGATCGGATGCTATCTCGCCCCTGCTCGCCGCGATTGCGCAGCTCGAGCAGGGCAATGTCCGGGCCACTCTCGGCTGTGCGTACGCGGCGACCGCGTTCGCGTTCGCCCAGCAGGGAGACAGCGCGGCAGCCAGGACCTATCTCGATCGGCTCGAAGGGTGGTCCGCGCCCACAAGCTACAGTCTCCGTTCCTCGACAGAGTTCTGCGCGGACATGGCGCGCCGCTGGATCGGCGAGCGGGGTGCGTCGCAGCGCCTCGTCGAAGCGGCTCAGGCCGACATCGCCGCGGGCCGCTGGACGATGGCGGGCATTCGGCTCGTTGGGGCGACAGTCGAGTCGGGGTCAGAAGAACTGGCCCTGCTCGAGGAAGTCTGCGCCCATCGGCAGGGAGCCCTCGCCGATATCGGAAGGCGGCTGGCCCGCGGCACGAGGCTCCGCGAACTCCAGGACCTCGTGACGGCCTCGGATCTCGCCGCGGGACTCGAACTCGACACGCTCGAGTCGCGATGCACCGCCGTCGCCCTCGACATCGCCCGGGACACCGGCGACGTGCGCGCGGCAAGGATCCTGCAAGCCCGGCTCGACCGGCTCACCGGACTCGTGGAAGTCCTCCCGGTGGTGCCACAGAGCCTCGGACCGCTGCTCACAGCGCGGGAAAGGGAGGTGGCCGTGCTCGCAGCGCGGGGCGAGTCGAACCGGACGATCGCAGAGGAGATGGGCTTGTCAGTCCGGACGGTCGAAGGCCATCTCTACCAGGTCTTCTCGAAACTCGGCATCACCTCCCGCGCTGAGCTGGCGGGACTCCTGTGAGCGGCCTAGCGTTCGTGGGGCGCGCGCGGGAGGTCGCGCAGTGCGCTGCGATGCTCCGCGACAACGTGCCGGCCCTCCTCATCCTCGGTGAGACCGGTGTCGGCAAGTCCGCGCTCGTAGCCGCCGTGCGCGCGGAGCTCGGGGACTACGCCGAAACCTTCGAGATCCACGGGAGCCCATCGCTCCAACGCGTTCCGTACGGCGTCCTTGCGCCCTTCCTAGGCGGCCTCCCCACGGAGAAGGCCGGATCGCGGATCGCCGTGCTGCGCACGTTCTGGCGCCGGGTCGAGGAGCTGAGGACGCACAGCGCAGGACGCCTCGTCCTTGTCATCGACGACGCGCACTCGATCGACACGCTCACCGCCGAGGTCGTTGCCGAGCTTGTCGGCGCAGGCTGGGCGCAGGCGCTCGTCACCTCCCCCGATGGCGCCCTGCTTCCCCCGCCCCTCATGCAGCTCTGGATCGACGGAGGGGCTGAGCGGCTCGACCTCGAACCGTTCACCGCAGCCGAGGCCGCGACCTTCCTCGAGACCGCGCTCGGCAGCCGGGTGCTTCCGTCCACGGCACGGCGCCTGTGGCGAGATTCGCAGGGCAACCCGATGCTGCTGCGCTGCCTCATGGAGGAGGCGCAGCGAGCAGGCGCCCTCGTGGCGCGGCGCGGCACGTGGCTGCTCGCTTCCGAGCCTGAACGGCGCAGCGATGGGCTCGTCGGGCTAGTCCGCGACCAGCTCCAGCGGCTTTCGGCGGAGGAGCGCGAGGCGCTCATGCTCACCGCGATCGCGCAGCCCGCGCCTCTGAGCCTCATCGAGGGCAACTTCGGCGGGGACGTGGTCCGCAGCCTCGTGATGAAGCGGCTGGTCCTCCCGCCCGAAGGCCCGGACGGCTCGCTCCGGCTGCGCCACGTCGTCTACGGCGAGGCCATCTTCCAGCTCATCCCGCTCATTCGCTCGCTCAAGCTCCAGCAACTGGCCGCAGTGCACCGCGCCGAACAGATCTCGACCGCCGACGGTCTCCTGTGCGCTGTGTCCTGGGCCCTCGGCTGTGGCCTCGCCCTCGAGGAGACGACCTTCCTGAGGGCCGCGAGGCTCGCCGCGAGATTGGGTGAGAACTCGCTCGCCCTCCGCGCCGCGGACGCCGTCACCTCGCCGGGGCTCGCCGCCCAGGCCCGATTCGTGCGCGGCCTCGTGGCCTACACCGCGAACCACTACGGGGAAGCAGTCCCGCTCCTCGAGCCCTCCGCAGACCTCGGGCCCGAGGGCGTGCTCGCATCCGGCCTGCTGTGGCTCTACAGCCGGGACGCGCTCGGCCATGCGCACGACGACGTGGCACAGGACCTCGAGCGCCTCGCCCAGGACGCCGGTCAGGGGCCGTGGGACCTGCTTCGGCTTGTCTTCGCTTCTGTCCGCGGGGACTACGTGAGCCTTGAGGTCGGCCTTGCCGCGTGGCGGACGGCGTGGCGCGCAGGGGGAGCGACGGAACGCACCGCCGCGGAGCGCGGCGTGGCGGCAGCGCTCGAGGCAGAGGTCCTGGCTTGCCGGGGACTCCTGCTCGAGGCGATGGCGACCGCCTCGCAGGCGCTCGAGCTCCTCTCCTCCGACGAGACCATGGGTTCCCTCTCCGAGTTCGCGGCCGTCCGGTTTGTCTACGCTGCCGTCTCCGCGGGCCACTGGGACGCACTCGAGTCCGTCCCCTCGTGGTTCGCGACCCCGCCACTGCACGAGGACTCGTTCCAGCTCGGCGCGACCCTCCAGTGTGCACGCGGTCTCGCGCTCCTGCGCCAAGGACGCTTCGGACCGGCGCTCGAGCTCCTCGAGCCGACGCTCGAGGAGCTGCGCATCTGCGACTCGCAGCACGTGTTCCGGCTTTGCGCCGCGGGCGCCGCCTACGCCGCGGCGCGTCAGGGCGACTGGGAACAGGCCTCGGACTTCCTCGAGGACGCGCGTGGGCCCCACCGGGTCGCGGCGTCGATGATCCGTCCCATTGCCGAGTTGTTCGAGGTCGCGGCCGGCTGCGCGATCGAAGCCGACACGGGTTCGCTCGCCGCTCTCGAATCGGCCGTGGACGCGGCATCCCAAGGCGCGCGCCGCGACGTCTGCCTCCAGGGCCTCTTCCTGTGGTTCGACGCCGGACGGCGGGACCGCCTTGATGAGCTTCTCTCCGTGGCATGGCCCATGGAAGGGCAGTGGGCGGAGGCCGGCGTACTGCTCGGCGCGGCGTTCGACGAAGGCGGCGCCGACTCGCTGCGCGCTGCAGGCGACGCCCTGCGGAGCGCCGGTTTCCCCCGGCTCGCCCGGGAATGCTACGCCGACGCCCTCGCGCAGCTCGAGAACACACCGTCGCGCGCGGAGGCCCGTGCCGTGTGGGAGGGCCAGCGCGCGTGCGATGCGGAGCTGGGGGAGACGGCAGCCGTCCCACAGCCCGCGGCCCCAGTCGGGGAGCTCACGCGCCGCGAGCGCCAGATCGTTGCATTGGCCATCAGCGGCCTGAGCGACCGGGAGATCGCAGACCGGCTGACCGTCTCCGTGCGCACCGTCGAAGGCCATCTCTACCGCGCCTATTCGAAGCTCGGGGTGAGCAGCCGCGAGCAGCTTTCCTCCGCCGTCGGCCTCGCTCCGGAGAATGAGTACACCTCTCCACAGAGCAAGTAGCGGCCGCTCGGCAGGTTCATGGCAAACGCGTAGTCGCCACTCATGCCCTCTGACTCCGATCGTGCGAGAGTTGTCCCACAGCCGATCGGGATGGCTGATGGCACCGCCACCAAGGACGGAGCCGGCGACGACGGAACCTCCCCGAGACCAAGGTTCCTCCCCCAGCCGTCGCCGGCTCTTCTTGCTGCTGACTCTTCTGCCCCAGAAGTTAGGCTGGCCAGACCCGCCGGGTCACGTGGGAGAATGGATTGCGGCACAAAGCCGTACCGTAATTCTCGAACCGAATTTCGGGTCTCATTCTTCCTGTGAAGGAGCCGCCACAGTGGCCCTCGTCAGCGTCCCGGCCCCACTCCGGCCGGCCTCAGTCGGCACCGCGCATTCCTCTGAGCTCGACGACTCCGAGGCGGAACGCATCCGTCACGACTTCCCCGCTCTTGACCAAGCCGTCAACGGGCGCCCGCTCGTGTACCTCGACTCGGGGGCGACGTCGCAGAAGCCCCGCAGCGTCCTCGAGGCCGAGCAGGACTTCTACGAGACGCGGAACGCGGCGGTCCACCGAGGTGCCCACGAGCTCGCCGTGCGGGCAACGGATGCGTACGAGGAGGCCCGCGCAACCGTGGCGGCCTTCGTCGGCGTCGACCCTGCGGAACTCGTGTGGACGTCGAACGCTACGGAGGCGCTCAATCTCGTCGCCTACGCGTTCTCCAACGCCACCGTATGGGCCGAGCGTGGCCGAGGAACTGCCGAACTGCGCCGCTTCGCGCTCGGCCCCGGCGACGAGATCGTCGTCACGGAACTGGAGCACCACGCGAACCTGATCCCGTGGCAGGAGCTCGCCTTCCGCACGGGGGCGACCCTCCGCTACATCCCCGTCGACGACGACGGCCGGCTCGACCTTGCCGAGGCCGCACGGATCATCGGACCCAACACCCGCCTCGTCGCCTTCTCGCACGCCTCCAACTTGCTCGGGACCGTGAGCCCCGTCGAGGAGCTCGTCGGCCTCGCCCGCGGGGCCGGCGCCTTCACCGTGCTCGATGCGTGCCAGTCCGTCCCGCACATGCCGGTCGACTTCAAGGCACTCGACGTGGACTTCGCCGCGTTCTCCGGCCACAAGATGCTGGCCCCCACGGGGATAGGCGCGCTCTATGGGCGCCGCGAGCTGCTCGACGCACTTCCGCCGTTCCTCGTGGGCGGCTCGATGATCACGACGGTGACGATGGAGCGCGCGGAGTACCTTCCCGCCCCGCAGCGTTTCGAGGCGGGGACGCAGCGGATTTCGCAGGCCGTCGCGTTCGCCGCCGCGGTCGACTACCTGCGGGAGACGGGGATGCAACGCATCGCTGCACGGGAGGCGCGCCTGGGCGAGCGACTCGCCCAGGGCATCGCCGCCCTCGACGGCGTGCGGCTTCTCGGCCCCGCGCCGGGCGAGGAGTGGTACGTGCACCCCCGGTTCGGCATCGCCGCCTTCGACGTCGCCGGAGTGCATGCGCACGACGTCGGGCAGTACCTCGACAGCCGCGGCGTCGCCGTCCGCGTCGGCCACCACTGCGCGCAGCCACTGCACCGCCGACTCGGTCTCACGGCTTCGACCCGGGCGAGCGCCTACGTCTACACGACCGAAGCCGATATCGATGCCTTCCTCGCGGCCCTGGCTGAAGTCCGTGGCTTCTTCGGCGTGACCTCGAAGGCGGGTTCATGAGCCTCGACGCCCTCTACCAGCAGGTCATTCTCGACCACGCGAAGGAACGCCACGGGAGCGGCTTCGCGGAGAGGCTCGCGGAGGCTCAAGCGGCTGGCTTCGGCGAGTCCCACCAGCTCAATCCCGTCTGCGGGGACGAAGTGACCGTTCGCGTCGCCGTCGCCGATGGCGCGATCCAGAGCCTGCGCTGGGAGGGCCAAGGGTGCTCGATCTCGATGGCCTCGGCGTCTGTCCTCCACGATCTGGCGGAAGGGGCGAGCCCGGAGGAGTTCCGGCAGGTCGCCGACGCGTTCCGGGAGATGCTCCGGTCGCGTGGGCAGATCGCGGGAGACCCCGAAGTGTTGGGCGACGCCGCAGCCTTCGAGGGTGTCTCCCGCTTCGCCGCTCGGGTCAAGTGCGCGATGATCGCCTGGGTCGCGGCCGAGGACGCCGCGCGGCAGGCCGGCGCCTGAGACGCCTGCCGTAGGGCGGGGCAAAAAGCAGGAGTCGGGCTTCCCTATTGCGGAACGCTGACTTCGGCGTACGCTATGGCTGTCTCGGTCGGCGCGTCCCAACCGCTTCCGAGGGGGAGGCTTGCGATGCTGCGAGATTCCGCTGTCTCGGTTCAATTGGGACGGTCTGTGAAGGCTGCGGCTGACCCGACCGAACGGCAAGCCGAAAGGCTCCGATGGGCCATGCTCGTACGGCAGGGTGAGCTGGATTCTGCTACTCGGGCGCTCAAGGACCCAGGCTCCCTCGGAACGGTCGTCACCGGGCCGCCGGGCGTCGGGAAGTCCTTTCTCGCGAGTGCCGTCCTCTCCTCACTCGGGACGAGCATCTACCCGCTCCGCCTCCGCACCTCGACCACCGGCCGTTCCGGGGACTACGCATGCCTCGGGGCTCTCCTCGCCCGCCTGCCCCACGGTGCGTCCGCGTCGCCCACGGGGCTTCTCCTCGCCGTCGAACACATGCTGCGGGAGGACGCGGCCGGAAGGCCTGTGGTGCTCGTGGTCGAATTCGCGGGTGCGATCGATGAGGCGAGCGTCGGCGTCCTGCTCCACCTGCTGCTGAGCGGCACCGCCCGGTTGCTCGCCGTCGCCCAACGCGCCACCGACCTCCCAGCGGACTTCCTGCGCCTCGTGCGTCGCGGCCGGCTCGTCGAGACGCCACTGCACGGGATCGGGATGCCTGAGACGAGGCGCCTCGTCTCAGCCCTCGTGGACGGCAGGGTCGCCTCCTCGGCCGTCGGCGAGCTGCACCATGCATGCGGCGGCAACCCTGCAGCTGTCCAGGGGATTGTGCGGCGTGAGCGGGCCACCGGAAATCTCCACAAGCGCGGCGGCGTGTGGACTCTCGAGGCCGTGGTCCAGCCTGAGCAGGGGAGCGGCACGGATGAGATCATCCGGGCTCGCTGGGCGCGCGAGCCGCAGGACGTCCGTGAGGTGATCGAGCACCTCGCCGTAGCGCGCCGAGTCCCCATCGCCGGGCTGGCCAGGCTCTTCGGGTCCGAGGTGCTAGTGGACATGGAGGATCGCGGGATCATCGCCGTCGACGCTTCGGAACACCGCTGCGCCTACCTCCGGGAACCGCGGATGGCAGAGCTGGTCCGGGAGCGGCTCGGGCCGGACCGCCACCGGGAGCTCGCCTCGCTCACGTCGCTCGGGGGAGCGCCGGAGGAATCCGGCCTCGACCGAGAAGACCTCGTCTCCTACGTCGAATGGTCACTCGACATCGGGAGCAAAGTCGGTCCCGAACTCGTGGTCCATGCGGCTTGCGTCGCAGTCAGCCTGTTCGAGCCGCTCCGCGCGCTGGACGTGCTGAACCGGGCCGGGGAGCTGCCCGAAGCGCTCAAGGCTGAGGCGGCGTTCCATCGAGCCGCCGCGCTCTCGCTCCTCGAGCAGAAGGAGGAGGCGCTCGCCGTGCTAGACGAACTGCCCGCCGAGGTCGTCGAGCATCTCGGCCCGGCGGCGCGAGCCCGCTACGCGGCCGCGAAGTCGGAGCTCCTCTCATGGCTTCCGGAACGCGGCGAGGCTCGTGAACCGCTCCACGCGGCTTGGGACGCCTTCGCCCGGACCGCGGAGGGAGACCCCGCCGCGCTGCGGGCTGCCGCGGAAACCTTGGACCTCGCCGAGTTCCGCGCGCGGGCCTTCCAAGGGGATTTCCTGCCGATCCTCGATGCTCTCGAATCCGCCTCGCATCGTGTCGGCTCGAGTGAGGATTTCCGCCGGGAGGCCTCACTCCTTCTCGCGCAAGGGTGGGCTGCCTGCGGCCGTGAGGCAGACGCCGCGGCGCTCATCGCGTCCCTCGGACTCAACGCTCCCCAGCAGATGGACGACGACGCCTACGTCGCCGCCGCCTTCGCCGTCTGGATCGCGAACGGCGACTGGAAGCGCTGCGTCGACCTGTGCGAACACTACGTGGACCGCGGCGGGCGGCGCCTGAGCCTCCGCGGAGGCCTCGCCGAACTGTTCCTCGCGCTCCCGCTCGTCATCGCCGGCCGTGCGAGCACCGCCCTCGGACCGCTCCTGAACGCCGTCGCCCAGCTTGAGGAGTTCCCGGCCCGGAACGCACTCTCCACGGCATACGCGGCCACGGCATTCGCGTACGCGCAGCTTGGAGACACCGGGGAGGCCGAGCGGTGCCTCGAACGGGCAAGGGCCACGAGCGGCCCGGCTCCATGGCTCTTCGTCCATCTCGCCGAATTCTCGGAGGGAATGGCGCGCCGTTGGCTGGGCGACGCCGGGGCGTCCGAGTTCCTCCTCGCGCATGCCGCGGATGAGGAAGCGGCGGGCCGTGTCTCGGCGGCGGCCGAGGAAGTCTTCGGGGCAAGCGTTCCCGGCACAGAGCGGGAGTTCCTCTGGGTTGAGCGTCTCGCCCACCGGCGGCAGGGGCCCCTCTCGCACCTCATGGCCTCAATCGCCGCGGCCTCCCGGCGCAAGGATCCCGAGGCGCTCCTCGAGGCGGCCGAGGCAGCCTACGGCATGGAACTCGACGAACTCGAAGCCCGCTGCGCGGCCCTTGCCCTCGACTTCGCGCGAGACCGCAGCGATTCGGCTGCAGCGGGCCGGGCGCAGACCCGTTTGGACCGGCTCACGCGGGTGCTCCCGATGCTTCCGCTCGTGCCCCAGGTTCCCGCGCCAGTGCTGACCGAACGGGAACGCCAGATTGCCGTTATGGCCGCCTCGGGCGCGACCAACCGGGACATTGCCGAGGCGATCGGCGTTTCAGTCAGGACGGTGGAGGGACACCTCTACCAGGTCTTCCTGAAGCTCGGAGTGGCGTCTCGAAGCGGACTCGACGGACTGGTCTGACGTGGCCGCGAACGTGGGGGTGGAGTTGGCGGGGAGCTCATCGATCAATGAAACAGCGCGGGAGGACGTGGCGGCAGCCGCGGCCGAGGCGCTGCGGCGCGACGGGCCTTCCGCCGTCCTCGTCGTGGGCGAAAGCGGCTCGGGCAAGACCCATGTGCTCGAGCGGATCGTGGCAGCTCTCGGCAAGAGTGTCCAGGTCTTGCCCATCTACACCGGTCGCAGCCTGCGGGCGATCACGTACGCGGCCCTCATCGAGCGCCTTCCACCGCTCGCTCCAGACGAGGTGAAGGATCGGATCGGCGTCCTCCGTGCGCTCTGGACTGAGCTGGACCGGCTCGCGGGAGAGGAGCGCCGGCCCGTCGTCCTCGTTGTGGACGACGCGCAGGACCTCGACGACGGATCGGCGGGCCTCATCGCGGAGGCGGTGGCGTCGTCGTGGGTCAGGCTTCTGGCCGCAGGCACCTCGCGCGGAGGGCTCCCACGGGACTTCCTCGACATGTGGCACGACGGGATTGCGGAGCGGGTCGAGCTCGGGCCGCTCAGCGTCGACGAGACGCGTTCCGTCGCCGAAGGCCGCCTTGGAGGGCGGTCTTCGCTTACGACCGCGAACGTCCTCCACACGCTCAGCGGCGGCAACCCGCTCCATCTCCTCTCGCTCATCGACGAGGCACTGGCCGCCGGAACGCTCTTGTGCCATCACGGCATCTGGGTCCTCACAGGGGGATTCGCGAGCCGTGGAGAGGCGCTCGCCGAGACGGTCCGCAGTTCGATGGAGCAGTTGACGGCGGCGGACCGGGACGCACTCATGCTCGTTGCCCTCACCGAACCGCTTCCCCGCCCGGCCGCCCGTGCGCTCGTCGACCGCGAGGTCCTCGACCGGCTGGGGGACTTGGGCTGGTTCGCAGATCCTGGGAATGAGGGCCTGCGGATCCGCTTCCCGCTCGAGGCGGACGCCGTGCGGCGCATGACGACGGCGACTCGCCGCCTGCACATCTATCGGCGCGCCCTCGCGCTCGGCGGCGACGAGATCCGACAGCCCGCGAACGAACTGCGTCTGCTTGAGCTCGCTCTGGATACCGGCGCGGCGCTTCCAGCCGCGGAACTTGCCCGCGGCGCCGCGTCCGCGGTGCGTGCCTTCCGCAACGAGCTTGGCCTCAGGGCGGCCTCGCTCATCGACAGTGAGGCCGAACGCTCACTCGCCAGAGGCCTCGTCGCGCGAGCCCACCTGAACCTCAACAACCCCCACGCCGCCCTCGCGGAGCTCGACGTCCGGCCCGCCAACCCATCGGATGCGCGAGACGTCCTCGCGGGTTCACTCGTGAAGTTCAGCGCGCGGGTCGCCGCGCGCGAGCTGGACGGCGTGGAAGAGGACATCGCCGCACTCGAGCGGGCAGCCGAGTCCGTGGACGGCCATCTGGGACTCAGCCTCCCCTTCGGTCCCGGCGCCAAGGAATCCGTGAACCGCCGCGCACGGCTCCTGCATGCGCTCGCCGCCCTCGAGCGGGCGGACTTCGCCGCGGTCTCAGAAGCAATAGCCCGCGACGGGCGCCTCCCACAGGCCGCGGCTGCACCGTTCGTTGAGCGCAACATCTGGCTCTTCCTCGAGGCCGACGCCCACCTCGCTGCCGGCAGTTATGAGACGGCGGCGCGCACGGCGGCCCTCGCCCTCTCGGAGCGGGGCGGAGACGACGAGCATTTTCCCCTCGAGGAATTCGGGATCGTTCGCTACTTGGGTGCCGCCCTCCTCGCGGGCGACTGGGCGAGCGTCGATTCGGTCCTCAACTCGTACCAGAGCGGTCACATGCGCCATACGCTCGTCTTCGGCCCGGGCCTCTACTGTGCCCGTGCCTATGCGTTGCTCCGGCAAGGCCGTGAGGGGGAAGCCGGAGCGCTCCTCCAAGACGTGGTGGAGAACCTCGAGCTGCTCGACCCCCTGCACCTGCTGGGCGTCGCCAACGCCTTTGCAGCATGGGCGGCAGCGACGGGCGGCAATGCTGCGGAGGCTCAGGAGCGTCTCACTCGCGCCGAGCAGACGGCCGACGTCGGCAGCGCCGCGATGCGCGAACTCGCCGCGATGCATCGGGCTGGCGCTCGGGAGCTTCTCGAGCCGGGAGCAGGGCTAGCGGAGCTTGAGGCCATCGCTGAAGCGGACCGTCTCGCAGCCAGGCCCGGCTGGGAGTTCATCGCCCGAGTCCTTGCATTCGAGCTCGGAGCGGCGGAGCCGACCGAGCGCAGCGCGGAGCTCGCGGGCGCTGCGGAGGGCCCGTGGGCCGCGGCCTGGGGTGAGTGGGCGCGTGCGGCGGCCACCGGGAGCGGCGAGGGCTATATGAGGGCCGGGGAGCTGTTCCAGAAGCTCGGACTGTTCCGGCGCGCCCGGGCCGGCTACGCGCGCGCGGCCGGCTGCTTTGACAGCGCAGGGGAGCGGGCGGCCGCTCGCCGGGCGGGCGCTGCGGCGCGAGCCTGCGAGGGACTGCCCGGATCGGGCGACGTCGGCGAGCAGGAAGAGGCGATGCTCGCCTCGCTGCGGTTGAGCCGCCGGGAGCAGGACGTCGTCGACCTCGCCGTCGAAGGCCTCAGCGACCGGCAGATAGCTGACCGCCTCCACCTCTCGGTTCGGACCGTCGAAGGGCATTTGCACCGCAGCTACGCGAAGCTCGGCATTCGCAGCCGGGACGAGCTGCGGGATGCGGTGGAGGACTGAGGTCCGGGCGAGTCCCGCCCAGGTGCTGCTTCGAGGTGCTGGTGCTGGTTCTCCAGCCTGCCAACAGCCGGATGGCTGTGACGCGGATGCCAAAACCGGACGGCTGTGACGGTGATGCCCGCGATGCGGATGGCTGTGACGGTGATGGCCTCGTCGCGGATGGCTGTGACGATGATGGCCTCGACGCGGACGGCTGTGACGGTGATGCCCGGGATGCGGATGGCTGTGATGATGCCTGGGACAGCTGCGGCCGCCCGCTCGGGCGCGTAGAGGATTTTCGTTGATTTCCCGGGAATTTCGGGCCTTTTCTCTCGCCTGATCCGGGCGTTCTGGAGGCGCTGGGAGCGGCGTTCGAGTACTCACCCTTGCGGGTGGGTCGCGACTAGGCAGTGGCCGCGTGGTCCGATAGGTGGCTGCTGCGTACTGGGCAAGGGTTCACCCTCCGAGGGAGTGTGCAAGCTCGGGTACCGACTACTGGTGACCTGCCCTGCGCGCTCGACTGTACTGGTGCATGTGAGGGGCCGGGCGAACAGCACCGGCACCTTTCGGAGCCAAGAGCAGGCCATGTCGAGCAGGAGCAGGTCATGTCGGTAGGCGCAGAGCAGAACGTAGGGCACACCAACTCGCCATGGCATGGTTCACGGCTCTTGTCGGTTCTGGGTGTCGGGTCATCGGGTACGCGGATCGGGCCGACGCGGATTGCGCGTTCTGCTCGCGCGCAGGCGTGGCCGAGGCGATACGCGCTGTGCCTCCGGGTGGCGGATTCGGCGGTGGTGCTTGCGGCTGTTGTCGCGGGGGTGCTGTTCGGTGGGGCGGGTCCCCGTACGGATGTGGCGCTCGCTGTGATCGCGGTGGTGTGGCCCGTCGCGCTGGGGGTGTACGGGAGCCGTGATGCGTCGGTGTTCGGGATCGGCGCCGAGGAGTACCGCAGGGTTGTGGCGGCGTCTGTGCAGCTGTTCGCTGTGCTGGCCATTGCGGCGCTGCTGGTCTCTGACTGGCTGCCGGCGCGGGTCTTCACCCTGGTGTTCGGCACCGGCCTCGTGGGGCTCCTGGTGGCACGTTGGTCGAGTCGGCGGTGGCTCAATGCGCAGCGGAGGAGCGGGCTTTACCTGACCCCTGCGGTGGTGGTGGGGGAGCCCGAGGACGTGCGGTATGTGGTGCGGCGGATCACGGCGAGCAGCGGTGCCCCGTACAACGTGCTGGGGGTCGTCCTTCCGGGCGGCCGGAGAGGGCAGTGCCTGACGGTGGAGGGGGAACGACTGCCGGTGTTGAGCTCGACGGACGACGTGGTGCGGACGGTGGCGTTGAAGAAGGCCTCCGCGGTGATCATCGCTGGCCCCGTCCCGGGCGGGAATCAGTATGTGCGGGAGCTGGGGTGGAGCCTGGAGCGGTACGAGGCGGAGCTGGTCTTGGCCTCGACGCTGACGAATGTGGCGGGGCCGCGGATCCATTGGCGCCCGGTACAGGGGCTCCCGCTGATGGAGGTGGACCTGCCGCGGTACTCGGGGGCCAAGCACGTGCTCAAGCGTGGGATGGACATCGTGTTCGCGATAGTCGCGCTCGTGTTGCTCTCGCCGGTGCTGGCGGCGCTGGCCCTTGTGGTCCGGTGCGATTCGCCCGGCCCGGTGCTGTTCCGGCAGGAGCGGATCGGCAAGGACGGCACGGCCTTCCGGATGCTGAAGTTCCGTTCGATGGTGGTCGGTGCAGAGGCGCAGCTGGGGTCTCTCGCTGGCGCGAACGAGGGTGCGGGGGCCCTGTTCAAAGTCCGGGAGGATCCGCGGGTGACGCGCTGCGGGCGGTGGATGCGGCGCTATTCGCTCGATGAGCTCCCGCAGTTCCTGAATGTCCTCAAGGGGGAGATGAGCCTGGTGGGGCCGCGGCCCCCGCTCGCGCGGGAAGTCGGGGAGTACGAGCGCTTCACCCGGCGCCGCATGCTGATCAAGCCGGGCATCACCGGCCTCTGGCAGATCAGCGGACGCTCGGACCTCGACTGGGACGATGCTGTTCGGCTCGATCTCTACTACGTCGAGAACTGGTCGCTACTTGGCGACCTCATGATCCTATGGCGCACCATCCGGGCCATCGTCGACCCCGTCGGGGCGTACTGAGGCCAGAAGCAACCCAAAGAGACCCAAAAGCGCATCCAACAAAGACTGCACCCCAGATTCGCCGCACCCGAAGAGAGGCCATCATGGCAGATTTGCCGTACTCGCTCATTCCGTTCAGGGGGACCAGCCCGGCCGGGCATCCACCGCGCCCACTGGGCGTCGTCGTCATCGGCGCCGGATACTGGGGTCCCAACCTGGCCCGCAATTTCCAGCGGTCAGACGACTGGGACCTTCGTGCCATCTGCGATCTCGACCTCGAGCGTGCGGAAGGCCTGGCCCGGCAGCACGGCACGGCTGCCTTCGCCTCGCTCGACGAGGCGCTCGACACGCTGGAGTTCGATGCCGTCGCGATCGCGACGCCGGCGCGGACGCACCATGGGGTGGCGCTCACGGCTCTCAGGGCGGACAAGCACGTTCTTGTCGAGAAGCCGCTCGCCGACCACTGGGACAAGGGCGCGGAGATGGTCGCGACGGCCGAGGACAAGGGCCTCGTCCTCATGGCCGACCACACGTACTGCTATACGCCGGCCGTGCAGAAGATGCGGGAGCTGCTCCTCGAGGGAGAGCTGGGCGAGATCCTCTACATCGACTCTGTGCGGATCAACCTGGGTCTCGTGCAGCCGGATGTCGACGTCTTCTGGGACCTCGCACCGCACGATCTCTCGATCCTCGACTACATCCTCCCCGGAGGGCTCGCACCGGACATGGTCGCTGCCCACGGCGCTGACCCGCTTGGCACGGGCCGCGACTGCGTAGGCCACCTCTCGTTCGACCTGCCGTTCGGCGGCATGGGCCACATCCACGTCAACTGGCTCAGCCCCACCAAGATCCGTCAGATGGTCATCGGCGGCACCCGTAGGACGCTTGTGTGGGACGACCTCAACCCGCAGCAGCGCCTGAGCGTCTACGACCGGGGGGTGCAACTGCCGCAGCGCAGTCCCCGCGCCGGGACGGAGCGGCGCGACGCAGCCATCTCCTACAGGCTCGGTGACACGTGGTCGCCCGCGCTTCCTGAGCGCGAGGCGCTCGGGGCGATGGTCGCAGAGTTCGCCTCGTCCATCCGAGGCCAGCGGCCAGCGGCCACGAGCGGTGAATCGGCCCTCCGCGTGCTTGGCGTCCTCGAAGCCACGAGCCGCAGCCTCCAGGCCGGCGGCGCCCAGACAGCGGTGGATCCGGCGGACGGTCTCGGGCTCGAGGAATCATTCGGAGCCGGGCTCGTAGAGGATGACCCACTCAGGCAGGAGGCAGGAGCATGACCATCTTGGCAGGGGCCCGCGTTCTCGTCACCGGCGGAGCAGGCACCATCGGCTCCACGATCGTGGACCAACTCCTCGAGGCAGGAGTCGAGCACGTCGACGTCCTCGACAACCTCACCCGAGGGCGGCTCGGCAACCTCGACCACGCGCTCTCGACAGGACGGGTCCGGCTCATCGAGGGCGACCTTCGGGACCGCGACGCCGTTCACGACGCAACGGTCGGGAAGGACCTGGTCTTCCACGAGGCCGCCATCCGCATCACCCAATGCGCCGAAGAGCCGCGGCTGGCACTCGAGGTCCTCGTCGACGGGACGTTCACCGTGCTCGAAGCGGCGGCCCAACACGGCGTCGACAAGGTCGTACTCGCCTCCAGCGCGTCCGTCTACGGCGAGGCCAATGAGTTCCCCACGCCTGAGCGGCACCATCACCACAACAACGACACGCTGTACGGGGCCGCCAAGAGCTTCAACGAAGGCCTCGCGCGGAGCTTCCGCGCAATGTACGGGCTGGACTACGTTGCCCTGCGCTACTTCAACGTCTACGGGCCCCGGATGGACGTCCATGGCCTTTACACCGAAGTGCTCGTCCGGTGGATGGAGCGCATCGCGGACGGCCGGCCGCCCCTGGTCTACGGCAACGGCGAGCAGACCATGGACTTCGTCTACACGACCGACGTCGCGAGGGCCAACATCTACGCGGCCGAGTCCAGCGTGTGCGAGGGCGTCTACAACGTCGCGAGCGGGAACGAGACGAGTCTGCTTGCGCTCGCGGTGTCCCTCCTGGACGCGATGGAGTCTGACCTCGCGGTCGAGTTCGGGCCGGAGCGGAAGGTCAACGGCGTCGCTCGGAGGCTCGCTGACACGACGGCCGCTGCCCGCGATCTGGGGTTCCGGGCGGAGATGCCGCTCGACGAGGGGCTGCGGCGGCTCGTTGCCTGGTGGCGGCCGCTCCGCGAGGAGATCGCGGCGGCCAGGGTGGTGGCGGCGTCGTGAGCGCCGTCGAGGAGGGGGTTGCGCCAGAGCGCATCAACGTCATGAAGCCGTGGGTCGGACCCGAGGAGGCCAGGGCGGTCGCGGAGGTCATCGCGTCCGGCTGGCTGGCCCAAGGCCCGCGGGTCGCCGAGTTCGAGCGCGAGTTCGCTGCCGCTCAGGGCGTGACGCAGGGGGTGGCCGTCTCGAGCTGCACGACGGCGCTGCACCTCGCCCTCCTCGTCGCAGGGGTCAAGGCGGGCGACGAAGTCGTCGTGCCTTCGTTCTCCTTCGTCGCCACGGCCAACGCGCCCCGTTACCTCGGCGCCGAGCCGGTCTTCGCCGACGTCGATCCGTTGACCGGCAACCTCTCGGCCGAAACGGTTGCCGCGGTCCTGGGACCGCGGGTGAGCGCAGTCGTCGTCGTCGACCAAGGCGGCCTTCCGGCCGACGTCGGCCCTCTCGCCGAGCTCTGCCACGCCCGCGGCATCGTCCTCATCGAAGACGCGGCCTGCGCCGCCGGCTCGCGTTACCGCGGGCGTCCCGTGGGCATCAGCGCGGACATCGCGGCGTGGTCCTTTCACCCGCGCAAACTGCTCACCACGGGCGAAGGCGGGATGCTCACGACCGACCGCGGGGACTGGGCCGAGCGTGCCCGCCGCCTCCGGCAGCACGCAGCGAGCGTCTCGGCAGCCGAGCGACACGAGGCGGTCCGGGCGCCAGCGGAGGAGTACACGGAGCTTGGCTACAACTTCCGCATGACGGATCTCCAGGCGGCCATCGGGATTGTCCAGCTGAAGCGCCTTCCCGCCATGATCGAGCGGCGCCGTGCTCTCGTTGCTGCCTACCGCAAGGCGCTCGACGGGATTCCCGGGCTCAGGTTCGCCGAAGATCCACCGGAAGGCGAGTCGAACTTCCAATCGTTCTGGGCGGAGGTCGACGACGACTTCACCCTCAGCAGGGACGGGCTCCTCGACGCGCTCGCGGCTGAGGGAATCTCTGCCCGCCCGGGAATTATGGCGGCGCATCTTGAGCCGGCCTTTGCCGGAATGGCCCTTCGGGCGCCGCTCCCCGCGACCGAGCGACTCACAGCCCGCACTCTCATCCTGCCCCTCTACCACGAGCTGGGAGAGGACGGCGTGGGGCGCGTTGCGGACGCTGTCCGCCGCGGCGCGCAGGCGCCGAGGCTTCACGAGGCGCCGGAGGCTCCCAAGGCACCGGAGGTTCCCGAGGGGCCGAAGGTTCCCGAGGGGGAACCGAGGTGACCGAGCTGCTCCTGGTTGCCGCGAGCGGTCTGGCCCGCGAGGTCATGGCGCTCGTGCGCGGCGGAGACGACTTCGATCTCCTGGGGATCCTCGATGACGACCCGGTCCGCGTGGGCAGCGTCCTCGACGGAGCACACGTGCTCGGCCCGCTCGCCGAGGTCGGCAAGCACCCGAGCGCGCGCGTGGTGGTCTGTGTGGGCAGCGGCGCAGTGCGCGCCGATATCGTGCGCCGGCTAGGGGCGCTGGGCCTTCCGCCGGGTCGATTCGCGACGATCGTGCATCCAAGCGTCACCATTCCCGAGGGCTGCACCGTAGGCGAGGGGAGCATCCTGCTCGCGAACGTCGTGATGACGGCGGCGGTCTCGCTCGGGCGGCACGTCGTGGTGATGCCCGGGGTCACGTTCACCCACGGCGACGTCGCATAGT
>NZ_JTDL01000013.1 GCF_000802235.1 Sinomonas humi
TCCCTCAACGCACGCTACCGGCGCGCAGTCAGGGCCCGAGGCCACTTCCCCAACGACGCGGCGGCCCTGAAGTGCCTGTACCTCGTCACCCGGTCCCTTGACCCCACTGGGCGCGGCAGGGCACGCTGGGCCACACGCTGGAAGCCGGCACTGAACGCCTTCGCGATCGCCTTCGAAGGCCGCATCAACTAACCATGGGCCAAACCGAACCCACCGTTATTCGGACAGTCCCCTCCCGGACCGTGCGCCCAAGATCTGGGACGAGTTCGCGCAATGGGCTCCGCAGCTCAAGACGGCGGCCGGTGCGCAGTACGCGTACATGTATCCCGCCCTCGCGGGCTATGCAGGCTGGACCCTGCAGAACAACCTGTGGGGCTGGGGCTCCGGCTGGTCGAACGGCTGGGACATCACATGCGACTCCCCCGACGCGGCCGCCGCACTGCAGTGGGTGCAGGACTCGGTCTACAAGGGCAAGTGGGCCGGCGTCTCTTCCAAGGACTCAGCCGATGACTTTTCCGCGGGAATCACCTCGACGACCATCTCCTCGACGGGCTCACTCGTCGGCATCCTCAAGAACGCCAAGTTCAACGTCGGCGTAGGCTTCCTCCCCGGAGGCCCGAAGGCGAGCACGAATGTGTGCCCCACGGGCGGCGCAGGCCTTGGCATCCCCTCGGGGATTTCCAGAGAGCAGCAGCTGGCCGCAGCGATGTTCATAAAGTTCATGGGAGAGCCCGAGAACACAGCCGCCTTCTCTGCCGCGACGGGGTACATGCCAGTCCGGAAGTCGGCCGACATGACCTCGATACTTGCGAAGACGCCTCAGATCCAGACGGCGATCGACCAGCTCGCCGTGACAAAGGTCCAGGACAACGCGCGCGTGTTCCTCCCGGGGGCCGACCAGGAGATGGCGAAATCAGTTGCGAAGATCGTCACCCAGCAGGGCGACGTCAAGGCAACGATGGCGGACCTCAAGAAAACGCTCCAAGGCATCTACGAAAAGGATGTAAAGCCGAAGCTCACGGCGTGAACCGCCGTACCCGAGAACGACGGCGCCGCTCGCCTTTCGGTGAGCGGCGCCGTCGTCCGCGATTGAGAGTCCTAGGAATCAGACCCGCACGACGATCTTCCCGCGGACGTGCCCAGTCTCGAGCTTTCGGTAGGCCTCGGCGGCCTCAGCGAGGTCAAAGACCTCGGCGATCTCGATCTTCAGGCTCCCCCGAGCGGCAAGGCCTGCGAGTTCGGCAAGATTGGCCCGGTCGGGGCGAACCCACACGTACTGGCCGCCGTACACGTCACGCGCGCGGTGGTCGGTGATCGAAGCGACGATGCCGCCGTCGCGGAGAAGGTCCGGGACCGTTTGCATCGCCGAGTGCCCAGCAAAGTCGAGGATGACGTCGAAGCCTTCCGGCGCAAGGGCCCTGGCTGACTCGACGAGATCGTCTCCGTACGTGACCGGCTCCGCACCGAGCGAGCGAAGGTACTCGTGGTTCCGCTCAGAAGCCGTCCCGACGACGCGCGCGCCCGCGAGGACAGCGAGCTGGGTAGCGAAAGAGCCAACCCCTCCCGCAGCCGCATGGATGAGCACCCGCTGGCCAGCGGAGACTCCGGCGCGGCGGACGGTCTGGAGCGCGGTGAGGCCGGTGAGAGGCAGCGCCGCCGCCTCCTCGAAGCTCAGCTCCTTCGGCTTGTGGACCGCCGTCCGGACGGGGACCTCGACGAGTTCCGCGAGCGTCCCATTCGAGATGAAGTCCTTCCGGGCGTAGGCCAGAATCTCGTCGCCCACCTCGAATTCAGGGGTGTCCAGACCCGGCTTCACAACGACGCCGGACACATCCCAGGCGGGGATCACGGGGAAGACGGTATCGATGAGCCCCTTGAGGTGGCCTTGGCGGACCTTGTAGTCGACGGGGTTGATGCTCGCGGCCTTCACTTGGACGAGCACCGAGTCCGAGCCCGGGTGGGCGTCGGGAACTTCCTTCAGTTCGAGGACATCTGCATTTCCGAATCGTTCATACGTCATCGCCTTCACGTCTGTGGCGAACGTGCCACGGCTGCGGGGAATTCCCCGCAAGCCACCTCAGGGAACCGGGTTGGTGCTTGCCGGCCCAATGACGAGCACGGGTGAGACGAAGTCGGTGATTGTGTAGCGGCCGCATCTAATGGTCTGGCGTGGGTCGTTCTCGACCCCTACCGGAAGTGCCGGGGCCGGATACTCGGTGTCGCTCAGAACGAATGAAACGTTCTTCGTCGCATAGTCGGTACGGTTGGTAAGCCACTGATAAGCGCCGAACGATTTGTCCACCTGAATGAGTTGCCCCGGGTCCCTCAGATAGGCCTTCGGTCCGCGGATTGTCCAGAAGCGCCCCCCGCCCGTTCTATGGCTCGAAGCAATCCACGCGTCCACACAGCCGATGTCAGGGTTCATCGCCTCGGCAGAATCGCGCAGCGTGAGCGCAACGAGCCCTGAACCTACAAGGCACACGGCGGCTATCGATGCGACCAAGACGCGCGCCCTCCGCCAGTGCACGCCGAGCGTCCGCCGGGCGAGAAGTTCCGGCACAAGGACGAGAAGGCAGAGCGGAGCGAAAAAGATGGGCTGGAAATATCGCGTTCCCACCCCTCCCAGCGCCACCATTCCGACAACCACCACCAGCGGGGCCGCCCACGCCATTCCCGCTAGGACAGCCGTCCGCACGTCCCCATCTCTCGTCGAACTGCGGAACACGATGACCGCAAACAGGATCAGCGCGACAACGAAGCCCATCTCGACCGTGCCAGCAGGTGTTGATGCCAAATCCGAGAATTGTTTGAGGAAATAGAGCCCGGCCCCCGCGGCTGCACTGGGCTTTGCATAGGCCGGCCCGTCTTTCGTGATGAGCGACGCGAACGGAATCCTCGCGATGAGACCAAATAGCGCACCGATGGTCAGAACTGCGCCGAGGCGCCCGGCCAACTTCCACGAAGTGACGCGCCGACGGGCGAGGAGCGCGAAGACGAACGCCAGGGGTACTGCTTCCCAAGCCAGAATCAGTGGATTAGTCAACGTCGCGACAGCGATTATCACAAGGAGGGCGACTTCGAGGACCGCACGACGGCGGGGCGTCGCCAACGACGCTCGCGGAACGGCCAGAGGTGCGGCCAGCCCGGTCGAGAGGACGGACGCGAGGACAGTCGTGCCGTAGAACGTCCCAGTAGCTAGGAGAGAAACGACTTCGAACGAGTCCCAGCGAGATGAATTCTCGAGAAAGGTGAGGAATACCGTCGCTGCAAACGCCACCAAAGCCCCAACGATGCGACGACTCCGGGGGCGTTCGGGCCGCACGAGGCCGCTCAGCAGCCGAAACGACCCATAGAGCAGGAGGAAGTTCACCACGGCATTGAGGATGAAGGTCCCCTTGACCCCGAACCCAAGCGCGGCAAGGGCCCAGTACACCCCCATCTCAGGGATGAAGAGGACCGCGGAAAGCGCCCAATCCTGCGGCTGCCCAGCCATCACTGAACCGCGCACGAGCGCCGGCAGGACGGTCTCGGAATCGTAGAAGAGCATCCACGACCTGTCGGTGGCCGCCATGTGGCCCACAGCGAGGAGGGCCAGGAGCAGGGCGGCAACCCAACCGACGAGCTCGGACACCCATGCGGGAAGAGGCGGCGCGAACTGCTCGCGCTCCTCCCTCACGGTCTCCGCCTCACGCCCCACAGGTCCCCTTACGCCGATGGCATCCCTCGGTCATCTTAGGGGCTGCGAGCGCCTACGCCGGGATGGGCACCGGGGTGACGCCGAGCGGCTCGAGCTCTGATGCGCCGCCGTCCTCCGCGGTGAGCACCCAGATCCCGCGCTCGTGCCGCGCCACAGAATGCTCCCACTGGCACGAGCGGGAGGCATCGGTCGTCACGACCGTCCACTCGTCGTCGAGCACGCGCGTCTCGATCGAGCCGCGGACGAGCATTGGCTCGATCGCGAGCGCCAGACCGGGCTTGATCTTGGGGCCGCGGTGCCCAGTGCGGTAGTTGAGGACGTCCGGGGCCATATGCATCTCCGAGCCGATCCCGTGCCCCACGTAGTCCTCGAGGATCCCAAGCGGCGCGCCCGTCTGCGCGGTCACGAAGTCATCGATCGCGTCCCCGATGTCGCCGACGTGCGAGCCCTTCCCGAACGCCGCGATGCCATGCCACATCGCCAGACGCGTGATCTCGGAAAGGCGCCGGTCCTCAGGATCGCCCTCCCCCACGATCGCGGTACGGGCGGAGTCGGCGTTCCAGCCGCGGACGATGCATCCGCCGTCGATCGAGAGGATGTCCCCCTCCTTGAGCGTCCGCGGCCCCGGGATGCCGTGCACCACTTCCTCATTGACGGAGACGCAGATGTGCTTCGGGTAGCCGAAGTAGCCCAAGAAGTTGTACTGGGCGCCGGCCGCGTCGACGACCTCGGCGAAAACCGCGTCGAGCTCGTCGGTGGTGACTCCCGGCGCGACAGCCGCAACCGCGGCGTCGAGCGCACGGCTCAGCAGCACCCCAGCCTCGGCCATGATGCGGAGCTGCCCGTTGTTCTTGTACTCGATCTTCCGCTGCCCGATCACAGGTTTCCTCTCACAGAAAGCGGACGACGGCGCCACCCCACCCGCGCTGCCACCCCCAGCTCAGTGCCGGGTCGGCAGGCGGACGAGCGGCGCCGTCGTCAATTGTCCGGCGGGCCCGGATCCCGGCTCAGGCCAGGTCCGCAGCCCCGTTCTTGATGGCGGCCAGAACCCGCTCGGTGACCTCGTCGATAGCCCCGATGCCGTCGACCTTCGTCAGGATCCCGCGCTCGTCGTAGCGGGACACGACGGCCTCCGTCTGCGTGTGGTAGAGCTCGAGGCGGTGACGGATCACGCCCTCGTTGTCGTCGCTGCGGCCCGTCTCCTTGGCCCGGCCCAGCAGGCGGTGGACGAGCTCCTCGTCGTCGGCAGTGAGCTGGAGGACAACATCCAGCTGCAGACCGGTCTCGGCGAGGATGTCGTCCAGGTACTCGACCTGGGCGACGGTGCGCGGGTAGCCGTCGAGCAGGAAGCCCTCGCGGGCGTCGTCCTGGGCGAGGCGGTCACGAACCATGCTGTTCGTCACGCTGTCCGGGACGAAGTCGCCAGCGTCGATGTACTTCTTCGCCTCGATGCCGAGCGGAGTCTGCTCCTTGACGTTGAAGCGGAAGATGTCCCCGGTTGAGATGGCCACGATGCCAAGTCGGTCGGAGATCCGTTCGGCCTGAGTTCCCTTGCCAGAACCAGGGGGGCCAATGAGCAGCATTCTCGTCATCGCAGGAGTCCTTCGTAGTGTCGCTGTTGGAGCTGTGCATCGATCTGCTTGACCGTCTCGATGCCGACGCCGACCATGATGAGGATCGACGTCCCGCCGAACGGGAAGTTCGTGTTGGCCTGAACCAGCACGAGGGCGATCAGCGGAATGAGGGCAACGAGGCCGAGGTACAGCGAGCCCGGCAGCGTGATGCGCGAAAGTACGTACTGCAGGTAGTCCGCAGTCGGCTTCCCAGCACGGATGCCGGGGATGAAGCCGCCGTACTTCTTCATGTTGTCGGCGACCTCTTCAGGGTTGAAGGTGATCGCGACATAGAAGTATGTGAAGAAGATGATCAGGATGAAGTAGATGATCATGTAGACCGGGTGGTCGCCCTTGGTCAGGTTGTTGTTGATCCACTCGACCCACGGCTGGATGTTCGAGCCGTTCTTCGGAGTGTTGAACTGGGCCACGAGCGCCGGCAGGTAGAGCATCGACGAGGCGAAGATGACCGGGATGACACCTGCCATGTTCACCTTGATCGGGATGTAGGTGGTCGTGCCGCCTACCGTGCGCCGGCCGATCATACGCTTCGCGTACTGGACCGGGATGCGGCGCTGGGACTGCTCGACGAAGACCACGAGGGCCATCGTGACGAGGCCGATCACGAGCACGATGAAGAACGTCCCCGGGCCCTTGGAGGACCAGATCGCTCCGAGCGACGACGGGAAGTTGGCCGCAATCGAGGTGAAGATGAGCAGCGACATGCCGTTGCCGATGCCCTTCTCGGTGACGAGCTCGCCCATCCACATGATCAGGCCGGTGCCGGCCGTGAGGGTGATGATGATGAGGATCGTGGTGACAATGCTCTGATCAGGGATGATCTGCAGCTGGCAGTTCGGGAAGAGCTGCCCCGAGCGCACGAGCGAGACAAGCGTCGTCGCGTTCAGCAGGCCAAGGGCGATCGTGAGATACCGCGTGTACTGCGTGAGCTTCGTCTGCCCGGCCTGACCCTCGTCGTACAGCTCCTGGAACCGCGGGATCACCACGCGGAGGAGCTGCACGATGATGCTCGCCGTGATGTACGGCATGATGCCGAGCGCGAACACCGAGACCTGAAGCAGCGCGCCGCCGCTGAACAGGTTCATGAGCTGGTAAATGCCCTGCTGCTGGTCCTGCCCGCTCACGAGCGGCGAGAGGCATGTCTTGACGTTGCTGTAGTTGACCCCCGGGGAGGGGATGAACGCGCCCAGACGGAAGATGGCAATGATGCCCAGCGTGAACAGCAGCTTGCGCCGCAGGTCCGGCGTACGGAAAGCCCGGACGATGGCAGAAAGCACGCTTCTCCTCCCCGATCACGAGGAACGTAGGGTGTGTGGGGCTCGCGCAGAGGATGCAGCGAGCATGGTACAGCTACCGAGTCTAACTGCCCGGCGCCCGGACGAGATAATTCCGGCGGCTGCGCCGGGGTTGCAGGGGCACGAAAAGGGCCCCGCCGCCGTCGTGCCCGTGCTTTCCCCCCGTAGCTCCGACTCGCCTTAACGCAGAGGGCCCCCGTCGCCGTCGTGGTTTTAACTCACGACGGCGACGAGGGCCTTCCGCTCACAGCGTCGGTTGGACTCCGGGGATCGTCAGAGGACGGTCGTGGAGCCGCCGGCGGCGGCAATCTTCTCGGCGGCGGACGTCGAGAACGCGTGCGCGGTGATGTCGAGCTTCACGGTGACGTCGCCGTTGCCCAGCACCTTGACGGGCTGGTTCTTGCGGACGGCGCCCTTCGCGATGAGCTCCTCGACACCCACGGTGCCACCCTCGGGGAACAGCTCGACGAGCCGCTCGAGGTTGACAACCGAGTACTCGACCCGGAACGGGTTCTTGAAGCCGCGGAGCTTCGGCAGGCGCATGTGCAGCGGAAGCTGCCCACCCGCGAAGCCCGCACGCACCTGGTAACGGGCCTTGGTGCCCTTGGTGCCACGACCGGCGGTCTTGCCCTTGGAGCCTTCACCGCGACCCACGCGGGTCTTCGCGGTCTTGGCACCAGCGGCGGGACGCAGGTGGTGGACCTTGAGCGCGTGAGTCTTGCGCTCGGTTTCGTTCTCAGCCATTACTTCGCCTCCTCAACCTTCACGAGGTGCGGAACCGTGTTGATCATGCCCACCGTCACGGCGTCGGCCTTGCGGACGACGGTGTGACCGATGCGCTTGAGGCCCAGGGAGCGCAGCGTCTCGCGCTGGTTCTGCTTGGCGCCGATGACGCCCTTGATCTGGGTGATCTCCAACGTGGCGTCGGAGGGAGCCAGGTTCTTCGCCATGACTCATGCACCTGCCTTCTGGTTCTCGAGGTTGCGCACGAGAGCAGCCGGAGCGACCTCCTCGAGCGCAAGGCCGCGGCGCGCGGCCACAGCCTGCGGCTCCTCGAGGCCCTTGAGCGCCTCGATCGTCGCGTGCACGATGTTGATCGCGTTCGACGAGCCGAGGGACTTCGACAGCACGTCGTGGATACCGGCGCACTCGAGGACGGCGCGCACCGGACCACCGGCGATAACACCGGTACCCGGAGCAGCCGGACGCAGCATGACGACGCCGGCGGCGGCCTCACCCTGCACGCGGTGCGGAACGGTCGTGCCGACGCGCGGGACGCGGAAGAAGGACTTCTTGGCCTCCTCGACGCCCTTGGCGATGGCCGCGGGAACTTCCTTGGCCTTGCCGTAGCCAACACCCACGGTGCCGTTGCCATCGCCGACCACCACGAGAGCGGTGAAGCTGAAGCGGCGGCCGCCCTTGACGACCTTGGCAACGCGGTTGATGGTTACGACGCGCTCGACGAACTGGTTCTTCTCGGCGTCACGGCCACCGTCGCGGCCGCGGCCGCCACGGTCGCCACGACCGCGGCCCTCGCCACGACGACCGCCGCGGCGGTCCTCGTTGGCGGGAGCGGCAGCCTCAGCGGCGCCCTCGGTCACATTCTCAGACACGTTGTCCTTCTCGTTGTTCTCAGCGGTCACAGTGCCAGCCCGCCTTCCCGGGCGCCGTCTGCAATCGCAGCAACGCGGCCGTGGTACTTGTTGCCGCCGCGATCGAACACGACGGACTCGACACCGGCAGCCTTCGCACGCTCGGCGACAAGTTCGCCGACGCGCTTGGCCTTGGCCGTCTTGTCGCCCTCGAACGCGCGGAGGTCAGCCTCGAGCGTGGAGGCCGACGCGACGGTGATGCCCTTGGCGTCGTCGACAACCTGGACGAACACGTGGCGCGAGGAACGCGTGACCACGAGACGCGGACGCTCGGCAGAGCCGACGACGCGCTTGCGGAGGCGGATGTGGCGACGCGAGCGAGACGCGTTGCGCGACTTGGCCGGACGCTTCTTGTTGATGCTCAGACCCATGGTTACTTACCAGCCTTCCCGACCTTGCGGCGGACAACTTCGCCGGCGTAACGGATGCCCTTGCCCTTGTAGGGATCAGGCTTGCGCAGCTTGCGGATGTTGGCAGCCACCTCGCCGACGCGCTGCTTGTCGATGCCGGACACGGTGAACTTCGTGGGGCCCTCGACGGTGAACGCGATGCCCTCAGGGGCAGACACGGTGACCGGGTGGGAGAAGCCGAGCGCGAACTCGAGGTCCGAGCCCTTGGCCTGCACACGGTAACCGGTGCCGACGATTTCGAGCTTCTTCTCGTAGCCCTTCGTCACGCCCTCGATCATGTTGGCGAGGAGCGTGCGGGTGAGGCCGTGCAGCGAACGCGAGAGGCGCTCGTCGTTCGGGCGCGTCACCGAGAGCGTGCTGTCCTCGAGGTTGACCTCGATCGGGGTCGCCACGGTGTGCGTGAGCTCGCCCTTGCCGCCCTTGACGGTGACAACGGCGCCGTCGATCTTCACCTCGACGTCGGACGGGATGGTGATGGGGAGACGTCCAATACGGGACATATCTTCTTCCTTCCTTCCCTTACCAGACGTACGCGAGGACTTCGCCGCCCACGCCCTTCTTGGCAGCCTGACGGTCAGTCAGAAGCCCAGAAGAGGTGGACAGGATGGCGATGCCGAGGCCGCCCAGCACGTGCGGGAGGTTCGTGGACTTCGCGTACACGCGGAGACCCGGCTTGGAGATGCGGCGGACGCCCGCGATCGAACGCTCGCGGTTCGGACCGAACTTGAGCGTAAGGGTCAGCTTCTTGCCGACCTCGGCGTCCTCTTCCTTCCAGCCGGCGATGAAGCCCTCGGCCTTGAGGATGTCGGCAACTCGAACCTTGAGCTTCGACGAAGGCATGGCAACCTCGTCGTGGTAGGCCGAGTTGGCGTTGCGCAGACGGGTGAGCATGTCTGCGACGGGATCAGTCATAGTCATGTGGGCTCGTGCCCTTCCTCATGACGGTTTCCGCGCCGTCCTGGGCTTTAGCCCCGGAGCTGCGCGGACCTGTCACGTAGTGATTCAGTCTTCGGTCTTGAACGGGAAGCCCAGCGCCTTGAGCAGCGCGCGGCCTTCGTCGTCGGTCTTGGCGGTCGTGACAACCGTGATGTCCATGCCGCGGGGGCGATCGATCTTGTCCTGATCGATTTCGTGGAACATCACCTGCTCGGTGAGACCGAACGTGTAGTTGCCGTTGCCGTCGAACTGCTTGCCGCTCAGGCCGCGGAAGTCGCGGATACGGGGCAGCGCGAGGGTCACGAGGCGATCCACGAACTCCCACATGCGGTCGCCGCGAAGCGTTGCGAAGGCGCCGATCGGCATGCCCTCACGGAGCTTGAACTGGGCGATCGACTTGCGTGCCTTCGTAACCTGCGGCTTCTGGCCCGTGATGAGGGTCAGGTCGCGCACAGCGCCCTCGATGAGCTTCGAGTCCTTGGCGGCGTCGCCGACGCCCATGTTCACGACAACCTTGACCAGGCGCGGGACCTGGTTGACGTTGGCGTACTTGAACTCGTCCTGGAGCGAGGCCTTGACGGTATCCGCGTACTTCGCCTTGAGACGGGGCACGATCTTGACCGGAGTATCGACAGTCTCAGTCATCAGATGTCCTTCCCAGTGGCCTTGGAGTAGCGGACGCGCACTGTCTTCTGACGGCCGTCCTTCTCCACGGTCTCGACGCGGAAGCCGACCTTGGTGGGCTTCTTGGTCTCGGGGTCCACGAGAGCCACGTTGGAAACGTGGATCGGGGCCTCGACCTGCTCGATGCCGCCGGTCTTGGTGCCGCGCTGCGACTGGCCGACCTTGGTGTGCTTGGTGACTCGGTTGATGCCCTCGACGAGCACGCGGCCCGTCTCGGGGAACACCTTCAGGACCTTACCCTGCTTGCCCTTGTCACCACCCTTGTCCTGCTTGGAACCGGTGATGACCTGGACCAGGTCGCCCTTCTTGATCTTTGCGCCCATGAGTCAGAGCACCTCCGGAGCCAGCGAGACGATCTTCATGAACTTCTTGTCGCGCAGCTCGCGGCCGACCGGGCCGAAGATGCGCGTGCCACGGGGGTCGCCGTCGTTCTTGAGGATGACTGCTGCGTTCTCATCGAACTTGATGTAGGAGCCATCCGCGCGGCGGCGCTCCTTCTTCGTGCGGACGACGACGGCCTTGACCACGTCGCCCTTCTTGACGTTGCCGCCAGGGATCGCGTCCTTGACGGTGGCGACGATGACGTCGCCGATACCTGCGTAGCGGCGGCCAGAACCACCGAGAACGCGGATGGTCAGGATTTCCTTCGCACCCGTGTTGTCGGCGACCTTGAGCCGCGACTCCTGCTGAATCACTTTTACTCCTTACGTCACGCTGGTTCTCTGATCGCGATGAAGCCTGCGCCGAGCCTTGCGGAACGGATTGTCGGGGTGTCTCTCGACCCGTCTGGATGTTGCCAGTACGGGCCTGAATCACCGTGCCAGAGGCAATGGACCCCTTCCGATACGCCCGTGCTTGGGCACGTGGGAGGGCATTATGCGGTGGCACGATGGTTCACGAGGTACTGCACGCCCGCTGGCGGTCCGCTCGTTCAGGCCCTTAGAACCTGAGGAAGGCACGCCGAATGCAGCCGTACAAGCTCAATATCGTAGCACGAAACGGCGACCCCACTTGACAGCAGCACCACCGCCCCATCTCGGGTACGCCACCCCCCCCACCACCCCATCTCGGGTACGCCAACTCCCCCAACTCTGAAGGCGAGGCTGACGGCGAAGTCCGCCCTCGGCGTCGTGCGTCAAATGCCGCTAGGAACGCAGTGCTTCGAATAGCCGAAATAGGGGGTAGTTGGCGTACCCGAAACGGCGAAAAGGGGGTAGTTGGCGTACCCGCAACGGCAAAAAGGCGGGAGTTGGCGTACCCGCAATGGCAAAAAGGCGGGAGTTGGCGTACCCGAAACGGGAAGTGGCCCGCCCCTCCGTTTGGGAGGGACGGGCCACTTGGTGCGAGAACCAGGAAGGCCTACTTGGCCTTTTCGAGGATCTCCACGAGGCGCCACCGCTTGGTGGCGGACAGCGGGCGGGTCTCCGCGATGAGAACGAGGTCGCCGATGCCGGCGGTGTTGTTCTCGTCGTGGGCCTTGCGCTTGCTCGTGCGGCGAATGACCTTGCCGTAGAGCGAGTGCTTCACGCGATCCTCGACCTCGACGACGATGGTCTTCTCCATCTTGTCGGACACGACGTAGCCGCGGGCCGTCTTGCGGTGGCCACGCTCTTCGGCCGCCGCCTCGGGGGCGTTCTGCGTCACGTTGTTCTCCTCGCTCACTTGGCCTCCTCGGTCTCAGCCTCGGAGGTCTCAGTCTCTGCCTCAGAAGCCTTCTCGGCCTTGGCAGCCTTCTTGGACTTCTTCGCGTCCTTCGCGTCCTCGACAGTGGACGTGGGCTCAACACGAATGCCGAGCTCGCGCTCACGGAGGACCGTGTAGATGCGGGCGATGTCCTTCTTCACGGCGCCGAGGCGGCCGTGGCTCTCAAGCTGGCCCGTGGCCGACTGGAAGCGGAGGTTGAACAGCTCTTCCTTCGCCTTCTTGAGCTCCTCGAGGAGGCGCTCGCTGTCCAGCTGGTCGAGCTTCTCAGCGGTCAGGTCCTTCGAACCGACTGCCATTCTCATTCACCACCTTCGCGACGCACGATGCGCGCCTTCAACGGGAGCTTGTGCATGGCGAGGCGCAGCGCCTCGCGCGCCACGTCCTCGTTCACGCCGGCGAGCTCGAAGAGAACTCGGCCCGGCTTGACGTTGGCAACCCACCACTCCGGCGAGCCCTTACCGGAACCCATGCGGGTTTCGGCCGGCTTCTTGGTGAGCGGGCGGTCCGGGTAGATGTTGATCCAGACCTTGCCGCCACGCTTGATGTAACGGGTCATCGCGATACGAGCGGCCTCGATCTGACGGTTCGTCACGTAGGCCGGGGAAAGGGCCTGGATGCCGAACTCGCCGAAGCTGACCTTCGTGCCGCCGGTGGCAGCGCCCGAGCGACCCGGGTGGTGCTGCTTGCGGTGCTTTACACGACGCGGGATAAGCATTTAAGCCTCTCCTCCTTCCGCTGCCGGAGCAGCCTCAGCGGCCGGAGCCTCAGTCGCCTCAGCCGGGGCTGCAGCCTGAGGCTGGCGGTCGCCAGCCGGACGACGACGGCGCTCGCCACCGCCCGGGCGGCCGGGACGATCGCCGCGGTCACCACGGGGGCCGCGCGACGACGGAGCAGCGGCGGCCTGGGCAGCCAGCTCCTTGGACGTCACATCGCCCTTGTAGATCCAGACCTTCACGCCGATGCGGCCGAAGGTCGTCTTGGCCTCGTAGAAGCCGTAGTCGATGTTCGCGCGAAGGGTGTGCAGCGGCACGCGACCCTCACGGTAGAACTCGGAACGGGACATCTCGGCGCCGCCGAGACGGCCGGAGCAGGCCACGCGGATGCCCTTGGCACCGGCGCGCTGCGCCGACTGCATGGCCTTCTTCATGGCGCGGCGGAACGCGACGCGGCTCGAGAGCTGCTCCGCGATGCCCTGCGCGACGAGCTGAGCCTCGATCTCGGGGTTCTTGACCTCGAGGATGTTCAGCTGGACCTGCTTCCCGGTGAGCTTCTCGAGCTCGCCACGGATGCGGTCGGCCTCGGCGCCGCGACGGCCGATAACGATGCCCGGACGCGCCGTGTGGATGTCCACGCGGACGCGGTCGCGGGTGCGCTCGATCTCGACGCGGGCGATGCCGGCGCGCTCCATGCCGGTGGTCATGAGCTTGCGGATCTTGACGTCCTCGCGGACGAAGTCCTTGTAGCGCTGACCGGGCTTGTTGCTGTCGGCAAACCAGTGCGAGACGTGGTCAGTGGTGATGCCGAGTCGGAACCCGTGCGGGTTGACCTTCTGTCCCATTTAGCGGGCCTCCTCGTTCTCGGGGGTCGCCACGACCACAGTGATGTGGCTGGTGCGCTTCTTGATGCGGTAGGCGCGGCCCTGGGCGCGCGGCTGGAACCGCTTCATGGTCGGACCCTCGTCGACGAACGCCTCGCTGATGTAGAGATCGCTCTCGTCGAATGCCAGACCGTCACGGTCGGCCAGGACGCGCGCGTTGGCCATCGCGGAGGCGACCACCTTGTAGACCGGCTCCGAAGCCGCCTGCTGGGCGAACTTCAGGATTGCCAGAGCCTCATTCGCCTGCTTGCCACGAACAAGGTTGACGACGCGCCGGGCCTTCATCGGCGTTACGCGAATATGGCGCGCAATTGCCTTGGCTTCCATTGCTTTCCTTCTCTTTCTCGAAGTTCAAGCACTGCTTCCTCTGCCATGCGGCAGGGTCAGCGGCGCTTGCCCTTCTTGTCGTCCTTCACGTGGCCGCGGAAAGTCCGCGTCGGGGCGAATTCGCCGAGCTTGTGCCCGACCATCGACTCGGTAATGAAGACCGGGACGTGCTTCCGGCCGTCGTGCACGGCGATCGTGTGCCCGAGCATGTCGGGGATGATCATCGAGCGGCGGGACCAGGTCTTGATGACGTTCTTGGTGCCCTTATCGTTTTCCCGGGCGACCTTCACAAAGAGGTGCTGGTCAACGAAAGGACCCTTCTTCAGGCTGCGTGGCATGTGTCCAGGCTCCTATCGCTTGTTCTTGCCAGTACGACGACGGCGGACAATGAGCTTGTCGCTCTCCTTGTTCGGGCGGCGGGTGCGGCCCTCGGGCTTGCCGTTCGGGTTGACCGGGTGACGACCACCGGAGGTCTTGCCCTCACCACCACCGTGCGGGTGGTCGATCGGGTTCATCGCGACACCGCGGACGGTCGGGCGGACGCCCTTCCAACGCATGCGGCCGGCCTTGCCCCAGTTGATGTTCGACTGCTCGGCGTTGCCGACCTCGCCGACGGTCGCGCGGCAGCGGACGTCGACGTTGCGGACCTCGCCCGACGGCAGGCGGAGCTGGGCGTACTTGCCCTCCTTGGCGACGAGCTGCACCGAGGCACCCGCGGAGCGGGCGAGCTTGGCGCCGCCACCCGGGCGGAGCTCGACGGCGTGGATGACCGTACCGACCGGGATGTTGCGGAGCGGCAGGTTGTTGCCGGGCTTGATGTCGGCGTCCGGACCGGACTCGACGAAGTCACCCTGGGCAAGCTTGTTCGGCGCGATGATGTAGCGCTTGGTGCCATCCACGAAGTGGAGGAGGGCGATGCGCGCGGTGCGGTTCGGATCGTACTCGATCTCCGCGACGCGGGCGTTGACGCCGTCCTTGTCGTGGCGGCGGAAGTCGATCAGACGGTACTGACGCTTGTGCCCACCACCCTTGTGGCGAGTGGTGATACGACCCGTGTTGTTGCGGCCGCCCTTCTTGGGGAGCGGACGAACCAGGGACTTCTCCGGCGTCGAACGCGTGATTTCTGCGAAGTCGGCCACGCTCGAGCCGCGGCGGCCCGGGGTAGTCGGCTTGTAGTTACGGATTCCCATTTACCTGTTCCTCGTTAAAGTGGTCTCCGCTCAGGCGAGCGGACCGCCGAAGATGTCGATCGTGCTGCCGTCCTTGAGAGTGACGATGGCACGCTTGGTTGCCTTGCGCTGGCCCCAACCGAACTTGGTGCGCTTGCGCTTGCCCTCACGGTTCGCCGTGTTCACGGACGCAACCTTGACGGAGAAGATCTGCTCCACCGCGTTCTTGATCTCGGACTTGTTGGAGCGGGGGTCCACCAGGAAGGTGTACTGGCCCTCGTCGATCAGGCCGTAGCTCTTCTCGGAGACGACCGGTGCGATGATGACGTCGCGCGGATCCTTGTAGCTCGATGCAGTCACTTGGAGGTCTCCTCGTTCTTGGGCGCCCGATCGGCGACGAACGCGTCGAAGGCCGCCTTGGTGAACACCACGTCATCGGAGACCAGCACGTCGTACGTGTTGAGCTGGTCGGCGTAGAGCGCGTGGACCTCGGGGAGGTTGCGGACCGAGAGGGCTGCGTTCTCCTCGGCGCGCTCGAGAACGACAAGGATGTTCTTGCGGTCGGTGATGGACTTGAGGGTCGCGATCGCGCCCTTCGTGCTCGGCTTCTCGCTTCCGCCAAGCGTCTCCACGACGTGGATGCGGCCGTTGCGGGCGCGGTCCGAGAGGGCACCGCGGAGCGCGGCAGCCTTCATCTTCTTGGGGGTGCGCTGCGAGTAGTCACGCGGGGTCGGGCCGTGCACGACGCCGCCGCCGGTCATGTGCGGAGCGCGGACGGAACCCTGACGGGCGCGGCCGGTGCCCTTCTGCTTGAACGGCTTGCGGCCAGCGCCGGAGACCTCGCCACGGTTCTTCACCTTGTGCGTGCCCTGGCGTGCAGCGGCCAGCTGGGCGACGACAACCTGGTGCAGCAGCGGCACGTTGGTCTGGACGTCGAAGATCTCGGCGGGGAGATCGACATTCACAGTTGCGTTAGCCATGAGTTCAGGCTCCCTTCACAGCGGTGCGGACGAGGACGACCGAGCCGCGGGGCCCGGGAAGGGCACCCTTGATGAGGAGCAGCGACTTCTCGGCGTCGACAGCGTGGACCGTGAGGTTGAGCGTCGTCTGGCGCTCATTGCCCATGCGGCCCGCCATGCGCAGGCCCTTGAAGACGCGGCCCGGGGTGGCGCAAGCACCGATGGAACCGGGCTTGCGGTGGTTCTTGTGGGCACCGTGCGAGGCGGAGACACCGGCGAAGCCGTGGCGCTTCATGACGCCGGCGAAGCCCTTGCCCTTGGTCTTGCCGACGACGTCGATCTTCTGGCCGGCTGCGAACTGCTCGACCGAGAGCTCCTGGCCGAGCGAGTAGGTCTCTGCATCCGCGGTGCGGACCTCGACGAGGTGACGGCGCGGGGTGACCCCGGCCTTCTCGAAGTGGCCGGCGAGCGGCTTGGTGACCTTGCGGGGATCGATCTGGCCGTAGCCGATCTGAACGGCCACGTAGCCGTCGGTCTCAGCGTTGCGAAGCTGAGTCACGACGTTCGTGTCGGCCTTGACGACAGTGACGGGGATGACGTTGTTGTTCTCGTCCCAGACCTGGGTCATGCCGAGCTTCGTGCCCAGCAGGCCCTTGACGTTGCGGGTTGCGGTCATAGTTCTCTCAGCACCTCCCTACTAGAGCTTGATTTCGATGTTGACGTCCGCGGGCAGGTCGAGGCGCATAAGCGAATCGACGGCCTTGGGGGTCGGATCGATGATGTCGATCAGCCGCTTGTGCGTGCGCATCTCGAAGTGCTCGCGGCTGTCCTTGTACTTGTGCGGAGAGCGGATGACGCAGTAAACGTTCTTCTCCGTGGGCAGCGGCACGGGGCCGACCACCGTTGCGCCTGCGCGCGTGACCGTCTCAACGATCTTCCGAGCCGAAGTATCGATGACCTCGTGGTCATACGACTTCAGCCGGATGCGGATCTTCTGTCCCGCCATATCCTCAACTCGCATTCAGTCATGTGCACTGTTCGGTTTCAGCTATCCGTGGCTGCCGAGGCATTCAAGGTCGAGGCCACCACAGGCCGCACTGACTGAATCCGGGCATCCCCGGGTTCCTCAATCAGCCGGCCCTCCGACCCCCGCGGTCGGGCGTGTCGCAACTTGCACACGCACATACCCGTAGCTTCTCTGCGGAGGTGGGTCATATTTGGGCTCCAGCTTGGACCCTGCACCCGGCATTATCCGGATCGGGACACGAAGGAGCGCTTGAACAACTCATCTAGTGTGCCAGAGATCGGCGGATAAGAGAAATCCGCGGAAGATGGCCCCCGCTCGACCAAGCGCGAAGGGCCGGGCTCAAGCCCGAAGAGTAGTCGAGTCCAGACTACGGAAGAAGTTCGACCACGATGCGGATGAACACTTGCCTATCTTGCGGCTTCCTTACTAGTTTCAGTTACGGAAAGTCATTAGGGATCCTAATTGAATGCTGCGGGGGCTCCGGAACCTCTGCGGCCTCACCGCAAAGGGCACACCCATGCATCTCTCCGTCCTAGGAACGGCCGCGCCCGTCAAGGGCGAGGTACTCGTCCCCAACTCGAAATACCACGCGCACAGAGCACTCATCCTCGCGTCCCTCGCACCCGGGGTCAGCCGCATCCGGGGGCTCACGGACGCCCGCCACGTCCAATACACCGTCGGGCTCCTCCGCGGACTCGGCACCCGGATCGACGTCGTCGGCGATACCTTCGTCGTCGAGGGCGGCCCCTACCGCCCGCGGCGCGAGTCGGTCTCCGCCGGAAGCTCCGGCACCACCCTGTACTTCATGGTCGGCCTCGCCTCACTGAGCGAATCCGACGTCGTCGTGACGGGCCAGAAGTACTTCCAGCGCCGCCCCATCGGCCCCCTCCTAGCCGCCCTGCGGCAGATGGGCGCGGACGTTTCCTCGCCCGACGACTGCCCGCCGATCCGCGTCCGGGGCCAGCGTCCCACCGGGGGCGACGTCCACATCGCAGGCACCCTCTCCCAGTGGATCTCCGGGCTCATCCTGCTCGCCCCGTTCGCGACGGGCCCGACAACGATCACGGTCGAGGGTGAGTTCAACGAGCGCACCTACATCGAGCTCACGGTCAGCATGATGCGCCAGTTCGGCCTCCACGTGAACGTCTCCGAGGACTGGCGCCACTACGAGATCGAGCCCAACCAGGTCCCCGTCCCCACGGACCTGGTGATGCCGCCGGACATTGGCTCGGCAGCCTTCGGGCTGGCCGCCGCAGCCCTCCAGCCCGCCGACGTCGTCCTGCACGGCCTGCGCAAGACGAGCGCCGGCGAGTCGGACCACCCTGAGTCGGACTTCCTCGACATCGTGAGCGCCATGGGCCTGCCGATGGCGTACGACCCCTCAGTGGACGCCGTGCGCGTCAAGCACGACGGGCTGCGTCTCTCCCCCATCGAGGTGGACTGCCGCACCGTCCCCGACATGCTGCCGATCCTCTCCACGCTCGCGACGTATGCCGACGGCGAGAGCGTCTTCCGCAATGTCGCCCACGTTCGCCTCAAGGAATCGGACCGCGTGGCGGCAATGCTGCAGCTCAACAGCATGGGCGGGGACCTCCGCATCGACGGCAACGACCTCCGCGTCCGCGGGGTGCGTCGGCTCGTCGCCGCCGACCTCTCCTCGTTCAACGACCACCGCGTCCTCATGTCACTCGCCGTCGCCGCCTCCGCGGCCGAGGGCCGCTCGACGCTCACCTACCCGAACGCCTACCGGATCTCGTACCCCGAATTCCTCACGGCCATGAACTCGCTCGGGCTTTCCATGCGGGTCGAGGACGGGCCCGTCAGGCGCCCGGAGCCCAAGAAGCCAGCGGCGCGCGCCTCCCGCGACAACCTCCACCGCATCGCCACGCAGCGCGACGTCGACACCGCGGCCGCCGTTCCGGCTTCTGACTGGGTCCGGCGATGGGCCGCCGAGAAGCCCAACGCAAGCGCCGTCGTCGCCATTCGCCCCAGCGTGACCGAGCATCGCACGTGGGCTGAACTCGACGAACGCGCCGACCGCATCGCCATGCTCCTGACCAAGCTCGGCGTCCAGGCGGGCGACCGCGTTGCGGTGCAGCTGCCCAACCGCGCGGAGTTCGTGGGATGCGCCGTCGCCGCGGCTCGCATCGGGGCGGTCATCGCACCGATCATGCCGATCTTCCGCGAGCGCGAAGTCTCCTTCGCGCTCCGCCGGTCGCAGGCGAGCGTCATCATCCTTCCTTCGTCCTTCCGCGGGCGCCGGCACGCCGAGGAGCTCGCCTCGATCCTGCAGGGCGAGGACGACGGCGGGTCGGGCCTCCCGCTTGCGCTGCGGCACGTCGTCGTCATCTCCGACGACGACGCAGCGAACGTGGGCACCGCAGGTCAAGGCACCGGTGAGAACGGACCGCAGTGGCACGACTGGGACGAAGCGCTCGCCGGCGTCGTCGTCGACCGAGATGCCCTCGACGCCCTCGCACCCGACGCCTCGGTGCACGCCCAGCTCCTCTTCACGTCCGGCACCTCGGGCGAGCCGAAGGGCGTCCTGCAGCGGCATTCCGTGCTGAGCCGGGCCGCCGCCATGGAGGCCCGCCACCTAGGGCTCACGGGCGACGACACGATCTACATCCCCTCTCCGCTCGCACACCAGACCGGCTTCCTCTACGGCATGTGGCTCGCCTTCGTGCTCGGTGCACCTCAGGTGGTCCAGGAAGTGTGGGACCCCCAGCGTGCACTCGATGCGATGCAGGGCTGGCGGGCGACGTTCGTGCAGGCGGCCACGCCGTTCCTCATGGACCTCGTCAAGAAGGTCGAGGAGACTGGCCAAGTGCCCGAGAGCCTCCGCATCTTCGTCGCGACCGGCGCCGCCGTGCCGCGAGCGCTCGCCGAGCGGGCCACGAGGGTGCTCGGCGCCGCAGTGTGCGGCGCGTTCGGCACGACTGAGACGTGCCTGGGCGCCCTCGCCACCCCGAGCGATGAGCCGGTCAAGATGTGGGGAACGGACGGGCGCATGCTCGAGGGCGTGAAGCTCCGGATCGTGACCGACGACGGCCAGCCCCTCCCGTCCGGGGTCGAGGGGAACTTCGAACTCAACAGCCCGACAATGTTCGAGGGCTACCTGGACCGGCCGGATCTCACGGCCGCCGCGTTCACCGAGGACGGGTGGTACCGCACCGGTGACCTCGGCATCATCGACGACGCTGGCTTCCTGCGCATCACCGGCAGGGTCCGCGACGTCATCAACCGCGGCGGCGAGAAGATCCCGGTGGCCGAGATCGAGCAGCTCCTGTTCGAGCACCCCCTCGTCGAGGACGTTGCCCTCGCAGCCATCCCCGACGAGCGGCTCGGCGAGCGCGCGTGCGCGTTCGTGGTGCCGGCGGCGGACGGCACGCTCACGTTCAAGGAGATGCAGGAGTATCTGGACGCGCACCAGGTCTCCAAGCACTACTGGCCGGAGCGGCTCGAAATCGTGGACGCCCTCCCCCGCAACGCGGTGGGCAAGATCCAGAAGTACCTGCTGCGGGATCGGGCAAGGAACCTGACGCCTCAGCGGACAGACCAGGGAGGAAGCAAGTGACCATCACCAGCATCAGTCTCGACGGGCGAGGAAGCGCGCTCCCCGAGGCAGAGTACGAGCAGCTCAAGTCCGACGTCGATGCTTGGGTGAGGGGGCCGGGCGAGGCTTGGGCGGAGCGCATCGAGGCCTCCGGCGAGGTTCCCGAGGAGCTGTGGACCGAGCTCAAGGAACATGGCTTCCTCTCCCTCGCCGCTCCCGTTGAGCTGGGCGGGCGCGGGCTGAGCTTCGTGCAGTGGATGGGCCTCATGGAGATCTTCTCCCGCTCGCACGCGTCGGTGCGCATGATCGTGCACGTCGTGAACGGCACGTGGCGCGCCATGAACCCGTTCGCGAACGAGGCTCAGCGCGATCGCTTCATCAAGCCCTCGGTCGCGGGCGACATCAAGGTGGCCTTCACCCTAACGGAGCCCGGCAACGGGACCGGCGCGGACATCACGAGCACCGTCCGGCGCGAGGGCGACACCTACTACCTCACCGGCCGGAAGCACCTCATCACCTTCGGCGTCAGGTGTGACTACTGGCTCCTGTTCGCCCGGCTCGAGGGCAGCACGGGCAAGCACGGCACCGTCGCGCTCCTCGTCGACCGGCACGCGCCGGGCGCCACCGTGATCGATACGTCCGAGACCATGGGCGTGCGCGGCACGGACCACGCCGAGCTCGTCTTCGCCGACACCCCCGTTCCCGTGGCCAACCGCCTGGGCGAGGAAGGCGAGGGCCTCGCCGTCGCCCTCGGAGGCTTCCTCACGCCGAGCCGCATCTCGGTGGCGATGAGCTGCGTGGGCCTCGCAGAGCGCGCCCAGGAGCTCGCCGTCGAGTACGCCCTGCGCCGCGTGACGTTCGGCAAGCAGCTCGCCGAGCGCCAGGCCATCGCGTTCCAGATTGCCGAGAACGAGGCGGACATCGAGGCCGCGAAGGCCCTCGTGCTCCACGCGGCCGAGCAGTGGCAGGAAGGCCGTGAAACCGCGAGCGCGCTCTCCTCCATGGCCAAGATGACCGCCGTCGACATGCTCACGCGCGTGACGGACAAGGCCCTGCAGGTCCATGGTGGACTCGGGTACTGGAAGACCCAGACCATCGAACGCGTGTACCGGGACGCCCGGGCGCAGCGTTTCGAGGAGGGCACGAACGAGATCCAGAAGACTGTCGTGGCGCGGGACGTGTTCCGCCGCGCCGCCGTGAAGGAGTCGAAGTGACGGAGAAGGTCCACGCAGACAAGATCGCCCTCATCACAGGGGCCTCCCGGGGCATCGGGCGGCAGCTCGCCGAACAGCTCGCCTCGGGCGGCGCGAAGGTCGTCGTCAACTACAAGAAGAACGTGGGCCTCGCCGAGGACGTCGTCGAGCGGCTCAAGGAGCTCGGCGGCGACGGCATCGCCGTCCAGGCCGACGTCGAGAATCCCGAGGACATCGTCCGCCTGTTCGATACCGTCGCGGAGACGTACGGCCGGCTCGACTACTTCGTGAACAATGCTGCCGCTGCCGCGTTCAAGCGCGTCATGGAGCTGCGCACGCACCACCTCGACCGCTCCTACGCCATGAACGTGCGCCCGTTCGTCCTCGGCAGCGAGGAGGCGGTCAAGCTCATGGACCAGGGCGGCCGGATCGTCGCAGTCACCAGCTACGGCAGCCACCGCGCGTTCCCGACGTACGCTGCGCTCGGTTCCTACAAGGCCGCGATCGAATCCTTCGTCCGCTACATGGCGGTGGAGTTCGCCCCGTACGGCATCAACGTGAACGCCGTAAACGGCGGCCTCATCGATTCCGACTCGCTCGAGTACTTCTACAACGTGCCCGGGCAGGCTCCGATGGATACGGTCATCGCCAAGATCCCGAAGGGGCGGCCGGGCACCATCGCGGACATGGCGAACGCGATCGAGTTCCTCCTCTCGCCCAATTCGGACTACATCACCGGGCAGACCCTCGTGGTCGACGGCGGCATGACAGTTGCCGCCCCTCCCTACTTCCACGAGACGAGCGAGCCGATCAGCATCCCCGAACGGCCCACCCGCTGATGACCGCGCGCGCGTTCACGCCGGTGCACATCGGCACGCTCGAGTTGAAGCACCGGATCGTCATGGGTTCAATGCACCTCAACCTCGAGCGGACCGACGACGGCGGGGCCGCGCTCGCCCAGTTCTACCGCGAACGCGCGCTCGGCGGTGCCGACCTCATCATCACCGGCGGCGCCGCCGTCAGCCGGGAGGGTGCGGGGGGCCGGACCTACGCGCTCGTCAACGAGCCGGAGTCCGCCCCGGCCCTCGCCCGCGCCGTGACCGCCGTCCACGAGGCCGGCGGCCACCTGGCGCTGCAGCTCTTCCACGCGGGCCGGTACGCGTTCGAGGCGACATTCGGACTCAGGCCGCTCGCGCCGTCGTCCGTCTACAGCCGCTTCTCACGCTGCGAGCCGGAGGCGATGGACGAGGAGCAGATCCAACGCACCATCGCGGACTTCGCGGCGGGAGCGCTCCGAGCAAGAGAACTCGGCTTCGACGCCGTCGAAATCATGGCGTCCGAGGGCTATCTCATCAACCAGTTCGTCTCCCCGCTCACCAATCTGCGGGACGATGCGTGGGGCGGCGACGCCGAGCGGCGGCGCCGCTTCCCGCTCGCCGTACTGGGCGCGGTGCGTGACGCGGTGGGCGCAGACTTCCCGGTCATCGTGAGGACCTCGGGCACGGACCTTATGGAGGGCTCAAGCAGCGACCGAGAACTCGATGACCTCGCCGTCGCCCTCGTCGCCGCCGGAGCCGACGCGCTCAACGTGGGTATCGGCTGGCATGAATCCTCGGTCCCCACCGTCCAGGCCCTCGTGCCGCACGGGCACTGGCTCGGCGTCGCCCGCCGCGTGCGCGAGGCCGTGCGCGCTGCGGGGTTCGAGGCGCCGATCGTCGCTTCGAACCGGGTGAACTCGGTTCCGCTCGCTGACGAGGCCCTCGCGCGCGGGGATGCGGACCTCGTGGCGATGGCCCGCCCATTCCTTGCCGACCCGCGGATCGTCTCGACGTCCCGCGCGCGCCGGCTCGAGCTGGTCAATACCTGCATCGGCTGCAATGAGGCGTGCCTCGACCGCTCGTTCGGGGACGAACCGGTCTCGTGCCTCGTCAATCCGCGGGCCGGGCGCGAGCTCGAGTACCCGCCGATTCCACTCCCTGAGGCGCCCGCGCCCAGCGACGAGCCTGGGGCAACGGCTTCCGTCGAACGTCCGGGGCGGGTCGCCGTCGTCGGAGCCGGCCCAGCTGGGCTCCAGGCCGCCGCGACCCTGGCCGCAGCCGGGATGCGGGTGGACCTGTACGAGGCCGCCGACGCAATCGGGGGCCAGTTCCAGCTCGCGGGGAGCGTACCCGGCAAGGCGGACTTCCTCGAGACCATCCGGTACTTCGAGAACCTCCTGCCCGCTCTCGGGGTCCGGGTGATCACGGGTACGCATGCTGCGGCGTCCGATCTGGTGGGTTACGCGCACGTCGTTGTTGCGACCGGCGTCCTTCCCAGGGCTGTGCACGTGGCCGGCGCGGAGCTGGGGCACGTCATGGACTACCGGCAGGCTTTCGCCGAGCCCTCGGCGGTGGGCCGCCGGGTTGCCATCATCGGTGCCGGGGGAATCGCCGTCGACCTCGCCCACCTGCTGGCCGAAGCCGACCCCGAGCGGGAGATCACGATCATGCGGCGGAGCGGGCGCATCGGCGCGGGGATCGGCCCCTCGACGCGCTGGGCTGTCCTCGCGGAACTGCGTGCCGCCGGCGTGCGGACGCTCACCGGCGTCGTCTACGGCAGGATCACGGCCGACGGCGTCGAGATCACCGACGCGGACGGCGCGCTCGAGCTCGTCCCCGGCGACACGGTCATCCTCGCGGCGGGCCAAGAACCCCATGTCACCCTGGCCTCGGAACTCGCCGGCGAGGGCGTCCCGCACACGGTCATCGGCGGAGCGCGGGACGCGAGCGGGCTCAACGCCGTCCGCGCGTTCGACGACGGACTCCGCGCCGGAACGGCCGTCGCCGCGCTGCTCACCGGGGCGGCCGCCCCGGCCCGGTGAACTCCGGCTCTGCCTGGCCAATAGCCAAGCCGCTCACTCGGCGCGATGATAGGCCCATGCCTCGCGCCGCCGTCGACCGTCTGGCAGCCCTGCTGCCCCCGGGCTTCACGCTCGGGGTCGCCACGGCCGCCTTCCAGATCGAGGGCGCGGTCGACGACGACGGTCGCGGACCGTCGGGGTGGGACACCTTCGCGCACTCCCCCGGCATGATCGCCGAGGGCGCCTCGCCTGACATCGCCGACGACCACTACCACCGGGCAGACGAGGACCTAGCCCTTCTGGCACGTCTCGGCGTCGACGCCTACCGGCTCTCGATCGCGTGGCCACGCGTCCAGCCGGATGGCCGCGGAGCGTGGAACGAGAAGGGCTGGGCCTTCTACGAGCGCCTCCTCGACGGCCTGCTCGAGGCCGGAATCCGCCCCCTTGTGACGCTCTACCACTGGGACACCCCTCTTCCCCTCGAGAGGGAAGGTGGGTGGCTCTCACGCGGGACGGCGGAGCGGTTCGCCGACTATGCCGCAGAGGCAGGGCGACGGCTCGGCGACCGCGTGGGCCAGTGGATCACGCTCAACGAGCCGGCCACCGTCACGCTCAACGGGTATGCCCTCGGGGTGCACGCACCGGGAAGGCAGCTCCTCTACGACGCCCTCCCGACCATCCACCACCAGCTCCTCGCGCACGGCCTGGCGGTTCAGGCGCTGCGGGCGTCGACGGACGGCGGAATCGGGATCACGAACCTCCACTCGCCCGTCTCGGCGAAATCGTGGCGGCCGTTCGACCGGCTGCACGCGGGGCTCTTCGACGTCATCTTCAACCGCCTGTTCGCCGACCCCGTCATCCTCGGCCGATATCCCCGGGTTCCATGGTTCGCGAAACGCGATTTCGCACCGCTCCTACGCGCCGTACGCCCCGGCGATCTCGACCTCATCCGCCAGCCACTCGACTTCTACGGGCTCAACTACTACTACCCCATGCGGATCGGGGCAGGAGCGGCGCGCACCGCAGCGGTGCCGGTCGGGAACCACCCCCAGCTGGCCGCGCTAAAGCGCCTGCCGTTCCACCTCGCGGACTTTCCCGAGCTACCACACACCGGATTCGGCTGGCCGATCGCGCCGGCCCATCTGGGCACACTGCTCGCCCAGATGCGAGACCGTTACCGCGACGCGCTTCCCCCTGTGCTCGTGACCGAGAACGGCGCGAGCTTTCCTGAACCCGAGCATGCCGACGGACCGATCGACGACAGCGAGCGGATCGATTACCTCGCCGCCCACCTCGAGTCGGCACTCCTGTCAGTAGCTCCTGGCGCCCCAGCAGAGGGCGTGCAGCTTGCCGGCTGGTTCGTCTGGACCCTACTCGACAACTTCGAGTGGGCCGAGGGCTACACCCAGCGCTTCGGGCTCGTGCACGTGGACTTCGACACTCTCGAGCGGACGCCCAAGGCCTCGTTCGAGTGGCTCCGGCAGCTCACCGCGGCACGCGAACGGACCCCGGCGTAGCTACTCCCCGCGGTTCGCCCTGCGGATGCGGCGCGCGCGCTCGATCTCGTTCTTGAAGTTCTTGCGGATGCTGAAATAGCCGCCCACGATCACGATGAGCAGAGCGATGACGATTATCCAGGCCACGGCGGCCTTCCTCACTAGGGTGCTCCGGGCTGCCCGGTTGACGTTCCTACCGTAACAGCGTGCCGCGCGAGGCGCGCAGAAGCCACCAGACAGCCGCCCCGACAAGAGCAAGGCCGAGGGCGGCGAGCAGCAGATACGGGTAGGCACGGACAGCCCAAAGGACGCAGGCGAGCACCCCGACCCCGCCCCACGCCGCGAACCTGCGGTCCGCTGCCGCAAGTCCCGCAACGGTCAGGCCGACGAACACCAGAAGCAGCCAGATCTGCCGGGCAGCGTCCGCTTCGGGTGCCGAGACGAGGCCCACGAAGCTCGCCGTCCCGGCCGCAACGGTGAGCCATCGTTGGCCCACCCGGCGGCCATTTCTGCGATCACCGGCTATGTAGCGCAGCAGTGCTATGACGGCCGCGGCGGCGACGTACCACTGGACGAGCCAGTACATGCTGGGCTCATCGTCGGCGAAGACCGCACGTTGCGTTGCCGCCAGCACGACGACGCTGCCGAGTTCTGCTGATGCCCTCCGCCAGCGTTGGGGTACCTCGGAGACGACGAGCGCGACGAGGGCGGCCGCGAGAGCAGGAAGCAGATGCGCCGCGGGCCGGTCCCACGAGGCCAGCGCTGGCAGGATCAGGGCGAGTCCGGCCCCGGCGGCGAGGGACCAGCGGCGGACTGGATCGATCGCGAGCTGGACGACCGGCGCGGTGAGGTGCTCGTCGCCCCTCAGCCACAGAGGCGCCCAGCGGAGTGCGAGCCCGACGCCGGCCGGAATCAGGCCTCCGACGAGCAACGGCAGCACGTACCTCCACGGCGCAGACTCCCCTTCGAACACGCTCGTCCCGGCCGCGATCCCGGCCATGAGGAACCCCAGAACGCCCGTAGGAAATGTCGCTTCCGTCAGACCAGTGATGCTGCGCCACACCCAGCTGGCCGTGACGAGGACCGCGGCCCCGGCGCTGAGGGCGAGGCTCAGGACCCACGGCTCCTCGCCGAGAGCACCGATGAGCCCGGCAGACGCAAACAGCAGTCCGCCGGTGGTCCACGGCCAGACAGCGGGGCGCAGTCCGCTTTCACGCTGCTCTGGGCTGCCCCGTCTGGGCGCGCCGCCCCAACGGCCGAGGCCGAACGCGTGCGCACCCGCGAGCGCGGCCGAGGCGAGTACGAAGCCCAACGAAGAGAGGAGGGGCTCCGATAGTGGCTGGCCAGCTGGGAACGGGAAGGCTGGCCCAAGCCAGATCAGCGCAAGGAATGCGGCACTGGCCGCCCCGTCGCTGGCCCGCGGATGCTCGCGCAGTGTCGCCACCGCCGAGGCCGCGGCAAGTGCCGTTTCGACCAATAGGACCCACCGCCCGCCGCCCGCTTCGTTTCGGGATGTGAAGGCGTAGGCGATCGGCAGGGCAAGCTGGGCCGCCAACGCGCTCCAGTATGCCGCGCTCTGGAACGGGAGCCCCGGCGTCGTTCGCTGCAGCAGGCGGCGCACGGCGTGCTGCAGCGCAAGCCCGACAGCGAAGACGAGGCTCAGCACGGTCGGCGAGGCGGTCGCGTCGTGCGCGACGAGCCCCGCCAGGATGAGAGGCAGCGCCCGGGCCGCGAGAAGGTGAATGCCGCGAAGCCTGATCCCGGGGGCGAGGTACACCATCGCGGCTGCATAGGCGGCCGAGACCCCTACTGCGATCTCGAGGACTCGCAGGTCGCCGCGGGCAGCCACGGGGATCAGGGTCAGTACGGCGGGCAAAAGGGCCAGTGCGGCGGGGCGACGGCGGAGCACGACGCCGGACGTCGCGGCGCCGACCGTCAGCCCCACACAGAGAAGCGAAGTCGGAAGACCGAGGGAGCGAGGACCTCCGAGCCATTCCGTCAGGCTCGCCAGCATTGAGGCAGCGGTCGCTAGGCCAAGGGTGACCGTCACGTCTTCAAGCGCCCAGCGCGCCTCGGCGCCTCTGGCGGCTGCCGCCTTGGTGGCCCTTCGGGCCGCCGCCGCGAGCGGGACACAAAGCTGGGCGAGGGTGACGGCAGCGAGAATCTGCCACCCCGAGACTGGCTGGCCACCGACGTTCAGCCTCCACCCTTCGCGGCCAAGAGCGTGGAAGACCCCGAGGGCGAGGAGGATCCCCGCGATCCGAGTAAGCCACACGTAGGCCAAACGGCCCAGACTGCTTGGCAGGCGCAACGCTGAAGCGCCCAGTACGAGTGTCAGCACGCACAGAACCGAATTGGCGATACCCCACTGGTTTGCCAGGTACCCCTCGCCCGCAAGAACGGCCAAAAGGCTCGGCGGAACGGCGACGCAGAGGAGCGCGCCTCGCTTGCGCTCTTCGTCGCCCCTCGTGAAAACCGCCGAGAGTGCCACGCCTGCTCCGCAGACGAACGCTACAGTCACGGCATAGACGACCCAGCCCGTCGCCGTCACGGCCACTAGGCCGCAGCCGATAGCGGCCGCCGCGGACATGATCACGAGAGCCGCAGGACGGCCGAATTCGGCGAGACCGCGAACTCGTAGCAGCGCTGAGAGCAGGAGCTGGGCGGCGGCAACGCCAGCGAAAGCGGTGCCCAGGACTACCTCACGGCCGAGAGCGTCCCATACACCGGGCCCGCAGGCATCCACCACAGCAGGCACGGCGAGAAGGGACGCGTAGCGTGCCGCCGCCACCAACTGAGTCTGATGCCAAGGACGTCCCGCGATCGGCCGAGGATTGCGAGGCCGTCTAGCACGGATGAGCCAGTACACCGCTCCCCACCCGACAACCACGGCAAAGGGAACACGCCCCATCGACCCGTGCGCGATCACGAGGACGGCATAAGCTGCGCACGGAAGCCACTCGGCCACCCGACCGTGCCACCACGCCACGACTTGGGCGGCCACGAGCAGTGCCGCCGAGGACCAAAGCACGGCACCGCTGCCAAGGCGACCGTCCGCCGTGTCTCCCAGAACGCCCGTCACGGCCAGCAAAGAGATCAGACCGACCGCCGACGCCTGCTCGATACCAATGTGGCCGCGCTTGAGCCCCACCCGGGCCTCGAGGCGATCTCCGAGGAACACGACGAGGAAGACCTCGCCGGATAGGGTCACGGCCGCGGCCGCGATCGCGGCCGCGAACGGATCCGCGCCGTTCCCCAGCCATCCGAGGTCGGCGGCTTGGGCGAACCCGGAAGCCGTCGCGAGGGCTGCCGTCGCCCGTGCGCCCCACCATGAAAGCCGGCGCACGAGCGCCGGGCCCCGCACCAGAGCGGCCACGGAGAGGGAGGCACACACGGCGGCCACCAGTGCGGGGTACTGCCAACGCTCCAAAGTCCCGGACGCGATCGTTGCCGCGACCAGCACCGCGGGGGCCGCGAGCGGATGCACACGGACAACGGGACGCAGATAGGCCCGCGGAATCCATCGCGGACGAACGAGCGCGAGGACCCCCATGGCGGCCGACAAGACAAGGAGGGCCGCCAGATCAACGGCGAGGGCACCACCGAGCGCCGCAGCACCGGACCACGCCCCAGAGAACGCAAACGTGAGCGACGCGTAGACAAGAATGCGGCTCTCAAGCCGAACCGCCGCCATCCCGAACGCTATGAGCCCAAGAACGCTCGTCGCGAACCAGGTCAAGGCAGGACTGCGTACGGCCAGAACGTCGACCGCGAGACCAGAGACCGGCAGAAGCGCGAGTCCCGTGCCGGTGAACGCCACCGCAGCCGGCCGGAGACGTGGTACGCGTGGGTGCACCACCAGGCCGGTCGCATAGAACAGCGCCGTGACCGTGAGCAGGGCGACGAGTCGCAGGGCATCGCCCACGGCGCTCGCGAGGAACAGCGCAGCAGCCGCGACGAACAGGAGAGTCGCCGCGTACAGCGCGATGTTCGCGTTCAGCATTCCGCGGCGCCGGCGACGGCGGGCGGCGTCCTCGTCGTCGTACCTCTCGGAGCTGGGCTTCAGGGTAGGGGGATGCGCAGGGCGCGGCCCGCGGGGCAGCGGCGGCGCCGCTGGCGGGCGGAGGAATGGCGCTCTGCCTTCGACAGGCGGCCTCGCTCGGGGTGGTTGTGGCGGGGCCGGAGCCGAAGGCGCAGCGCTTGCCGCAGAACGGTCCTCCCAGCCAGCACGATGCCCCTCGATGAACCCAGCCCGGTGCCCCTGCAGGAAACCTTCGCGTCGCCCGACTTCGAGCCCCTCCGCGTAACCCGCGTCGAATTCGGAAGACCTGGTTACCATCATTCCCCCTCGGACGATTAATCCACTCGTTGGAATAATAGGCGACAAGAAAACCCCGCCGCAATCCTGCGACGGGGTTTCCTCAGCTAAGGCCTGCTACCGGCCCCCAAGATCTCGAAGAGACTACTTGATGATCTTGGTGACGCGGCCCGAGCCAACGGTGCGGCCACCCTCGCGGATGGCGAAGCCGAGGCCCTCTTCCATAGCGATCGGCTGGATGAGCTGAACAGTCATCTCAGTGTTGTCGCCGGGCATGACCATCTCGGTGCCCTCGGGGAGGGTGATGACGCCGGTCACGTCCGTGGTACGGAAGTAGAACTGCGGGCGGTAGTTCGAGTAGAACGGGTTGTGACGCCCACCCTCGTCCTTCGAGAGGATGTAGACGTTCGCCTCGAAGTCGGTGTGCGGGGTGATCGAACCCGGCTTGACGACGACCTGACCGCGCTCGACATCCTCGCGCTTGATACCGCGGAGGAGAAGACCACAGTTCTCGCCAGCCCATGCCTCGTCGAGCTGCTTGTGGAACATCTCGATACCCGTGACCGTGGTCTTCTGGATCGGGCGGATGCCGACGATCTCGACCTCGGAGTTCAGGGCGAGCGTGCCGCGCTCGGCGCGGCCCGTAACGACCGTGCCACGACCGGTGATCGTGAAGACGTCCTCGATCGGCATGAGGAACGGCTTGTCGCGGTCACGAACCGGATCCGGAACGTTCTCGTCGACAGCGTCCATGAGGTCCTCGACCGACTTGACCCACTTGGGATCGCCCTCGAGAGCCTTGAGGCCCGAGACGCGGATCACCGGAGCGTTGTCGCCGTCGAAGCCCTGCGAGGACAGGAGCTCGCGGACCTCCATCTCGACGAGGTCAAGGAGCTCCTCGTCGTCGACCATGTCAGCCTTGTTCAGCGCAACCAGGAGGTAGGGAACGCCGACCTGGCGGGCGAGCAGAACGTGCTCGCGAGTCTGGGCCATCGGACCATCGGTGGCGGCGACCACGAGGATCGCGCCGTCCATCTGAGCCGCACCGGTGATCATGTTCTTGATGTAGTCGGCGTGGCCCGGAGCGTCGACGTGAGCGTAGTGACGCTTCTCCGTCTGGTACTCGATGTGGGCGATGTTGATGGTGATGCCGCGCTGGCGCTCCTCAGGAGCCGCGTCGATCGACGAGAAGTCGCGCTTCTCGTTCAGGTCCGGGTACTTGTCGGCAAGCACCTTGGAAATGGCAGCGGTCAACGTGGTCTTACCGTGGTCGACGTGACCGATGGTGCCAATGTTGACGTGCGGCTTAGTCCGCTCGAACTTTGCCTTCGCCACTGGTTCCTCCTATGAAGGTTTCTTAAGAAGACTGCCTCCAGCCGCGCTTGTCGCAACTGAAACTCTGGCAAGTCTACTGGGGGGCTGTTTCTTTCGTAAAATTCGCGGGGCGTTCAGCCCCACAGTGTGGTGACCCGCCGCCGTCGTCCGCTATTGGGAGAAACCCTCTGGGTCAATCCCGAAGACGACGGCGTGCGGGCACCTTCCAGAACTACTCGCCGCGCGACTTCTGGATGATCTCTTCGGCGACAGCCTTCGGGACCTCGGAGTAGCTGTCGAACTGCATCGAGTAGACAGCACGGCCCTGGGTCCGGGAGCGCAGGTCGCCGATGTAGCCGAACATCTCGGACAGCGGGACGAGCGCACGGATCACCTTGACGCCCACCGCGTCCTCCATGGCCTGGATCTGGCCGCGGCGGGAGTTGAGGTCGCCGATGACATCGCCCATGTAGTCCTCAGGCGTGCGGACCTCAACCGCCATGAGCGGCTCGAGGAGCACCGGGTTGGCGCGGCGAGCGCCTTCCTTGAAGACCTGCGAACCGGCGATCTTGAACGCCATTTCCGAGGAGTCGACGTCGTGGTAGGCACCGTCGGTGAGGGACGCCTTGACGCCCACCATCGGGTAGCCCGCCAGGATGCCGAACTGCATGGCATCCTGGATGCCGGCATCGACCGACGGGATGTACTCGCGCGGCACGCGGCCACCCGTCACAGCGTTCACGAACTCGTAGAACGTGCCCTCCGACGTGTCGAGCGGCTCGAACGTGACCTGCACCTTCGCGAACTGGCCGGAACCACCAGTCTGCTTCTTGTGCGTGAAGTCGACCTTCTCGACCTTCTTCTTGATGGTCTCGCGGTACGCGACCTGCGGCTTGCCGACGTTGGCCTCGACCTTGAACTCGCGGCGCATGCGGTCCACGAGGATGTCGAGGTGGAGCTCGCCCATGCCGCCGATCTCGGTCTGGCCGGTCTCCTCGTTGAGGGAGACGGTGAACGTCGGGTCCTCAGCGGAGAGCTTCTGGATAGCCGTCGAGAGCTTCTCCTGGTCGCCCTTCGTCTTCGGCTCGATCGCGACGAAGATGACCGGCTCCGGGAACGTCATCGACTCGAGGACGATCGGGTTGTTGATATCGCAGAGCGTATCGCCCGTCGTCGTGTCCTTGAGGCCGATGACGGCGTAGATGTGGCCAGCGTGGAGCTCGTCTACCGGGTTCTCCTTGTTGGCGTGCATCTGGAAGAGCTTGCCGAGGCGCTCCTTCTTGCCCTTCGTCGAGTTCAGCACCTGCATGCCGGACGTCGCCTTGCCCGAGTACACGCGGATGAAGTTGAGCTGGCCGAAGAACGGGTGAGCCGCAATCTTGAACGCGAGGGCCGAGAACGGCTCCGTCTCGCTCGGCTTGCGGTTGAGCTCGACCGACTCGTCCTTCGGATCGTGGCCGACCATGGCCGGCACGTCGAGGGGCGAGGGAAGGTAGTCGATGACCGCGTCGAGCATGGGCTGAACGCCGCGGTTCTTGAACGCCGAGCCGCAGAAGACCGGGTAGATCTCGGAGTTGACGGTGAGCTTGCGCACACCCTCCTTGAGCTCCTCGACCGTGAGCTCTTCGCCCTCGAGGTACTTCTCCATGAGCTCCTCGGACGCCTCAGCGACGGTCTCGACGAGCTGGTGGCGGTACTCCTCAGCGCGCTCCTTGAGGTCCGCGGGGACCTCCTGGGTCTCATAGGCAGCACCCATGGTCACGTCGCCCTTGGCGTCGCCAGGCCAGACGAGGGCCTTCATGGTGAGCAGGTCGACGACACCGACGAAGTCGTTCTCAGAACCGATCGGAAGCTGCATGACGAGCGGCTTGGCCCCGAGGCGCTTCACGATCGTGTCGACGGTGAAGTAGAAGTCGGCGCCCAGCTTGTCCATCTTGTTGACGAAGCAGATGCGGGGCACGTCGTACTTGTCGGCCTGGCGCCAGACGGTCTCGGACTGCGGCTCGACGCCCTCCTTGCCGTCGAAGACGGCAACGGCGCCATCGAGCACACGCAGGGAGCGCTCGACCTCAACCGTGAAGTCCACGTGGCCGGGGGTGTCGATGATGTTGATCTGGTTCTGGTTCCAGAAGCAGGTAACGGCGGCGGACGTGATGGTGATGCCGCGCTCCTTCTCCTGCTCCATCCAGTCGGTCGTCGAAGCACCGTCGTGCGTCTCGCCGATCTTGTGGTTCACGCCCGTGTAGAAGAGGATCCGCTCGGTCGTGGTGGTCTTGCCGGCATCGATGTGCGCCATGATGCCGATATTGCGGACCTTGCTGAGGTCGGTAAGCACGTCGAGTGCCACGGTGTCTCCCTATGTTTCCCTTTGTAGGCTGCGCATTCGCCGCCGGCCCTCGTGAGGCCGGCGGCGAATCAGGCTCTTACCAGCGGTAGTGCGCGAAGGCCTTGTTCGACTCGGCCATCTTGTGCGTGTCCTCGCGGCGCTTGACCGCGGCACCGAGACCATTCGAGGCGTCCAGAAGCTCGTTCTGGAGGCGCTCGGTCATGGTCTTCTCGCGGCGGGCCTTCGAGTAGCCGACGAGCCAACGCAGGGCGAGCGCCGTTGCGCGGCCCGGCTTGACCTCGACGGGAACCTGGTAGGTCGCGCCACCGACGCGGCGGGACTTGACCTCAAGGGTCGGACGAACGTTGTCCATCGCCTTCTTGAGAGTGGCGACCGGATCGCCGCCGGTCTTCTGGCGGGCACCCTCGAGGGCGCCGTAGACGATGCGCTCAGCCGTGGACTTCTTGCCGTCGACGAGCACCTTGTTGATGAGCTGAGTGACGAGCGGCGAGCCGTAGACGGGGTCGACGACGAGCGGGCGCTTCGGGGCAGGACCCTTGCGAGGCATTACTTCTTCTCCTTCTTCGCGCCGTAGCGGCTGCGGGCCTGCTGACGGTTCTTGACGCCCTGCGTATCGAGCGCACCGCGGACGATCTTGTAGCGCACACCCGGGAGGTCCTTCACGCGGCCGCCGCGGACGAGCACGATCGAGTGCTCCTGCAGGTTGTGGCCGACGCCGGGAATGTACGCCGTGACCTCGACGCCACCGTTGAGGCGGACACGGGCCACCTTGCGGAGGGCCGAGTTCGGCTTCTTCGGGGTGGTCGTGTACACACGCGTGCACACGCCACGGCGCATGGGGCTGCCCTTGAGGGCAGGAGCCTTGGTCTTGGAGACCTTCGGCGTGCGGCCCTTGCGGACCAGCTGCTGAATAGTAGGCACTTTCGTGTTCTCCGTACTTCGTTGAACTTCGCCCGGACGGGCTTGCCCGGATGCCGGGCCTGCCTCAAGAGCATTTGACGGTCGATTCCACACTCGCTGCGGTGGTGTTCGACCGTAGGCGTGCGAAAGTGTGGCATTTGTTGCGCATCAACCCCGCAACCCGGAAACAGGCTTCCTCCGCGCCTTGACACGGCGGCCATCATCCTCTGCCACACAGAAACAATCGTAGAAATCTTAGCACGCGATGGACGTCCTCCCCTAAACGGCGTCTCCCCCACCGTTCAACCGTCACCTCCCGACGGTGCCCGAGGGCGGACGACGACGCAGCGCGCCCGAGCGGGGATCACGCCGTCGTCCGTTTTCTAGCCGCGCACCCGCGGGACGTGACCAACAAACGCGCGCGCACCCGCGGGACGTGACCAACAAAGGTGCGCGGCCGGCATCCCCTGAGGGAGGCCGGCCGCGCGTGGTTCGCTACGCCGTCGTCCGCTGCCCTAGAGCAGCAGACTCAGGACCCGGGCGTCAGCGGTAGTCGCCGCCGCCGAGGTCGTAGTCGTCGAGCGGAATCGCGTGGAACTCCTGGACGCCATCGCCGTCCAGGGGATCGTACGCGAAGTCGCTGAACGCGCTCGGACCGGTGAAGAGCGTCGCCTTGGCCTCCTCGGTCGGCTCGACCGCGACCTCGGTGTAACGGGGCAGACCCGTACCGGCCGGGATGAGCTTACCGATGATGACGTTCTCCTTGAGGCCGAGCAGCGGATCGCTCTTCGCTTCCATTGCAGCCTGCGTGAGGACGCGGGTCGTCTCCTGGAACGAAGCCGCCGAGAGCCAGGACTCCGTGGCGAGCGACGCCTTGGTGATGCCCATGAGCTCGGGACGGCCCGAGGCCGGCTTCTTGCCCTCGGACACGACGCGGCGGTTCTCGTCACGGTAGCGACGAGACTCGGCGAGCTCGCCCGGAAGCAGATCCGTGTCGCCGGACTCGATGACCGTGACGCGACGCAGCATCTGGCGGACGATGACCTCCACGTGCTTGTCGTGGATGCCGATGCCCTGCGAGCGGTAAACGCCCTGGACCTCGTCGACAAGGAACTTCTGCGCCTCGCGCGGACCCTGGATGCGCAGGACCTGCTTCGGATCGACCGGGCCGTTGACGAGCTTCTGCCCGACCTCGACGTGCTGACCTTCCTCCACGAGCAGACGCGCCCGGCGGGAGACCGGGTAGGCGATCTCCTCGGTGCCGTCGTCCGGGGTGAGGACGATGCGCAGCTGCTTCTCGGTGTCCTCGATCGAGACACGGCCTGCCGCCTCGGAGATCGGGGCGACACCCTTCGGGGTACGCGCCTCGAAGAGCTCCTGGATACGGGGAAGACCCTGCGTGATGTCCTCGCTGCCGGACGCCGAGACGGCGCCGCCGGTGTGGAACGTACGCATCGTCAGCTGCGTGCCAGGCTCACCGATCGACTGGGCGGCGATGATGCCGACCGCCTCGCCGATGTCGACGAGCTTGCCGCTCGCGAGCGAACGGCCATAGCACTTCGCACACGTACCGACCGCGGACTCACACGTGAGGACCGAACGGACACGGAGCTCGGTGATCCCCGCCTCGACGAGACGGTTGATGAGCACGTCGCCCAGGTCCGCACCGCCCTCGGCGAGCACGTTGCCCTCGGAGTCGACGACGTCGACTGCGAGCGTACGCGTGTACACCGTGTTCTCGACGTTCTCGTCGCGGACGAGCTCGCCGTTGTGGTCCGGGGTAGCGATCGGGACCATGAGGCCACGCTCGGTGCCGCAGTCCTCCTCGCGCACGATGACGTCCTGCGACACGTCGACGAGACGACGAGTGAGGTAGCCCGAGTTCGCCGTACGGAGAGCCGTATCGGCGAGGCCCTTTCGCGCACCGTGGGTGGCGATGAAGTACTCGAGCACCGACAGGCCCTCACGGTAGGAGGACTTGATCGGGCGCGGGATGATCTCGCCCTTCGGGTTGGCCACGAGGCCACGGATACCGGCGATCTGGCGAACCTGCATCCAGTTACCACGAGCGCCAGAGGAGACCATGCGGTTGATGGTGTTCATCTTCGGCATGGACTCGCGCATGACGGCCGCGATCTCAGTCGTCGCCTTGTCCCAGATCTCGATGAGCTCGGAACGGCGCTCCTCGTCGTCGATCAGGCCCTTGTCGTACTGGCTCTGGATCTTCGCCGCACGGTCCTCGTAGCCCGCGAGGATGGCCGGCTTCGCCTCGGGCACCGCGATGTCCGAGATGGCCACGGTGACGCCCGAACGGGTCGCCCAGTGGAAGCCTGCGTCCTTGAGGTTGTCGAGGGTCGCCGCGACGACGACCTTCGGGTAGCGCTCCGCGAGATCGTTGACGATCTGCGAGAGCTTGCCCTTGTCGGCGACGGACTCGACCCACGGGTAGTCCGCGGGAAGGGTCTCGTTGAAGATCACCTGGCCGAGCGACGTCTGGACGAGCGCCGGCTCGCCAGCCTCCCAGCCCTCGGGGGCGGGGCGCTCGGCGGACGGGACGAAGCCCTCGAGCCGGATCTTCACCTGCGCGTTGAGGTGCAGCTCGTGGTTGTCGTACGCCATGATCGCCTCGGGCACCGAGGAGAACACGCGGCCCTCGCCGGCTGCCGCCTCACGCTTGGTGGTGAGGTGGTAGAGGCCGATGATCATATCCTGCGACGGCAGGGTCACGGGGCGACCGTCCGACGGCTTCAGGATGTTGTTCGAGGACAGCATGAGGATGCGGGCCTCGGCCTGGGCCTCGGGGCTCAACGGCAGGTGCACGGCCATCTGGTCGCCGTCGAAGTCGGCGTTGAACGCCGCGCAGACGAGCGGGTGGAGCTGGATGGCCTTGCCCTCGACGAGCTGCGGCTCGAACGCCTGGATGCCGAGGCGGTGGAGGGTAGGTGCGCGGTTGAGCAGCACCGGGTGCTCCGTGATGATCTCCTCGAGCACGTCCCAGACCTGCGGCCGGTAGCGCTCGACCATCCGCTTGGCGCTCTTGATGTTCTGCGCGTGGTTGAGGTCCACGAGCCGCTTCATGACGAACGGCTTGAACAGCTCGAGCGCCATCTGCTTCGGCAGGCCGCACTGGTGGAGCTTGAGCTGCGGGCCGACGACGATGACCGAACGGCCCGAGTAGTCGACGCGCTTGCCGAGCAGGTTCTGGCGGAACCGGCCCTGCTTGCCCTTGAGCATGTCGGAGAGCGACTTGAGCGGACGGTTGCCCGGGCCCGTGACCGGGCGACCGCGACGGCCGTTGTCGAAGAGCGAGTCGACCGCTTCCTGAAGCATGCGCTTCTCGTTGTTCACGATGATCTCGGGCGCCCCGAGGTCAAGGAGCCGCTTGAGGCGGTTGTTGCGGTTGATCACACGGCGGTACAGGTCGTTCAGGTCGGAAGTCGCGAAGCGGCCACCGTCGAGCTGGACCATCGGGCGCAGCTCCGGCGGGATCACCGGGACGGCGTCGAGGACCATGCCCTGCGGCTTGTTGTCCGTCGTGAGGAAGGCGCTGACGACCTTCAGGCGCTTGAGCGCCCGGGTCTTCCGCTGGCCCTTGCCGTTCTGGATGATCTCGCGAAGCAGATCGGCCTCGGCCTCGAGATCGAAGGACTCCAGGCGCTTCTGGATCGCCTCGGCGCCCATCGAGCCCTCGAAGTACATGCCGTACCGGTCGCGGAGCTCGCGGTAGAGCGCCTCGTCGCCCTCGAGGTCTGCGACCTTGAGGTTCTTGAAGCGGTCCCACACGGCCTCGAGACGCTCGATGTCGGCATCCGCGCGCTTGCGGATGGTCGCCATCGTCTTGTCGGCGGAGTCGCGGGCCTTCTTCTTGTCGGCGGCCTTCGCACCCTCGGCCTCGAGGCGGGCGAGGTCCTCCTCGAGGTCACGGGCGACGGCGGCGATGTCCGAGTCACGTGCGTCGACGAGCTGCTTCTTCTCGAGGTCGTGCTCGGCCTGGAGGTTCGGCAGCTGGTCGTGGCGGCGCTCTTCATCGACGCTCGTGATCATGTACGCGGCGAAGTAGATGACCTTCTCAAGGTCCTTCGGGGCGAGGTCGAGCAGGTAGCCCAGACGCGACGGAACGCCCTTGAAGTACCAGATGTGGGTCACCGGAGCGGCGAGCTCGATGTGGCCCATGCGCTCACGGCGAACCTTGGCCCGCGTGACCTCGACGCCACACCGCTCGCAGATGATGCCCTTGAAGCGGACACGCTTGTACTTGCCGCAGTAGCACTCCCAGTCACGGGAAGGGCCGAAGATCTTCTCGCAGAAGAGGCCGTCCTTCTCAGGCTTGAGGGTGCGGTAGTTGATGGTTTCCGGCTTCTTGACCTCGCCGTGCGACCAGTTGCGGATGTCATCCGCGGTGGCGAGGCCGATCTGCATGAGGCCGAAGGAGGATTCGCTGGACAATATGGTCCCTGTTCTCTCGTTCTCTAAGTCGTTCGTAATGCCGATGCCTGAAGGACTAGACCTCTTCGACAGAGCTGGGCTCGTCGCGGGAGAGGTCGATGCCCAGTTCCTCAGCGGCAGTGAACACCGCGTCGTCGGAGTCGCGCATCTCGATCGTCTGGCCGTCGGCGGAGAGGACCTCCACGTTCAGGCACAGGGACTGCATTTCCTTGATGAGGACCTTGAAGGACTCGGGGACGCCCGGCTCGGGGATGTTCTCGCCCTTGACGATGGCCTCGTAGACCTTCACACGTCCGTGGATGTCGTCGGACTTGATGGTGAGGAGCTCCTGGAGCGTGTACGCCGCGCCGTAGGCCTCGAGCGCCCACACCTCCATCTCGCCGAAGCGCTGGCCGCCGAACTGCGCCTTACCACCGAGCGGCTGCTGGGTGATCATCGAGTACGGGCCGGTCGACCGAGCGTGGATCTTGTCGTCGACGAGGTGGTGGAGCTTCAGGATGTACATGTAGCCCACGGAGATCGGGTCCGGGAACGGCTCGCCGGAGCGGCCGTCGAACAGCCGGGCCTTGCCCGAGGAGTCGATGAGCCGATCGCCGTCGCGCGTCACGTTCGTCGAGTCGAGCAGGCCGGAGATCTCCTCCTCGCGCGCGCCGTCGAACACGGGCGTCGCGAGCTTCTGGTTCGGCCCGGTCTCGCGCGGGAGCTTCGGCAGGTTCTGGACCCACTCCGGCTCGCCCTCGATCTTCCAGCCGGTCTTCGCGACCCACCCGAGGTGCGTCTCGAGGACCTGGCCGACGTTCATGCGGCCCGGAACGCCCAGCGGGTTGAGGACGACGTCGACGGGGGTTCCGTCGGCGAGGAACGGCATGTCCTCCACGGGCAGGATCTTGGAGATGACGCCCTTGTTGCCGTGGCGGCCGGCGAGCTTGTCGCCGTCGGTGATCTTGCGCTTGGCCGCCACGTAGACGCGGACGAGCTGGTTCACGCCCGGGGGCAGCTCGTCGTCGTTGTCGCGGTCGAAGACGCGCACCCCGATGACCGTGCCGGACTCGCCGTGCGGGACCTTGAGGGACGTGTCGCGGACCTCGCGGGACTTCTCGCCGAAGATTGCGCGGAGCAGGCGCTCCTCAGGGGTCAGCTCGGTCTCGCCCTTCGGGGTGACCTTGCCGACGAGGATGTCGCCAGCCTCGACCTCAGCACCGATGTGGATGATGCCGCGCTCGTCGAGCTGCGCGAGGACCTCCTCCGAGACATTGGGGATGTCGCGGGTGATCTCCTCGGCGCCGAGCTTCGTGTCGCGCGCATCGATCTCGTGCTCTTCGATGTGGATCGAGGAGAGAACGTCCTCGGCCACGAGTCGCTGCGAGAGGATGATCGCGTCCTCGAAGTTGTGGCCCTCCCACGACATGAACGCGACGAGGAGGTTGCGGCCGAGCGCGAGCTCGCCCTGATCCGTCGCGGGGCCGTCGGCGATGATGCCGCCGCGGTCCAGACGGTCGCCCTCGTTCACGAGCACGCGGTGGTTGTAGCAGTTGCCCTGGTTCGAGCGGTCGAACTTGCCGATGCGGTAGTTCGTCTCCGTGCCGTCGTCATTGAGGACGACGACGAGGTCCGCCGAGACCTCGGAGACGACGCCCGCCTTCGCGGCCACGACGACGTCGCCCGCGTCGACCGCCGCCGAGCGCTCCATGCCGGTGCCGACGAACGGCGCCTCGGAGCGGACGAGCGGCACAGCCTGACGCTGCATGTTCGCGCCCATGAGGGCTCGGTTCGCGTCGTCGTGCTCGAGGAACGGGATGAGGGCCGTCGCGACCGACACCATCTGGCGCGGGGAGACGTCCATGAACTCGACCTCGTCGGCCGGGATCAGGACGGGCTCGCCGCCGCCGCCGCGCTGACGGACGAGGACCATCTCCTCGGCGAAGCTGCCGTCCTCGTTCAGCGGCGAGTTCGCCTGGGCGATCTGGACCTCAGCCTCGTCGTCGGCCGTGAGGTACTCGACCTCGTCCGAGACGACGCCGTTGCTCACCTTGCGGTACGGGGTCTCGATGAAGCCGAACGGGTTGATGCGTCCGTAGGAGGCGAGCGAACCGATGAGGCCGATGTTCGGGCCTTCAGGGGTCTCGATCGGGCACATGCGGCCGTAGTGCGACGGGTGGACGTCACGGACCTCCATGCCGGCACGGTCGCGCGAGAGACCGCCCGGGCCCAGCGCCGAGAGGCGGCGCTTGTGGGTGAGGCCCGAGAGCGGGTTGTTCTGGTCCATGAACTGCGAGAGCTGGGACGTTCCGAAGAACTCCTTGATCGCGGCCACGACCGGGCGGATGTTGATGAGGGTCTGCGGCGTGATCGCCTCGACGTCCTGGGTCGTCATGCGCTCGCGCACAACGCGCTCCATACGGGAGAGGCCCGTGCGGACCTGGTTCTCGATGAGCTCGCCGACTGCGCGGATGCGGCGGTTGCCGAAGTGGTCGATGTCATCGACCTCGACGCGGACCTCGACCGGCTGGCCGTCACGGACACCCGGGATGGTCTTCTGGCCGGCGTGGAGGGCGACGAGGAACTTGATCATCGCGACGATGTCCTCGATGTGGAGGACTGACGCTTCGCGGTCCGAGAGCGGGCGGTCGACGCCGAGCTTCCGGTTGATCTTGTACCGGCCGACCTTCGCGAGGTCGTAGCGCTTCGGGTTGAAGTAGAGGTTGTCGAGCAGTGACTGGGCAGCCTCGACCGTGGGCGGCTCGCCCGGACGGAGCTTGCGGTAGATGTCGAGGAGGGCGTCCTCCTTGGTCTCCGTGGTGTCCTTCTCGAGCGTCGCGCGCATCGAGTCGTAGTCGCCGAACTCCTCGAGGATCTGGCTCTCGGACCAGCCGAGGGCCTTGAGCAGGACGGTCACGGACTGCTTGCGCTTGCGGTCGAGGCGGACGCCGACCTGATCGCGCTTGTCGATCTCGAGCTCGAACCAGGCACCGCGCGAAGGGATGATCTTCGCGGTGAAGATATCCTTGTCGCTCGTCTTGTCCGCAGCGCGCTCGAAGTAGGCGCCGGGGGAACGGACGAGCTGCGAGACGACCACGCGCTCGGTGCCGTTCACGACGAACGTGCCCTTCTCGGTCATGAGCGGGAAATCACCCATGAACACGGTCTGCTGCTTGATCTCGCCCGTGTTGTTGTTCATGAACTCGGCCTTGACGTACAGCGGGGCCGAGTAGGTGGCGTCGCGCTCCTTGCACTCCTCCATCGTGTACTTCGGGTCCGCGAACTCAGGGTCGGAGAAGCTCAGGGACATGGTGCCCTGGAAGTCTTCGATCGGAGAGATTTCCTCGAAGATGTCGGCGAGGCCGGACGTCGTCGCGACGCTAGCGTCGCCTTCTTCCGCGGCCTTCGCCACGCGAGCCTGCCAGCGCTCGTTCCCGACGAGCCAGTCAAAGGACTCGGTCTGGAGGGCCAGGAGGTTTGGGACGTCGAGGGGCTCGTGGATTTTCGCGAATGAGAGCCGGTTGCGTGCGCCGTCCGTGTTAGCGGTTTGGTTGTCAGAGGTGCTCGAGGCGACCAAGAGGGATCCTTCCACAGACCTTCAGGATTGTCCGCACCCTCCCCCAACCGTGCAGCTGCCCAGCAACTCTTCTGTTAGATGGACGGCCGCCCACGAGCCCACCGCTATATGAAGGCTGGAGGTCAGAAAGGGAGAACGCAAAGATCTATCATAGCCGTTATGAGCGCGCGTGTCTAGCGCACATCTCAAGCGCGGTCAAGTGCCCTTCTGAGGGCTCCTGAAGAGGCTCCTGAGAGGGCTCCGCGAGGATCCTGCCGCACACAGAGTACACCCGCCTCCCGCCCTGCGCGCCGCCGCTTTATCGGCTTATCGGCGGTAGCCTGAAGTCAGCCCTACCACGCTCCGACTCCCGGAGCAGGCACGACGACGTGACAGGAGATGCCATGAGCAGCGGCACCGACGAAGTGGTCATCCTTTCCGCAGCGCGCACCCCGTTCGGCAGGCTCAATGGGCAGCTCGTGGGGCTCACCGCCGTCGACCTCGGCGCGCACGCCATCACCGCGGCGCTCGCCAGAAGCGGCATCGGCCCGGATGCCGTGGACGCGGTCATCATGGGCCAGGTGCTCCAGGCCGGGGCCGGGCAGAACCCCGCCCGCCAGAGTGCGATCGCGGCTGGGATCGGCTGGAACGTCCCCTGCGTGACGATCAACAAGGTGTGCCTCTCGGGGCTCACGGCGGTGATCGACGCGGCCCGCATGATCCGCGCGGACGACGCGACCGTCGTCGTCGCCGGCGGCCAAGAGTCCATGAGCCGCGCCCCGCACGTGTTGCCCGGGTCGCGCCAGGGTTGGATGTACGGCACTGTCGCGGCGCTCGACGTCGCCGCCCATGATGGGCTGACCGACGCGTTCGACGGCCAGTCGATGGGCCTTTCGACCGAAAGCCGGAACCTCACGCTCGGCATCGACCGCAAGGCACAGGACGAGGTCGCCGCAGCGTCCCACCGGCGGGCCGCGGCAGCCCAGGAGTCAGGCGTGTTCGACGACGAGATCGCGCCGCTCGAGATCCAGCAGCGCAAGGGCGCCCCGATCACGCTGGCCGCCGACGAAGGCATCCGCCCGGGCACAACCCTCGAGACGCTCGCGCCGCTCAAGCCGGCGTTCGCCTCGGACGGCACGATCACCGCAGGCAACTCCTCCCCGCTCTCCGACGGCGCCGCCGCCCTCGTCGTGACGAGCCGCGCCTACGCCGAGGAACACGGCCTCCCGTGGCTCGCCGTCGTCGGCAAGCCCGGGCAAGTGGCTGGACCCGACAACTCGCTGCATTCACAGCCCGCCAACGCGATCTCGAACGCCCTCTCCCGCGCTGGCTGGACGACCGAGGATCTCGACTTCATAGAGATCAACGAGGCCTTCGGATCCGTCGCCGTGCAGTCGCTCAAGGAGCTCAAGTACCCGCTCGAGAAGACGAACATCCACGGCGGGGCGATCGCGCTCGGGCACCCCATCGGGGCCTCCGGCGCGCGCCTCGCCGGGCACGCCGCCCTCGAACTTGCGCGGCGCGGCGAGGGGCGGTCCGCAGTGTCGCTGTGCGGCGGCGGAGGGCAGGGCGAAGCCCTCCTCCTCTACCGGGACTGAGCCGGGCGTGAGCGGCTACGAGCGCTTTGCGGACGACGCCGCGGCGCGCGGCCTCCGCGTCGAGCTCGCCGAACGCGGGCGGGCGAAGAGCCTCGAGGAGGCGGCGGCAAACCTCGGGATCGAGCCGCGGGAGGTCGTGAAGACGCTCGTCGTCCGGCATCCGGACGGCAGTTTCCTCTTCGCCCTCATTCCAGGCGACCGGCAGATCTCGTGGCCCAAGCTGCGCCGGCTCCTCGGCGTCAACCGGCTCTCGATGCCATCCGCCGACGTCGCCTTCGACGCGACCGGCTACGAGCGGGGCACCATCACGCCCGTTGGATCGACGACGGCGTGGCCGGTGTTCGCGGACGAGAGCATCTCGGGCCGGATCTCCCTCGGCGCGGGAGAGCACGGGCGCAGCGCGTTCGTCGACGCGGAAGAGCTCTTCGGATCGCTGGGGGCGACCGTCGCGGACATCAGCGAGCCCCTGTGACCAGTCGGCGGGTGGGTGGTGGCCACTCGTCTGGGAAGCGGCCACTCGTCGGGGCTGACACGGGAAGGGCCCCGGTTCCGCAACGGGAACCGGGGCCCTTCGGGCAAGCGTGAAGCTTACTTGAGGGTGACGGTAGCGCCAGCGGCCTCGAGGACCTCCTTGGCCTTCTCCGCCGTCTCCTTGTTGGCGCCCTCGAGGACGGCCTTGGGAGCACCGTCGACGAGGTCCTTGGCCTCCTTGAGGCCGAGCGACGTGAGGCTACGGACCTCCTTGATGACCGCGATCTTCTTGTCGCCAGCAGCCTCGAGGATGACGTCGAAGGAGTCCTTCTCCTCCTCAGCAGCAGCCTCAGCACCGCCACCGGCGGGGCCGGCAACGGCCACGGCAGCAGCGGTGACCTCGAAGACCTCCTCGAACTTCTTCACGAACTCGGAGAGCTCGATGATGGTGAGCTCCTTGAAGGCCTCGATCAGCTCGTCCTGGGTGAGCTTCGCCATAGTTGGCGTCCTTTCATTCTGTGGCGCGGCCGGGGCATTCCCTCAGCGCGCCGAGTGTGTGGGTGTTTGAGATCAGCTCTCGACAGCAGCCTCGGCGGCCTCAGGGGCCTCCTCGGCGGCAGCTTCGGCAGGGGCCTCGGCCTCGGCGGCCGGAGCCTCGGAAGCAGCGGCCGGAGCGCCGCCCTCTTCCTCGAGCTTGATGCGCAGGGCATCGATGGTGCGCGCAGCGGCGGCCATGGGCGCCTTGAGGACGCCGGCAACCCGTGCGAGCTGCAGTTCGCGGGACTCCAGGGCGGCCAGAGCGGCCACCTCGTTCGCGTCGAGCGACTTGCCCTCGAAGTAGCCGGTCTTGATGACCAGCTGCTTGTTCTCCTTGGCAAAGTCGGTCAGGCTCTTGGCGGCCGCAACGGCGTCACCCTTGATGAACGCGATCGCGGTCGGCCCGGCAAGCTGGCCGTCGAACGCGTCGACGCCAGCCTCCTTCGCGGCGATGGCGGTCAGGGAGTTCTTCACGACCGAGAACTTGCTGTCCTGGCCGAGCGCACGACGCAGCTTCTTGAGCTGGGCGACAGAGAGCCCACGGTATTCGGTCAGGACTGCGGCTGCCGACTCCTGGAAATCCTTGGTGATCTCCTCGACAGCTGCCACCTTGGCAGGCGTTGCCATAACCCTCCTTCCGGGGGAACTAGGCCGATACTCGGTCCCGGAATGACGAACGCCCCGCGCAGATGCACGGGGCGTGGAGGGCCGGCCGGGTCGAACCCGTGCCGGAGCTTTCGCTCGTTCACCTGCGCAGGCCGCCCCTCTCCGGGGACCTTAGGCTGATTGGGGCGGGCAAATGCACACGACAATCAGCGACCGGCGGTCTTTGGTCCTTCAAGACTACGGGATGGCAAGGAAACCGCCAAATCGCGGCGCATCTCAGCTTCCGAGCAGCTCGCTCAGCGCGCTGCGGCGGGCGTCCTCGACCGCGGCGGCCAGATTCCGGATGAGCAGGACAAGCCAGCCGAGCACAATGCCGGCGACGAACATCTCCATCGCCGTCATGTTGTAGTAGCCGAGCGGATACCAGAGGACGACGGCGAGCACGGCTCCCCCGAGCATGACGAAGCCCGTGAACTGGAACGTCCGGCTTACGCCCGGAAGCCACCACGGCAGACCGACTACGAGGACCACGAAGGCGCCTGACATCGACGTGGCGAGCACGTTGTGGCCCGGCATGTACACGTCGACCGGGACGAGCCCCGTCCCTGCGAGCAGGAGGCCCATGAGCACAAGGCACACGAAAACCGGACGGATGCGCACGTCGGTTCCACCAAAGGCCCTACCGCGGCGTCGGACGAAGCCGTTCTCCTGGACGCCGAGGCTCGCGAGCCTATCTGCGCGGAAGGCCGCGAGCGCCTGGATATCGCGCGTGACGTACTCCGCGAGCATCGTGATCACGATCCCGCCGGTTACTAGCGTGACGTTGAACGTCCAGGCGACCCCGCTGTTGGCCGCCCCGAGCGCGCTGAAGTTGATCTCCCACCAGTTGGGGTTCTTCGTCGTGACCATCGAGGTGAGCACTCCCGCGGCCAGATACGTCGCGAGCAGGTTCGAGAGCAGGTAGCTGTTCATCCGCGCGCCCGACTGGTACGTCGCGTAGGCGGAGAGCCCGCCCACGACCGCCGTCTCGATCGCACCCGCGAAGGGATCGAATGTGAGGGCGCCGAACGCCTGCTGGAAGATCCGGAAACCAGCCCACGCAGCCATGAACGCGATCGCCCCGTGGACCACCGCAAGGGCCAGCACGCCCAGGTACCGCCGCCAGGCCGGCCGTTCCACCAGCCAATGGTGCTGGGGGTGATCGAAAGTGTGCCGGTAGGCGAGCGGCAGGACGATCACGGCGACGGCGCCGCCCACGAGGCCTGCGACGTCGCCCACGCTGTGGTCGCCCGAAAGGGCAGGACGCCGCCCGGCAAACGCAATGAGCGCGGCGACAAAGCTCACGACGACGGCGAGGCCCGCCACCTGCACTGCTCGCGCCTCCGTCCGGACGGCCGACGTCGGCGGAAGCGGGACGCTCGGCCGGATCTCCCGGAGATCATCCGCCTCAGGCGTCGGCTCGACGGCCTCGGCCGAACGCGGGTCCGGGGTCATGCGAGCCTCCTGTACCACTCGCCGTCGTAGCCCACCGGACGGAACCCGAGCGCCTCGTTGATGGCGAGCATGGGCCGATTCTCCTCCGCGTTGAACGTGATCACCTTGCGAGCCGTCGGAAACCGCTCCCGGTACGCCTTCAGGTTGGCGAGCTTGATGAGCGTCCCGAGCAAATGGCCGCGGTGCTCGGGCACGACGAGCGTATCGTCTTGATCCGCAACGTCCTCCTTGCCTGACCGAATCCAGAGCGACGTGTAGGCGACGAGCTGGCCGCTCGCGCGGTGCCGAGCGACCGCATAAAGCGGAAGCGTGTTGGCGTCTGAGAGCTGGGCCTCGAGCGAGGCGACCCTGTCCGCGTCCCACTCGGCCCGCTCATAGCGATCCACCCCGTACGGAACATCCGTCGACATCCTGCCGAGGAGCAGAGCCATCTCAGCCTGGTGCTCGAGCGGAATGCCCTCCCACACGAGGACCTCGTAGTCCCCCGCCGCTGCCGTGGCCGCCGCCTCCAGCGCCCGCCGCCCGCCGTCGTACTCGCTGAGGATCAGCTCGCTGTAGCGCTCCACCTGGCTCAGCTCGAAGCCCGCTGCGTTGGCAAAAGCCACCGCGCGGGAGTCCGCGGGCAGCGCGCCATAGCCCGTGGAAGGGACGACGGCGTCCGGGGCCTCCTCGTCGAAGCCCACCGGGTGCTCGGTGAACGAGTTGAGGATCGTCCGGCTGTAGCGGGCGGCCTCCTCCGTTGCCGCGTCGAGGAGAAGCCTTCCGATCCCCCGCCCCGTGAAGTCGTCGAGCACTTCGGCGCGCACCATCGCGCGGTCCCTGTCCTCCTTGAGGGACATCTGGCACCACCCTCGCCCAACCATGCGCTCGCCGTCGCGCACGAAAAAGAGCGAGGTCAATTCGTAGCTCGTGTCCCGCCAGACGCCGAGGCGGAAGGCTGCGGGAGAGCACCGATCGTCATTTCCCCAGATCTGCCGCTCGATCGCGTCCGTGAGATCCGAGAACTCCCGGAACTCGGCAGCATCCGCGTCGTAGATCGAGGCGGGCAGACGCAGGCGCTGCACCCGGTATTGGGAGCTCATGGGGCAAGTTTCACAAACGGTGCCACAAAAGCACAACGCCCCTCCCCGCGGGTCGCGGAAAGGGGCGTTGAAAGGGGTAGGAGCGGGTGCGTTCCTCAGCCCTCTGAGTTCGTTCCTCAGCCCTCGAGAACCACGCGGGTTGCGTTCGGGTCGACCGGAACGCCGGGGCCGAACGTCGTGGCCACGGTGGCCTTCTGGATGTAGCGGCCCTTCGAAGCCGACGGCTTGAGGCGAAGCACCTCATCGAGGGCGGCCGCGTAGTTCTCGGCCAGCTGGCGGGCCTCGAACGAGGTCCGGCCGATGATGAAGTGGAGGTTCGAGTGCTTGTCGACGCGGAAGTCGATCTTGCCACCCTTGATGTCCGTAACAGCCTTCGCAACGTCCGGGGTCACCGTGCCGGTCTTCGGGTTCGGCATGAGGTTGCGGGGGCCGAGGATCTTGCCGAGACGGCCGACCTTGCCCATGAGCTCCGGCGTCGCCACAGCGGCGTCGAAGTCGGTCCAACCGCCCTGGATGCGCTCGATGAGGTCATCCGAACCGACGACGTCGGCGCCGGCGGCCTCAGCGGCCGCGGCCTTGTCACCCGTCGCGAAGACGACAACGCGGGCGGTCTTGCCGGTACCGTGCGGGAGGTTGACCGTACCGCGGACCATCTGGTCTGCCTTACGCGGGTCAACGCCGAGGCGGAACGCGACCTCTACGGTCGAGTCCGTCTTCGACGGGTTGATCTCCTTGGCGAGGGCAATGCCCTCGGCCGGCGCGTAGACCTTGCCAGCCTCGATCTTCGCCGACGCTGCCTCGTATGCTTTGCTGCGCTTTGCCATGCTGCTCTGTATCTCCTTGTGCAGTTGTGGTCCAAATGGGCCGCGCTCGGCCCTGCCACCGACGACGGCGGGAATCACCGTCCGTCTTTGTCTTCAGTTGTGGTGCGGTGAAGGCAATCAGCCTTCGACAGTGATGCCCATCGAGCGGGCCGTACCCGCGATGATCTTCTTTGCGGCCTCGACGTCGTTCGCGTTGAGGTCCTCGAGCTTGGTCTTGGCGATCTCCTCGACCTGGGCATCCGTGAGCTTGGCGACCTTCACAGTGTGAGGGGTCGCGGAGCCCTTGGGGACGCCCGCAGCCTTCTTGATGAGTTCGGCGGCCGGCGGGGTCTTCGTGATGAACGTGAAGGAACGGTCTTCGTAGACCGTGATCTCCACGGGGATGACGTTGCCACGCTGGGATTCCGTCGCGGCGTTGTACGCCTTGCAGAATTCCATGATGTTGACACCGTGCTGACCGAGCGCAGGGCCGATCGGCGGGGCCGGGTTCGCGGCGCCTGCCTGGATCTGCAGCTTGATAAGGCCGGTGACCTTCTTCTTGGGAGCCATTGAGGATCCTTCTCTTTCATTGCTTCCTGAGCAGCAGGAGCGCCGCCCAGGTGGTGACTGCCCTGGCCAGACAGTCGGCCGCCCCGGGGCCGGCAAAGCGGGCCGGACCCCGGGGCGAAGTCTTCAGTTGGGAATCAGATCTTGGAGACCTGGTTGAACGCGAGGGTCACGGGAGTCTCGCGCTCGAAGATCGAGACCAGCACGACGAGCGTCTGCGATTCGGGCTTGATCTCGGAGATCGTGGCCGGAAGGGTCTCGAACGGGCCTTCCTTGACGATGACCGACTCGCCGATCTCGAAGTCCACGTTGACGGGAGCACTCGGCTGGCGTCCGCCGCCCTTGCCGGAGGCCTTCGCCTCGGCCTGCTGCTCCTGCTCGAAGACGGGCGCGAGCATCGTGAAGACCTCGTCGAGCCGCAGCGGGACGGGGTTGTGGGCGTTGCCCACGAAGCCGGTCACGCCCGGCGTGTGGCGCACCGCGCCCCACGAGGCGTCCGTCAGGTCCATGCGGACGAGAACGTAGCCGGGGATTCGAACGCGCTTGACGATCTTGCGCTGCGCGTTCTTGATCTCGACGACTTCCTCCATCGGGACCTGGATTTCGTAGATGAAATCCTCCATGTCCAGAGTCTGGATGCGCGTCTCGAGATTCGCCTTTACACGGTTCTCGTAGCCGGCGTAGGAGTGGATGACGTACCAGTCGCCGGGCTGACGGCGGAGCTTCGCCCGGAAGTCCTCTGCGGCCTTTTCGGCGGCCTCGGCCGGATCGACCGGCGCCTCCTCGCCTCCGGCCTCTGGCTCGGCCTCGGCTTCCTCGACCTCGCCGACAGGCTCGGCCTCGACGGCGGCAGCGTCCTCGTCCACAGAGTCCGCGGCTTCCGCCTCGGAAGACTCATCGTCGAACGCGAGATCGACATCGGATGCCGTGGGCGCCGCTGCGGGCACCGGGGCAGCGTCGCTGAAGACCGCGGCCTCGGGGGCCGGGGCCTCGCGCTCTGTCTCGCTCTCGTGCTCAGACACTTAGTCTCCTGCTCTCCTCTTGCGACTTAAATGCGAATCCGCACACCACGCCGTCGGACCCCCTTTTCCGATCCGGACATGGTCTGCGGAGACCGACCGTCTACTAGCTCGACTTCCCTGTGAAGACCCAGCCGACACCGAGTCCGAGGAGGAAGTCGAGAACGAAGACGATGACCATCATGACCACCACAAACGCCAGCACCACGACCGTCATGTTCAGGAGCTCCTGCCGGGTAGGCGTGACGACTTTGCGGAGCTCGCCGACGACCTGCCGGAAGAAGAGAGCGATGCGGCCGAAGAAGCCGAGCTTCTTGGCCTGCTTGGCGGGGCGGCCCTGAGAGCTGCTCGCAGCTGTTTCGGTCACCTGTTCCTCGCTCATCCTGGATGCCTGCGGGATTCCCGCTGACTGTTCTTTGTGCTGGAGCGTCCCGGGCTACCGGGACACGCCGTGCGCAGGGCAGACAGGACTCGAACCTGCAACCTGCGGTTTTGGAGACCGCTGCGCTACCAATTGCGCCACTACCCTTCGGTCAGAAACCGACTCCTCAGCTTACCAAGGATCGGACGCGGCTTCGCTGCGTCCTCCCAGACCGTCCGCGCCGGGGCACGGCCGACTGAGGCTATGTTTCTGATACCGGTGGACCAGTCTACGCACAATCACCGTCCGCGTCGAACCGGAGCCCTCAGTGGCGCGTAGAGCACCTAGAGTAGTGGTCGGGGCTCTCGCCGCCCACAGCAAGACCGCCCAGAACAAGACCGGCCAGAACAAGACCGGCCAGAGCAGAATCACGCCCACCCCACGCCCATCGAAAGTCAGGAAGAGCTCATGACCTCCGCCCGTGTGTCCCAGCGCATCGGATCCATCGCCGAATCCGCGACCCTGGCCGTCGATGCGAAGGCGAAGGCGCTCAAGGCGGCTGGGAGGCCCGTGATCGGTTTCGGCGCTGGCGAACCTGACTTCCCGACGCCCGACTACATCGTGGAGGCCGCGATCGAGGCGGCACGTCAGCCGCGCTTCCACCGCTACTCCCCTGCCGGCGGCCTCCCGGAGCTCAAGCAGGCGATTGCGGAGAAGACTCTCCGCGACTCGGGCTACGAGGCTTCGCCCTCCCAGGTCCTCGTGACCAATGGCGGCAAGCAGGCGGTCTACAACACTTTCGCGACACTCCTCGATCCGGGCGACGAGGTCCTGCTCCCGACCCCCTACTGGACCACCTATCCGGAGGCCATTCGGCTCGCGGGCGGCGTGCCCGTCGAGGTCTTCGCGGGTCCTGAGCAGGGGTACCTCGTAACGGTCGATCAGCTCGAGGCCGCGCTCACCGAGCGCACCAAGGTGCTCCTGTTCGTCTCGCCCTCCAATCCGACGGGTGCTGTCTATGAGCCCGCCCAGGTGAAGGAGATCGGTGAGTGGGCCGCGTCGAAGGGCCTGTGGGTCGTCACCGATGAGATCTACGAGCACCTCACCTATGACGGCGTCCCGTTCACGTCGATCGCGACTGCGGCACCCGCCCTTGGCGACAAGGTCGTCATCCTCAACGGCGTAGCCAAGACCTACGCGATGACCGGGTGGCGCGTGGGCTGGATGATCGGGCCGGCCGACGTCATCAAGGCCGCCACCAATCTGCAGTCGCACGCGACGTCGAACGTCTCCAACGTCTCCCAGATGGCGGCCCTCGCAGCGGTGTCGGGGCCGCTCGACGCGGTCGAGGAGATGAAGGTCGCCTTCGACCGCCGGCGCCGCGCGATGGTTGAAAGGCTCTCCTCGATCGAGGGCGTCAATTGCCCGACGCCGCATGGGGCGTTCTACGCCTACCCCGACGTACGCGGGCTTCTGGGCAAGGAGATCGCCGGCGTGCGCCCGACGACGTCGGCCCAGCTTGCCGCGCTGATCCTCGACAAGGTCGAAGTCGCGATCGTCCCCGGCGAAGCCTTCGGGCCGAGCGGCTTCGTCCGCCTCTCCTACGCACTCGGAGACGACGATCTGGCCGAGGGCGTCGGCCGCATCCAGGAGTTCTTGGGCACGGCGCGCTGACCCCGTCCGCGGGCGTCTATCCCGGCCCGAGACCGGCTCTCCCGCCCGGGGGCGGCTACCAGATCCGGCGGTCGGCGGCCCAGCGGCTCAGTTCGTGCCGGTTCGTGAGCTGGAGCTTGCGGAGGACGGCGGAGACGTGGGTTTCGACCGTCTTGACTGAGATGAACAGCTCCTTCGCGACTTCCTTGTACGAGTAACCGCGGGCGATGAGGCGCATGACCTCAAGCTCGCGAGCGGAGAGCCGGTCCAGCTCGTCGTCTGCTACGGCCGCGGTGCCGAACGCATCGAGGACGAAGCCTGCGAGGCGTGGGGAGAAGACGGCGTCGCCCTCGGCGACCCGGAGCACGGCGTCGGTGATCTCCGGTCCCGACGCCGTCTTCGTCACGTAGCCGCGCGCGCCGGCGCGGATGACGGAGACGACGTCCTCGGCGGCATCGGAGACGCTCAGTGCCAGGAATCGGACCTGTGGGGTGAGCGTGGTGGACCGGGTGAGCACCTCGCGGCCTCCCCCGCCAAGCCCACCGGGCAGGTGAACGTCGAGAAGCACGACTTGCGGGCGGAGCCTTTCGATGGCCTCGACGGCTTCCTCAACCGTGCCGGCCTCTCCCACGACGCGGACCCGCTCGTCGAGGTCTGCCTTGAGGCCGGACCGGAAGATCGTGTGGTCGTCCACTATGACGACCGTGACCGGTTCGCTCATGTTTCCTCCGTTCCCGCGCCCGGCAGATGCAGGCGCACCTCGGTCCCTCCGGCACTGGAGACGATCGTCGCCTCGCCGCCGTGCCGCCGCATCCGCCCCACAATCGATTCGCGGACACCCAGACGATCGGCGGGCACCTCGTCCAGATCGAATCCGGGGCCGCGGTCCTTGACGAAGACGTCGATGGCCTGCGCACCTGCCTCCGCGTACACGGACACGGGGCCGCCGCCGTGCCGAGCGGCGTTGACCATGGCCTCACGCGCGGCCTGCAGGAGTGCCTCGGGCCGTTCGCGCTGGTCGCCGTCGAGCGGTGCGTCTCCCACGCAGACGACGTCGACCGGTTGGCCATGCGCGTCCTCAACCTCGGCGGCGAACGCCTTGAGCCGATCCGTGAATGTCCCCTCGCCCTTCCGCGCATCGCGATAGAGCCACTCGCGCAGCTCGCGCTCCTGGGCGCGGGCGAGACGTATCACGTCGGCCTCGTTTCCAGCCCTGCGCTGGATAAGCGCGAGTGTCTGGAGGACCGAATCGTGGAGATGCGCTGCGATCTCGGCCCGCTCCTCCTCGCGCACCCGCGCGGCGCGTTCGGCCCCGAGATCCCGCCAGAACTTGAGGCCCCACGGCAGGAGCACGAGCGCGACGCCCGCGAGCACTGCCAGCGAGGCGATTAGGGCGAGACCCAAGACGTTCCACTGGCTGCCTGAGACCGCGAGCGCGACGCCGGCGACCACGAGCGCGAGACCGGCGCCCAATCGAAGGCCGCCGTTCCACCGGCCGGCGCCTGCCCCGCGGACAAGCTGCTCGCGGCGCGAATCGTCGAGCTGCATCCACGCGAGGGCGGCCCCGCCGAGGATCGCGGCCACCGGGACGATGACGCCCAGGGGGATCTCGAAGCCAATCAGGCGGCTGCCGAGCACGAGAGCGCCGAGGAGCAGGACGGCGCCAAGCAGCATCTCCCGCGCATGCCCGGCCAGCCGCCTCGCTCGCCGCACCTGCGCTGGTGAGGCGGGTTCCGCCGTCGTGCGTGGAGCCTGCGGGCGGCTGACGGCTGGAGCGATGGGCGACGCCGGCCTGCGCCCCCCGCGGCGGGCCGCCTCGGCCGCCGTGGGCACCATGATCCACAGCCAGGCGTAGAACACGATTCCGGCGCCGCCGAGGAGCGACGCGAGGACCATGACCCACCGGACGACGTCGACACGCACCCCGAGGTGCCGGGCAAGCCCTGAACAGACTCCCGCGACGAACCGATCCTCGCCGCGCACGAGCGGCGGCCGGATCTCAAGGGTGTCCATGCGATCAATCCAAGCACGATCGGGCCCTCTCAGGGCTGCGGAACCGGGGGTTCAGGGGGTGAATCAGGGTGCTTTCAGGGTTTCACCCCATGGGGAGCGGCTCCGCCGGCCGGAAGGATAGAGGCATGAGCACGGAACAGACTCCAGGGGAACCCTCCCCCACTCCCGGCACGACCGGCCACCATCATGGCAAAGCCGCCGGGTCAGACTTCTTCGGCTGGATCCGACGACTCCGCGTCACCCGCGGCTCGGACCGGTGGGTCGGCGGAGTCGCGAGCGGACTCGCGCACCGCTGGGGCGTCGACCCCGTTGTGGTTCGCGGGCTCTTCATCGTGGCCGCGATCTTCCTCGGCATCGGCGTCCTCGCCTACGGCCTCCTGTGGCTGCTGCTGCCCGAACCGGACGGACGCATCCACTGCCAGGAAGCCATGCGCGGCCGGTGGACGGCAGGCATGACAGGCGGCCTCATCGCTACCATCCTCGGGCTCGGCGGCGCACGGGCAGGCTTCTGGTTCGGTGACCTGCGCGGAGCGGGCCCGCTCTGGGGGCTCTTCTGGATCGGGGCGGCGGCGCTGGCCATCTTCAGCATCTCGCGTTCACGGCGTCGCCGGCGCCATGGCTGGTACGGCTATGGGCCGAGCCGTCCCGAACCGGCAGCGGAGGCACCCGGCGACACTGGCACGGAGGCTGCAGATCAGAGCGGGTCGGAGGGCGCCGGCTCCTACGCGAACACCTCCTACGCGAACGGTCCGTATGCCGGCGGCACATACGCTGCCGGCGGCCCGTACTCGGGCGGCCCCTACTCGGGTGGCCCTTACTCGGGTGCCCAGTACTCGGGTGGCCCCTATGCGCGGGCATATCAGGGGGAAGGCGACTCACCGGTCCACGGCACTCCCACCGCTCCTGGAAGCACGGCCGTTCGCACGCGCCGTCCTGGGCCAGGCGGTCCGTTCGCGGCCGTCGTCGTCGGCGCCGCTGTGCTGGTATCCGGCGGACTGCTCGCCTTGCAGTTCGCCGGCGTCGCCCTCGTCGACCCGAGCACCGGGGCGCTGTGGGCAGTGGGAGCGGCGATCCTTGGCCTGGGCATCATCGTTGCGGGGCTGCGCGGCCGCTCGGGCGGGGTCCTCTCGTTCCTCGCGATCGTCGCCCTCGCCATCGCCGCGATGACCCAGCCCGCCTACGAGCTGAGCCGCCCCCGGCACGCAGTCAACCTCGCACCCGCTAACGTCCAACAGGCCCAAGCGGGCTACAAGGTCACGGCGGCAGCGGGCCAGCTCGACCTCACCGGTCTCGACTCGTCCGGTCCACTCGCCTCGACCGCGAACGTTCCGGTTGACGCGACCATGAGCCAACTCCACATCCGCATTCCCAAGGACGTGCCCGTGCGAGTCGATGCGGACGCAACGATGAGCAACGTGCAGTTCGGCGACAAGTCGATCGCCGGCGTCGGAACCAACGGTTCCGAAACCTACAACGCGAGCCGTCCCGGCGAGATCCTTGTGGTGACGGTGCACGCGACCATGAGCAACGTCGACATTCAGCAGGAGCGGTGAGATGAGCACCAACGTCGAACAGCAGGGGAACAAGCAGGGCCCGCGGGTGGGCACGATCGTCTGGGGGGCCGTGGTGGTCGCAATCGCGGGCCTGCTCGTCGCAAGCCGCCTCGGCTGGTTCACAGTCGATCCCGCTCTGGCAGCCGTCGCGCTCCTGATCCTCGCGGGCCTCGGCCTCGTCATCGGCGGCGGTCTCGCCGCCGCCCGGAGCCGGCGGGCAGTCGAGGGCGGGGAGTCGTCCACGCCGGAAGCCGAGGACCCGCGCCCGAGCCCGTACGAGACGCGGCCCTACGAGGCGCCGTACGAGACTGCCCGGCCTTACAGGACGTCTGGCTCTTACAAGAGCGACCCGCCCGCGCAAGACTGAACCTCTCGAACCACCCCCAAATCCCACCGCACCACTTCGCAACCTAGGAGACACCATGGACTCGTTCTTCAACGCCATCCGGTCCACCGGCCTGCGCCGAAGCCCCCGCCGACTCCTCGGCGGCGTCCTGGGCGGCATCGCGGAGAGGCTCAACGTCGACGTCATGTTCGTCAGGATCGTCTTCATCGTCCTGTGCTTCCTGCCCGGACCGGCCGTCCTCGCGTACGTCATCGCTTGGGCGCTCCTGCCTGATCCGAACGGGTCGATCATCCTCGAGCGGCTCGTCGGCGGCGGAGGCCGCGGTGCGGTGCGCGGACCCGGCGAAGGCCCCATGGCCTGAGCGGCAGACTCGCCCGAGTCAGCAGGATCGGACCTGAGCCGCCAAACGCGGCAGGCGCAGCGGACGACGACGGCAGAGCGCCGCCGTCGTCCGTTGTGGTGTGCATCACGCATTCCACGCCGCTAGAATCGGCTTGGCTCAACGGGGCGCCCAAGCTCACCCACCACGGCTCGCCGCTCTCCCACGGCCGGCCGCACCCGGAAAGGCCCTGAATGAAGATCGGCATCCTCACCTCCGGCGGCGACTGCCCCGGCCTCAACGCTGTCATCCGCGGCGCCGTCCTCAAAGGAATCGCGGTGCACGGCCAGGAGTTCGTGGGCTACAAGGACGGCTGGCGCGGAGTCGTCGAGGGCGACATCATCGACATCCCCCGCACCATGGTGCGTGGCATCTCGAAGCAGGGCGGCACGATCCTCGGCACCTCGCGCACGAACCCGTTCGAAAACGGCGGCGGCCCGCAGGTCATCAAGGGCCACATGGACCGCCTGGGCATCGACGCGATGATCGCGATCGGCGGCGAGGGAACGCTCGCGGCCGCGAAGCGCCTCACGGACGCCGGGATCAGGATCGTCGGCGTGCCCAAGAC
>NZ_JTDL01000130.1 GCF_000802235.1 Sinomonas humi
AWAAGAGACAGCCTCCTGGGCGTGAGCGACGACACCGTGCGCCGTTGGGTCGACTCCGGCGTCCTCACCGCCACGAAGGACCCCTCCGGACGCTCCGCAGTCGACGGCGCCGAACTCGCCGACCTCGCCCGCCGGCAGGCGAGCACGCCCCGCGACTCAAGCGGCGTGGCCCGCTCGGCGCGCAACAGCTTCGCCGGCCTCGTGACGAGCGTGATCGAGGACCGCGTCATGGCGCAGGTCGAGCTGCAGTGCGGCCCGTACCGCGTCGTCTCGCTCATGAGCTCGGAAGCTGTCCGGGAACTCGGGCTTGAGCCCGGGAGCGTCGCGACGGCAGTAGTGAAGGCCACGACCGTCATCGTCGAAACCAGCGGAGGGAAAGCGTCATGAAGGTTCTGCTCAAGCGGGCCCTCGCCGGGGCCAGCGTCGCCCTCGCCTTGGCGCTCACGGCGTGTGGGGGGACGACGGCGGCAGGCGGCAGTGCGTCGTCGTCCGCGTCCTCTGGAGGTTCCCTCACCGTCTTCGCGGCCGCCTCGCTCACGGCGACGTTCACCGAACTCGGCCACGACTTCGAGGCGGCCCACCCCGGCTCGAAGGTGAACTTCAACTTCGGCGGCTCCTCCGACCTCGTGTCCCAGCTGCAGAATGGAGCGCCGGCGGACGTCTTTGCCTCCGCGGACCAGGCGAACATGACCAAGGCGACGAGCGCCGGTCTCGCCGCCGGCACGCCGCAGATCTTCGCGACGAACGTGCTCGAGATCGCGGTGCCGCCGTCGAACCCGGCCGGGATCCACACGTTCCAGGACCTCACGAAGCCGGGCGTAAGACTCGTGGTCTGCGCCCAGCAGGTGCCGTGCGGGAGCGCGACGCAGAAGGCGGCGAAGGCTGCGGGCCTCACGCTCAAGCCCGTGAGCGAGGAGCAATCCGTCACGGACGTCCTTGGGAAGGTCATCTCGGGAGACGCCGACGCGGGGCTCGTGTACGTCACGGACGTCAAAGGCGCGGGCGGCAAGGTGAGCGGAGTGACGTTCCCGGGGTCCTCGTCGGCGGTCAACAGCTACCCGATCGCGGCCCTCAAGGCATCCAAGAACGCGTCCCTCGCGCAGGAGTTCGTGGACTTCGTCCGCGGCTCGCAAGGGCAGAAGGTGCTCGGCGATGCCGGCTTCGGCGCACCCTGAGCGGCGCGGCTACTCCGGCCTCCCACGCTGGATCTACATCCCAGCCACGCTCGGTGTCCTGTTCGTGCTGGTGCCGCTCGTGGGGATGCTGGCCCGCGTTGACTGGCTGAACTTCATCCCGCTCATCACGTCAGACTCCTCGCTCGCAGCGCTCCGCCTGAGCCTCGAGACGGCCTTGGCCAGCACGGCGGCGTGCCTTGTCCTCGGCGTGCCGATGGCGCTCGTCCTCGCTCGGGGGCCGGTCCGGGGGCGCCGCTGGCTTCGCGCCCTCGTGCTCTTGCCGCTCGTCCTGCCGCCCGTCGTCGGCGGCCTCGCGCTCCTCTACACTTTCGGGCGGCTCGGGCTCGTGGGGCGTTGGCTCGATGTGGTCGGCGTGCAGCTCGCGTTCACAACGCTGGCCGTCGTCATGGCGCAGACGTTCGTCTCGCTGCCGTTCCTCGTGGTGAGCCTCGAGGGCGCGCTCCGCACTGCCGGAGGCCGCTACGAGGCCATCGCCGCGACCCTCGGTGCCACACCGACGCACGTGTTCTGGCGAGTGACGCTGCCGCTTGTTGTGCCGGGCCTTGCGTCGGGGCTCGTGCTCTCGTTCGCGCGCAGCCTCGGCGAGTTCGGGGCCACGCTCACGTTCGCGGGCAGCCTCGAGGGCGTCACGCGCACGCTGCCGCTCGAGGTCTACCTCCAGCGTGAGGTCGACCCCGATGCGGCGGTTGCCCTCGCTCTCGTGCTCGTCGTGGTCGCCGCCGTCGTCGTGGGCGTCGCGTACGGGCGGCGGTTGGCAGGGGCTGTTTCGGCGTGAGCTTTCGACTGGAGGCCGCGATCGGGGAGCGGGGGTTCGACACGGCGTTCGAGGTGCACGACGGCGAGACTGTCGCCGTGCTGGGGCCCAACGGCGCGGGGAAGTCGACTCTCTTCGCGTTGGCCGCCGGCCTGCTCCGGGCGGATTCGGGCCGCGCCGTGCTGGACGGGCGGATACTGTTCGACGACCGTGCGTGGGTTCCGCCCCACGCCCGCGGGGTCGCCCTCCTCGCCCAAGAGCCGCTGCTGTTCCCGCACCTGAACGTCGTCGAGAACGTGGCGTTCGGGCCGCGGGCGGGCGGGGCGTCGCGTCATGACGCGCGTGGGGCGGCGGAGCGCTGGCTCGGCGAGGTCGACGCCCTCGCGCTCGCCGACCGCCGCCCCGCCCAGCTCTCGGGCGGCCAGGCGCAGCGGGTCGCCATAGCCCGCGCCCTCGCCGCCGTGCCCCAGCTCCTCCTGCTCGACGAGCCCTTCGCAGCGCTCGACGTCGCCGCCGCCCCCGCGCTGCGGCGCCTCCTGCGGCGCGTCCTCGCCAAACGGACAGCGGTGATCATCACCCACGAGGCCCTCGACGCTCACATGCTTGCGGACCGGGTTGTCGTGCTTGAGGGGGGACGCGTGGTGGAGGAGGGGCCGACGGCGGAGCTGCTCGAGCGCCCCCGGAGCCGCTTCGCCGCGGGGCTTGCCGGGCTCAACTTCCTTCAAGGGCGAACGACGGCACCTGGCCGGCTGCGCGTCGAGGGCCTGGGCGACGTCTTCGGCGTGGAGCGGCCCGAGGCGGATGCTGCGCTCGCGGGCGAGGACGCAGTCGCCGTCTTCCGGCCCGCCGATGTATCCATCTACCGACCTTCAGAGGTTCCCCACGGTTCGCCGCGGAACGCGTGGAGGGCCATTGTCGAAGAACTCGAGCCGCGTGGTCCGCAGGTGCGTGTCCACGCCGCGACCCCGCGTGCGACCATCGTCGCGGACCTGACGCCCGCGGCGGCTGCCGAACTGGACCTCGGGCCGGGCTCCGCTGTCGTCCTCGTAGCAAAGGCCGCGGCGGTGGCGGTGTACTCGGCCTAGCCGGATGCTTGGCGTCTTCTACCCTTGTGCAGTGAGCGAAGAGCGCGAAGTCGAGGTCGGTGTAGGCCCATGGGAGGGCATTTGGCCCGAGGGCGACCATTGGGACCACGAGCTCCTGGCCCAGGGAGACCGCCGGAACGTCCTGGACCAATACCGCTACTGGAAGCATGAGGCGATCGTCGCCGAGCTCGACACGCGCCGGCACGAGTTCCACGTCGCAATCGAGAACTGGCAGCACGACCTCAATATCGGCACCGTTGTTCGCACCGCCAACGCGTTCCTCGCCAAAGAGGTCCACATCATCGGGCGGCGCCGCTGGAACCGCCGCGGGGCCATGGTCACCGACCGCTACCAGCACCTCCGGCACCACGCCACCGTTGACGAGTTCGTGGCGTGGGCGCGCTCGGAGGAGCTGGCGATCCTCGGCGTCGACATCTTCCCGGACTCCGTGCCGCTCGAGACTTACGACCTCCCGCGTCGCTGCGTCCTGGTCTTCGGCCAGGAAGGGCCGGGGCTGACCCCTGAAGTGCATGCCGCGGCCGAGGCGACGCTCTCGATCGAACAGTTCGGGTCCACGCGTTCGATCAACGCCGCCTCCGCCGCAGCCATCGCGATGCACGCGTGGATTCGCCGCCACGTGTTCGGCCAGGTGCCGAGGGCTCGCTGAGACCGCGCTCGCTGAACCCGTGCTCGCGCTCCCGCCCACTTGTGATTTCCCAATCACTGCGGAAACCGGCGTGTCGGAGGGTGGCCCGACTTTTTGTGGCCAGAAGTGGGCGAGAGCGTAGGCCGGAAGGCGGTCTGGACGGCGGTCTGCAAGCCGGTCTGGACGACGGCTGGACGGAAACCGGCCCTCAGCTTGCCGGGCGGGCCTCCGCCACAATGAATGACAGGGCCGCGCGAAGTTTCGCTGCCGCATCATTGGCGACGGCGCGTACCTGAGGGCTGTCGCTGAGTTGGACCATGGTCTCGGGATCGATCGCGTCGATCATTGTCACGGTGTCGTCCTTGCCGCGGCGGACCACGACGTTGCACGGCAGGAGCGCGCCCAGTTCAGGCTCCGCGGTGAGAGCCCTCCGGGCCAGGCCCGGGTTGCAGGCCCCGAGGATCACGTAGTCGCCCAGTTCCGTCGCGGCCTCGGTCCCGAGTTTCGCCGAGAACGTTGCCCGGATGTCGCTCTCCGAGAGGATGCCGAAGCCCTGGCCGGTGAGGGCGGCCCGCGTTCGCTCCATCGTCTTGGCGAACGAAAGAGGGACTGCAACCGAGTACGTGTAGGACATGGGAGTTCCTTCCAGCAGGGCCTGACCTTTCGAGGCTGGTAGGTATCCCCGCCGAGGTCTAGAGGCGGAAGCCTCCTGTTTACCGTGCCGTCCGCAAGTACTCCGTGTGGCGAGCCTGTGCCTCGCGGACCTTGGCCCTGATCGACTCGACGTCCTTCGCCTTGTCCCGGTACTTCCTGTCCATTAGCTCGATGGCGGTGACCTCGTCTTCGAGGTCCTGGTAGACGCGCTCGCGTTCGGCAGGGTCGGCCGTGTACCCGAGATCGAGGTAGCTCTCGGCATGTCGCCTGGCGTTGTTGATCGCGGTCTGCGCCTTTCCAGCAGGGCTTACAAGCGACGCGACGATCGTCACGACCAGGACGCCGATGATGACGACGAGCGAGAGGCCTGTCGTCACCTCGAAGACCTCGACATGATGGCCGCCGTTGATGAACGGGAGCGTGTTCTCATGCAGCGCGTGGAGCACGAGCTTGGCCCCGATGAACGCGAGGATCGCCGCGAGGCCGTAGGAGAGGTAGATGAGCCGATCGAGCAGGCCGTCGAGGAGGAAGAAGAGCTGCCGGAGGCCCATGAGCGAGAACGCGGTCGCGGTGAACACGATGTAGGCGTTCTGGGTCAGCCCGAAGATTGCGGGGATCGAGTCGAGCGCGAAGAGGACATCCGTTCCGCCGATGGCAACCATGACGAGGAGCATGGGCGTGAGGACGCGCTTGCCGTTCTCCACCGTGAAGAGCCTGTCGCCGTCGTAATTCTGCGAGGTGCGAAGGAACTTTCGTGCCAGCCGGACGATGACGTTGTCCGCTTCGTCTTCCCCATGGCTCTCGGGCTTGAGCAGATGCCCCGCTGTGATGAGGAGGATCGCCCCGAAGACGTAGAAGATCCAGGCGAAGCTGTTGATGAGCGCGACGCCGAGGAAGATGAACACCGTCCGCGCGATGAGGGCGAAGACGATACCGAACAGCAGTACCTTCTGCTGGTCCTCTCGCGGGACGCGGAAGCTCGCGAGGATCACGAGGAACACGAAGAGGTTGTCCACGGAGAGCGCCTTCTCCGTGATGAAACCTGCGAAGTACTGGCCGCCCATCTCGGTTCCCCCGAGTGCGAGGACGACGACGCCGAAGAGCACCGCGGCGCCCACATAGACGGAGGACCAGAGGGCTGCTTCCCGGAGGGTCGGCGCGTGGGCCTTACGGATGTGGAAGAAGTAGTCGAAGGCTAGGAGGCCCAGTACCACCGCGATCGTGATGGTCCAGACGAGGGGAGAGACGGACATGGAGTCCCTTTCGCAAGGTAGGCGTGACCGCCACAAGTCTTTCCACCCGTCCGCCGGGCCTCTCGCCCGTTCCGACAGGCCGCCGCACCCGGCCAGGCTCCCGTGCCCGACGTGTTGACGTGTGCGGCGCCTTGGATACTCCCCTGCGCAGTTCAAGACTACCCGGCGCGCTGCAGATCCCCAATTCACAGGAAATTCACAAACTCACAGAAAACTCTCAGCTTCTCTTCTCTCCCTGCAAAGGTTGTTTCAGAACTAGTCTCGCTCCCAGCCGGGACACTCACGCCAGTCTCGGGACGGGAGAAAATCCATGCCTGAACACCAACGGTCCCCACGAGTTTCGCTGCGCCTTTTCGCGGTCGCTGCTGCCGTCACCTGCGCCGCGGGCCTCGGAACGGCAGCCTCGGCGGTCGCCTCGCCGCCCAGCCCCCCGCCGTCGCACTCGAAGACGTATCCGGGCTCTGTGCCTCCTTGGGCCGGCTCGCGCACGAAGACGGGCAACCCTCTCAGCAACACGACTGTGGAGGGCGAGATCTACTTCAACCTCCGCGACCTTGCTGGAGCGAAGGCCACGGCCGACGGCGTTTCCACGCCGGGCAGTGCGGCCTACGGGCAGTACCTCGCGCCCCAACAGTGGATCGACACCTACGCTCCCACCCAGGCCACGTTTGACGCGACCGTGAACTGGCTCAAGTCCCAGGGCATGACGATCACCGGCACCCCGCAGAGCCGTCTCTACGTCGTATTCCGCGGCACCGTCGCCCAGATCAACGCGGCGTTCAGCACAAGCGAGCAGAATTACAGCTTCGGGGGCCAGACACTGATCGGCCCGGCCACGGCCCCGTCTGTCCCCGCGGACCTCGGCGACGCGATTCAAGGCGTCTCGGTGGATCAGGGCAAGCTCCTCACCCACCCGACCAACGCGACCCCGAATTCCGGCGAGGCTGCGCCCGCGGCCAGCAAACCGATCCAACCGCCGCTCAGCGTCCCCTGCTCTGATTACTGGGGCCAGAAGACGGCCACCCTTCCCAAGGCGTACGGGACCACGAGCTTCCCGACCTACATCTGCGGCTACACCCCCACCCAACTTCAGGGGGCGTACGGGATCTCTCCCGCGGGCACGGTGAACGCGGCGGCTGGAGCGGGCCAGAAGGTCGCCATCATCGACGCCTACGCCTCGCCGACGATTGTCCAGGACACGAATACCTGGTCGGCTGCGAGCGGGGTCCCATCGCTCGCAGCTGACCAGTACCAGCAGATCGTCCCCGACTCCCGGATGTTCCTCGACAAGGCCCTGTGCCAAGAGCCGAGCGGCTGGCAGGGCGAGCAGACGCTTGACGTCGAGGCCGTGCACGGGATGGCGCCTGCTGCCAACATCCTCTACGTCGGCGGCAACAACTGCGGCGGCGGACTCGACCTCGCCATGTCGACGATCCTCGACAGCCACCTCGCGAACATCGTTTCCAACAGCTACGGCAACGTGGGCGAGGCACTCCCGGCGAACACGCTCATGGGCGAGCAGAACCTCCACCTTCAGGCCGCAGCGGAGGGCATCGGGCTGTACTTCTCGAGCGGCGACTCAGGGGACGAGGTGGCGAACCTCGGCTACGCTTCGCCCGACTTCGCGGCCAGCTCGCCGTACGTGACGGCCGTGGGCGGCACTAGCCTCGCGGCCGGCCAGAATGGCAGCTACCTCTTCGAGACGGGCTGGGGCACGGCCCGCCAGCGCGTGGTCCCGGACTCGACCGGCCAGCTCGTCTACGCGGGCTCGCTCCCCGGACCGTTCCACTTCGGCGCGGGCGGCGGCACGAGTGCCGTCTTCGCGCAGCCGGCTTACCAAGCCGGAACCGTCCCGGCTTCGCTCGCCCAAGGCCACCGTGTCTCGCCGGACGTCTCGTCCCTCGCCGATCCCTACACCGGCTACCGGATCGGCTACAGCCCGATCACGAACGACAACGTCCTCAAGACCGGCTCCTTCGCCTTTGAGGGCATCGGCGGCACATCGCTCGCCTGCCCGCTCACTGCGGCTCAGATGGCCGTGGCCCAGGGAGCTTCGGGCAAGGTCATCGGCTTCGCGAACCCGACGATCTACGCCGCGGCTGCTGCAGGCGGCGAGCAGCGCGACGTTGCCCCTGCCGGGGAGAAGGCGGTCGCCTTCTCGAGCACGGTCAGCGGCAACACCTACCTCATCGGGATGGACCACGATTCGTCGTTGTTCACCGCCCCGGGCTACGACGACGTCACCGGCGTCGGCAGCATGACCGAGGGCTTTGCCCAGCAGGTGGCGGCGCTGCACTAGCGCCGAATCACAAGGCCTGCTCTTCCCTTGGGGGGAGCGGATGGGAGGACGACGGCGGCGCGTGGGGCGCCGTCGTCGTCCTTGCTTTCGGGGGCTCAGGCCTCCGGGGTGCCGCGAGTCGTTAGGGGCGGCGCCTGTCATTTGTCCGTCGGCACATGGCGGCTGCGACGGGTCTCGCTAGGATGTGAAGTGGCCAGCACACCGCCGTGCAATTCTTTGCCGCACGGACCTGAATCGAGGAGATTCCATGCCTATCGCCACCCCTGAGAAGTACGTCGAGATGATCGATGCCGCCAAGAACGGCGGCTACGCGTTCCCGGCGGTCAACGTGACCTCGTCCCAGACGCTCAACGCGGCGATCCGCGGCTTCGCCGAGGCGGGTTCCGATGGGATCATCCAGGTCTCCACGGGCGGCGCGGCCTACTGGTCCGGCGCGTCAGTTAAGGACATGGTCGCCGGTTCCCTCGGCTTCGCAGCCTTCGCGCGGGAAGTGGCGAAGAACTACGAAGTCAACATCGCCCTCCACACCGACCACTGCCCCAAGGACAAGCTGGACGGTTTCGTCCTGCCGCTCCTCGCAGCCTCGGAGGCCGAGGTCAAGGCCGGCCGCGAGCCGCTGTTCAACTCGCACATGTGGGACGGCTCGGCTGAGACCCTCGAGGAGAACCTGCGCGTCGCGAAGGACCTCCTCGCGCGGACGTCCGCCGCCAAGATGATCCTCGAGGTCGAGATCGGCGCGGTCGGCGGCGAGGAGGACGGGGTCGAGAACGCGATCAACGAGAAGCTGTACTCGACCGTCTCCGACGGCCTCGCGACTGTCGAGGCCCTCGGCGCCGGCGAGAACGGGCGCTACATCACAGCCCTGACGTTCGGCAACGTCCACGGCGTCTACAAGCCGGGCAACGTCAAGCTCCGCCCCGAGATCCTCAAGGAGATCCAGGCCGAGGTCGGCGCGAAGATCGGCAAGGACCGCCCGTTTGACCTCGTGTTCCACGGTGGCTCCGGCTCGAGCGAGCAGGAGATCGCAGACGCCGTCTCCTTCGGCGTCATCAAGATGAACATCGACACCGACACCCAGTACGCGTTCACGCGTCCCGTGGCGGGCCACATGTTCAAGAACTATGACGGTGTGCTCAAGGTCGACGGCGAGGTCGGCAACAAGAAGACCTACGATCCGCGCGTTTGGGGCGCTTCGGCCGAAGCCGGCATGGCTGCCCGTGTTGTCGAGGCCGCGCAGCAGCTCGGCTCCGAGGGCAAGTCCATCAAGTAGCCTTCGGCCGGAGGACCAGAATGAGTGACGAATTCCGAACCAACCTCCTCGGCCCCGAGCCCACTCGGCTCCCGGCCGAGACCGAGGTGTACCAGGGGCTCGCGACCGGGCACTCGCCGCGCGACCTCGTGGTGAAGCACCCTGAGTCGTCGCTCCTGTGGGCGCTCCTTTCGGAGGAGGCTTGGGCCGCGGGCAACATCGTCGAGGCGTACGCCTTCGCCCGAGTGGGGTATCACCGTGGCCTCGACGCCCTGCGCCGCAACGGCTGGCGCGGGGCGGGGTCCGTCCCGTGGGAGCACGAGCCGAACCAGGGGTTCCTCCGGGCTCTGTACGACCTCGGGCGCGCCTCCTCCGCGATCGGCGAGGACGGCGAGCCCGAGCGGATCGGGAAGTTCCTCGACGAGTCAGATCCGACCGCGAAATCGGCGATCGAGAAACTCGCCCACTGACCGTTTCGGGTACGCCAACTTCGCCCTGCCCTCTTTGCCAAGCTGGTTGTGAGTCAGTTCCGATCGGCGAAGGAGGAGGTCTGTGTCCATGATTCTGGGCAGGACGGTGGAGGAGGTCCGTGAGCTGGTCCATGAGTACGAGCTGGTTCGGCACGGGGACAAGGG
>NZ_JTDL01000131.1 GCF_000802235.1 Sinomonas humi
GTCCTCGATCACGCTCGTCACGAGGCCGGCGAAGCTGTTGCGCGCCGAGCGGGCCACGCCGCTTGAGTCGCGGGGCGTGCTCGCCTGCCGGCGGGCGAGGTCGGCGAGTTCGGCGCCGTCGACTGCGGAGCGTCCGGAGGGGTCCTTCGTGGCGGTGAGGACGCCGGAGTCGACCCAACGGCGCACGGTGTCGTCGCTCACGCCCAGGAGGCTCGCGGCCTCGGCGATTCGGATGAGGGGCATGGCACGAGTCTAGAGGCGCAGATGCGGAAGCAGAAGCTGTTCCGTTCCGCATCTGCGGATGTGCGGAAACTCATTCCCACGGGTAACAGGCGAGGTGGAAGACTGGACCAAGACCGTCCCCCATTAGGAGGAACCATGGCCGACCCCACTTCCACGACCGCCGAGCGCGACGGCTCTCTCGCGACCCCTCCGGACACCGACACGATCCCCACCCCGGCCCCCGTGGGGAGCAAGGTCGTGTACCGCAGCGGCGAGGAGATCGAGTGCTGGCTGACCGACATGGACGGCGTGCTCGTCCACGAGAACCACCCCATCCCCGGCGCCCCCGAACTCATCCAGCGCTGGGTCGACACGTCCAGGCGGTTCCTCGTCCTCACGAACAACTCGATCTTCACACCGCGTGACCTCGCGGCCCGTCTCCGCTCCTCGGGGCTGTCCATCCCCGAGGAGAACATCTGGACCTCGGCACTCGCGACCGCGGTCTTCATCAAGGACCAGATGCCGGGTGCACGGGTTTACTGCATAGGCGAGGCCGGGCTCACGACGGCGCTCCACGAGGCTGGCGTGATCCTCACCGACCAGGACCCGGACTACGTGGTGCTCGGCGAGACGCGCACCTACTCGTTCAACGCCATCACCACGGCGATCCGCCTCATCGTGGACGGTGCGCGCTTCATAGCGACGAACCCCGATGCGACCGGCCCGTCGAAGGAAGGCGTCCTGCCCGCGACGGGCGCGATCGCTGCGCTCATCACGAAGGCCACGGGGCGCGAGCCGTACACGATCGGCAAACCCAACCCCATGATGTTCCGGTCGGCGATGAACCAGATCGACGCCCACTCCGAGACCACGGCAATGATCGGCGACCGGATGGATACGGACATCGTCGCTGGCATGGAGGCCGGGCTCCACACTGTCCTGGTCCTCTCCGGGATCACCCAGCAGCAGGATATTCAGACGTTCCCGTTCCGCCCGAACCAGGTCGTGAACTCAGTCGCTGAGCTGTTGAAGCAGCTCTAGTCCGGGCAGACGGAACGGTCGTGCCGGGGCTTCCGCCAACGGCCTTGTAAACGCTTGCAGCACCTGCTTACACTCTTCCGGGCGTCGGGGCCCATAAGCTCACTGCTCAACAAGAACACCCGCCGCTCCCGGCGCTGAACCAGTTAGGACAATGCCGATGCTGTCCCAGACCAAGCTTGACATCTGGACTGGCACCGAAGCCCTGCTCTTCGATCTGGACGGGGTCCTCACTCCCACGGCGGTCGTCCACGAGCTCGCGTGGCGCCGCCTCTTTGAGGAATACCTCGCCGCCGTCGGCCGCGGCCCCGAGTACGCCGACGCCGATTACTTCGACCACATCGACGGCAAGCCCCGCTTTGACGGCGTCCGCGATTTCTTGGCCTCCCGCGAGATCACGCTTCCCGAAGGCCCGGATGACGACGACGCCGCCCACGAGACAGTCCAGGGCCTCGGCAACCGGAAGAATCGCCTCTTCAATTCGATCATCGAGACGGAAGGCGTCGATCCCTATCCCGGATCGGTGCGCCTCGTGGAGGCTGCCCAGGCGCGCGGCCTCAAGCTCGCCGTCGTCTCCTCCTCCCGCAACGCCCCGGCCGTGCTCCGGGCGGCAGGCCTCGCGGGCGCCTTTCCGGTAGTGGTCGACGGCGCGGTGGCGGCTCGCGAGGGCCTGCCCGGGAAGCCGGACCCCTCGACGTTCGTCCGCGCCGCCGAGCTGCTCGGCGTGCCAAGCTCGGCCTGCGTCGTCGTGGAGGATGCCGTCTCCGGCGTCCAGGCGGGCGCGGCGGGCTATTTCCGAGCCGTCGTCGCCGTGGACCGCGGAGCCGGGGCCGACGTCCTCAAGGCGGCCGGTGCGACCTACGTCGTCGACGACCTCGCCGAACTCATCTAGACCCTCCTGCAAAAACCCCTGCGGACCGGGCGCCGAACAGCCCGGGCCATCCCCTCCAGAAACGGCACCTCCATGACCCTTGTCACCGCAGACCGTCACCGCTTCCCGCTCGACGAGTGGGCGCTTGTCGAGGCAAGCCACGTCCCCGGCACCGAGGGAACGCTCGAGACGCTCTTCAGCCTCGGCAACGGCCACCTCGGCATCCGCGGAGCGCACATGGCCGAATCCGACGGAGCCCTTCCCGGCACGTTCCTCAACGGCTTCCACGAGACGTTCGACATCCGCCATGCGGAGAGTGCGTACGGCTTCGCGAAGCAGGGCCAGCGCATCCTGTACGTTCCTGACGCCCACGAGACGGTCGTGCGTGTGGACGGCGAACAGCTCAGCCTGGCCAGCTCCGAGGTCGCCGACTTCCAGCGGCGTCTCGACTTCCGCACGGGCGTCTACGAGTCCACCATCGTGTGGCAGTGCCTGTCCGGCGCACGCGTCACGACGCGCGAGCGGCGGGTCATCGGCGCGGCCTCGCGCGCGAGCCTCGGAATCGAACTCGAGATCAGCGCGGACCGCCGGATCGTCGCGGACGTGGCTTCCGTCGTCGTCAACCGCCAGGACCAGCCGCGCGATGACCATTCGGACCACGATCCGCGCCGCGCGGGCCGCCACGCGGGCCGCGTCCTCGACTCCGCTCTCGCGGAGGGCGCCAACGGGAACCTGCGCCTCGCGTGGACCACGGTGGCCTCGCGGCAGCACGTCGCGGTCGCCGTCGACCACGTCGCGAACACGCCCATGCCGCCCTTCTCGACCGAGGCCGAGGCGGATCGCGGGAGCGTCCGCTACGTCCTGCCGATCGATCCGCACGAGACGTTCCGCCTCGAGAAGCGTGTGAGCTACGCGGTGGGTGCGGAGAACGCGCCCGATCTCGCGGGCGATGCGCTCGAGCCGACTGGCTGCGTGAGTGCCCTCGCAGAGGCCGCTGCAGCCTCGCTTCGCACATTCGACGAGCTCCTCGAGGAGAGCCGGGCCCGCTTCGAGCGATACTGGGCGGCCGCGGACATCAAGATCGGCGGATCGCCCGAGCTCCAGCAGGCCGTGCGCTGGAACCTCTTCCAGCTCGCGCAGGCGACCTCGCACGCGGGCGTCGCGGGCGTTCCGGCGAAGGGTGTGACCGGTTCGGGCTACGAGGGGCACTACTTCTGGGACCAGGAGATCTACGTCCTCCCCTACCTCACCTACACCGACCCCGAGGCGGCCCGGCAGGTGCTGCAGTTCCGCCACGAGATGCTGCCCGCCGCCGCGGCGCGGGCCTCCGAGCTCAACGTGGACGGCGTCCTGTTCCCGTGGCGCACCATCAACGGCCAGGAGGCGAGCGCCTACTACGCGGCGGGCACGGCGCAGTTCCACATCAACGCGGCGATCGCCTACGCCGCCGCACGCTACGCGTGGGCCAGCGGGGATCAGGAATTCCTCGGAGGCATAGGCGGCGAGCTGCTCATCGAGACCGCCCGCATGTGGGCCTCGCTGGGGTTCTTCGGCAAGAACGGCCAGTTCCACATCCACGGCGTCACGGGGCCGGACGAGTACACGGCGGTCGTTAACGACAACCTGTACACGAACGTCATGGCGCGCTTCAATCTGCGCGCCGCCGCGTCGCTCGCCCACCCGGCCGTCTCCGACACCGAGCGGCTCCTGTGGTCGCACATCGCAGAGCGCATGGCGCTTCCCTACGACCCGGACATGCGGGTTCACGCGCAGGACAACGACTTCATGACACTCGAGCCGTGGGACTGGGAGACGCCCCGCTCGCAGTACCCGCTGCTCCTGCACTTCCACCCGCTCGTCATCTACCGGCACCAGGTCCTGAAGCAGGCGGACGCCGTGCTCGCGATGCTCCTTCAGTGGCAGGACTTCACCGCCGAGGAGAAGCAGCGCGCGTTCGACTTCTACGACCCCATCACGACCGGGGACTCGACGCTCTCCGCCTGCGTCCAGGGAATCATGGCGGCCGAGGTCGGCTACACCCCCGAGGCGGTGCGCCACTTCAACACGGCCGCGTTCATCGACCTCGACAACCTGCACGAGAACACGATCGACGGCGTCCACACGGCCTCCGCGGGCGGCGTGTGGGCCGCGCTCGTGAACGGCTTCGCAGGCTTCCGCGACCAAGGGCCGTTGCCGTACTTCGACCCGCGCCTTCCTGAGGATTGGGAGAGCCTCGAATTCCGGCTGCAGCTCCAGGGCCGCTCCCTGCGCGCGCGGCTCACCCAGGGCCAGCTCGAGCTGCAGGTCGAAGCCGGGGAGTCCCTCGACGTGAGTGTGCGCGGCGGGATTGTCGCCGTCGGCTCCGAGCCCGTCGCGGTGGAGCTGGCTGCACCGCCGTCCCCCGAGCCGAGCGTCTTCCCGCGCCCGTTCCCGACCGCCGGCCTGAGCGCGCTGTCTTCGCTCTCGTAGGCTAGGCCACCCCGCCGCCCGCCCCTCCGATGGGGCGCGGCAGCGGGAGCAGCAGCGGGAGCAGCTTCCCGAGCACGTTGTTGTAGAGCGCCGCGTTCCACTGGGGGCTTGCGTGCGCTGGGAAGGCACCCGTTGTCTGGAGCGAGGACGAGACGAGATTGTCCGGGAAGTACTGCTGCCAGCGCGCCCGGGCCGAGTCGTAGTCCACGGTCTGGTCCCCGGGGTTCCCGATGAAGCCCATCTGGATCTGCCCCAATTCGCCAGTGAACCGGCTGCCCTCCCAGTCGTAGATGTACTGGGACTCCGTCTGGATGAGCACGCTCGACGGCGCGAGCGGCGTGAGCTGCTCGAGTGTCTGGTCGACGACCTGTGTCCAGGTCCGCTCGTGCTTGTTGACGATCCGTTCGCCGAGCTCGTAGCCGCCGCGAAGCACTGACGGAACGCGGAACCCCAGCTCGTACAGGTCGACGATGCCTTCGAACCAGGTCAGGTCCTTGACGTCGTACTTCGAGGCGGGCGAGGAATCGAGGACGATCGCGCCGACGCGAGGAACGTTCGCGCCGGTCGACGCCGCCAAGTCCAGCAAGCGGGACGCCACGTCGACGGCGAGCATCCCTCCGAACGAGTGCCCGTAGAAGTGCAGCTCCGTGAGCCGGTTCTTGTTCGCGTACCCGAGGATTGCCGCGATGACCTGGTCGACGTCGAGCCCGTCGTTCGAGTAGCCCACCGCCGCGAGCTGCCCGCGGTCTCCAAGCGACGGCGCGAGCAGCGTGATGATGAGCTGAGCCTCCTCCCAGCTGGTCTTGTAGCCGGGGAACAGGACCCAGGAGGTGCCGGGAAAGCGGCGCTTGGCGTCGTCGTCGTCCGCGGTGAGCATGACGGTCTGCCGGCGCTGGTTCTGGATCACCCGGGTTGTGAGCATGTCGGCAGCGAGGAGCCCCGCAGTGATGGACCCGCTCAGGAACGCGCGGCGCGAAATGCGCCGCATGCGCTCTGCCGAGCGCAGCATCGCGGCAAGGCGTCGGATCCCGGCCTCGTCGAGGCCGGGATCTCCTTGCGGCCGCTCAGTCGAGTCCGAGCTCATCCTTGCTGAAGGCATAGAGGTACGGCACGCCGGCCTCGGCCTCGATGCGCTCCTTCGCGCCCGTAGCGCGGTCCACAATGACGACGACGGCGGTCACCTCGCCGCCCGCGTTCCGCACGCCTTCGACGGCGGTGAGCGCCGAACCGCCCGTCGTCGAGGTGTCTTCGACGACGACGACCTTTCGACCCTCGACCGAGGGGCCCTCGACCTGCCGGCCCATCCCATAGGACTTCTGCGCCTTCCGGACCACGAAGGCATCGACCTCGCGGCCGGCCTCGCGCGCAGCGTGCATGATCGCTGTTCCCACAGGGTCGGCACCCATCGTCAGGCCCCCAGCGGCCTCGACGCCGACGCCAGCCTGATCGATGAGGTCGAGCATGACGCGGCCCACGAGCTGCGAGGCCTCATGGTGAAGGGTGATGCGGCGGAGGTCAATGTAGTAGTCCGCCTCCTTGCCGCTCGAAAGCGTCACGCGGCCGTGTACGACGGCGAGCTCCTTGATGAGCTCGAGGAGGCGCGCCCGGGCGGCGGCCAGGTCGGGCAGTGCTGAGTCAAGGGGCGCAGTCATGGCTACGATTCTAGTTGCTGCCTCCGACACGATTGGGCGGCGCCGCAAGCACAAGCGCGCGAAAGGCATCCATGGACTCCACGACCCCCGACGAGGTCTACTTCGCCACGCCCGACGCCGTGGAAGTCGAACCTGCGCAGGAGGTCACCTCTGCTGCAGCAGGACGGCGCCTCGCGGACCGTGACGACGTCATCAAGACCAAGCGTGGCTACGCGCTCATAAACCGGACCCTCACGCCGCACGAGGCGATGGTCGAGGATCTCCTGTTCGTGCGCGACGTGCTCGACGACGCGGGGATCCCCTTCCTCCTGGTCCGCGGCAATGACGCTCGGCCGGTCATCGCGGTCGACTGGACCCGGCGCAGAGACCTCCGCGACGCCCTCGTCGCCGCCTGCCGCAACGAGCCCTTCTACTCCATCACCGTCGACGCCAGGCAGCGCGACGCGCTGCTCGTGGCCGACGGGCGCCTCGCAGCGAACGCGACGGCTCGGATGTTCCGGCTCTACCGGCCCCGCCTCGAGCCCGAGGGGGGCCTCCTCTACAGGCAGGAGACCGGCGTCCAGATCGAGCTCTGGAAGTGGGAGGACGATCTCCTGCACCTCCCCATCGAGAACTCGCTCACGCGCCGCACGCTTCCCGGCACGGAGGCCGTCCGTGGAACCGTCGAGCGGTTTGGGCGCACGTGGCCAACGATCGAGAACATGTTCGCGGACCACGCGACGGATATCGACTTCGAGATCGACATTGTGTTCTCGTGGGTCGACGGGAGCGACCCCGACTTCCTGCGCTACCGGGCGTCCTTCCTCCCGGGCGTGCCCCTCGGCGAGGGCGATGAGGCAGAGGCCCGCTACCGCCAGATCAACGAGCTCAAGTACGCCCTGCGCTCCGTGCACATGTTCGCCCCATGGATCCGGCGGATCTTCATCTGCACCGACTCGAAGATCCCCGACTGGCTGGATGCAAGCCACCCGAAGATCACCATCGTCCGGGCCGAGGAGCATTTCCGGGATCCGTCAGTGCTGCCGGTGTTCAACTCACAGGCCATCGAATCCCAGCTCCAGCACATCGAGGGCCTCTCGGAATACTTCCTGTATTCCAATGACGACATGTTCTTTGGCCGGCCAATCGGCCCCGACATGTTCTTCTCACCGGGTGGAATCACCAAATTCATCGAGGCAACAACGCGCATCGGCCTAGGCGACAACCATCTCTCGCGATCGGGCTTCGAGAACGCGGCCCGGGTGAACCGCCGGCTCCTCTACGAACGGTTCGGACGCATCACGACCCGGCATCTCGAGCACGCCGCAGCGCCTATGCGAAAGAGCGTGCTGCTTGAAATGGAGGAGGAATTCGCGCCACAGTTCAAGGCGACGGCGGCGAGCCGCTTCCGCGCCAAGGACGACATCTCGGTCACGAATTCCCTGTACCACTACTACGCCCTGCTCACGGGGCGCGCGGTGACTCAGGCCAATGCCAAGGTCCTGTACGTGGACACCACGATGTATGCGGGGCTCGAGCTGCTGCGAAAACTCCTCAAGAAGCGCAATCAGGACTTCTTCTGCCTCAATGACGGCTCATTCCCCGAGGTCCCGGCGCAGGAGCGGCAGGAGAGGGTGACGGACTTCCTGGAGAAGTACTTCCCGATCCCCGCCCCATGGGAGCGCCCCCACCCCTAACCGTCTCGGGTACACCAACTCCCCCTCCCAGTCGTCTCAGGTACGCCAACTCCCCGCCATTTCTGTCTCAGGTACACCAACTACTGACACCCCAAGTGCCAGTCGGGGGGGCAGACAGAGTTGGCGTACCCGAAACGCCCTAGGAGGAGAGTTGGCGTACCCGAAACGTCAGAGGACTGGGAGGATGCCTGTCGTCGGGTGCGAGTCGTCGTGGAAGGCGCCCTCGTCCACGGGGAACTCGACTCCGGCTTGAGCGAGGATGCGTGCGACCTCGCTCGGCGCTACCTCCTTGCCGACCGTCTGGCCGCCCGCGGCTGGCACAACCGAATGCATGACGGTGTCGCCGTAGACATGCACCAGGTTGTACGCCTGGCCCGTGTCGCGGCCGCGAGTGCCGCGGATCCCGGTCTCAGCGTCGACGACGGCGGCGAGGTCCTGGGTGTAGCAGGTCGCCGAGGCAACAGAGACGGGGATGCCGGCGAACGTCGCGCTCGTGGAGTAATGGAGGTGGCCGGCAAGGATGGCGCGGACGTCGGTCCCCTCGAGCACTTCGGCGAGGGCGGCCTGGCCGCGCAGCTCGACGAGCACGGCAAGCTCCTGCACGCATGGCACGGGCGGGTGATGCATCGCGAGCAGGGTCCCGTCCGGCGCCGGGAACTCGAGCTCCTCCGCGAGCCACTCGAGCTGAGAGGGCTCTAGCTCGCCGTGGTGGTAGCCGGGCACGGTCGTGTCGAGGGTGATGACTCGCAGCCCTCCGAGCCAGTGGACCCGATCGAGGGGTTCGGTCGAGGGTTCCTCATCGAGGAGGGCACTCCGGAGGGCTGCGCGGTCATCGTGGTTGCCCATCGCCCAGATGAGGCGCGCGCCGAGACGCTCGGCCGCAGGCTCGGCGATCTTCCGGAGCCGCTCGTAGGCAGCGACCTGCCCGCGGTCGGCGAGGTCTCCCGTCACGATGATCGCCTCAGGTGAGCCGCCGGCGTCGGCCGCCTGCTCGAAGACCCGCTCGAGGCTCTCCCCCGAGTCAAGGTGACCACCGAGCTGACCGCTCGCGAGCAGGTGCGTGTCGCTGAGGTGGAGGAGGAAGTGGCGGGGCCGAGGATGCTCGGCCTTGACGGTGCCCATATCAGCCTTCTTGTCCGGTTTCGGGGTGCCCCCCAGTGCGCAGATGAAGTCAGTGCACACATGAAAAACGCACAAAAGCTTAATGTCCAGTGAACACGCGGCAAAACTGGGAGAAATCTCCCAATACATCCGTCGAAAGGGAGGACGACGGCGAAAGGCGCCTTTCGCCGTCGTCCTCCCTTGATTCTTCCCGGCTAGCCGAGGCCGCCCGACCAGCAAGAGTGACGGCGTAATGAAGTGACTCTTAGCGGGAGCGCAGCCACTCCGCGGCCTCGTGCGCGATCTGCTCCGGTGTCTGGGCGATGTCGAAGACCTCGCCCACCTCGTCGGGCTCGAGATCCTCGAGCGTCTCGATCTGGGAGTCGAGCAGGGCCGGAGGCATGAAATGGCCGGGTCGGGTCTTCATGCGCTGGGCGAGGATCTCATGCGTGCCTACGAGGTGCACGAACCGCGTGTCGGGCGCGGCGTGCCGGATGAGGTCGCGGTACTTGCGCCGAAGCGCGCTGCAGCCGATCACCATGACGCCGTCCGCCTCGGCCATCCGCTCGCCGATGATCCGCAACCACGGCTCGCGGTCCTCATCGGTCAGCGGAATGCCCGCGGCCATCTTGTCGATGTTGGCCTGCGGATGCAGCACGTCGCCGTCGAGGTACTCGCCGCCGAGCTCCTTCGCGAGCAACGCCCCCACGGTGCTCTTGCCCGAGCCCGAGACGCCCATCACGATGACGTGCAACACCTTCGGCACCCCGCCCACCTCCGTCACCAGTCGTGGACCGTGCCGTCGATGAGGCGGTTGTACGGCAGGTAGGCCTGCTGGTACGGGAACGACGCCGCGGCCTCCTCGTTGAACTCGACGCCCAGGCCGGGCTTGTCCCCGGGGTGGAGGTACCCGTCGATGAACGTCATGGACTGCTCGAACACCGTGTTCGTCGCGTCCGAGTGCTGCATGTACTCCTGGATCCCATAGTTGTGGATCGCCAGGCCCACGTGCAGCTGCGCCGCGAACCCCACCGGGGAGATGTCCGTGGGCCCGTGGAAGCCGGACTTGATCTGGTACTGGGCCGCGTAGTCCATGACCTTCTTCAGCGGGCTGATTCCCCCGAAGTGCGTCGAGGCGGCGCGCACGTAGTCGATGAGCTGCTCGCGGATGAGCAGCTGGAAGTCCCACACCGTGTTGAAGATCTCCCCGATGGCCAGCGGCGTCGTCGTGTGCTGGCGCACGAGGCGCAGCCCCTCCTGGTTCTCCGCGGGGGTGCAGTCCTCGAGCCAGAACAGGTCGTACGGCTCGAGCGCCTTGCCCAGCTTCGCGGCCTGGATCGGGGTCATGC
>NZ_JTDL01000132.1 GCF_000802235.1 Sinomonas humi
GACGTGCACCACGGCGACGGGACGCAGGGCGTCTTCTGGAACGATCCGCGCGTCCTGACGGTCTCGCTCCACGAGAGTGGGCTCAGCCTGTTCCCCGGCACGGGGTTCCCGCACGAGATCGGCGGCCCCGACGCGGCCGGGATGGCCGTGAACGTCGCGCTCCCCGCGAGGACGGGCGACGGCGGGTGGCTGCGCGCGTTCCACGCCGTCGTCCCGGCGCTGGTCGAGGCGTTCCGGCCGGAGGTGATCGTCAGCCAGCACGGGTGCGACTCGCACGCCCGGGATCCCCTCGCGGACCTCCGAACGAGCATCGACGCCCAACGCGAGGTGGCCCTGACCGTCTCGCACCTGGCGGGTCGCTTCTGCTCTGACCGCTGGATCGCCACGGGCGGCGGCGGCTACGACGTCATCCACGTTGTTCCGCGCGTGTGGACACACCTTGTGGGAATTGCCGCCGGGCACCCGATCCAGCTGGGCACGCCCATCCCCGAATCGTGGCGCGAATACGTCCGGGAGCGCCACCCTGAGCGGCTCTTGCCAGGCGAAGATCTCCCCGGGAGCATGGGGGAGGAAGCGGACACCTGGTGGCGCTCGTGGGACGTCGGCTTCAACCCGAACGACGCCGTGGACCGCGCGATCATGGCGACCCGGAAGGAAGTCTTTCCCCTTCACGGGCTGGACCCGTGGTTCGACTGAGGCGAGCGCCGAGGGCGTCCCAGATCGGTAGGCTGGAGGCATGATGACTGACATCTTTGCCGTCATCGCCGACCATACCCGCAGGGCCATACTTCGTGAACTGCGGGCAGGCGACAAGGCAGTGGGCGAGCTCGTCGAGGCCCTCGACGCGAGCCAGCCCACGGTGTCTAAGCACCTCAAGGTCCTCCGCGACGCCGGCCTCGTCACCACTCGCGCCCAAGGGCAGAAGCGCTACTACGCGCTCCGCCTCGAGCCGCTCGCCGAGGTCGGCGGCTGGCTCACCTCCCTGTGGACGACGGCGGCTCCCGCACCCGAGGAGGCGTCGGCACCTTCGGCGGGCGTCGCCGTCGTGCCTTCCTCGGCGCCCGTGGCGACACCTGCCGTAGCCGGCGCCGGCATCGAACCCCTGGCTCCCTCGCCAGCGGGAGTCGCGGCAGCGTCCGGCACCCGGCCGCAGCAGATCCAGCGCACCGTCGAACGGACGGTCGAGCGGGCCGCGAAGGGCGCGGCTGAGATCATCGCGAACCTCCCGAAGTGGCGCCGGAAGGAACCGGGCCGCCAGCAGGGCTAGGCGGCTACGCTCGCCCGGCCGTCGATTCGCGGATCACGAGTTCGGGCTTGAACACGAGGTTGCGCGGGGCGAGCGAGGGATCCTCGGCCTCCTCGCGGAGGATCTGGACGGCGGTCTGGCCGATGAGGTCGCGCGGCTGGCGGACCGAAGAAAGCGGGACAACCGCCGCACTCGCGAAGTCGATGTCGTCGTAGCCCACGATGGCGACATCCTCCGGAACGCGCAGATGGCCCTCGCCCATGAGGACCTGGAGCGCACCGATCGCGACGAGGTCGTTGCCCGCAACGAGGGCGTCGGGCCGGTCGGGAGCGTGCCGGGCGAGGAGGGCTCGCGCGGCGCGGCGGCCGTCCTCGAAGCTGAGTCCGAGCGTCTCGATCGCCTCGACGCTCGCACCTTCGACGCCGGCAGCCGCCCTCTCGACACCCGCGAGGCGATCCTGCATCTGGGCGAGGTCGGCCGGGCCCCCTACAAACGCGAGCTGCCGCCGCCCGAGGTCGAGCAGGTGCTGAGCCGCGATGCGACCGCCCTCGACGTCGTCGACCGCGACTGAGCTGAGGCTGCGGCTCCCGGCGACCCTGTCGACGAGAACCGCAGGGGTCCCCGCCCCGCGGAGCCGCTCGAGGCGCTCGCCGAGGTCACCGATGGGGGAGATCAGCAGGCCGAGCACGCGCTGCGTCTCGAAATAGTCGACGTGCGCGGCCTCCCGCTCGGGAGACCTGTCGCTGTTGGCCATGACGACGGAGAGGCCGTCACGGGCGGCCTCGTCCTCGGCACCGCGCGCGACGTCCGTGAAGAAGGGGTTCCGGACATCGAGCACGACGAGGCCGATCGTCGTCGAACGCCCCGCCCGAAGCTGGCGCGCTGCGTCATTGCGCACGAAGCCCAGCTGCTTGATGGCCGCGTGGACCCGTTCAACGGTCACCGCCCGAACGATGTCCGGGCGGTTGAGGACGTTGGACACCGTGCCCACGGAGACGCCGGCGAGTTCCGCGACGTCGCGGATGCTCGCAGCCCCGTGGGACGGCGCGGGGGAAGGATGGGTGCGGCTCATGCAGGGAGACTATCGCGCCTCGAAAGGTTTCGCGCGATCATGATCGGCTTCTCTGTAACGCTTGTTCGGGCTGGTCAAACCGATAGCCGAGACGAAACGAACGGCGTCACTTCGACGCCCGGCGGAAGGTCGCACTCAACGGTGAGATCGCCGTCGTCGGCCCCGTTCTGCTCTCGTCGCCACCTGATCCTGAGCGTTCCCTCGTCAAGCGGCAGCTCGGCGTTCACCCAGTCGAGGCGGCACTGGGGCGGCCGGATCTCGAACCGGCCCGGGGCGACGCGGCGCAGACCCAAGATGCCCTCCACGAGCACCGGCCACGCCGGCGCGGCCCACGCGTGAGACTGGCTGTGGTCCGATCCTTCGGCAAGCTCCCACGACTCCCACGCGAAGGTCGCTCCCTTCGCCAGCCATGCGAGCGGACCCCGGGAGGGGTCGTCGAGCACGGCGCTGAGAGCGTCCTCCACCCGGCTGGCCTGCACGAGAGCCGAGAGGAGCCGGTGCCACGTCATCGGACCCATGCGGAGTCCGAGCGAGGCTACGCGCTGGGCGTCGCTCGCCACGTATTCCCGCCGGGTAGCTCCGACCGCGAGCGGGAAGGCGGTCGCGTGCTGGGAGGCGTGCGGGCTCGGAGAGCCGTCCGCCCGCAGACCGTCGACGAACACGCCATCGACGCGGAGCAGCCGGTCCATGGTTTTTGCGAGGACTTCGGCCCGCGACGCGAGAGCGGCTTCCTGCCGCTCGAGGCCGACGACGCCGGAGAGGCGGGCCGTGGCGGAGAGCGCAGAGAACGCTTGGGCGTTGACGGTGGTCCGGGCGGCGGTCGACATGTCGTACCCGAAACGGTTGGGGGCCGGCCAGTCTACGATGCCGTGGAGGTACGGACCCGATCCACCCTCAAGGTCCGTGACGAGGCCTGCACATGGCCCGTCCTCGGCGAGGGAGCGGAGGGCGTAGCCGCACGTCGCCTCGAGCTGGGGCAGGAGTTCGGCGACGAACGCGTCGTCGCCCGTGTGCCGCCAGTACGCTTCGACCCACTCGGGCAGCATGAGGCTGAAATCCGGGATGTCGCGCTTCCCGTCGCCGTTGGGGTACACGGCGTTGACCCGGCCGTGCTCTGAGGGAGAATCCCAATAGCGCCGACCGGACCACATGAATTCGCGGAGGGCCTGGCGCGTGAACTCCCGCTCGCCGAATGCGGCCATCGTCGCGTAGGAGATGTTGGCGGCGTCCGCGAGGAACTGGCCCTTCTCGCGCGTAGCCGTGTCGACGAAGCGTTCCTGCACCCCGTGGAGTGCAGAATCCTGGAGGAGCTGGAGGACCCGGGTGAGCTCGGGGTCTGAACATCGGACGACGGCGGCAGCCGGGTGGGCGGCGTGGACGACGGCGGCGTCCAGGTGGGCGGGACGCGCGCCTTCGAACTCCAGGTACCTGAAGCCGAGGTGCACGCGGGCCTCGAACGACTGGCTTCCCTCGCCCGCCCCTGCGAGGAAGGACATGTCCGTGTTCTGGCTCGCGGTCTTGGAGTCATCGACTCGGCCGTCATCCTTGAGCCCGTACCCCGCCCGCAGCCGCACGTGTTCCCGCCTCCCGCTCGCGGCGAACGCGACGCGGGGCCGCCGTGCTCGGACCGTGCCGAAGTCGGCGACCGGAATCCCGTCGCGGGCCTCGAGCCAACGGACGGGCTCCTCGCGCTGCTCCGCGACCTGAGCTCGCCGGGCGTGAAGCGCTGCGGGGAAGGATTCCGACGGGTGCGTCCCGAGGACGACGGCAGGCGACCACGCGCCGTCGTCGAATCCTGGCTCGTCCCAGCCCGAGGGCGGTTCGGCGAGCCGGTGTTCGATGGGGTCGCCTTCGTCGTTGCGGTAGCCGGCCTGCGCGTAGGGGGCCTCGGCGACCCGCCACTCGGGCCCGGTGCCGTACGTGACGTGCCGGCCGTCGTCGTACTCGACCCGCAGTTCGGCGATGACTCCGGGCTCCGTCGATGCGCGGCCCTGGCCCGGCCCGTACCAGTGGGAGAGGATGGCGACAGCGGCCTTCGGCCCTGCCGCGAGCAGGGCTTGGGTGACGTCCGCCGCGTCGTAGTAGTCCTCGCCCGCGTAGCCGAAGGACGAAAGGGCGAGGACCTCGCTCCCGTTGACGGATACCCATGCCTGATGCCGGGCGGCGCCGTACAGGACGGCTCGCTGCACGCGTCCCTCGAGCCCGATCTCGGTCCGCAACATGGTCCATTCGTCCGGCTGGCGGAAGGGCGTCTCCGTGGGCCAGCCGTCGAGGCCCTGTTCGGCGTCTTCGGGGAATCGGGCGGCGTCGTAGCGGAACCGGATGGCGCCCTGGGCATCCGCGACGGTAAGGGAACGCAGGGCGCCTTCGGCGCGCGGCGCCGCGTGGAGCGCGAGGCGAGACCCGGTGGGCGTGGGCAGTGGTGCCCCGAGCACGTGGCGTCCATCGACGGCGACCGCGAGCCGGCCGAGGCGGGCCTCCAGCCTGACGCGGTGCCACGGCCCGTCCCCGGGCCGGGCGGGGATCTCGGCGCTTTGCCTGCCCTCAGCTGAAGCTGGCGCGTAGGCCTCGGCCAGCGGTGGGCTCGCCCACTCAACGGGTTCGGCCGGCTGCTCCCACGATGGGAGTGGCCGCAGTACGAGACGGCCGCCGCGCTCCATCTCCAGGAGAAGGCCGCTTCCGGGGCCCTCGGAGTGGAAGGCAAGGCCCGCGGCGCCGAGGACTGGCCGGATCTCGGCCTCGATGACAAACTCGGGCCCGGCCTCGGCGGGGATGGGGAGGAAGGGCGTGCCGTGCCAGCGCAGGGAGCCCTCGGCGAGCCGCAGGGGCGGGCGGCCCCCTCCCCTCCGGCCGATCCAGGGGGCAGACCAGTCCTCGTCCTGCAGCCCGGTAGCGAATGACTGCTGCTCGCTCCAAGGTCCCCAGACGCCGTCGGCCGTCTGGAGACGCACGCGCCATCTGCACTGCCGGGCGCTCGGGAGGGCGGCACTGGCTGGCACGGTGACGCGCGTCGTCGCGTGCGGCGGTAGAGGGAGAGGGCCGGGCACCCAGAGCAGCCGGCCGTCGGCGGCACTCACCTCGGGCTCGGCGGCGACCGGCTGCAGCGGATCGCTGCCACCGGAAGAAGCTGGCTCAGCCTGCCACGAAAGCCTCGGGCTCGGGCCGGAGGTCAGGCAGTTCGTGGTGCCTTCGACTCGTAGTCGGACAGGTTTCAGCGCACCCGAGCCCGGCATCAGGCGGCACCTCCGGCCGCGACGAGTTCCGCCGCCCGGGACGCATCTACCCGGCCGTCGACGAACCACATCCGGAACGTTCGCTCGAGGGCCTCGCCCGCCTCGAGCTCCACAGCTTGCTCCCATGCGAGCGCCGAACCCACGCCCGGGTAGCCCGCCATCCTGACGAACCATGGGTCGGCCGGTGCCTCCGGCGGCGCGGCCAGCACGATGCCGGCCTCGCCTCCGGCGAACGCTGCGCTCCATGCGAGCCAAGGAGCGGGGCGGCCATGGACCGCGTCTTCGCCCTCGCCTTCGGGCGTCAAGACCATCGGCTCGGAGCAGGGGGCGAGACGCAGGAAGAATCCGCCGTAGCCTCCGCCCGCATTGCCGTTCGGCCCCGGGCCCCCGAGGCTCACTGGGCCGGCCGCCTCGAGGCGGCTCTTCAGCTCGAGCTGCCATGCACCGCGGTCCGCGGGCACAGCGCGAGCAAGCCTTTCCTCGCGGAGGAGGGTCGCGCCGTCGTGCGCTTCCCACCGCAGGGCGAGGCGCAGCGACCCGGGTGCGCTATCGGCGGACTCGACCGCGATCCGCCCATGATCCGGACGCCACACGTACCGACCGGCCTCGCGGGTATAGGTTCGACCGCCCCAAAGATTGGTGCCCGAGACGTCCTGGAGAGCGATGCCGAGCCCGAGGTGCCACGGATGATCGAGAGGGAAATGATCGCTCACCGTGATTCCACCGAGGGTACGAACGGGGTGCAGGTAGGGCCGGGGGGAGAGGCTGGGAGCGATGCTACGGCCATCCCTCAGTTCGGCCACCTGACGCCCGTCCGGAAGGGAGAGGTGAGCAGGCGGCTGCTGCTCTGCCGCCCACGGGAGGCCGAGTTCGGCGAACGTCGCCTGGCTCTTGACGGCGCGGGCCAGCGCGGCCTCGATTCCCCGCACGATCGGCCGAGCCGCCTGCCCTTCGCCGACCCACTCGACGAACTCGTCGCGGATCTGCCGGGGAGACGGGGCTGTCCGCACCGCTTCGAGAACGCGCATGAACGCCCCCGCGTCGGCGAGGGAACTCAGCAGGGGAGCGCCCGAGGACAGGTGTTCGAGGAGGTTCTCGGTCAGATCGGTCCGGCCGAACCGTTCCTCGCGCTCGCCGTCGTCCGTGCGGACCACGAGGCGGTCTTCTGTGTAGTAGAAATCCGCTTCCCCGTCGGTCCCATAGATGGTGACCCACGGCTCCGCGGATTCGGTGGCACACAGCGTGAGGGCGCACATGATGGGGAGGCCCTCGGCCGTGACGATCCTCACCGTCGACGTATCGTCGGCCTCGATCCGGTGCGCGTGGTAGAGATCGACGTCGACGCTCGCGACGTCCGTTTCACTCCTTGCGCCCGCGATCCGGAGCGCGGTCGCAACGGCGTGGGCGAGGGGGTTCGTCACGACTCCGTCGATGACCTCGACGCCGTTGAGGCTGCGCCTGCCAGCCCAGGGTGAGCGGGCATAGTAGGCGAGGTCCCGCGTCCACGTGCCGAATGCCCCGACCGCGCGGAGGCCGCCGATCTCCCCTGAGGCGAGCAGCGCTTCGATGGCCGGGAGCGCGTGTGAGCCCAGGCTCTGGAAGCCCACTTGGACGGCCGCTCCCCGGCGTTGGGCGTGCTCGAGCAATTCGCGGTACGCGGCGAGTGACGGCACCGGCGGCTTTTCGAGATAGAGGTGAGCCCCGGCGTCGAGCGCTGCGCCGCCCAGCGGGCCATGGGTTTGCAGCGGCGTGGCGACGATGACGACGTCTGGCGCGGGGCGCGCCGAAAGGAGAGCGCTCAGGTCCGCGTACGACGGCGTCCCCTCCGGAACGCTGCCTTCCTCCGGGGGGAGGGGGTCGGCGACCGCGTCCAAGGTGATGGCGCCTGACTCGAGCAGGCGCTTGAGGTTGCGGAGGTGGACGAGGCCGAAACCATGGACTCCGGCCAGGGCGATGCGCGCTGGTTCGGCCGTTTGCGCCCGTTGCGCGTCACTTTGGGCGGTGGGGGAGGCGGGCGTGCTCATGGGGCTCCTTTGCGCCGGTGCTCGGAAAGCGTTTTCCAGAAGTCTGGCACGGTGCCGGCTGTTCGTCCAGAGGGGCAGTCGTGCCCGAGTTCTCCGCTTCGGCTTTCGGCCGGCGTTGGTTTTCGACCGGGATTGACCGGCCGATTGTCCTTGCACCGGCGTGTTGAGCCGACGCGCCGAGCGGAGCGATTCGAAGTTGGTCGGAATCGGAGAGGGGTCACTGTTGACCGGGCCACTTCTTCGGCCCTAGTCTGGATTCAAGCAATTTGAATCGATTCACAAGCTCCGCCTAAACCTTGAGAAGCGGAAGTCGAGCATCCTCCGAGGAGCACCATGAGCGAGGCCGCAGCGCAGCGGCGGATCTGTTTCCGACAGCAGATCCATCCCGATCGCATCGACGAGTACAAGCGCCGCCATGCTGCGGTCTGGCCCGAGATGCTCGAAGCCCTCCGCAGCGCGGGGTGGCACAATTACTCCCTCTTCCTCAGCCCGGACGGCCTGCTGATCGGCTACGTCGAGACGGACAGCCTCGAAGCGGCGGCTGCCCGCATGGGTGCATATGCGGTCAACGCGCGCTGGCAGGCCGAGATGGCGGATCTCTTCGAGGGCTTGGACGCGCCGCCGGATGAATCGTTCGTTCCCCTCGAGGAGATCTTCAACCTCGAAGCACAGCTCGCCGGCGCCCAATCTCGGCAGGCACGCCCAGTCAATCCCGCCCCGACCACAGGAGACCAAGCATGAGCACCGTCCAGATCCCAGAGGCGCTCGACAGCCTCGCCATCGAGGTCCCGTCGTGGGCGTACGGCAACTCGGGTACGCGCTTCAAGGTGTTCGGCACGCCGGGCACACCGCGCACGGTGCAGGAGAAGCTGCAGGACGCGGCGAAGGTCAACGAGCTCACCGGGCTGGCGCCGAGCGTCGCGCTGCACATTCCGTGGGACAAGGTCGAGGACTACGCGGCGCTGCGCGAGTACGCCGAGGGCTTGGGCGTGAAGCTCGGCACGATCAACTCGAACACGTTCCAGGACGACGTCTACAAGTTTGGCTCCCTAACGCACTCTGACGAGTCGGTGCGGCGGCGGGCAATCGAGCATCACCTCGAGTGCATCGACATCATGGACGCGACCGGTTCGCGCGACCTGAAGATCTGGCTTGCGGACGGCACGAACTACCCGGGCCAGGACGACATCCGCGCCCGGCAGGATCGCCTCGCCGAGTCCCTCTCGGAGATCTATGCGCGCCTTGGTGACGAGCAGCGCCTCGTCCTCGAGTACAAGTTCTTCGAACCCGCGTTTTACCACACCGACGTCCCGGACTGGGGCACCTCCTATGCCCAGACCCTCGCCCTCGGCGAGAAGGCATTCGTGTGCCTCGACACGGGCCACCACGCGCCGGGCACGAACATCGAGTTCATCGTCGCGCAGCTCCTGCGCCTCGGGAAGCTCGGCTCGTTCGACTTCAACTCGCGCTTCTACGCGGACGACGACCTCATTGTCGGCGCGGCCGACCCGTTCCAACTGTTCCGCATCATGGTCGAGGTGGTCCGCGGCGGCGGCCTCGAGCCGAACTCGGATGTGGCGCTCATGCTGGACCAGTGCCACAACCTCGAGGAGAAGATCCCCGGGCAGATCCGTTCGGTGCTCAACGTCCAGGAGATGACCCTCCGGGCCCTGCTCCTCGACCGGGCGGCCCTCGCCGAAGCCCAGCGCAACCACGACGTCCTCGCCGCCAACGCCGTCTTCATGGACGCCTTCTACACGGACGTCCGCCCGGCCCTTGCAGCGTGGCGGCAGGAGCGCGGACTGCCAGCAGATCCCATGGCTGCCTACGCTGCCTCCGGCTACCAGAAGCTCATCAACGACGCTCGGGTCGGCGGCACCCAGGCCGGCTGGGGCGCCTGAAGCCTCCGTCCTGCCCGCCAGCCTCCCGGGCGGACGACGCCGGCCGCTCGCCGTCGTCGTCCGCCCGCGCCTACAAGCCAACCCCCGCACTCCCAAAGCACCCCACAGACTTCAGAGGACATCATGAACGAGACGCAGAATCCGGCTGTGGCCGAGCTGATCGCCCGCTCGAACCGGCTGGGCGCCGACAAGCGCAACACCAACTACGCCGGCGGCAACACGTCCGCCAAGGGCACGGAAACCGATCCCGTGACCGGGGAGTCGATCGAGCTCCTGTGGGTCAAGGGGTCCGGGGGAGACCTCGGCACGCTGACCGAGAAGAATCTCGCGGTCCTGCGCATGGACCGGCTCCGCGCACTCAAGGGCGTGTACCCGGGCGTCGAGCGGGAGGACGAGATGGTCGCCGCCTTCGACTACTGCCTCCACGGCAAGGGCGGCGCCGCGCCGTCGATCGACACCGCGATGCACGGCCTAGTCGATGCCGCTCACGTGGACCACCTCCACCCGGATTCCGGCATCGCGATCGCCACGGCGGCCGACGGCGAGGCGCTCACGCAGAAGATCTTCGGCGGCCGCGTGGTGTGGGTCCCCTGGCGCCGCCCGGGCTTCCAGCTGGGCCTGGACATCGCGGCGATCAAGGAGGAGCACCCCGAGGCGATCGGCACGATCCTCGGCGGCCACGGCATCACCGCGTGGGGCGCGACGAGCGAGGAGGCGGAGGCCAACTCGCTCTGGATCATTGCCGAGGCGGAGAAGTACATCGCGGAGAACGGCCGCCCCGAGCCGTTCGGCCCGCCGCTGGAGGGCTACGGGCCACTGCCCGATGCCGAGCGCCGCGCGAAGGCCGCCGCGCTCGCCCCGGTGATCCGCGGCCTCGCCTCGATGGACCGGCCGCAGGTGGGCCACTTCAGCGACGACGGCCGGGTCCTGGACTTCCTCGCCTCCGCCGAGCACCCGCGTCTGGCTGCCCTGGGCACGTCCTGCCCGGACCACTTCCTGCGCACGAAGGTCGCCCCCCTCGTCCTGGACCTGCCTGCCAACGCGGGCATCGAGGAGAGCATCGCCCGGCTCAAGGAGCTCCACGCGGCGTACCGCGAGGACTACGCGGCGTACTACGAGCGGCACGCCCAGGCGGATTCCCCCGCGATGCGGGGCGCCGACCCCGCCATCGTCCTGGTCCCGGGCGTGGGCATGTTCTCCTACGGCAAGGACAAGCAGACCGCCCGGGTCGCGGGCGAGTTCTACCTCAACGCGATCAACGTCATGCGCGGCGCCGAGGCCATCTCGGCCTACGCCCCGATCGACGAGGCCGAGAAGTTCCGCATCGAGTACTGGGCGCTCGAGGAGGCCAAGCTGGCCCGCATGCCCAAGCCCAAGTCGCACGCGACCCGTATCGCGCTTGTGACTGGCGCGGCGTCGGGCATCGGCAAGGCCATCGCGACCCGCCTCGCAGCGGAGGGGGCGTGCGTCGTCATCGCCGACCTGGACCTCGAGAAGGCCCAGGCGGCCGCGGCGGAGCTGGGCAACACCGACGTCGCCATCGGGGTGCGCGCTGACGTCACCGACGCCGTCCAGGTCTCCGCAGCGATCGACGCCGCCCTCCTCGCCTTTGGCGGGATCGACCTCGTCGTGAACAACGCGGGCCTGTCCATCTCGAAGCCGCTGCTCGAGACCTCCGAGAAGGACTGGGACCTCCAGCACGATGTCATGGCCAAGGGCTCGTTCCTGGTCTCCCAGGCCGCGGCGAAGGCCATGATCGCCCAGGGCATGGGAGGAGACATCGTCTACATCTCGTCGAAGAACTCCGTCTTCGCTGGCCCGAACAACATCGCCTACTCGGCCGTGAAGGCCGATCAGGCCCACCAGGTGCGGCTCCTCGCCGCGGAGCTGGGCGAGTACGGCATCCGCGTCAACGGCATCAACCCGGACGGTGTGGTGCGCGGGTCCGGGATCTTCGCCGGGGGCTGGGGCGCCAAGCGCGCCGCCGTCTACGGGGTCCCGGAGGAGGAGCTCGGCAAGTACTACGCCCAGCGCACCCTCCTCAAGCGCGAGGTCCTCCCGGAGCACGTCGCGAACGCGGCCGCGGTCCTGACGAGCAATGAGCTCGACCACACCACGGGCCTGCACATCCCCGTCGACGCCGGCGTCGCCGCCGCCTTCCTCCGGTGACCGAGAGCCCAACCGTGGGGACGAGAGCTTTTGCGGCGGTCGACGTCGGCGCCTCCTCGGGGCGGGTCATCCTCGCCACGGTGGGCCCGGCCTCGGGAGGGGCCGACGGCGCGCCCCGGGTCGCGCTCGAAATTGCCCACCGCTTCCCGAACGGAGTGCTCGACGACGGTGTGAACAGCTTGGGTGCCACAGTGCTGCGCTGGGACGTGTGCGGGATCTTCGCCGAAGTCCAGACCGGCCTCGCGAAGGTCGCTCAACTCGCGTCCTCGCGGGGCCTGCGGATCGAGAGCATCGGCATCGACACGTGGGCCGTCGACTACGGGCTCGTTGATCAGGCCGGGCGCCTCCGGCTCCCGGTCCACGCCTACCGGGACTCGCGGACCGAAGCCACCGTGCCAGCCGTCCACGAAAAGGTCTCGCCGGAGCAGCTCTACGCCGTAACGGGACTTCAGTTCCTGCCGTTCACGACGCTGTATCAGCTTGCCGCCGAGCCGACTCTCGACGGGCTGCACGCGCTCCTCATCCCGGACCTGCTCGCATTCTGGCTCACCGGGGCGCGCCGCACGGAAGAGACGAACGCCTCCACGACGGGGCTGCTCAATGCAAAGACGGGGACCTGGGCTTCCGAGCTGTTCTCCTCGCTCGGGCTTCCCGAGGGCCTCTTCCCAGAGCTCATAGCTCCCGGCGAGGCCTACGGGACGCTGCTTCCCACGGTAGCCGAGAGAACGGGACTGCCGGCGGGAACGCCCGTGGTGGCCGTGGGCTCCCACGACACGGCGTCGGCCGTCGCTGCCGTGCCCGCAGCCGCAGGGGAAGACGTGGCCTACATCTCCTCGGGGACATGGTCCCTCGTGGGCGTCGAGCTCGAGGCGCCCGTGCTCACCGAGGCGAGCCGTGCCGCGAACTTCACCAATGAGCGCGGCGTCGAGGGTACGATCCGCTACCTCCGCAACGTCGGCGGCTTGTGGCTCCTGAGTGAATGCCAACGGCACTGGTCCGAGGCAGGGCACGAGTTCCCGCTCGCCGAGCTCCTCGCGAGTGCGGGGGCGCTGCCGGCCGGCGGCCCGCAGATCGACGCCGACTCGGACGAGTTCATCGCCCCAGGCAATATGCCCGCGCGCATTGCGGCCGCCGTCGAACGCCGCGGCGCGACGCTCCCAGACGAGCCGGCCGCCGTCGTCCGCTGTATCCTCGACAGCCTTGCCGCCGCCTACGCACGCACGCTCGAGAAGGCCACAACCCTCTCGGGTCGCCGCCCACGAGCCGTGCACGTGGTCGGCGGGGGGTCTCAGAACGAGCTCCTCTGCCGCCTCACGGCCGAGGCGACCGGCCTGCCCGTACTCGCCGGCCCGGTCGAGGCCACCGCGCTCGGGAACGTCCTCGTCCAAGCTCGGGCTGCGCGTGCGCTCACGGGCGGCCTCGACGCGCTCAGGGCCTCGGTGCGCGCGAGCGTCGAGCTCCGCGAGCACGCCCCGGTTGGCGCGTAGCGCGCCCCCGCTCGGCGCGTCAGGCGGCCGCTGCCGTCCAGCTCCTCCCCGGATGGCAGCGGCCGTTCGTGGTGGAGCAGCGGCTCTCACGCGGACCGCCCGAGCCATTGCGGTTCGATGAGGCGGCGCCTCACCTGCTCGGCCTCGACCCAGAACTCGCGGGCGCCCCGATAGTAGGACATTGTCCAGAGCACCTGCACGAGCACGTGCCGGTCCGTCCAGGCCCGGGCGAAGCCCTTTTCGGTGCGTTCCGGCCGTCCGTCATCGAACGCAAGCCGCACCCATGCCGGAATTGACCGGTGCGCACGGACGATGCTGCGGGCGTCGATGGCATCTTCGGGAACGACGATTGGATCGCGCTCAGGTTCTCCGGATTCGTTGAGTCCACTCATGCCCGGATCATGGCAGCCCGGTCCGACAAAGTTGGCCGGTCCGCCGAGGTGCAGGGAACTGCCGGTATCGTCGCCCTCGGGCATGCGCTTTCCAGTACCTCTTGGCAAGGATCCGAGCGTGGAGTACGGTAGTGAGAAACCGGTTACTCAGCCTCATTGACGCCGCTCACCGCAGGAGACCCAGGCCCATGGCATCCACCGAAAATCCCCGCAAGAAGTACGCCCTCGCCGGCACAGGTTCCCGGGCCGAGATGTACGTCGACGCGCTCTTGGGCCCGCATTCGGACCTCGGCTCGCTTGTCGCATTCGTGGATACGAACGAGCACCGGATGTCCTACCACGACGCCCGCATCGCCGCCCGCCGCCCGGACTGGCCCGCGCCACATCACTACCGGCCGGACCGGCTGGAGGAGATGTTCGACGTCGAGCGTCCCGACGCGCTCATCGTGACAACACCGGACTACACCCACGCGCGCTACGTGACCGAGGCGCTCGACCGTGGGGTCGACGTCATCTGCGAGAAGCCGATGACGACGACCGTCCAAGGCATCGCGGAGATCGTGCGCTCGGCCCGCAGGGCAAAAGAGGCGTCTGGCGCAAATCTCGTCGTCACGTTCAATTACCGCTATTCGCCGCGCAACTCGGTCGTCAAGGACATCGTCCAGTCGGGCAGGATCGGAAAAGTCACGTCGGTGCATTTCGAATGGTGCCTCGATACGGTCCATGGGGCCGACTATTTCCGCCGTTGGCACCGCAACAAGGCCAATTCCGGCGGCCTCCTCGTCCATAAGTCGACGCATCATTTCGACCTCGTGAACTGGTGGCTCGGAGACGTTCCCGAAACGGTCTACGCCCAGGGCGGCCTCCGCTTCTACGGGGCGCAGAACGCCGCCGAGCGAGGCCTGGGCGAGCGCCCCGAGCTGAGCCGCGACAATCCCGACCGGGACGACCCGTTCAACCTCGACCTCGCGGCAGACCAGAAGCTTCGAGGGCTCTATCTCGAGGGCGAGGCCGACGACGGCTATCAGCGCGACCGCGACGTCTTCTCCGAAGGCATCGACATCGAGGACAACCTGAGCCTCGTGGTCGGTTATCGCCGGGGGGCGTCCATGGCGTACACGCTCGTTGCCCACTCGCCGTGGGAGGGCTACCGCGTGGCGATCAACGGGACGGAGGGGAGGGTGGAGATCGAGGTCGTCGAGCGCGGCTCGGTTTCGCCCGACAGGCACACCCTTGATCCGTCCGTCGCCGCTGACGCTGAGGGCTCCGGCGAGCAGGTCCGTCCCGAGGCAACTCGAATCCTCCTCCAGCGGCATTGGGAGCCTGCCCGCGAGATTGCGGTTCCTGAGGGCGAGGGCGGGCACGGCGGCGGTGACGCCATGCTCCTTTCCGACGTCTTCGTCGGCCCAGGCGAGGATCCGCTGCATCGCCAGGCCGGCTACATCGACGGCATCCGCAGCGTGCTCGTCGGGATCGGCGCGAACGAGTCGCTCCGCACGGGCCAAGCCGTAAGGCTCGCCGATTTCGGCGTACCGCTCGACGACGAAGCGCCCCTCACCGTCGATGCGGGCGCCTCCGGACAGGAGCGTGCCGCAACGGGGGTTCGGGCATGAGGATCGCCGTCACTGGGGGAGCCGGCAGGCTTGGCGTAAGCGTCGTCAACCACCTCGCCTCGCGGGGCCACGAAGTGCATTCGCTCGACCGTGCACCCTCGTCGCTCGTCGCCGCGTCGGTCCGGCAGCACGAGGCCGACCTCGCAGACCCCGCGGCGGCGAAGGCGGCCCTCGCCGCCATCCGGCCGCACGCCGTCGTCCATCTCGCCGCAATCGCGGTGCCGTTCAGCGCCCCCGAGGACGTGATCCTCCGCACGAACGTCCAGCTCTGCTTCTCGGTGCTGAGCGCCGCGGTCGACGCCGGAGCGGATCGCGTGCTCGTCGCGTCGAGTCCCACTGTGCTCGGCTATGGGACGCCGCAGGGCTGGTCACCGCAGTATCTGCCGATCGACGAGGAACACCCGATCGCGCCCTGGAACGCGTACGCGCTGTCGAAGGCCACCCTTGAGGCGACGGTGCGGATGTTCGTCGCGCAGCAGGGGGACGCGGTGAGGTTCGGGGCCTTCAGACCGTGCTTCGTGATCTCCCCCGAGGAGTGGCGGGGCGCGCCGACCCAGCAGGGCCACACGGTCTCGGAACGCCTTGCGCGCCCGGAGCTCGCGGCAGTCTCGCTCTTCAACTACGTGGACGCGCGCGACGCTGCGGGATTCGTCGAGCGCTGGCTAGAGGCGGCCCGCGAAGTCCCGAACGGTGAGGTGTTCTTCGTCGGGGCCGACGACGCCATGGCCCGCCAGCCCCTCGCGGAACTCATTCCCGCGTATTTCCCGGGCACCGAGCAGATGGCCGCCCCACTCGACGGAACTCAGGCGGCCTTCACCTCGGCGAAGGCTCTGCGGCTGCTCGGCTGGCGTCCCCAGCGCTCGTGGCGGACCGAACTTGAGGGCGAGCCACTCGCCGCGACCTCCGTCCATCTCAGCTGACCCCAGTACCCCACTTCAGGACTTCCGACAGGAGCACCGATGCACTTCGACGGCATCCTCTTCTTCCCGGTGACACCGTTCGCCAATGACGGCACAGTCGATTCCGGCCTCGCTCGCGAGCATGTGGCTTCGCGGCTCCCGCATCACCCCGGCGGCATCTTCGCCGCCTGCGGAACGGGGGAGTACCACTCGTTGACCGCCAAGGAGGCGGGCACCGTGATCGGCGCCTCCGTCGCTGCAGTTGCCGAATCGGGCAGCAAGATCCCGGTCCTCGGGGGCGCCGGAGGCCCGCTCGGCCACGCGCTCGAGGCGGCCCGCGCAGCCGAGGACGCTGGAGCGGCGGGACTCCTGGTCCTCCCGCCGTACCTCGTCAACGCGCCCGTCGACGGTCTCGTTCGATACGTCGAAGCCATCGCCGACGCTACTGACCTCGAACTCGTCATCTACCACCGGGCAAATGCGCGGTTCACGCCCGAGGCCGTCGCGCGTCTCGCCGCCGATCCCCAGATCGTGGGGTTCAAGGACGGCGTCGGGGATGTCGCGGGGACGCAGGAGGTCGTCCTCGCGGTCGAGGCGACGGGCCGCACTGACTTCCAGTTCTTCAACGGCCTCCTCACAGCCGAGCTCAGCCAGGCCGCGTACCGGGGGATCGGTGTTCCGCTGTACTCGTCCGCCGCGTTCGCTATGGCGCCCGCCGTGGCGAACGCGTACTACGAGGCGCTCGAGACCGGCGACGAGGGCCGGCGCCGCGAGCTCCTGGACCGCTTCTTCCGTCCGCTCGTCGCCCTCCGCGACGCCGTCCCCGGCTATGCCGTCTCCCTTGTCAAGGCCGGTGTGCGGCTCGGCGGCCTCGAGGTCGGTGGCGTCCGCCCGCCGCTTGTGGACCCACGACCGGAGCACCTCAGGGAGCTTGAGCGCATCCTTGCAGTGGGCAACGAGCTTGCCGGGGGCGTGAACGCGGCCGACGGCGAACTGGCCGTCCCGTGACGAGCGCACCCGGGGCGGTGCTCGCCTCCGTTGCGACTCGCATCCTCGCCCCTCGGCTGCCCCGGCCCTGGGGGCCGGACGTGCCCGAGGTGCATTTCGTCGTCGTCGACGTCGAGGATGCAGACGGTGCGAGGGGCGCCGGCTTCAGCTGGACACCCACGATCGGGGCGGGCGCAGTGGAGAGCCTCCTCTTGCACGACATCGCGCCGAAAGCCCTCCATGGTCCGGCCCATCCGGAGGCTGTCTGGGACGGCCTCTGGGCGCACCTCCACGAAGCCGGGGGCGGCGGCCTCACGACGATTGCGCTCGCGGGGCTCGACCTCGCCCTCTGGGACCTCCTCGGGAAGCGCCTGGGTGCGTCGGTCGTAGACCTGCTGGGCCGCCGTCGTTCGGTCCTTCCCGCCTACGGGAGCGGGGTCAACCTCCACTACCCGCTCGAGGAACTGCTCGACCAGGTGGGCCGCTGGATCGACGCCGGGTACCGGGGCGTGAAGATCAAGGTCGGCCGGCCTGAGCTCGAGGACGACGTCGAGCGGGTCGCCGCGGTGCGCGAGCTGCTCGGTCCGCGGCGCCGGCTCATGGTGGACGCAAACCAGCGGTGGGATCTGCCGACGGCGCGGCGTGCCGCGCAAGCCCTTGAACGCTTCGACCTCCATTGGCTTGAGGAACCGCTGCGCGCCGAGGACCTCGAGGGTCACGTCCAGCTGCGCCGGAGCACGAGCGTGCCGATCGCCGTCGGCGAGAACCTTCACACGCTCCAACGGTTCCGCGAGTACCTCGTCGCGGGTGGATGCGACATCATCCAGCCGAACATCATCCGTGTCGGGGGCATCACGCCCTTCCGTCGAATCGCGGCGCTCGCTCGCAGCAGTTCCGTAGCGCTCGCACCGCACCTCCTTGCCGATCTCTCGGCCCAGCTCGTGGCGACGCTGCCTGGGGAGGTCGAGGTCGAGGAGGTCGAGGACACCGCCTTCGAGACGCTCGGTGTCCTTGCCTCGCCCTCGCCCGTGCGCCGCAAGGGCGCCCAGGTGAGCCTCGAAACCGCGCCGGGCCTCGGCCTGGACTTCGCCGACCTTTCCACCTTCGCGCGCCGTCAGGAGAAGACATGACAACCCTCCCCACCGAAGCAGTCATCCCCACCTCCGTCGAGGACAGCTCGCCTGGACAGGTCGCGGCAGCCGCCGACGCCGCCCGACGGGCGTTCGGCGCGACGGCGTCGGCGAGCGACGCCGAACGAGCCCTTTGGCTTGAAGCGGTCGCGGACGCCCTCGACGCCGCGCGCGACGACCTTGTGGCGATCGCTTCCCGGGAGAGCCACCTCCCCGCCGCGCGACTCACGGGAGAGGTGGCCAGGACCACGGGCCAGCTCAGGCTCTTCGCCGCCGTCGTGCGTGACGGGGCGTACCTCGAAGCCGTCATTGACCGCGCCAAGCCCGAGGCAACCCCGCCGCAGCCCGACCTCCGCCGTATCCTGCGGCCCCTCGGACCTGTCGCAGTCTTCTCGGCGAGCAACTTCCCCTTCGCGTTCTCTGTGGCGGGCGGGGACACGGCCAGCGCACTCGCGGTCGGTTGCCCCGTCGTCGTCAAGGGGCACTCCGGCCACCCCGAGCTTTCGGTGCGGACGGCCCAGATCGTGGCGGATGCACTTGCGCGCGCGGGCGCGCCCGAGGGGATCTTCGGCCTCGTTCTCGGCCGCGAGGCGGGGCAGGCACTGGTTCAGGCCCCCGCGATCAAGGCCGTCGGCTTCACGGGTTCGCTCGCGGGAGGTCGCGCCCTTTTCGACTTGGCGAGCGCACGCCCCGAGCCGATCCCGTTCTATGGCGAGCTCGGCTCGATCAATCCCGTGGTCATCACACCGGCAGCCGCTGCCGCCCGGGCCGTCGAGCTCGCGGCCGGCCTCGCAGCATCGTTCACGCTCGGCGTGGGACAGTTCTGCACAAAGCCGGGCGTCGTGCTGATCCCGGCGTCCTCCGGGTTCGAATCGGCCCTCGCCGCTGAGGCCTCCGCTCACGACGGCGGCCGGATGCTCACGTCCCGCATCGCCGAGGCATTCCCGGAGGGAGTGCAGCGGCTCGTGGCCGAGGGCGGCGCTTCGGTGGTGTTGGGGGAGGCGGCCCAGGAAACGAACGACGGGTCCGCCAAGCCCGTCGTGCTGGCCGTCGACGCCGCGCGCGTGATCGAGCGCCCCGACGTGCTCCTCGAGGAGTGCTTCGGGCCCGCGACGCTCCTCGTGCGGTACCGGGATTCAGCCGAACGCGATGCCGTTCTCGACGCCATCGGTGGCTCCCTCACGGCAACGCTTCATGCCGAGCCGGAGGAGGACATCGCGGCGCTCGCCGACCGCCTCGCCGGACGGGCGGGTCGCGTGCTGTTCGGCGGGTGGCCCACGGGCGTTGCGGTCACGTGGTCCCAGCACCACGGCGGTCCCTGGCCTGCCACGACCTCCGCGCTCCACACCTCGGTGGGGGCGACGGCGGTGCGCCGTTTCCAGCGGCCCGTCACCTTTCAGGACGCGCCGCAGGCCGTCCTGCCCGCTGCCCTTCGGGACGAGAACCCTCTCGGGATTCTCCGCCGCGTTGACGGGACGCTCACGCGCGAGGCGGTGTGAGGGCCTCGAAGAAGACTTCGAGGAGGCCCGCGTTGTCGACGCTTTCGACGAGCGTGACAGGATTCCCGGTACCGCCGGTCTCACGGCGGACGACGCCGTGGGGCTCGCTGTCGAGGCTCACGGTGAGCCGCGCCGGACTGGTTGTGACGATGGACGGCTCGATCAGCATGGCTACGGTGAGGAGGTCGTGGAGCCAGAAGCCGCGGATCCCGCGGGTCTGCGCCGAATAGCGAAGCCAGGGCTCGACCGTCTGCATCAAGGACGAGGACATGGCAGAGCCGATCCGGCGGAGGCGTTCGAGGTCTGCGGCCGTGAACATCGTGGTCACGGTGGTGTCCAGTGGTACCACCGTGAGCGGGGCTCCGCTTGCGATCACGGTCTGGGCCGCTTGGGGGTCGTAGCCGAAGTTCGTGTCGATGGGCCGCCCCGCGACGGCGAACGCGCCGCCCATGACGACGATTCCGGCCACGTCCCGCGCGAAGCGTGGATAGGTCTCGACCGCAAGCGCGATGTTGGTGAGTGGCCCAATGCCGACGACCACGATCTGGCCCGGGTTGCAAGTAACCAGCCTGCCGAGGGCGTCCGCGGCGGCGAGCCCGGCGTCCTCTGGGGCGCCCTCGCTCGGCTCCCCCGCCGGCTTCGGCCTGGGGATGCCCGCCCACAGGGCCCGGTGTTCCTCGGACATGCCCACCCGGTCCAGCACCCGCCGCCAGGGGCCCGGATCCGCGACTAGCGGTCTGTTGGCTCCCACGACGATCGGCACCTGCGCGTCCCACTGCTGGAAGAGCCTGTGGGCGATGCCCCCACCCACCGCGGCCGGTACATTGCCGGCCACGGTGGTCACGAGCTCAAGGTCCACGTGCGGGGAAGCGACGGCGAGCGCGAGGGCCAGCCCGTCGTCGATATTGGCACCCGGCACCCCGTTCCCGGGGTCGCAGTCAATTGCCAGACGCGTCAGAGCGCATCCTCCTCGATAGCCAGATCGCGCCCCCGGGTCTCGGGGGCGAAGAACGTCGTCACGAGTCCTATCGTCGCGGTCAGTGCGAAGTAGGCAGCAATCGGCCACCAGTGCCCGAATTGCACGAGGAGGGCCGAAGCGAACAGGGGCGCTGTTCCGCCGGAGAGCAGCGAGCCGACTTCCTTCGCCGTCGCCATCTTGCTGTAGCGGTCCCTTGCGCCGAACAGCTCGACGCCGTAGGCCGCCTGGGCAGCGAAGATGCCGAGGCTCGCTAGGCACATGCCGACCACGATGGTCGCGAACACAACCGCAGGCTGCCGGGTTTCCATGAGCGCGAACGCCGGGAATGCGAAGATCACGAGCGCGATGCAGAAGAACCGGTAGGTGAGCTTTCGGCCGAATCGATCCGTCGCGTAACCGGCCGCCGGGATCACGAGGAAGCCCAGGAGCGACGCAACAAATACGGCGCTCGCTGGAAGCGATTTGTCGAGGAGGAGAACTTTCGCGACGTAGCCGATTATGAACGTCTGGGCGAGGTATGACGGACCGTTCTCTCCGATGCGGAGTCCGAGCATGATGAAAAAGGCCTTGTTGCGCGCGAAGAGTCCGCGGCCGTCCTCGGCGTGAATCGCGGGACCCTTGCTCTTCTCGAGAATCGCCCGGCGCTCCTTCTCGGCGATGAAGACGGGGCTCTCCTTCATGACTCGGCGGAGGAGGAGCGCAACGAGCGTGACGATGATGCTGCAGAGGAACGGAATGCGCCAGCCCCACGAGAGGAGGTCCTCCTTTGGAAGCTGCGTCACGAGCAGCCATACTCCGGAGGCGATGAGGGTGCCGCTGTTCGAGCCGAGCGCGATGAAGGCGGAGGCGAGGCCGCGAATCCGGCTCGGCGCGGATTCAGCCAGCATGATTGCGCCACCCGAGAGCTCTGCGCCCGCTCCGAATCCTTGGCAGATCCGTAGGAAGACCAGCATTGCGGGGGCCCAGAGGCCGATCTGTGTGAACGTGGGGATCGCGCCGATGAGCGTTGTCGAGCCGCCCATCAGGATGATGGTCGCGACGAGTATCGCCTTACGGCCGTGCTTGTCCCCGAGCCTCCCAAGGACGACGGCGCCCACGGGACGGGCGAGGAAGCCCACCGCATACGTGGCAAAGCCGGAGAGGAGGGCGACTCCGGGGTCGGTTCCCGGGAAGAACACCTCGCCGAAGACGAGGCCGGCGGCCAGTCCATAGAGGGCGAAGTCGACGTACTCCATCGTCGTGCCGAGCCAGACCGACGCCGTCGCGCGGATGAAGTCGGGGCGCGCAATCCTCCCCTCTGGTCTCGCAGGTTCGACCGTTCCCAAGCTGCTTTCCATGCTCTTTGCTCCTTCGAGGGATGTTGCGAATAGCCTCGAGGATTTTGCCCGAAATTGTATTAACCGATATTGGCCGGAGGGCCACGGGAGCGAGAATTCGCGGAAACTTCTGTCTAGAAGCGGGAACTTTTCGGGGCGGACGGGGATGCCTGGGGAGAAAAGTAGTGGTATTCGCGCGGGCCTCCGTATGAATTCGCAGGAACTCCGTGGAGAATTAGGCGCGTCAGCGCGATTTGCTTGGCCATAAAGAGTGAATTCAGTAGAGCACGGAGGCCGCGAAGAGCATTTTGAAGCTTTGGGCCTCAGTGGTGTGCGCAGAGACCAGCCGGGTCCAGGCACCGCGGCGCCCTCGCTCGCTGACCCCCTTGCGCGTGCTGGCTCACCGCGCGTGCTGGCCCACCGGGCGGGCCGGCTCTAAAGCTCTAGAACGTCCGGGCGGTCCAGGCGCTGTCCCCCAACATTGACTCCAATCGTGGGCCAATCGGGGTCGAGGGAGAGCACCTCGAAGCCGGGAGCCCGGCTGAGGATGGTGTCCTCGACCTTGCAGCCTGGCGCCGTCGGATTCCAGGCGAGGGCCACGTCGGTGCCGAGCGCAGGGTCGATCCCCGGCGCCGCGCGCGGATCGCGTCCTGCGTAGCCCGCGATGCCCCCCTGATGGTGTCGCGTCCACTCGTCGAGGGAGAAGCCGTTGGCCGCGTAAGCCGCGGTGCCGGAGGCGAAGGCCCGCGCGAGCGAGCTGCCGGGCCGGGAAGCCGTGAGGTAAGCCGCCTCGACCTCGAGGATCCGCCGGTCGGCGTCGAGTTCGGCGGCCGGGCGCTTTCCGAACCGGACCCAGCGGGACGCGTTCATGATGAGTCCGTGGCGCCGTGCGCACACGACCACCATCGCGCGGGCGCCCAGCGGAGCGGATGTCGGGAGTGGGTGCCGCTCCATCCGCCGCGATTCACCCCCAACGAGGACGACGACGGGTTCCGCCCCGAGCTCTACAATCCCGGCGGTGAGCCTCGCCGCGAGGGCCCGCTCCGAGTCCCTTGGCGACGCCGCCGCAAGCGCCTGCGTGAGGAGGCGCGCGACGTCGTGCCCCAGCTCCCGGTAGCGGCCCACCTCGGCGGGCAGCAGTTCTTGCCGCGCCGCCCTGAGCCCCTCCTCAACGCGCGACTCTGGAGTGCCGCCCCTCGCGCGCGCCTCGGCCTCTGCCGCAGCGACGACGCTCTCGTGCCACGGATGCTCCACGACCTGCGCCCAAACGGGAAGCTCTTCCGCGACGAGCCTGTGCGCTTCATTGGAGGTCACATGCACCCGATCGCCCGTGCGCGCGACGACGGCGGCCACGATAGGCGGCGCGGCAAGGCTCACGTGCGTCCGCGCACCCTCGAGGTACCACGCCAGAGCGTGGGGCGAGGTGAGGGCCACCGCGTCGAGGCCCTCGGCGTCGAGCAGGGCGAGGACTCGGAGGCGCTTTTCCGCGTGCTCGTCTTCGGATGCGGCGGGCGCTTCCGTCTGGGGCGCGCGGCGGTGGTTGGTCAAGGCTCTTCTCTCGTCGAGAAACCGATTTCTCACAACGTACGGCAACGGCTTTCCACGGTCAATAGGGTCCTCCGCCCAGGCTCAGAAGCCGAGCACGGCCCCGAGCCACTCCCAGGCCGCGTCCTGCATCTGCGGCGTGAAGACGTGGCCGACGGGAAGCAGCGAGCCCGTGTAGTTGTCCGGGTGGCCCTGAGCCGAGAAGCGCCGCCGGAGCTGTGCGTCGGCAGCCAGCATTCCGGGCCGGGGGAACAAATGGTCCTCGAGGCCGTACTGGACCAGCAGCGGGCGCTCAGTCCACGAGCCGACCACCGACGGCCAGTCTCCGGCGGCGCCCAGGCCGGGGCTGAGCCACGTCCAGGCATGGTTCTCGAGATGCCCGGGGATCATGGCTCCGAGCGTGCTCATCATCGCAACAATCACGGTCGCGGCCAGATCGGGCTCGAGGACGCGGAGCAGCCCGGCCCTCGCGCCGCCTCCCGACATTCCGACAGCCGCGACGCGTGCGCCGTCGACCGCCGGCAGCGAACGGAGCGCCGAGAACGCGAGCCGATCTTCGCCCGCGATGAGCGCGGCCCATGAAGTGCCGAGCAGCCCTGCGGCCTTGGCCGCCTGCCCCTCGGTGAGGCGAGGCGCGGCGCCGTCGTCCTCGGGCAGGCGCCGCGAGCCGAAGCCGAAGACATCGTGGACGAGGACGGCGACGCCCCGCCGCGCGAGGTCCTCGGCCCACGCGCGCCCTCCATAGCTGGCCCTGCGGGAGCCGTGCACAGTCGCCGCGAGCTCCCGGCCGAGCTGGCCCGGACCGTCCGTGAGCTTCTCCCGGCCGACAACCTTGACGCCGCCATGTTCGAACAGGGCCAGCACCCCAGGAAGGGTCCCCCTCTCGCCAGCCGGGCGCAGAAGCCACGCGCGCGTCCGAGGCCCGAAGCCGCAGTCCCAGCTGAGGTCGCTGCCGTCCAGACCGTCCCGCGTCCATGTTCCGTCAACGGTGACGGCGGCCGACCCGGGGGCGGGCGACGTCCCGAGGCCAGCCAAGAGCCGGTCCCGCAGGACGGCGGCGGGTGCTTCGGGCTGCTCGTCGAAGAGGGGTCTCGAGCGGGCGACGGCGGCGGCGAGGTCCTGTTGCCAGCTCGCCCACGTGCCGCTCGCGGTCATGCGACGCTCGTGGCCGCAGCCGCAGCCGTCCCGGAGCTCGCGCGGGCCTCGAGGCGTGGCGTGACGACGACGTCGTCCTCGGGTTCGCGCCCGTTCAGGAGATCCCAGAGCCTCGCCCAGGCCTGCTCGCCCAGCTCGGTCTGGGGGACCGAGACCGTTGTGAGGGCTGGCGAGGCGAAGCGGGCGAAGGGGATGTCGTCGAACCCGGTGACGGAAAGGCGCTCGGGGACGGCGATTCCGGCTTCGTGGAGTGCGCCGAGGAGGCCGAGGGCGACGAGATCGTTGAAGCAGACTGCTGCCGTCGCACCTGAGCCGAGAACGGCTTCGCGCGCCCGATACCCGTCCTCGAACATCGCGCCGCAGGGAATTTCGATGACCTCCGGGGCGCTGGCCGGGAGGCTGTGCAAGGCATCGAGGCGGCGCTGGTTGCCATGGGAGGTCTCGGGTCCTGCAAGGTAGGCGATGCGATTGTGGCCCAGTCGCGCTAGTTCACCGAGGATGCTGCGGATGCCGGCGCCATAGTCGACGGCGAGGCTCGGCACGCCCGGGACCGGGCTCTCGCGGTTCACGAGGACGACGGGGGCGAGCTCGGGCAGCAGCTCGCCCAGGTGTGCCACATCCATGCGGGGCGAGACGAGGACCAGCGCGTCACAGCGGCGCCTCGCCTCACGGGCAAGGATGACCTCTTCGTCCGGGTTCTCGATCGAGTCCGCGACGAGAACCCTGTACCCCTCGCGCGCGGCGGCCCGGCTCAGCCCGCGAAGCGTCTCCTGGAACATAGGGTTTGCGAGGTCGGGGACCACGATCGCGACTGTCTGTGTGCGCCCGATCGCTAGGCTGCGCGCCACGGTGCTCGGGGAGTAGTTGAGCTTGGCGGCTGCCTCGCGGACCCGTTTCCCGATCTCCGGATCGACTGTCGCGAGGCCGTTCATCACTCGGGAGACCGTTGCGCGCGAGACGCCGGCCTCCTGTGCGACATGCGCGATCGTGACACGCTGGGCCGGGCGGGTGCTCATCCGTGCCATGGAGTCCTCCTGTCAGGTGGGCCGGAGGGCCGCTTGGGCTGCGGGCGAAAGGCGGCCACAGCGCCCCGGTGCGACGAGTGTAGCAACCGGTTGCCTCCGGAGTGAGGGCCTAGAAGAAACCGATTTCTATCCCTAGACTTCAAGGCATGCCAGCCATCGACCTGCCACTGCAGGAGCTCCGTTCGTACCGCGGGAGCAGCCCGCTGCCCGACGACTTCGAGGCGTTCTGGGACGCCACCATCGCCGATGCCCGCGAGCACCCGCTGGCTGTCCGCTTCGAACGCGTCGAAACCTACCTCCCGCTCGTCGAGACCTTCGACGTGACGTTCGCCGGCTACGCTGGCGACCCCATCAAGGCCTGGCTCCACCTCCCCGCGCTGCAGCCCGGGCAGCAGCGGGAGCCGCTTCCCGCCGTCGTCCACTACCTCGGCTACTCCGGCGGACGGGGACTGGCTCACCAGAACACCCTGTGGGCGCAAGCGGGGTACGCGATGCTCATCATGGATTCGCGCGGGCAGGGCTATGGCGCTCTGGTGGGCGAGACGGCTGATCCTCACCCCAGCGCAGGAGGAACTGCCTACCCCGGGCTCATGACCCGCGGCATCCTGGATCCGAAGACGTACTACTACCGCAGGCTCTTCACCGACGCCCTCCGAGCGGTCGAAGCCGTGCAAGCGCATCCCGCGGTGGACGCGTCCCGCGTCGTCGTCCAAGGTGTTTCGCAAGGCGGTGGGCTTGCCGTCGCGGCGGCTGGGCTCGCTGCGGGAAGGGTCGACGGCGTCATCGCCTGCCTGCCCGACGTCAACTTTCTCGCCGACTATCCCCGCGCCCTCGACATCGCGACGACCGGCCCCTACCCGGAGCTCGAGAACTACCTCAAGCGCCACCGCGAGCACGTTGACGCAGCCTTCATGACCCTGCCCTACTTCGACGTCGTCAACCTCGCGCGGTTCGCGCGGGTCCCCGCGTACTTCTCCGTCGCCCTCCGCGATACGACCTGCCCGCCGTCGTCCGTCTACGCCACGTACAACCGCTACGGTGAGGCGGCGGGCGACGCCGGGCCGGTGGAGAAATCGATCGAGGAGTACGCCTTCAACAATCATGAGGGCGGGGGAGAGCACCACGTGGTCCGGCAGCTCGCGTGGCTCCGGAAGCTCTTCGCCTGAGCTGCGTCACAATTGCGCCGCAAGGGACGACCTCGTAAGGTGCTCACATGATCAAGCGTTGGTATGCGTATTTTGCGTTGGCTCTGGAGGGCCAAGCGTAGATACGCGCATACCAACCTTCAGAGCCGACAGGGCAGGGACTCCGGTCCCTGCCCTTCGCCGTTCCAGGCAGGCTCTGAACGCTCCGGGGCCTGTCGGAGAGAGACAGGAACCCATGAATCCGCTGGCTGCCGCACCTTCCCTCGACCCGTCGCTCCGCAATACCCGGGTCGCCGAATTCACCCCGATCCCCACCCCTCGCGAACTCCTCGACGAACTGCCCCTCACTGCCGACGCCCAGGCGGTCGTCGCCCGCGGGCGCGACGAGGTCCGGGCGGTGCTCGACGGCGTCGACGACCGACTGCTCGTGATCGTCGGGCCCTGCTCGATCCACGACCCGGAGGCCGGCCTTGATTACGCGCGCCGACTCGCCGCCGTCGCCCGCGAACACCGCGAGGATCTCCTCGTCGTCATGCGCACCTACTTCGAGAAGCCGCGCACGACGATCGGCTGGAAGGGCCTCATCAACGATCCCCACCTCGACGGCACGCACGACGTCGCGGGCGGCCTCCGCGCGGCGAGGAAGGTCTTGCTCGACGTCTTGCGCCTCGGGCTGCCGACGGCCACGGAGTTCCTCGAACCGATCTCCCCGCAGTACACCGCGGACGCCATCGCATGGGGTGCGATCGGCGCGCGGACAGCGGAGAGCCAGATCCACCGTCAGCTCGTCTCCGGCCTCTCGATGCCGGTCGGCTTCAAGAACGGGACCGACGGCGGCCTGCAGGTCGCCATCGATGCCTGCGGGGCTGCCGCTGGAGGCCAGGCCTTCCTCGGCATTGACGACGACGGCAGGGCCGCACTCGTCTCGACGTCTGGCAATGCGGACGCTCACCTCGTGCTCCGCGGCGGTGCGAGTGGCCCCAATTACGACGCCGAGTCCGTCACCGCTGCCTCAGCGACAATGGCGGCCAAGGGCCTCAACCCGCGACTCATTGTGGACGCCAGCCATGCGAACTGCGGGAAGAACCATCACCGTCAGGCGGAGGTCGCGCTCGAAATCGGGGCCCAGCTTTCTGCGGGCGGGCCGTCCGCGGGGGCGATTGCCGGGGTCATGCTCGAGAGCTTCCTCGTGGGCGGGGCCCAGCCTCTGGACCCGACGATGCTCGGCAGCCTCGTCTACGGACAGTCCGTCACGGACGCGTGCATGGACTGGCAGGTGACCGAGCAGGTGCTTGCCGCCTTGGCAGGAGCGGCGCGTTCGCGGAGGAGTGGCGCCTGACCTCGCAAGACACCTACTTTCACAAGAGTCCCTCGAGCATCTACAGTAGCTAGCACATGCACAGTGAGGGCACCGACAGTCACGTCGTCGAGCGGGCCTCATGGGGATTGCGTCGACGGCGAGCAAGGAACTGAAGATGGCTGGTTCGGGGGAATTCGCGAATACCCGCTTCCTCACGGTCGCGGAGGTCGCGGCGGTGATGCGCGTCTCGAAGATGACCGTGTACCGCCTTGTGCATTCCGGCGAGATGCCTGCCGTGCGCTTCGGGCGGTCGTATCGCGTGCCGGAAGCTGCCGTCGAGGAGTTCGTCCGGCGTTCGACCGTGGATGGGAATACCGAGACCGCCTGAGATTCGGGGCGCCGAAGGGCCTGTCGGAGGCGCTGATTCGGTGCTGTATCCTGTTCAGGAACGTTTTACGTCACGTCACCAGCAGTTGGTTGCCAGCGGCCCCCACGGCGCCCCGGCCAGCGGCCCGGTGCACCAAGTTACTGTAAGGAACTTCTGTGGGCTCAGTTATCAAGAAGCGCCGCAAGCGCATGGCCAAGAAGAAGCACCGCAAGCTGCTTCGCAAGACTCGTCACCAGCGCCGCAACAAGAAGTAAGGCGCGCCTCTCTGAGGCTTGGTGAAACGAGGCCCGCTCCCGCTTTGGGGGGCGGGCCTTTTTTCGCACTGGCTTCAGTCTCGGGTCCAGTCTCGGGTACGCCAACTGCCCCTTCTTAGGGTCCGAAACGCGCTGGGCCAACTGGCGCTGGCTCTGTCGAGCATGGTTGGTGGCCGGTAGCGAGGGTATCGGTTGAGCGAATGACTCAGACGGGTTGAGAAGTGGCCCGACGGCCGAGCGACCCGACGGGAGGTCTTCGTGGAAACGACGCGCGAGCGTGCCAGACGGACGCCCGCCCGCCTTGGATGGCGCGGCTGGCTCAAGGCCCTTGGCCCCGGTCTCGTGACAGGCTCGGCCGACGACGACCCATCAGGCGTCGCGACCTACGCCCAGGCCGGCGCGCAATACGGGTTCGCGGCGGTCTGGGCTGCCCCCGTGGTGCTGCCCCTGATGATCGCCGTTCAGGAGATGTGCGACAGGACGGCTACGGCAACCGGCCAGACGCTCGGCCGGCTCGCCCGGCGCCGCTTCGGCCGGGCCGGCGAGCTCGTCGTGGGCCTCCTGCTGCTGTGCCTGCTCGTGGCCAACATCGTGAACCTCGGTGCGGATCTCATGGCTGTTGGCAAAGGCATGGAGCTGCTTGGGGCGGGGCCCTCACGTGTATGGGCCCCGATTGCAGGCCTGGGACTCGCGGTGCTGCTGATGACCGGCTCGTACAAGCTCGTGTCGAAGATCTTCGTCTGGCTCTGCCTCGTCCTCTTCGCCTACGTCCTCGTCATGTTCCTCGCTGGTGTCCAGTGGGGCGAGGTCCTGGCCGGCCTGACGTTCCAGCGGCTCCAGCTCAACGTGCAGTTCTGGGGTCTTGTCGCGGCGGTGTTCGGCACCTCGATCTCCCCGTACCTGTTCTTCTGGGAAAGCGGGCAGCGCATCGAGGAGATGCGGGCGCGCCCCGAGAACGGCGACAAGCCGGCTGCCGATACCCAGATCCCGGACTACAAGGCGATCCGGCGCCGGCGGCAGCAGCGCATCGACGTCGTGACTGGGATGGTCGTCTCGACCCTGGTGATGTTCTCCATCATCGTCGCCACGGGTGCGACGATCGGCCAGCACCCTACGCACATCAGCTCGGCCGCGGATGCGGCCAAGGCGCTCAAGCCGCTCGCCGGGCCGCTTGCGGGGGCGGTGTTCGCGCTCGGTTTCATCGGAACTGGTCTGCTCGGCGTCCCTGTCCTGGCGTCGGCGGCGTGCATCGGGATCAGTGGCCTCACGGGAAAGGCCTGGGGCTTCGACCGCAGCCCCCGCAAGGCGCCCCTGTTCTACGTGCTGCTGCTCGTTGGGCTGATCGTCGGCACCGTCCTCGCATCCATGTTCACCGATGCGATAGCCCTGCTGGTCCTCTCCGCCATGCTCAATGCCATCGCCGCGGCGCCGTTCGTCGTCGTCGTCCTCTTGATCGCCGGGAACAAGGCGATCATGGGCAAGCGGGCCAACGGCCGCCTCTCGAAGACCATCGGCTGGGTGACGGCGGGCGTCATGGCCGCCGCCGGGATCGTCGCCATCTGGGCGCAATTCGCCGGGGGCTAGAGCCCGCCGGGGTTGGAGCTCACCCGGGGCTAGAGAAGGCCGGGGTTGGAGCAGGCCGCTGCGCCCCGCCCTCGTCCGGTACGCCTTTTCGTCTCGGGTACGCCAACTCACGCGTGCTCGTACCCGAAACGCTCAGGCGAGAGGTTATCTGTACCCGGAACGCTGAGGGGAGAGGTTATCTGTACCCGAAACGAATGGGCGGGAGGGTTAGCGGCGGAAACGGGTGTAGCTGCGCCAGAGCCCATACACGGCGCCGCCCACGGTGGCGAGCTTGAGACCGAGGGTCGCGGCTCGTCGGCCGGACCGGAAGTCGTAGATCGGCCAGTTGTGCGTGTTGGCATGGTGGCGCAGGCGCGCATCGGGATTGATCGCGACGGGATGGCCAACGAGGCTGAGCAGCGGAATGTCGTTGTGCGAATCCGAGTAAGCCCAGCAGCGCTTGAGATCCAGGCTCTCCCGCTCCGCGAGCTCGGCCACCGCTTCCGCTTTGGCCTTGCCGTGCAGGATGTGGCCCACGATCCGCCCTGTGTACTCGCCGTTCTCGATCTCCGCGACCGTGCCCAGCGCGCCGGTCAGCCCGAGCCTCTCGGAGATGACGGACGCGATCTCGATCGGCGTCGCGGTCACGAGCCACACCCTCCGCCCGACGCGCAGGTGCTGCTCGGCGAGCGCCTTGGTACCGGGCCAGATGCGGGACTCGATCATCTCGTCGTAGACCTCGTAGCCGACCGTCGCGACGTCCTCTGCCCGAATGCCCGCCGCGAGTGCGAGGGCCGAGCTTTGGATCGAGTGCACGTCTTCGAGGGTTTCGCCCCGGAGGAGGAACGTGAACTGCTTCCACGCGAAACCCGCCGCGTCGCGGAGGGTGAAGACTTTGCGCTGGTACATCTTGCGGCCCACGTGGAAGAGGCTCGCGCCGCGCATGAGGGTGTTGTCGACGTCGAAGAACGCCGCCTCGGTAGGCCGGGCCTGCGGGGCCGGGCGCGCCGAGGCATACGCGTACTTCTGGGCGGGCATGGATCCGAGTGTAGTCAAGACGGGAGGGACCTCGCGCTACCGTGGAGGCATGCGCACCCCTGAGATCGTTCTGGTCACCCGGCGCGAGTGCCACCTGTGCGAGGCAGCGCGCGACGTCGTAGGCCGGGTTGCCGCGGACATCGGCGCCCCGTGGAGCGAGCAGCTCATTGACGACGACGCGGATCTCGCCGCGCGCTTCGCCGAGGAAGTTCCCGTGGTGCTCGTGGACGGCGTGCAGCGGGACTTCTGGAAGATCGACGAAGCAAGACTCCGCCGCACGCTTGCAGCCGCTTCCCAGACGGACCAGCACTGAGAATCTTGGAGACGGCTGTTTTGGCTGGGGACCGGCACCGTCCTAGAGTGAATCGGGCCTAGGAACGGTCGCGGAAGGAATGGTGCAGTGACGTCTCACGCGCAGTCGCCTGAGGGCGTCACGGGTGAGCCGCCCGCGAAGCGACTGCCAGGCGCCGTCGTCGCCCGTCTTACCGTCTATCTCCGTGCCCTCAACGGCTTCGTCGCGGAAGGGATCGAGCGGGTCTCCTCCGACGCCCTAGCCGAGGCCTCGGGGGTGAGCTCGGCAACTCTGCGCAAGGACCTCTCCCAACTCGGCTCCTACGGCACTCGGGGTGTGGGGTATGAGGTGGACAACCTCCTGCAGCACCTCTCGGCAGCGCTGGGACTCACTCGCGATTGGCGAGTCGCGATCGTCGGTGCGGGAAACCTCGGCCGGGCCCTCGCCCGATACGGCGGCTTCGAGACGCGCGGGTTCGAGGTCGTCGCGCTGCTGGACACCGATCCTGAGCTGATCGGCAACGAAGTGGGCTGGCTCCGGGTCACAGATGCCTCCAACCTCGAAGCCATCTTCCGCCGCACACGCGCCAACATGGCCGTGCTGGCGCTTCCGGGATCGGCTGCGCAGCAGGCCTGCGACCGGGTTGTTTCGGCGGGGGTCCGGAGCATCCTCAGTTTCGCGCCGACCATTCTGCAGGTGCCGCGCGGCGTGACGCTTCGCAAGGTGGACATGGCCACAGAACTGCAGATCCTCGCCTACCATGCTCAGCGCGGCGAGGCCGGCGGCCAGACCGGCGAGAACGAGCACGGCGAGCCCGCGGCGGGCACCGCCCCTTAGCCGGAAGCGCCGGCGCCCTTAGCGGGAAGGGCCGGCGCTCTTAGCGGGAGACGCCGGCGGCGCGGCTAGCGGATGTAGCCCCTCCGCGCCGCGGCGGCGGTCGCGAAGTAGAAGTTCGACGGCGGGAGCCACTCGAGGACGGTTGCCACCACGTAGGCGGTGGTCGTCGTCGCGCTCAGCAGGTAGAGCGGCGCCTGGGAGAAGAACTGGTTCACCATGATCGGCGCGAGGGCGAACAGGTAGACGACGCCGAGGAGCGCGCTCAGCGCGGACAGGGCGGCGAAGACCGTCTGCAGGATTCTGACCCAGTTGCGCCCCGAGCGGACCCCGAACGCGATGAGGACCCCGATCGCGGCGGCGACCAGCGTGGTCACCCACAGAGTCGGTTCGATCATGCCCTGGATCTGCTCAGTCAGCCCCGGTGGAAGGGACTGGCGGGACTGGATGGCGACTTCGGCGAGGGTCGTGTTCAGACTGTTCTGCGCGACCTGCGCTTGTGCCGGCACCGCCAAGAGCGGCAGCACCGCTGAAGCTGTGAGGCACCAGAAGGCGGCGTTGACCGTACCAGGCCGCTCCAAGCGGCGCGGGCTGGGCATCCCGGGGAACGAACCCGTGGGGAGCTGGCTGGGCCAAGGGCCCGAGTGGGGGCTCTGAGTCATGTGGCTCGCCGCCTCACTGACCGTAAGGGTTTCCGAAGGACCGCGGAGGCCCGGAATAGGGGTTGTTGAACTGGTTCTGGCTATCCAGGAACGCAGAGACCGGCCGGCGGAAGATGACGACGATCGACGCGATCGCGAGCGCAATGGTGATGAGCGAGAATAGGCCCGCACCGAAGAAGCTCAGGATGGCGAGTGCGAGGAACACGGTGGCGAGCACCCGCGCCCAGCGGCGGCCGCGGCGGAGGAAGACGGCGGAAACCGCGAGCACGACGGCGTTGATCACCGCGCCGGCGAACAGAACCCACAGGAACGTCAGGATGAGGCTGCGGACGCGGTCAGGGGCGAGGGCGGGTCTTGTCGCCTCCTGCGAATACATGTTCTGAAGCGTGCCGATCTGGCTCGAGGTGACCGCGAGGCCCAAGATGCCCACGAGCACCTCGACGATCGCGGTCGCGATGATGAGCCAGAACGCAAGAGTGATGGCCGACTGCTGGGCGCTCGGGGGCGGAGCCTCGTAGCCCAGCGAGCCTGACCCGGGCGAACCGTAGGGAGGCTGGCCGTACTGGGGCGCCTGGCCGGACTGGGGCGCCTGGCCGTACTGGGGCGCCTGGCCGTACTGGGGCGCCTGGCCGGACTGGGGAGGCTGGCCATACTGCGGTGCCTTGTATTGCGGGGCTTGGCCATACTGCGGGTTCTGGCCATATTGGGGTGGCTGGCCGTACGGCTGGTTCTGGCCGTACGGCTGGTTCTGGGGCTGGCCGTACTGGGGCTGGCCATACTGCGGCGGCTGCTGCCCATGCTGGCCCGGTTCGGGCGTCTGGGCTCCGGGCGCGTACTGCCCGAAGCGGGGCGCCGGCCGTGGCTCCTCGACCCCGCCCGCGCTCTCGACGCCGCCCGTGCTCTCGACGCCGCCCGCGGTCTCGGATCCGGTTCCCTCAGGTCCCGCGCTCTCGCGTCCCGCATCCTCGTCCCGCGGGCCCTCGGGCTGCTGGGGGTTGCTCATGGCTCGTCCTCCGCTCGGCGAATACGGAGCGGCCACTGTTCCGTCCCCGCAATGCCCACCATACCGGCACGTGCCCCGCAAAGGCTCGGATATTCGGCGCGATATCTGGGCGAAAATCTCCGGGAATTCCTGCGCCGATTCGCCTTCCGGCGCGGCGAAGCCCCGCCCGAGGAACGGTTCCTGGGACGGGGCTTCGCTACCGCGTCAGCGGTTGTGCAGGGTGAGAGCTGAGGCTCAGGCCTGGGGTGCGGTGAAGGCGAGGTCGAGGGAGATCACGACCTTGTCGCTCACGAGCACGCCGCCCGCCTCGAGGGCGGCGTTCCACGTGAGGCCGAACTCCTTGCGGGAGATCGTGGTCTCGCCGGAGATCCCGGCGCGGGTGGCGCCGAACGGATCGACGGCAACGCCGTTGAACTCCGTCTCGATCGTGATCTGCTGGGTAACGCCCTTGATGGTGAGGTTGCCGGTGACGTCGTAGGACTCGCCGTTGTGCTCGATCGAGGTCGAGACGAAGGTCATGTCGGGGTATTCCTCGACGTCGAAGAAGTCGGCGCCCTTGACGTGGGCGTCGCGGTTGGCGTCGGCGGAGTCGAAGGACGCGGTCTTCACCGTGGCCTCAACGCGGGTCTCGGCGAGGCTCTGGCCCACGTTGACAGTCGCAGTGGCGTCGGTGAACTTGCCGCGGACCTTGCTGATGCCCGCGTGGCGGACGGTGAAGGCAATGTCGCTGTGGGCGATGTCGAGGGTCCAGATGCCGGGAGTGATGCCGGAGGGGACGGTCATGGCGATCTCCTTGATTGTCGAGCCGGGTCAGGTGGTTGAAGTGTCAACCAATGGAGACATCATATCCATGCAAATGCATGTTCTGCCACCCCTGTGCTCGATCTCACAGCTAACTCCCGGGAACGGGGAGTAGTTCTACTTCTCGTAGAATGAGTTCGAGCGGGGGCACTCAGCTGCCTGCAGCTCGGAAGTGCCGGACGATTTCCCGCAGCCTCAACCATTTGAGAAACTGGATGCCATGCCTTCTTCCACCGTCCATCTTTTGCGCCACGGCGAGGTCTACAACCCCGCCGGCGTGCTGTACGGCCGGCTCCCGGAGTTCCACCTCTCCGAGCGCGGGCTGAAGATGGCGGAGTGCGTCGCCGAATACTTCGCCGAGCGGGCGCACGACGGCGCCCGGATCGTCTATCTCGCGGCCTCGCCTCTCACGCGGGCCCAGGAGACTGCGGCTCCGACCGCCGCCATCCTTGGCCTCGATATAGAGCCAGAGCCGCGGATCATCGAGGCCGAGAACCGCTTCGAGGGCCTGCGGGTCAACCGCAGTGAGCTCGCCAAGCCCCGCCACTGGCCTTACCTTGTCAACCCTTTCCGCCCCTCTTGGGGCGAGCCGTATGAGCAGCAAGCGGCCCGAGTCCTTGACGCCGTCGCGGACGCGGCGCGGGTCGCCGTCGACCGCGGGGGAGAAGGCGCCGAAGCAATCCTCGTTGCCCACCAGCTCCCCATCTGGGTCACCCGGCTCAAAGTCCAGGGGCGGCCGCTCTGGCATGACCCCCGAATGCGCGAGTGCACGCTCGCCTCGGTCACGAGCCTGACCGTCGACACAGCGAGCGGCGCCGTCGTCTCGCTCCGCTACGCCGAGCCCGCCGCCGCCCTCCTCCCGGGTGCCGCGACGACGCCGGGGGCTTGAGAATTATGACCGCACCAGATCCCACCCGCCGCCGCTTCCTCCGGCTCGCTGCCGCTGTTCCGGCGGCTGCGCTGTCCGTCGCTGCCCTCTCGGCCTGCACGTCGAACGACCCTCTTGCCGCCCAGGCCCGAGCCGGCGACGACAAGAACTACGTTGCCGGCGACGGCTCGGTCACGGAGTACGCGAAAGACCAGCGGAAGCCCCCGGTCTCCTTCACCGGCACCCTCTACGACGGCACGACGGTCGATTCCAAGACCTTCCTCGGCCACGTTGCAGTACTCAACTTCTGGTTCGCAGCTTGCGCGCCGTGCCGCGTCGAGGCGCCGTCCCTGAAGGCGCTGCACGACGAGTTCGCGCCACAGGGCGTGATCTTCTACGGCGTGAACCTGCGCGACGAGAAGGGCACGGCGGAGGCCTTCGAGCAGACGTTCGCCATGCCGTACCCGAGCTTCAACGATCAGGATGGGCGCGTGCTCCTCGCGGTGTCCGGTGTCGTCCCGCCGGGCGCGGTGCCCACGACGCTCGTCCTCGACAAGCAGGGCCGCGTCTCCGCCCGGATCCTGGGCGAGCTCGACAAGGGCACGCTCAAGGCCCTCATCCAGACAGCGGCGGCAGAGTAGCGTGGGTGGCAACAGCTTCAGCGACGCCGTCCTCAATGGCTCACTCCTGCTTGCCGTGCCGGTGGCGCTCCTCGCCGGCTTCGTCTCGTTTGTCTCGCCCTGCGTCCTCCCGCTCGTTCCCGGCTACCTCGGGTACGTGACGGGCCTGACCGGCGTCGACCTCGAGAAGCAGAAGCGCGGGCGCATGGTGTCCGGCATCGGGCTTTTCGTGCTCGGTTTCACCGCGGTGTTCGTCGCCACGGGGGCTGTCTTCGGGCAGCTGGGGGCGTGGCTCGCCATCTCCTCGTCGTGGCTCACGCGGGTGCTGGGGATCGTCGTCGTCCTCATGGGCATTGTGTTCATGGGGGGACTCGGGATCTTCCAGCGTGAGGCGCGCGTGCACGCCAAGGTGCCCGCAGGTCTGTGGGGCGCCCCGCTCCTCGGGGTGACATTCGGCTTGGGCTGGGTTCCGTGCATTGGCCCGACCCTGGCTGCGGTGCAGCTCCTCGCGTTCACGAGCGGGACCACGGCCTACAAGGGCGCGCTCCTCACGTTCGTGTACTGCCTCGGACTCGGGGTGCCGTTCCTGCTCATAGCGCTCGCGTTCCGCCGGGGCATGGGCGCGCTCAAATTCTTCAAACGTCACCGCCGGGCACTGCAGGCCTTCGGCGGCGGCATGCTGATCCTGATCGGCGTGCTGATGGTCTCCGGAGTGTGGAGCCAGTGGATCTCCCAGCTGCAGATCTGGATCGGAACCGTGAGGCTGCCCGTCTGATGACCCTCAAGACTGAGAACGAGAAGACCCCCAAAGAACCGCGCAAGGTGCGGCAGAGCAAGCGGAATGACGTCGCGCTGCCGGTGCTCGGGTTGCTGGGGATGCTGCGCTGGGCGTGGACCCAGCTGACGAGCATGAAGACGGCGCTCTTCCTGCTCCTCCTCCTCGCGGTGGCTGCCGTGCCTGGGTCGCTCTTCCCGCAGCGGCCCGTCAACCCGTCCGTGGTCACGCAGTACCTCAAGGACCACGCGGACTACGGGCCGATCCTCGACAAGCTCCAGATGTTCGACGTGTATTCGTCCGTCTGGTTCTCCGCGATCTACCTGCTGCTGTTCATTTCGCTCATCGGCTGCGTGATCCCGCGCGCGATCGCCCACTGGAAGGCTTGGCGCTCGAAGCCGCCGCGGACCCCCGTGCGGCTGTCCCGCCTGCCCGTCTACGGAACCCTGGTCGTCCCGTCCGAGCAGCAGCTCGGCGCCGAGGAGGCGGCCCGGCAGGCGGCCGCCGCGCTCAAGAAGCGCGGCTACCGCGTCGACCTGCGCCCGGCGTCCGACGACGGCGGTCCCGGAGGCAAGGCGACCCTCGCCTCCGTCGGGGCTGAGCGGGGCTACATTCGTGAACTCGGGAACCTCTGCTTCCACAGCGGACTCGTAGGCGTCCTGATCGCAGTGGCGATCGGCGTCCTGTTCGGCTACAGCGGGCAGCGGACCCTCGTCGAGGGCGATACGTTCGTGAACACGCTCGTCGGCTACGACCAGTTCAACCCCGGAACCGACTTCCAGTCCTCGTGGCTCGCGCCGTATTCGATCCAGCTCGACAAGTTCGACGTCATCTACGACCGCGAGTCGCCGGGCCACTTCGGGCAGCCGCTCGACTTCACGGCGCACCTCACCACCAAGGACTCGCCGGACGCCACTGCCAAGAAGCAGGATCTCAAGGTCAACGATCCGCTGAGCATCGGGGGCACCGATGTCTACCTTGTGGGCAACGGGTACGCGCCGGTCGTGACGGTCCGCGGCGGCGACGGCAAGATCGCGTACCAGGGCCCGATGCCGTCGCTTCCGACCGACACCGTCTACACCTCGACCGTGGTCATCAAGGCGCCGGACGCGAAGCCGAAGCAGCTCGGCTTCGTCGGCTTCTTCCTCCCGACTGCTGTCACTGACTCGAACGGCGTCGCCTATAGCGCCGACCCCGATCCTCTGGCCGCTCAGCTCGACCTCAACTCCTACGTGGGGGACCTCGGTCTCGACAAGGGTGCCCCGCAGAGCGTGTACGCGCTCGACGTCTCGAAGCTCACGCAGATCAACGGTCCCAAGCTCCCGGCGAAGGGCATCGTCCTGAACGCCGGGCAGTCGTACACGCTCCCCAACGGGCAGGGCTCCATCAGCTTCGACGGGCTCAAGCGCTACGTGGCGCTCGACATCCATCACAACCCAGGGCAGGTGTGGGCGCTCGGCTTCGCGCTCTTCTCCCTCGCCGGCCTCATCGCCTCGCTCTTCGTGCCGCGCCGCCGCCTGTGGCTGCGGTTCGGAGACCACGAGGACGGACGCACCATGGTCGAGTACGGGCTCTTGGCCCGTGGTGAGGACCACGGCCTCGCAGGGGAGGGCAAGGCCGTTCGGGCCGCGCTCGCGAAGGCGTGGAATGTTGCCGACCCGGCATCCGGCGCTCCAAGGGGAGCCGCGCAGGCGCAGAATAGGACTCAGTCAACCTCAGAGAAGGACATGTGATGCCTCTCAACCAGACCCTCGGCTCCTACAGCGAACTCTTCATGCTGCTTGCCGCCGGGACGTACGTCGTCGCCTTCCTCGCGTTCGCGTGGGACATGGCGACGACGTACG
>NZ_JTDL01000133.1 GCF_000802235.1 Sinomonas humi
GCCGTAGATGAAGGCCTCTGCGTGGGCGACCGCTTTGCGGAAGGAATCGTTGCGCAGGGCGACAGCCTCTTCGTTCGTCGAGGTCCCATTCGCCACGGCCTCGACGTAGCTCGAAAGCCCAGGCGGCCTGAGGACCCAGATTCCGCCATTCGGCGGCAGATAGAAGACCGCGAAGGAACGCGCCGAAGAGTCGTCCTCCCAGACGGGAACGACGGCGACGGCGGCGCCCGTGTCCACGTTGATCCATTGGGCGCGGGGCCGCGGCTGCTCCTCGTCATAGACGCTCGGATCGAGGAACGGCGCTGTCCCTTCACCCCATTTCTCCTCGAATCTCTCGTGGAATACTGGGAACAGCGCGTGGTCGTAGCGGCGCCAGCCGCCGCCCGTCGGGCTCACTGATCTCCTCTCCTTTCAGGGGAACCACGGGAACAGGATCCTCAAGAGGTCTGGTTCATCGAAGACTGAGCGAGCCGGCCACGCTTCCCCTCGCGGCTTCGGCAGGCCCACCCAGAGGTTGAACGTGGCCTCGGCCCGGCGCAGCGCCTGATCGTAGGCAGCGCGGCGGTGCGGATGCCCAAGGACCGCATACGCCTCGAACACTGCTCGGAGCCGATCCGCGTCGGCGTTGCCTGCCTCGGCCGCATCGGGATGAAGCTCCCGTACGAGGCGCCGATAGGCGCGCCGGATATCCTGCTGGCTCGCCGAGCGATCGACGCCCAGCACCTCGTAGAAGTCCGCATGAGCCATTGGACTCACCACCCATGCGGCTGGGCGGGCGCTCCGGCAGGGCCCAACTGCCATCCCTGCCGGAGCGCGGGAACTCAGGCCGCGATCTCTCGCTTTGACTTCGATGTGCCAACACTGATCTTGCGGGGCTTTGCCTGCTCAGCGATCGGGATGCGAAGCGTGAGCACTCCGTCCTCATAGTTCGCCGTGACGTTCGCGGTGTCGAGGGAGTCCCCGAGGATGAGCTCCCGACCGAACAGGCCCGACGGGCGCTCCGCTGCGACAACCTCCGCCTCCTGAGGCCGATGCGACTCTCTCTGCGCTCGAACCGTCAGCACGTTGCGTTCGACATCCACGTCGATCGAGTCGGGATCGACGCCGGGGAGGTCGAATTCGACCACGAATTCGCCGTCCGCGCGCCAGGCTTCAAGGGGCATTGTCGTGGGCCGTGACGCATTACCGAAGACCTGCTCGGTCAGGCGGTCAAGTTCGCGGAAGGGATCGGTACGCATCAGCATTGTTGCCACCTCCAAGGGTTCGATATAGGCTCAATGATCTGTTGCTTGGGTCGACACCTAATCTGTCCCCCAAGACGTAGATATCATAGATCCAAGCACCTAGATCAGCGCAAGAGGATTTTCTTCGCAGAGGAGTTTGCGGTGGCACCGAAACGTGATTCGGCGGACGGCGTGTACGCGATCTCCGTGGCGGCGGAGCTCTCCGGCCTGGGCCTTTCAAGCCTCCGGCTCTACGAGCGCAAGGGCCTCATCGCCCCCTCTCGCACCGAAGGCGGCACCCGCCGATACAGCGAGGACGACATGCAGCGCCTCGAGCACATCAGCGAGCTCGTCGAAGCCGGGCTCAACCTCGAGGGGATCAAGCTCGTCCTGGCGCTCGAGGCGGAGAATGCCCAGCTGCGCGCTCAGCTCGCCAAGGCCCGCGCCACTCCGGCCCGCTGAGGGGCCGTCGGCGCCCCGCTCTTCCGCGACAGCCGTTTGTGTGCTGGTCTGGCAGGGTAGCGACCGATCGAACCGAGCGAAAGGTAGGCACATGAAGGCTTCCGACGAACTCGCCCACGGGCTGCAGGCCATTCTCGTGGACCTCATCGACCTCTCCCTTGAAGGCAAACAGGCTCACTGGAACATCGTGGGCAGCAACTTTCGCGACCTCCACCTCCAGCTCGACGAGGTGGTCGCAACGGCCCGCCTGCACGCCGACGAGGTCGCGGAGCGGCTGCGGGCACTCCACTCAGTCCCCGACGGCCGCGCCTCCACCGTGGCCAAGACGACGAGCCTCAAGGAGGGCAGCGAAGGGCTCGTGACAACGAGTGACGCGATCGACCGGGTCGTCGCCGCGCTCGAGGCCACCTGCTCAACGGTCCGGGGAGTCTACGAGGCCGTCGAGAAGGACGACGCCGCGACGACGGACATCTTGAACCAGATCATTCTCCAGCTGGAAAAGCTCGCCTGGATGGTCTCGGCCGAGAAGGCCAACACCGCGACGGCATAGTTCTTGCCCGCGGGCGGGAACACGGCGGGCCGCCTGATTCAGGGCAACAGCTCGCGGGCAGCCTCTTCAAGCACGGTCCGCACGGCCACCAGGACGGGGTGGCCAATGCTCGAGGCCCGCATCGATGTGAAGACCGTGCGGCGAGGGGCGCCAGCGAGCTCCACGAGACGGGCCGACGGGGTGCGGCCCACCCAAACGAGGTCAGGGAGGAGAGCGACGGCGTTGCCCGACTCAACGAGGCCGACGTGGGCCTGGAGGTCCGCCGTTTCGTACCGCACGTCGGGTTCGAACCCGGCTGAGCGGCAGGCCTGTTCGGCCCAGTGGCGGGACGCTGCGCCGCGCGGCTCCATGACCCACGGCAGGCTGGCGGCCTCCGCGAGGTGCCGCACACGGTCGAACTCCTCTCCGTTCCCGAGGAGCGGGACAGCGAGCCGGATGGAATCGCTCGTGAGCGGCTCCCGATCCAGGCTCGGGTAGTGAGGAGCAGCATGGTGCGGATACTGCTCGGCGACGACAAGATCGAAGTTGCGGGCCCATGTCTCGTGGAGGGCCGTTTCGGGCTCGTGCTGGACCATCTCGACGCGCAGCGCGGGATGCCGCTCTCGCAGGGTCCGCAAAGCCGTCGGCATGAGGGCGAGCGCGGCAGTCTGGAAGACCGCGAGCCGAACTGTCCCGCGCACTTCGCTCTGGCTGGCGGCCAGCGCGGTCTCGGTGCGTTCGAGTGCGTCGAGCAGTTCGCTCGTGTGCTCGACGAGCACGAGGGCCTGAGGCGTGAGGATGACGCGGCGCCCCGACTTGCGGAGCAGCTCCGCGCCGACTTCCTTCTCGAGGAGCGCGAGCTGCTGCGAGACCGAGGACGGGCTGTAGGCGAGGGCTTCGGCGACTTCGGCGAGGGTCCCCCGGATGCTGAGCTCGCGCAGGAGGCGAAGGCGGCGGATCTCGAGCACGGCGAGAACTCCATTCATTCGGTTTTCCCCACGATTATGCGTCGAAAAACATCACTTCTGCTTCTGTAATTCCCGGCACATACTGGCAGAAAGACCCGAGGCACCGCTCGCGAGAGCAGACAGGACGAGAGATGACGACGCCGACCCGTGCAACTGGCACCGAAGGAAACCCCGCCCCGCACGTGCATCCGCATGACCTCGCGGACGAAGCGGTCGCCCAGGTCCGGCGATGGCTCGCGTCGGCGGCCAGGTTCCCCGTCGACCCGGCCGCCGAGCAGCTCGCCGCCGTCCTCAAGGACCCGCATGGGCTCGAGTTCACGGTCGGGTTCGTGGACGGCGTCGTCCGCCCTGAAGACCTCGGAGTCGCCGCCCGAAACCTCCGCGCCCTTGCCCCGAAGGCCCCCGCGTTCCTGCCGTGGCCGCTCAAGCGCGCGGTACAGCTCGGCGGATCCCTCGCACCGGTGGCCCCTGGGGTCGTTGTTCCGCTTGCTCGCCGCGTGCTCCGAGAAATGGTGGGGCACCTCATCATCGACGCCTCGGACGCCCGGCTCGGGCCGGCCATCGCGAAGATCCGCAAGCCCGGGATCCGCCTCAACATGAACCTCCTCGGCGAGGCGATCCTCGGCCGGGACGAAGCTTCACGCCGCCTCGAAGGGACCCGCCGCCTCTTGGCCCGGGACGATGTGGACTACGTTTCCATCAAGGTCTCGGCGACGGTCGCGCCCCACAACCACTGGGCCTTCGACGAGGCCGTCGGGGACATCGTCGAATCCCTCGCGCCGCTGTACCGCCTCGCGAGTGAGAGCACCCGCGCCGGCAGGCCGAAGTTCATCAACCTCGATATGGAGGAGTACAAGGATCTCGACCTGACGGTCGCCGTCTTCACGCGTCTCCTCGAGCGTGAGGAGTTCCGCGACCTCGAAGCCGGAATCGTGCTCCAGGCCTATCTCCCTGACTGCCTCGGCGCGATGATGCGCCTGCAGGAGTGGGCGGCGGAGCGCGTTGCCGGCGGCGGGGCGCCGATCAAGGTCCGCGTGGTCAAGGGTGCGAACCTCCCCATGGAACAGGTCGACGCCGAGATCCACGGCTGGCCGCTGGCAACATGGGGTTCGAAGCGCGAGACAGATACTTCCTACGTCGCGGTACTCGACTACGCCCTTACCCCCGAGAGGCTCGCGAACGTACGCATCGGCGTTGCCGGGCACAACCTCTTCGATATCGCCCTCGCATGGCTCCTCGCGAAGGCACGCGGAGTGGAGACTGGGGCCGCCAAGGCTGACGCGAATCGGCTGGTCGAGTTCGAGATGCTCCTCGGCATGGCCTCGGCCCAGGCCCAGGCCGTCCTCGCCGACGTGGGCCACCTGCTGCTCTACACACCGGTCGTGCACCCGAGCGAGTTCGACGTCGCGATCGCCTACCTCATCCGGCGCCTCGAGGAGGGCGCGAGCCAGGACAACTTCATGAGCGCGGTGTTCGAACTCGACACGAACGAGGTGCTGTTCGAGCGTGAGAAGAAGCGCTTCCTCGCCTCGCTCGAAGCACTCGACAAGCCTCCCTTCGCGGGTGGGGGGGTTCCCCGGCCACGCCGAAACCAGGACCGTCGCCATACGAACAAGGGACTCGCGGCGCACGACGACGGAGACGCCCCGAGCGACTCCCGCGCCTTCTCGAACACTCCGGACACGGACCCCGACCTGCCAGGGAATCGCGAATGGGGGCGTGCGATCCTCGCCCGCGCCGAGCGTTCGACGATCGGCGCGGAGATCGTCGAGCGCAACACCGTTTCCTCGGCGTCTGAGCTCGATTCGGTCATCGCCGCGGCCCTCGACGGCGGCGCGACCTGGCATTCGTTCACGGGCGAAGAACGAGCCGCGATCCTCGACGAGATGGGCCGCTCGCTCGAGCGGCACCGCGCGGACCTCATTGAGGCAATGGCGAGCGAATGCGGCAAGACGATCGACCAAGGCGACCCCGAGGTCTCCGAAGCCGTCGACTTTGCCCATTACTACGCGACTCTCGCCCGGGAGCTCGACACGATCGACGGCGCGCAGTTCGAGCCGAGCCGCCTCACCGTCGTGACGCCCCCGTGGAATTTCCCCGTGGCAATCCCCGCGGGCTCGACGCTCGCCGCACTTGCCGCGGGCTCCGCCGTCGTGATCAAGCCCGCCAAGCAGGCCCGCCGTTCGGGCGCGGTCATGGTGCAGGCCCTCTGGGAGGCGCTGGACGCCGTCGACATCCCACGCCGCGTGCTCCAGTACGTGCAGCTCGAGGACCGAAGCCTGGGGAAGCAGCTCATCGCGCACCCCGATGTCGAGCGGGTCATCCTCACGGGCGGGTACGAGACGGCCGAGCTGTTCCGCTCGTTCCGCCACGATCTGCCCCTGCTCGCTGAGACTTCGGGCAAGAACGCCATCATCGTCACGCCGAGCGCGGACCTCGACCTTGCCGCCCGGGACGTCGCCCAGTCGGCGTTCGGCCACGCGGGCCAGAAGTGCTCGGCGGCGTCGCTCGTGATCCTCGTCGGCTCGGTCGCGCACTCGAAGCGCTTCCGCAACCAGCTCATCGATGCGGTGCGCTCCCTGCACGTCGGCTATCCGTGGGATCCGCGGAGCCAGATGGGGCCTGTGGTCGAGCAGCCCGGCGAAAAGCTGCGTCGGGGCCTGACCCAGCTCGGCGAGGGTGAGCACTGGGTGCTCGAGCCGCGGCAGCTCGACGGTTCGGGGAAGCTCTGGAGCCCCGGCATCCGCGCGGGCGTCCGCCCGGAGTCCGAGTACCACCTCGTGGAGTACTTCGGGCCTGTGCTCGGCGTCATGACTGCTTCTTCGCTTGAGGAGGCCGTGGCCCTCGCGAATCAGGTCGACTACGGCCTCACGTCGGGCCTGCACTCGCTCGACCCGGCCGAGATCGGCTACTGGACCGAGCACATCGAGGCAGGGAACCTCTATGTGAACCGCGGAATCACGGGTGCGATTGTGCGGCGGCAGCCGTTCGGCGGCTGGAAGAAGTCGGCCGTCGGAGCGGGCGCCAAGGCTGGTGGCCCGAACTACCTCATCGGCCTCGGCTCGTGGGCTGACGCACCTGTGCACGACGGCGCGAAGAAGCCTTTGGAGGGGGCGGCGGAGCTGCTTGAAGCCGTCCAGGGCGAGTTGGCAGAGGACGACGCCGCTTGGCTCGCCGATGCGCTCGGGTCCGACGCCGCCGTCTGGGCTTCCGAATTCGGGGTTTCCAAGGACGTGAGTGGGCTCGAGTGCGAGCGGAACGTGTTCCGGTACCGGCCGGTGCCTGTGACGGTCCGCTTCGACGGGCAGACGTCCGGACACGGAGAGGCAGAGCTTCTGCGCGTCGTTGGGGCCGGTCTCCGTGCCGGCTCCCAGATCTTCGTGAGCTCGGCCTCCGCCCTTCCCGGCAACGCAGCTGCTGTGCTCGAACGCCACGGCGTGCAGCTTGTGCGTGAGGAAACGCCGCAGTGGCTGGGACGGGCTCGGAGGATGCAGTCCGGACGGATCCGGCTCATCGCGAGCCCCGTCTCACCGACGGCAGCCGAGCTCTCCGAGGTGCTCGGCGGACGCCCCGACGTTGCTGTCTACCGTCACCCGGTTGTGGGTTCCGGTCGCGTCGAGCTGCTGCCGTTCCTGCACGAGCAGGCCGTCTCCGTGACAACGCACCGCTTCGGGAACCCGAACCCGGTCATGGCGTCTGTGAGGATCTGATCCGTAGAGCTATTCGGATGGTGAAGCCGTGACCGTGCGAAGCGCGGGCCTCCTGCTGTACAGGCGCCCGAGCGGCTCTCAGCTCGAGGTGTGGATTGCCCACATGGGGGGCCCCTTTTGGAACCGTAAGGATGCGCGTGCATGGTCGATCCCCAAGGGCGAATACCTCGAGGAGGAAGACCCGTTAGCCGCAGCAACGCGTGAATTCGCTGAGGAAATGGGCACTCCCCCGCCTGCCGCCGAATACGTCCATCTGGGCGACTTCCGGCAACCGTCCCGCAAGGTCATCACGGTCTACGCCGCGGAGGCCGAGTTCCAGCCCCATCGGATCGAGAGCAACACGTTCCCCCTCGAATGGCCGAAGGGATCCGGGCGGATCCAGGACTTCCCCGAGATCGACCGAGCGGAGTGGTTCACGGAAGAGGTCGCACGAACCAAGCTCGTCGCGGGCCAGTTGCCGATCCTCGACGAGCTCGTCCGTCGCCTCCACGCCTGAAGGCCTTGGATCCGGGGCTAACTTCTTGCGCCCTTCTTGTTCCGTGACCCAAATTGGAACGTGCCGACCGGACCTACGATGGAGGACATCCCGCCCGGCGGCGTGGCCGAGCGGGCTTGGAACTAAACAACGAGGGACACGATGGGATCAGTCAGCGTCGACGACATCCTGGAAGACCTCCCGGCGGGACTCGGCCGGCTCGTCAGCCGTCCGCAGCCCACGGACACTCCGGTCTCCCAAGCACTCATCTTCGACTCCGAGGACTCGGACCGAGACGTTTCAGGCGCCGTGGTGTGCCTCATGGGGGTGCGCGGGAGGGAAGCTCTACCCATGGTGCGGCGCCTCGCGGTGAGCCGGCCGGTCGCCGTCGTGCTCAAGGCCATGGCAGGCGAGGCGCAGGAGGTCGAGGAACTCCTCCGCGCCTCCGGCGTCGGGCTCTTCCTCATCGAGCCGAGCGCTGGATGGGACACCGTGCTTTCGGTCGTGAACGGACGGATCCAGAACACCGACTACCACAGCGACGTCCTCACGCTCATCGAGGAGGACCTCTTCGCCATCGCACAGACCACCGCGCGCCTCACCTCCAGCCACGTCGTCATCGAAGACGCGGCGAACAAGGTCCTCGCGTACTCAACGGTCTCCAACGACATCGACGAGCTCCGGAGGGCCTCGATCCTCACCCGCCGCGGCCCGCGGAAGTACGAGGTGCTCCTCAAGGACCTCGGGGCCTACCGTGAGCTGCATCGCACCCGGGGCGTCATCCGCGTCCCCGAGCGCCCGGAAGACGGACTCAAGGAACGGGCGGCCATCGCGATCTTCGCAGGAGACCGTATCCTGGGGTACATCTGGCTCCAGGCGACGGGCCCGGGATTCGCTCCGAACGTCGACGACCTCCTCCTCGGGGCGGCCCGCCGTACCTCGGCGGAGCTCGTCCGCCACCGGAATCAGCAGTCGATCCACCTGCGGGAGGACCGCGTGGCCCGCCTGCTTTCCGATCCCGACGAGGTCGCCGCGAGTGCCCGCTTCGCGCAGGTCGATCCGGAGCGTCCGGCCTGCCTTCTGCTCGTCGGGCTGGCTCTCGAGGATGCGCGGGCGGCCGACGCCGAGCTCAAACGGGGCGAGCTCGCGAACCTCGCCGCCCTCCACGCAGCGGCGTTCAAAGACTCTGCGGTCGTCGGACAGTATGCGGGCGAGACGACCATCGTGGTGCCCGGACTCCGCTCCGGCGACGCGGCCGCTGGGCTGCGCCAGCTCGCAGAGGCGATGGTGAAGGACGCGCGGCGGCTTGGGGTGGGCATCTATGTGGCGATCGGCTCGGTCGCCCCGAGCCTGTTCGACTTGCGCTCGACGGCGGGCGAGGCCGCCGCGGTCCTTGCGTGCGCACGCCGCGCCGGTGGACCCCACGTGGCGACCCTTGACGACTTCGAGGCCGAGGTCCTGCTCGAAGCAGCCGTGCGCGGCTTCGAAGCCGCGCCGTTCCGCCACCGCGCCCTCACGAGGCTCTTCCTCGAGGACGAGGAACTCGCGAGCACACTCGAGGAATACCTCGCCGCAGGGCTCGACGTCACGGCGTGCGCGCGGAGCATGAACGTCCACAAGAACACCGTGTACTACAGGGTCGCGAAGGTCAGCCGCCTCACGGGCCTCGACTTCGGCAACCCGGTGCACAGCGCGATTGCCCTCCTGCACCTCGAGCTCTGGAAGGCGAAGCGGCTGACGACGACGGGTGACACCGCATGAGCGCGCTCCTCGCCGCGGGTGTGGACCCGGCGATTCAAGCGCTGCTCGACGACCTCGTCGAAACGCACCGGCCGGCGTCGCCCGTCGGGCGCCTCCCCGACTCGATCCCGCACCTCGCCGACGTCGATCCACACGCCTTCGGCATCGCCGTCGCGAGCGTGGACGGCACGATCGCGAGCGCGGGAGACGCCGAGACCCCGTTTTCGATCCAGAGCATCTCGAAGCTCTTCTCGCTCGCCCTCGCTCTCGGCAAGGACCCGCAGGAGCGCTTGTGGGAGCGCGTCCTCCGGGAACCGAGCGGCACAGCGTTCAACTCGCTCGTCCAGCTGGAGGCGGAGGCTGGCATCCCCCGCAACCCGTTCATCAACGCGGGGGCGCTCGTCGTCACAGACTTCCTCGTGGAGCTACTCGGCGACGCGGCCGGAAGCGTAGTCGGCTTCCTCCGAGACCTCTCGGGCAGCTCCCGCCTCGCGGTCGATGAGAATGCCGCGCAAGCAGAGCTCACGAAGAGCAGCCGGAACCGCGCACTCGCCAACTTCCTGGCCGGCTTCGGAAACCTCCACAACCCCGTCGAATCCGTCCTCGAGCACTATGTGCGCCACTGCTCGATCACGATGAGCTGCCGGGAGCTCGCTCGCGCCGGGCTGTTCCTCGCCAACGGCGGCGAAGGGCGCCCCGGCGGCGCGTCGGTACTTCCGGCCGCCCAGACCAAGCGAATCAACTCGGTCCTGCTCACGTGCGGCATGTACGACGCCGCCGGGGAGTTCGCGTACCGGGTGGGGCTGCCGGGCAAGAGTGGCGTGGGCGGCGGGATCCTCGCCGTGGTGCCCGGCCGTTACACGGTCTGCGTGTGGAGCCCCGGCCTCGACGCGAAGGGCAATTCGGTCGCCGGAACGGCGGCCCTCGCGGAACTCACGGCGCGTACAGGATGGTCGATCTTCTAGCGTCTAATCCGCGAGTGGCAGCCGAAGGGTGAAGACGCTCCCGACTCCGAGCTGGCTCGTCACCTCGAGCTGTCCGCCGAGCAGCTCGGCCACCTCCTGCGCGAGGGCGAGACCGAGGCCGGTGCCCGGAACCCCCGAGCGCAGGGCCGCGTCCCCGCGCTGGAAGCGGGTGAAGACCCGCCGCAGGTCCCCTGGCGCGATCCCGAAACCCTCGTCGATCACCGAACACACGGCCCACTCGCCGTCCCGCTCGGCCACGAGGGTGACCTTTGTCCCCTCATCCGAATACTTGAGGGCGTTCGAGACGAGGTTGTCGAGGATGCGCACGACGCCGGATCCGTCGCCGAGGATGGGCAGGGCACCGTCCGCCTCGACGGTGAGTGCGATGCTCCGCGCCTCCGCGTCTGGGGCGGCCGAGGCCGCCGCCTGCCGCACGAGGCGCGAGAGGTCGAGGCGCACACGCGGGAGGTCCGGCGTCGAACCTTCGATTGAAGCGGCGAGGATGTCGTCGACCATCTTGCGTAGATGGCGTGCGTTCCGGCTCATGACCTGTAGGTCGGAGAGCGCCGCGGGGCTCAGCGAGGGGTCGTCCTGGAGGAGCTCTGCGTAGCCGAGGAGGCTCGTAAGCGGAGTGCGGAACTCGTGGGACATCGCAGCGAGGAAGCTGTCGCGGGCACGAACGGCCGCGACGACCTCGGTCACGTCTGAGCAGGCCAGCACCGTTCCCGCGCGTTCGCCCGTGGCGTCCTCGAATTCGCGGGCCGAAATGGAGACGGTCCGGGATTCCGGACCGCGGCCGAGCCGGAAGATCTCGTGGCTGAGTTGCTCTCCTGCAAGGGCGCGGTTCACGGGCCGCTCCTCCGCAGGAAGCAGCTGCTCGGACCCGTCCCGGTAGAGGAGCAGCTCCGACTCGTCTACCTCGACTGCGCCAGGTGGGACGCTCGCGAGGTAGAGCTGGCGCTGCTTGGTGTTCATGAAGACGTCCTTGCCTTCGCGGTCAAGGACGAGGACGCCGACATCCACCGTGTCCAAGACGGTGTCGAGGAGGCGTTGCCGCGTCTCGCTGCGGGCAAGGAGCTCCTCTGCCCGCCGCTGCTGCGCCAAACCGCTCATGGTGAGCACAGCGATGGAGATGGCCACCGCCACGAGCATGAACGGCACGACGATTTCGGAGACGAGGTTGTGGGGCTCCGCTGCGCCGAGGACCAAGAGCGGCAACCACACCATGAGGAGGGACGCAAACGCGCTGAGGGCCACGGTGAGGCGAGGTCCATAGCCCGATCCGGAGAGCCAGATCACGGGAAACACCGCGAGGAGACCGAGCCCCGAGATGACGCCGCCCACGCTCGGGCGGATGAGCGCGAGCGGAACGAAGTCGAGCAGCGGGATCGCCAGGACGGCCCACCCCGGCAGCCGCTGCCACGGCACCGCGGCGCACAGGCCGAGAAGGACCAGGACTATCACCTGCCCGGCCACGAATCCCCGGGTAGAGAGCGTTCTCGGATCCACGGCTACGAGGACGCCGGTGACAAGGAGGAGCGTTACGTTGAGCGGGAGTTGGCTCAAGACGGCCTTCCTCCGCATCCCCAGATCGTGGAAGCGATTCTGGGCCAGTACCAGAACGTCGAGCAGCTTCTCCACTTCGTCTCCCGTCACCTACTTGATAAACCACAGACAAGTTTGTGACATCAGCGGTAAGAAATGGTTGAGTTGGTCCTGCGAAGGGAGAACGATGACACGTCGCGCGCTCATCATCGAAGACAACCCCGATATTCGGAGGCTGCTCGAGGCGACGCTCATGCGCCAAGGGTTCGAGGCGACCAGCGCCGGAGCGGGGTACCCGGCCCTCGAGACCGCGCGTCGGATCACGCCTGACCTCATCACGCTCGACCTCGGCCTCCCCGACCTCGACGGCCTCGAGGTCTGCCGGACGCTGAGGGTCTTCAGCAACGCCTACATCCTCGTCGTCACGGCCCGCGCGGCCGAGGCCGACCGTCTCGAAGCCCTCGAGCGGGGCGCCGACGACGTGCTCGCCAAGCCCTTCAGCCCACGTGAGCTCCAGGCCCGAGTCGAAGCCCTCTTCCGACGCCCCCGCGCCGCCTCGGTCCCGGAGAGCGAGCTCCAGACCGCGGCACGCGTCCAGCAGGGCCTGCTTCCCGAGCGTGCCCCGAACGTCCCGGGCTACGAAGTTGCCGGGGCCTGCCACCCATCGCGGAGCGTCGGTGGCGATTTCTTCGACTGGGAGTCGGACGGCTCCTCGCTTGCGTTCACCCTCGCGGATGCAATGGGCAAGGGCATGGGTGCCGCGCTGGTCGCCGCGACCGCGCGGGCCGTCCTGCGCCCGGGGCGACTCGAGCAGGGCCCTGGTGCCCTGGTCGGCACGGCCGCACGCGCGCTCGAGCCCGACCTCCTCCGGCTCGGCTCCTTCGTCACGCTCCTGCACACGCGCCTCGACGCGGCGACGGGCGAATTCACCTACGTCGACGCCGGCCACGGCCTGGGGCTGCTCATCCACCCCGACGGGATGTGGGAACGTCTTCCCACCTCGGGACCGCCGATCGGCCTCCTCCAAGGGGCCGAGTGGACTGCGCACGACAGCAAGCTCGAGCCGGGAGGAGCGCTCGTGGCTCTGAGCGACGGCCTCCTGGAGGCGTTCCCGCGGGTCGACGAGGCCCTCAATGCCGCAGCGGCGGCAGTCCTCGAGGCCCCCGACGCGGACGCCGCTGTGCGCGCCATCATCGAACTCGATTCGACGGGCCAGGACGATACGACGGCGATCGTCGTCAGGCGTGACGAGAAATCGGCCGGGGTCGCCTCGGGATGAACCGCCTCATCCTCCGCATCCTGGCGACCCTCTCGGTCCTAGCGGGCCTGAACTACATCCTGTGGCGTTGGACGTCGTCGCTCAACTGGTCCGCGTGGTGGATCGCGGTGCCCCTCGTCATCGCGGAAACGTACTCGATCATCGACGTCATCCTCTTCTCCCTCACAATCTGGCGCATGTCGGAGCGGGAGAAGCCTCCGGTCGCCCCTGAGGGCCTCACGGTCGACGTCTTCATCACCACGTACAACGAGGACCCCGAGCTCGTGCTCGCCACCACTGAGGCGGCGCTTGCCATGCGATACCCCCACACCACGTGGGTCCTCGACGACGGGTCACGGCCCGAGCTGCGCTCCGCCGTCGAACGCCTTGGAGCGAGCTACCTCTCGCGAGGCGAGGAGTGGATCGGCAAGCCGCTGCACGCGAAGGCCGGCAACCTCAACAACGCCCTCCAGGAGACCCAGGGTGAATTCATCCTGATCCTCGACGCCGATCAGGTGCCCTACCCCGAGCTCCTCGACCACACCCTCGGCTACTTCAACGACCGGCGGGTTGCCCTCGTCCAGACACCGCAGTACTTCGGCAACGTCCCCGATGATGATCCGCTCGGAAGCCAAGCTCCCCTCTTCTATGGCCCCATCCAGCAGGGCAAGGACGGCTGGAACGCCGCGTTCTTCTGCGGGTCGAACGCCATCTTGCGCCGTGAGGCCCTCATGCAGCTCGGCCTCACCAACTACGTCTCCGACACCGAGCGCCGCGTGCGTCGGGCCCTCACGGCGGGTGGACGGGTGGTTCGGCGCGCACGACGCCGTCCCGAGGCAAAGGAGGCGAACGTCGCCTCGCTGCTCGAGAGCGTGGAGCGGGCAATCGCGGAGGGCACGCAACGCCTCGCAACGGGCGGTTCGATCGGCGAGGCGACGTACGCGGTTCAGGCCCACGTCGATTCGGCGGTCCGCGAGCTCGTCTCCGATGACCTGGCCCGCATGACCGGCGATCTCGCGACGCTCCGCGCCGAGCTCGGAGTCGACGACGACCTAGGCGACGATCTCGCGGCCCTGGACACCGCCGTCGACCGCCTCGCCGCTCGCGACCTCTCACCGCTCGGGGCCCTCGAATCCGTCAAGGCGGTGCTCGATGCGGTGAGCGTCGAGCGGCTCCACGAGGCGCAACCGATCATGCCGCTGTCCACGATTTCGGTGACCGAGGACATGTCGACGTCGATGCGCCTTCACGCCTCCGGCTGGAGAAGCGTCTACCACCACGAGATCCTCGCCGTCGGCCTCGCGCCAGAGGACCTGCCATCGATGCTCACGCAGCGGATGCGATGGGCTCAGGGCACAGTTCAGGTCATGCTGCGGGAAAGCCCGCTGACGATGCGCGGCCTCTCGTGGGGCCAGCGGCTCATGTACTTCAACACCATGTGGAGCTACCTCTCGGGCTTCGCGGCAGTCGTGTACTTCGCCGGACCGCTCGCGTACCTCCTCTTCGGCATCCTGCCGGTGAACGCGCTGAGCGTGGACTTCTTCGCGCGCTTCATCCCCTTCATGGTGCTCAACCAGCTCATGTTCGCGTGGGCAGGGCGCGGGGCGAAGACGTGGCGCGGTCAGCAGTACAGCCTCGCGCTCTTCCCCACATGGATCCGCGCTTGCACGACCGCGGCCGCGAACGTGTGGTTCGGCCGGCCGCTCGGCTTTGCCGTGACGCCGAAGGCCCGGCAAGAGGGCGGAGTCAACCCGCTACGGCTAGTGTGGCCTCAGGCGCTCATGGCGGCGCTGCTGGTCCTTGCGAGCGTCATTGGGATCGTGCGGTGGGTGCTCGGCGAGAGCCAAGGGCTGGGCACCGTCGTGAACATAGCGTGGGCCATCTTCGACCTCATTCTGCTGAGCGTGCTTGTGGGTGCCGCGAGGTACCGAGGCTACGATGCCGTTGCCCGCACGGACTCTGGACCCCAGATGAATTCTGGACCGCGAACGAATTCTGGACTTTAGACGAAGGAGGAACGATGAAGTTTGCCGTCGAAGATCGGGACGGCTATACGGAAGTGGCCGCGGAGGGACGCCTCAACATGGTGAGCGCTCCCCTGCTGCGGTCCGCCGTCGCAGATGCGATCGAAGCTGGGCATCGGCTCCTCGTCCTCAACCTTGGGGGCACGGACTTCATGGACTCCTCCGGCCTTGGCGC
>NZ_JTDL01000134.1 GCF_000802235.1 Sinomonas humi
GCGGATGTCCCCCCGGTCCAGGACCTTGTGCAGCGCGTTCACGATCCCCTTGATCCGCGGATGGTCCGGCGCCACCCCGTACCGGATCAGCCCGTACGGGGCCGGATACTGGTCGAACAGGTCGATGCTCACCACCAGCCCCGCATCCCTGACCTCATTCGACTTCGTCAGGATGTCCGCCGCATACACCCCCGCCGGCCCGGCACCGATCACAGCCACCCGCATCCTCTACCTGTCCTCCTTGAACGGCCAGCCCAACACGCGGAGGCCGTTGTCCGAGCGTCGGAGCTCGGCCCTCTTGAGCACCTCGCCGAGGTGCTCCCGGCGGTAGCGCGAGATGGTGTCCTCGGCCAGAGTTGCCGCGCCCCATTCGTCGTCGGCCTGCAATTGGGCGACGAACACGGGTTCGTTCGTGTCATCGACGGTCAGGAAAAGATCGTAGTTTGGCATCGATCGCCATTCTTCGCCGGATCCGCGCTGACGAAAAGGGCCGGACGTGGTTCCGGAGCGGCCGACTCGTTGTTTGTCCCCTATCGGAGTGGGGATCAGGTCGCCATGTCTTTCCGACTGGAACTGACTTCATAGTCGCCACAGCTGGTGAGCAGGACACGCCTCCCTCAAGTCGCGGGGAATCCGAGAAAGCAAGAAGAATCCGACCACGAGGAGAAGAAGACGATGATCACACGCCAACAGATTGACACCCTCCAGACCGGCGGCGGGGATGTCCTCGGCCCTGACGGGGAGAAGATCGGAGGGATCGGCGGCTTCTACGTCGACGACGACACTGACCAGCCCAACTGGGTCACCGTCAAGACCGGCCTTTTCGGCACCCACGAGTCGTTCGTGCCGCTCGAGAGCGCCACCGTTCAGGGGCAGGATCTCCAAGTCCCCTACACGAAGGACCAGGTCAAGGACGCCCCTCGGGTCGACCCGGACGGGCACCTCGAGCCCGGCGAGGAGGAGCGCCTCTACCGCCATTACCGGTCGGACGGACAGGGCCGGCATGCCGCCGCTTCCAATGGCCTCCGAGGTGAGGGCGTTCGGGGTGAGTACGCCGAGCCGGCCGGCTACGGTGAACGCGAAGGGTACGCCGGGGATCGCGACGCGGAAGGCGCGGGGGGAACGGTGGGCCGGGATACGTCAGGCCCCAGCACTGACGATGCGATGACCCGCTCCGAGCAGCGGGTCAACGTCGGCACGGAGCAGCAGGAGGCTGGCCGGGCGAGGCTGCGCAAGTACGTCACCACCGAGAACGTCACCAAGACAGTCCCGGTGCAGCGGGAAGAGGTCCGGCTCGAGCGCGAGCCGATCACCGACGAGAACCGTTCCGCCGCCATGGACGGGCCTGAGATCTCCGAAGAGGAACACGAGGTGACGCTTCACGAGGAGCGTCCGGTGGTGGAAAAGGAGACCGTCCCTGTCGAGCGGGTCCGCCTGGGCAAGGAAACCCACACCGACGAGGAGACCGTGAACGAAGAAGTGGCCAAGGAGCACATCGACACAGAGGGAATTGACGAAGGCCGGCAGGCCTAACAGTCCGAAGGTGTGCAGGCCTGACAGCCCACCGACCGGCAGAGGTGCAGGAAGGCTCCCAAGCCGCCTGCACCTCTGCTTTTTGGAATCTTTGGACCCGGGCATTGAAACTTTTCCCTTCCGGGTGGACGATGACGAGAGGCGGCTGGGAGCCTCAGAGAGGGGCCACCTATGCACTCCGTAAGCGATCGCGAAGGTCACCTGCCGCGGCGCAAGCTCATCGTCCGCGCCGCTCTGGCCTTTCTCATCGCAGTCATCCCAGCCTCGGTGCAGCAGGCCAGCGCCTCCAATGCATCGTCGGGGGCAGGCCACCCAGCCGGCACATCAGTCGTCTTGTCGATAGGCAACTGGCCCGACCCCATGTAGAAGCTCGCCAAAGTAGGTCTCGAAAGCTTCGAGGGCGGCGGTCGCTGAGACCACGTCACCGTCTTGGGCCTTCACCTCGGCGAGAAGCTTCTGCGCCGCCGCAATCTCGAACCGGTGTTCGAGCATCGCGTCGGCCAGGTTCTCCCGCGCGTGACGGATCCGTTCACGCCGCCGCGCCTCTGGGCTTTCGATCAGCCGCGTCGTCAGGTTGATGGGTGCTGGGGTGCGAGCGAACGTGACGAAGTCGTCGGCGACGTCGTTCATCCCGCCCTCCCAAGCCTCGACTGGCTCTTCGCCCCGCAGGCCCCGCGCGCACTTCTGGGCGTGTTCGAGGAACATCTCGGCTGCCCGCAGGTGGGCATCGGCGCGGTTCTTCCTTCCATTGAACTCACGTTCGGCGGCGCTGACACGACGCGCGTAAGACTTCTCTGCAGAGTCCTTCGCCTCGATGAGTCGGCGTCGCGCGCCTTGGCGTGTTTGGCCTCCGGCGACCTCGGGCGGGATCGCCTCTAACCCAGGGGCATTCCCGGACAAAACTGTGCCCTTGTGTGAGATCTTTCCCTGGTTCCATTGGCCCGAGATGACGGCACTCAAAGTGAGGACTCCGATCATGCCGAGGACGCCGGCCCAGATGATGCCGTTCGGTTCCATGTGCCCGCCCTTTTGCCGCGCAAGTAGCTTTCACAAAGACTGTCCCAAGCCGCCGTACTTGTAGACCACACTTGCCTGTACTCGAATCTGCTGGCGCGATATTCCGTGGCTCCTCGGCCCTGCCGTGCTCTTTGCAGAATGGCTCGGTCGGGCTGGTCAACGAGCGCAAATACCGATCTGGAGGCCCTTCGGCCCTAGCAAGCCCGCGGACAGGTACACGAGGACAGTCCAGTTGCGTAGCCCCTGAGTGGGAGCAAGTGTTGGGCCGGTGTGACGACAGTCACTTTCGAGTATCCGCCACTCGTGTGCAGCCAATTCCCGCCGCTTAGCGTCGAATAGACACGCAGGGCGAAGCCTGACCCGGTGCTTGGACCAAGAATCCTGGCGCCGGATAAGAGGGAACCGGATTCAAGCGTGTGTGGAAGATGAGCGCAATGCGACCCGTTGGGGGTGCATGCGAGAGCGGTCATCGGAAAGTGCCTTTTATCCGTAGGTCTCGGGGTTTCAACATGCACAGATTCTTAAGAACCCGCCAACTTCAAGGCTGGACTGCGGGACGATCACTCCGGCTTCTCCGCTTTGCGGGGGTTGGCGCCAGCGGGCTCGGAGTGAACCTTGGGGCGTTGGCATTGCTCCTGATGGCGGTTCCCCGTTCCCCGATCGCCGGTGGCGACGCCGTCAGCGCGGTCTTGGCCACCCAGCTCGCTGTGGCGTGGAACTTCGCCCTGACCGAACGGTGGGTGTTCAAGGGGCATCCTGGGCACTGGCAGCGGCGCCTGCTGCCGTTCTGGGCGCTCAGCTGTGCGACGCTGCTCGTCCAACTGCCGCTCGCGGCCGTTCTTCAGCCACTGCTGGAAGGTTCCTACCTGCTGGCCACCGCAGCAGCAGTCTGCATCCTCGTGGTGACCCGTTTCGCCATCTGCGACCTATGGCTCTACCGCGGCAGCGGAGGCGGCCGGCGTCCGCAAGCCCTCCTGTCCGAGCATGCGTCGTGACGAGTGGGGGAGATCTCCAGATGAGCGTGATGATCGTCTTTCTCGTGCTGGGTGCTTTCCTGCTCTTCGCAGTGTGCACAGGGACTCTTTGGTGGATGCTCCACGCATGGCGCACACCGGAGAACTACGAGTCAACCAGCTTCCCCGGCGACGGCTTGCCCACAGCCCACTCCTTCTCGGTCATCGTTCCCTGCCGAGACGAACCATACGAGGTCATGGCGGCCACCGTTCAACGGCTGCTGAACCAGACTCACGGTCGAGTCGAGATCGTGGTCTCCGTGGGCGACGACGACGTCGAGACAGCCGAGCGAGCATGGATGCTCGCCGCCCTCTATCCGAGGCACGTCAAGGTCTCGGTCAACGGCGACCCGGTAAAGAACAAGCCGCGGCAACTCAACTCAGCACTTCGGTTCTGTACCGGGGACATCGTCGGAATCATTGACGCTGAATCCCTGACAGCTCCCGGGCTGCTGGCGCGCATCGACGCCACGTTCCAGCTGACTTCTGCCGACGTCGTCCAAGGAGCCGTTCACCTGGTCAATTACCGGAGCCGCTGGTTTACGCTGCGCAATTGCCTTGAGTACCGCATCTGGTTCCGGTCCCGTTTGCACGGGCATGCCAACTCGGGATTCATTCCGCTCGGCGGCAACACTGTCTTCGTGTGGCGTCACCTCCTCGAACAGATCGAGGGCTGGGACGGTGACTGCCTGGCGGAAGACTGCGAGATCGGCGTGAGGCTCTCAGCTATGGGCAAGCACGTCGTGTGCCTCTATGACCCGGCGCTCACAACGCTCGAAGAGGCGCCGACGACCGTGAAGGCGTTCGTCAAGCAGCGGACCCGGTGGAGTCTCGGGTTCATGCAGGTGCTCGCGAAGGGCGACTGGAAGAAGCTCCCAACGTGGCAGCGTCGCTTGAGCGGCTGGTGGACCCTCGTCCAGCAGTACGCGATCGCCCTCGCTGGAGTGCTCCTGCCCGTCGCCTTTGTAACCGCAGTCGCGTGTTCGCTCCCCACAGGCATCGTGATGGTCACGTACGTTCCGCTCATCCCGCTCATGCTCACCGTGGTCTTCGAGGTCCTTGTGCTGCGCGAGTTCGGCCGCGACATGAACTTCAAGATCGGCCTGCGCGATTACCTGCTGCTCGTCGTCTCGACTCCGTTCTATCAGGCCTTGCTTCTCTACTCGGCTATGGCCGCCGCGGTGAAGTTCCAGCGCCGGAACTTCAGCTGGGACAAGACTCCCCACGCCGGGACCCACTTGGGCGTAGTGCCCAAGGGCGTCATCAGCGCTCAGGGACAGGGAGCATAGAGGTGACGGCGATCCAGGACACTACTCGCGACACGGCGCTGAGGGCTGTGGTCCGGCCCCCGGCCGAGTCCTCCGGTGCGTCCCGGCGCTTCCGCGGTCGTCTGATGAGCGCGATCCCACTGGTCCTGGTCCTAACGCTCGTGGCTGTCCTCTACGGCGTGAATCTGAGCGGGTACCCCGAGTTCATCAACGACGACGAGGGCACATACTTCGCGCAGGCGTGGGCTGTAGCCAATGAAGGAGCTATGGCCCACTACACGTACTGGTACGACCATCCACCAGGTGGGTGGATCCAGTTAGCCGTGTTGCTCAGGCCGCTCCAGTTGATCTGGGGCAGCAACGCTTTTCCGGTCGAGACGGCGGGCCGCGGCATGATGACCTTGGTCGCAATCGTCTCTGCGGCGTTGATCTACAAGGTCGCACGCAACCTCGGCCTGCCCAAATCGGTTTCCCTCGTGGCCCCACTGGTCTGGGCACTGTGCCCGTTGACGATCAACTTGGGCAGACAGATCTTCCTGGACAACATTTCGATGGTGTGGTTGCTCGCCTGCTTTGCGCTCGTCACGGGCAAGCCGAAGCTTCAGTACCACGTTGCGGCCGGGGCTGCCTTCGGGGTCGCGGTCTTGAGCAAGGAAACCGCAGCTGTGGCGTTGCCTGCGGCGCTGGCAGCCCTGTGGACGTTCTCGTGGACTCGAACTCGCGCTTTCTCATTCGTCGGGTTCTTGGGGACGGGCGCTTTCCTGATCACCGGCTGGGTGCTGTACGCAGCCATCAAGAACGAACTGCTCCCCGGAGCGGGCCATGTTTCGCTCTGGGACGCCATCGTATGGCAGCTCCATGGGCGTGGCGGGGCAGGATTTCTCTTTACTGACGGGACCGGGGCGAACGTGCTCCTGAAAGGGTGGCTAGGCCAAGATCCTTATCTGGTCATTGTGGGAATGCTGCTGAGCTTCGTGGGGCTCTTCTTCCGCCGGCTGCGCGGCATCGCGCTCGTTCCGGTGATGTATCTCGTCGTGGCTCTCCGGGGCGGCTACATCCCCGGGATGTACATCATCACCCCACTGCCATTCTTCGCATTGGCCATCGTCTACCTCGCTTGGAAGCTCTGGCACGTCGCGAGCCTTCGAGCACGCGCAATCAGGTGGACCGCTCGCGGCGTCATTGCAGGCTTGATCACTGCATCAGTATTGGCGGTCGGTCCGTCCTGGGCTGCCGTGTCTGTCAGTGCTGTGACCGAGAACCAAAACGCTCCCTATGAGGAGGCGCTCGCCTACGTGGACGCCCACCTGCCTCGGGACACTACGGTCCTTACTGACGACGACACATGGAACGATCTGGTGAAGATGGGTTGGAGCGCAGACGGCTGGTCGGGCCCAATCTGGCACTTCAAGCTAGACCGAGACCCGGTGGCCAGGGCAAAGAACCTGCCCGGCGGATGGCAGGACGTCGATTACATTCTTCTGGGCCGCCCCATGGAGACCTTTGTTGGAACCGAAATCCTGAGCCAGAAGAACGCGCCTCTCGCGTATGCCGCTCTCTCACATAGCGAGGTCGTGAAGGCTTGGGGCCCAGCCGGTCGTCAGGTCCGTCTGTTGAAGGTGAATCCGAACATGAAACCCGTCGACCCGGAGTGGATGCGTCTGCACCCGGACCAAGCACCGACCGCCAGCATTACGCCATGACCGCAATAGTCTAAAAGTGGAGCCTCCTAGCAGGATCGAACTGCTGACCTTCTCATTACGAGTGAGACGCTCTACCGTCTGAGCTAAGGAGGCAACCGGCTGCCCGCCGGAGCGGAACCACCGAGTGAATACTCTAGTGGAGCGGCCTGTCCGGGGTCAAAACGAACGGTCAGGCCATCTTGCCGAGGTACTCCACGGCGCAGGCGACGGCCGCGGAGAAGAGCCTCCACGAACGGTAGTGCGCCGAGTCGACATAAGCGCTCCCGCCCCGACTGCGCAGGCACGCGAGCGTGCTCTGCCGCCCACCGGGCCTTTCGGGATACACCACGATGTCCACCGAACCGATTGTCCCGAGCGCTAGCCGCGCCCCGGTGCCTCTCAATGCAGCCCGCAGCTGCCTGCTGACCTGCAGTCTTTCCAGTGCGGTGGTCCCCGTCACCCTGTGCTCCCCATGTTGTGTGGCCGCCCGGGCGGTGGCCGCCACCCCCAGCGTGGCGGCCACCGATGGGAGAGAACAAGCGCACCGCGCCGTATGACGCAATATTCCCCGAAGATTTAGGCCCGAACCTTTCTCCCGAGGTGTTCATCCCGCGTACGCGGCGAATTCAGAGTCGGGTAGCGGCCGGATGCCAACCTAGTGATTCAATCGCCGGGATTGCCGGCGAAAGAGAAACGGGAGCCTCAGTGTCTGTGCCGAACCTGCAGCCGGCCGCCCCGCGCTGCATCCGTCTTGCCGTGCTCGACCTGAACGGGACGACGGTCATCGATGGAGGCGCCGCAGAGCAGGCGGTCGCCGAGGCGCTTGGCACTCTTGGTGTCGAGGGGGAGCGGCTCGAAGCAGCACTCGCACTGTCTCGCCGTAGCGCGGGGCTTGATCGCGCGGAGGTCTTCACTCGGCTTTTCCCCGACGACGCCGAGACCGCCAGGGCAGCTTGCCGCGCCTTCACCATTGCCTACGACCGTATGATCGCCGCGGGCTGCCTCCGTCCCGTTCCCGGCGCCGAAGAGACCGTTCATGCTCTCCGCGATCGCGGGGTCAAGGTGTGCCTCGCGACCGGATTCGGCCGGCACACGCAGAACAGCGTGCTCGAGGAACTCGGCTGGATGGGGCTCGCGGACCTTTCGATCTGCTCCGAGGATGCGGGCCGCGGTCGGCCCTACCCTGACATGGTCCTCACCGCGGTCCTGGCGCTCGACGTCGACGACGTGCGCGAGGTCCTTGTTGCGGGCGACACGACAGCGGACATCACCTCCGCCCTCAGGGCCGGGGCTGGCGCCGCCGTCGGCGTCCTCACCGGCGCCCACACGGCCGCCGAACTCACCGCGGCAGGGGCGACCGCCGTCGTCCGTTCCGTCGCAGACCTGCCCGCCCTCCTTTGGGGGCGGGAGGCAGCTGCGGGCTAGCAGCGCGCGCCGTCCTTCGGGGCGTTCCCGTCGACGAGGTAGCCGTCCACCGCGTCATCGATGCAGGTCGAGCCACGGCCGTAGGCGGTGTGTCCCTGGCCGTTCCAAGTGAGCAGACCAGCGTTCCCGAGTTCGCTCCGGAGGGACTGGGCCCACGGGTAGGGAGTTGCCGGGTCGCCGGTCGTGCCGACGACGACGATCGGGCTGCTGCCGGTGTAGTGCGCCGGAGCGGGGGTGCGGACGGGCTTGTACGGCCAGTCACGGCAGTTGACGCCCCCGTAGGCAAAGAACTGGCCGAACGTCGGCGATGCCTGCTCGAGCTGGGCGGCCTCGGCGGCCATTCCCGCCGGGTCGGAGGGTTCGGAGTAGTCGAGGCAGTTGTACGCCATGAACGCGAAGTTGCTGTTCGAGGAGTAAGTCCCGTCCGATTCGCGGTCCGCCGCGAGGTCTGAAAGCCGGAGCATCGCCGACCCGTCGCCCCTGAACGCACTCGTCAGGGCCCCCGTCAGCACGCTCCAGTTCTGGTCGTTGTACAGCGGGATGATCATCCCGTTCACGAAATCGGTGATTGGCAGAATTCGACCGTCTGTCGTTGGCATGGGATGCTTCGCGATCGACTGCAGGAGGTTGCGCACCTGGGTGACGGCTTCGTCCTCGGTTCCGTGCATGGGGCACCCCGAACCGGCGAGGCATGAGCGGACGTAAGCGTGAAGCGCATCCTCGAAGCCCTTCGCCTGGCCAATCGTGATCTGGCTCGCGTCAAGGGCCGGATCGAGGGCGCCGTCGAGCACGAAGCGTCCCACCCGATCGGAGAAGAGGCTCGCGTAGGTCGCACCGAGGAAGGTCCCGTAGGAGAACCCGAAGTAGTTCAGCTTCGACTGCCCAGCGGCGACAGCACGGATGATGTCCATGTCACGGGCAGAGCTGACGGTGTCCGTGTGCGCGAGGATGGGGCCGGTGTTGGCCTCGCAGGCCTGGATGACCGTCTTCTGCTCCGCAAAAGCTTGATCGAGTCCAGCCGGGGTGGACGGATCGATGTTCATCTGCCGCGCGGCGTCCTCTTGGGACGCGTTGAGGCACGTGACCGGCGCGGAACGCTTCACGCCGCGCGGATCCCAGCCGATGATGTTGTACGCGTCCCGCAGCTTCTGGGTGAACATCTGCGTCGCCGAGTCTCTGACGAGGTCGATCCCGGACGCCCCAGGGCCCCCCGGATTCACGAGGAGGCTAGCGGAGGTGTTCTTGCCGCGGAGGCGGGCGACGGCGAGCTGGATCGTATCGCCGTCGGGCTTTGAGTAGTCCACGGGAACCGTGACCTTCGCGCACTCGAGCCCGTTCTCGCACGACGACCACTGGATCTGCTGCTGGTAGTACTTCGTGAGCTCCGGCGGCGCTCCTGCCGTCGCCGAGGGATCGGCCCCCGAGGTGGCGTTCTGGCTCGGTCCGAGGAACGGAGTACACGCGGTGAGGGCAAGCACGATCACCGCGAGCCCCGCGACGATGGCGAGGATGGCGCGGAGGGGCGACCCCTGACTTGGGGCAGGCGTGCTCACAGGGGCTGTCTCCTCAGATCAGGCTTACTGCCATGGCCTCGACCGCGAGGAGCGGGGCCACATTGGTGGTCGTGATGCGTTGTCTCGTGGTGTTAACCGCGTCCATGCGGGTCAGGGTTACTTCTGCGGTGGAGGCCGCCGCGAACTCGACGATCTCCGCCGCTATCTCGGTATTCACCGGTTCGATGCCGCCTCCGAGCTGCACCATGAGCACGTCTCGGTAGAACGAGAGTAGGTCCGTCAGGGTGCGATCGAGGGAATCTGTCACCGAACGCTTGGCGCGGCGCTTCTGATCCTCTTCGAGCTGGCGGACCTGGGCTCGGAGGCTCGGCGGGAGCTTCTCGTCGGCCGTGACCCCGAGGGTCTCGAGCAGCCTCGCCCGCTCCTGCTCGTCTCGCTCCTCGTTCGAGCTCGTGGCTTCGTCCGTCGCGATCTTCACGAGCTGCTCCGCGAGCTTCACGGCTTGCGAGACGGTCGAGAGCGAGAGGGGCAGCCGCACCGTGGCCGCGCGGCGCTCGCGAGCGGACCCGTCGTGGACCAGCCGGCGGGCGATCCCGATGTGGCTCTGCGCTGCACGAGCTGCCTGCTGCGCAAGCTGGGGGTCCGCGCCGTCGCGCTCCACAAGCAGCGCGGCGACGTCGTCGACTGGCGGAACGCGCAGATTCACGGCCCGGCAGCGTGAACGGATCGTGACGAGGACGTCGGCGGGCGAGGGCGCGCACAGCATCCAGATCGTGCGGGGCGTCGGCTCCTCGATGGCCTTGAGGAGCACGTTCGTGGTGCGTTCGGCCATGCGGTCGGCATCCTCGACGACGACGATCCGCCACCGCCCCGTCGAGGGACGGTCACCGGACTTGGCCACGAGCTCGCGCGCCTCGTCAATGGTGATCGTGATCTTCTCGGTGCGCACGAAAGTCACATCGCTGTGGGACTCGGCGAGCACGGCGCGGCACGCTGCGCACACCCCGCAGCCGCGGCCCAACACGTCGTCGACCTCGCAATTGAGCGCTGCCGCGAAGGCCTTCGCCGCCGTCGACCGTCCCGAGCCGGGAGGCCCCGTGAAGAGCCAGGCGTGGGTCAGCCCCTCACCCGCGGCCGCTCGCCGCAACTGCTCGACAACGGGCTCCTGCCCGACGAGCTGCTCCCACACCTTCATCGGCCCACCGCGTTCATAGGCGCGCCTGAAGCGAACGGGTCACGGCTGCGAGGATCCGCTCGGCGAGCTCGTCGAGGGGGCGCCGGCCGTCGAGCACGAGGTAGGCATCGGGACGCTCCTCCGCGAGGTCCAGGAAGGCCGTGCGGACGTTCCGGTGGAAGTCGTCGGACTCCGACTCGAGCCGGTCCTCGACAGCGTCGTCCGCGGCCCGTCGCGCGCGCCCCTCGGTCTCATCGACGTCGAGCAGCACCGTGAGGTCGGGCCAGAGACCCTCCGTGGCCCAGACGTTGAGGTCGCGGACCGGTTCGGCGCCGAGGCCGCGGGCAATGCCCTGATAGACGATCGAGGAGCCGATGTAACGGTCCGTGATGACGATGCTTCCGCGATCGAGCGCCGGCTTGACCGTCTGGGCGACGTGCGCTGCGCGGGCTGCCGCGAAGATGAGGGCCTCGGTCCGCGCGTCGACTTCCCCCTGGCCGTGCTCGAGCACGAGCGACCTGAGCTTCTCGCCGATCGGCGTCCCACCCGGCTCACGGGTCAGCAGGACCTCGTGCCCAGCGGCGAGGAGCGAGCCCGCGAGCAGCCGGGCCTGCGTCGACTTCCCCGCGCCATCTCCGCCCTCGAACGCGACGAAGAGGCCGCGCGGGTGCCCGCGATCAGGCTCGCTCGTGGGGGAGTAGGGGGAAGAAGTCACGGTCCAAGCGTACCGACTCGACGACACTCGGACGGGCATACCCTAGGGGCATGACCGACGTCCCGGAAACCGACTCCGCCGTGCCCGAGTACACCTTCCCCCATCTCGATGCCGCGGAACTCTCCGCGCTTTCCCCGGAAACGCTCGCCGTGGCGGCAGGGCGTCCCGAACGCGGGCACGATACGCCGGTAAACCCGAGCGTCGTGTTCTCCTCGACGTTCGTCGGGCTCGGGTCAGTGGGCGAAGGCGCACGAGGCTATGCGCGCTTCTCGAACCCCACCTGGGAGCCGTTCGAGGAAGCAGTGGCGCGGCTTGAGGGCGCCGAGATCCCGGCCCTCCTCTTCTCTTCGGGCATGGCGGCGGTCGCGGCCGCACTGAGCCTCGTTCCAGTCGGTGGAGTGCTCGTCGCCCCAGCCCACGCCTACTCGGGCACCTTGGGGCTGGCTCAGGCCAAGGGCGTTCGGGGCGAACTCGAACTCCGCTCCGTGGACATCGCCGATACCGAGGCGACTGTCGCCGCCCTGGACGGCGCCGACGTCCTCTGGGTCGAGAGCCCCACGAACCCGATGATGGAGGTCGCCGACCTGCCCGCGCTCACGGCCGCAGCCCACGCCGCGGGGGCGCTCGTCGTCGTCGACAACACCTTCAGCACACCGCTCGGGCAGCGCCCCCTCTCAGTGGGCGCCGACGTCGTCGTCCACTCCGCCACGAAGTATCTCGCGGGCCACTCCGACGTTCTCCTCGGCCTCGCGGTCACGGCCGACGACGAAATCCGGGCCCGCCTCCTCGGGCACCGCACGCTCCACGGCGCGATCGCCGGCCCGATGGAGGCTTGGCTCGGGCTCCGCGGCCTCCGGACGCTCGCCTTGCGGGTCGAGCGCTCGCAGGCGACGGCGGCGGAGCTCGCCCGCCGCCTCGAGGGCCACCCCGCCGTGCGCCGCACGCGCTACCCCGGCCTCGTCTCCGACCCAGGGCACGAACGGGCGGCGGCCCAATTCGACGGCTTCGGCTCGATCATCAGCATCGAGCTCGACGACGCCGCCGCGGCGGATGCGCTCGTCGCTGGCCTCGCGCTCTGGCTCCCCGCGACATCTCTGGGGGGCGTCGAGTCCACCATCGAGCGCCGGCGCAGGCACGTCGCAGAGCCCGCGACGGTGCCGGAAGGACTCGTGCGGCTGAGCGTGGGGATCGAGAACGTCGACGACCTGTGGGCCGATCTCGCCCAGGGCCTCGACGCGCTCGTCTGACCCGCGACGCCCCTGATGCCCGTCTTCGCGCCGATCGCGCCCATTCTGGGTAGGCTGGTGGGGTGATCAGCAGCTACATCGTCTTCTACAGCGACCTCATCGTGGGCTACGCCGTCTCGCTGCTGTGCCTCGTCATATCGCTCTGGGCGTTCATCGACTGCGCTACCCGCCAGAGTGCGGCGTTCGAAGCGGGCTTCAAGCGCACAAAGGGTTTCTGGCTCGGCATCACCGGCGGGGCCGCCCTCGTGGGGATTCTCGCGTCGGTGAGCCCCGTGAGCCCGCTGTTCGGGCCTAGCCTGTTCACGCTCGCAGCCGTGACTGCCGCCGGCATCTACCTCGCCGACGTGCGCCCGGCCGTCTCCTCCCGCTGACCCTGAGTCCGGTCGGCTGACCGAGTGGTTCAGAAGGCGAGCCCGATCAGGGCCACGCGCGGAGGCCCGGTCGGGAACGTCACCCGGGGGACCACGAACCCGAACCGGATGCGTCGCGTGGACCGGTGGATCACGGGCGTCCACGCCCGCCGCTTCCGCGCCCTGCCAGCCTCGCCCCTCGCGGTCGACCTCGGCTACGGCGCGTCCCCGGCAACCGCCGTCGAGCTCTTCGAGCGCCTCCGCACTGTGCGCGAGGACTTCTGCCTCACGGGAATCGAGATCGAGCCGGGCCGGGTCGCCGCGGCGAAGCCGCTCGAGCGGGACGGACTCGACTTCCGGCTCGGCGGCTTCGAACTGCCGGTCGAACGCGCCCCTGCGCTCGTGCGCGCGTTCAACGTGCTGCGGCAGTACGAGGAGGCTGACGTCGCGGGGATCTGGGAGCTTGTGTGCTCCCGCCTCGCGCCCGGCGGGCTGTTCGTCGAGGGAACCTGCGACGAGATCGGGCGCCGGGCAGCGTGGGTGGCGCTCGACGGCGACGGCCCGCTCACGCTGTCCGTGGCCCTGCGTTTCGGCTCGTTCGAGCGGCCGTCCGACGTCGCCGAGCGCCTCCCGAAGGCGCTCATCCATCGCAACGTGCCCGGCGAGCGAATCCATGGCTTCCTTGAGGCGCTCGATTCGGCCTGGGCAGCTGCTGCCCCGCTCGCTCCCTTCGGGAACCGCCAGCGGTGGATCACGTCCGTGCGCTCCCTCAAGGACGCCGGGTGGCCGATCCTCCACGGCCCCGGACGCTGGCGGCTCGGTGAGCTGACGGTCGCGTGGGAGGCCGTCGCCCCCATCGTCACGGACGCCCGGGGTGCCGGCCTCGCCCGATAGCATGAGCCCATGACTTACACGCTGATCCTGCTGCGCCACGGGCACAGCGACTGGAACGCCAAGAACCTCTTCACGGGTTGGGTTGACGTTGACCTCAACGACCAGGGCCGTGAGGAGGCTCAGCGCGGTGGCGAACTGCTCGCCGAGAAGGGCCTCCTGCCGGACATCCTGTTCACTTCCCGGCTCAAGCGCGCGATCAACACGGCGAACATCGCCCTCGCCGCCGCCGATCGCGGCTGGATCGACGTGAAGCGCTCGTGGCGGCTCAACGAGCGGCACTACGGCGCCCTCCAGGGCAAGGACAAGGCCCAGACCCTCGCCGAGTTCGGCGAGGCGCAGTTCATGGAGTGGCGCCGCTCGTACGACGTGCCGCCGCCCCCTCTCCCGGACGATTCCGAGTTCTCCCAGGTGGGCGATCCGCGCTATGCGGACCTCGGCGACGACATCCCGCGCACCGAGTGCCTCAAGGACGTGCTCGAGCGCCTCATGCCGTACTGGGAGGCCGAGATCAAGGCGGAGCTGAAGGCCGGCAAGACCGTGCTCATCACGGCCCACGGCAACTCGCTGCGCGCGCTCGTGAAGCACCTCGATGGCATCAGCGATGCGGATATCGCCGGCCTCAACATCCCTACCGGGATCCCGCTCGTCTATGAGCTCGGCGAGGACTTCAAGCCGACCGGCCCGGGCGGAACGTACCTCGACCCGGCCGCTGCTGCGGCGTCGATCGAGGCCGTGAAGAACCAGGGCAAGAAGTAGTTCTCGCCTTCTGAGGAGGCAGACGACGACGGCCGCTCACCGAACGTGGTGAGCGGCCGTCGTCGTCCGTCTGGCCTCCAGATGCGAGGCAGGAGTCAGTTCGACGTCATGTCGCCGTCCCACTCGCCCGTCACGAGGTAGGAGACCTTGCGCGCGACTGAGACCCCGTGGTCGGCGAAGCGCTCGAAGTAGCGGCTCGCGAGAGCGGCGTCGACCGCGAGGGCCGGGGAACCGGTCCATGCGGGGTCGGCGATGGCGCGGAAGACGCCGGCGTGGAGGTCGTCGATTTCGGCATTCGTGCCTTGGATCTTCGCCACGAGCGTGAGGTCGTGGGTCTCGAGGAGCTGTGCGACGTCCTCGATCATGGTCTTGTCGAGCTCGGCCATCCGCTCAAAGGTGCGCGCGAGGGGGGCCGGGACGGCGCTCTCGGGGTAGCGGAGGCGCGTGAGCTGGGCGATGTGGCGTGCAAGGTCGCCCATCCGCTCGAGCGAGGCGCTCATGCGGAGGGACCCGACGATGGTGCGGAGGTCGCTCGCCACGGGGCCCTGGAGCGCGAGGATGTCGATCGCGCGCTCGTCGAGTGCCGTCTGGCGGAAGTCGATGCGTGCGTCCTCCGCGATGACCTCCTGGGCCAGATCGACGTCGGTGTTCTGGAAGGAGTCGACAGCCTTGTCGAGCGCCACGGCAACGAGCCTCGCGATCTCAACAAGGTCGTCGTGGACCAACTTGAGTTCTTCCTGGAATACCTTGCGCACGGCGGTGTCCTTTCCTCAGTGCTCCGTCTCGACGCGCACGGGCGGGGGACTGCCGCCCCGTCACCGCACCTTCTGCCCCCTCGGGCACTTTCGACTCGTCACACTCTCAGCGGCAGATGAATACTTGCCTGCCCTCAAATGAACGATACGTGAACCGCGCCTTCGGCACTGCGATCTCGGGCGGCGGCCCGCCGTGCGGCCTCTAAGCTAAAGGTGTGGATCCTCTCGTCGTCGGCATCGTGGCGGGTCTTCTCGGCCTGTCCTTCGGCGCCTTCGGCGTCCTTGCGTTCCGCGCAAGCGAGCGGCAGCGCGCGCTGCTCGAGGAGGGGCCGGGCGAGGCGTCGTTCCCCGAGGGGGCGGCCGATGTGCTGTCCGTCCTCGGCAAGGCCTTCCTCGTCGTCGACGCCATCGACAGTGTCGTCCGCGCGAGCCCGGCCGCGTATGCGTACGGCCTTGTCCGTGGGCACACCGTGGTCCACCGCGAGCTCCTCGAGATGACGGCGAAGGTGCGGGGCAACGGCGTCGTCATCGAAAAGCAGCTGGAACTCCCGCGCGGCCCGCTCGGGCAGGGGACGATCATCATCCAAGTCCGCGCGGCCATGCTCGGCGAGGAGTACATCCTCCTGCTCGCGGACGATCGCACCGAGATCACCCGCACCGAACGGATCCGCAACGACTTCGTCGCGAACGTCTCGCACGAGCTCAAGACGCCCGTCGGTGCGATTTCCCTCCTCGCGGAGGCGCTCGAGGCCAGCCCGGACGACGAGGACGCCGTCCGCCGCTTTGCCCAGCGCATGCACAAGGAGTCGACCCGTCTCGCGGCCCTCGTCCAGGACATCATCGAGCTCTCTCGGCTCCAGGGGGCGGACATCGTCCATCAGGGCAAGGTCGTCGACATCAATGAGGTGGTCGCAGACGCCGTCGACCGCTCGCGGCTCGCTGCCGAGGCGAAGCGCATCGCCGTCGTCGTCGGCGGATCGAGCCAGCGCAAGGTCTATGGGGACCCCGATCTGCTCGTGAACGCCTTCCGAAACCTCATCGACAACGCGATCCGCTACTCGCCTGAGGACACCAAGGTCGGTGTCGGGGTGCGCGACAAGGACGGCCTCGTTTCGGTCTCCGTCACGGATCAGGGCGACGGCCTCCGGCCGGAGGACCAGGAGCGTGTGTTCGAGCGCTTCTACCGGGTGGACGCGGCACGGTCGCGGCAGACCGGGGGTACTGGCCTGGGTCTGAGCATCGTCAAGCACGTCGTGGAGAACCACGGCGGCGAGGTGACCGTGTGGTCGCAGCTCGGCAAGGGCTCCACCTTCACGGTGCGGCTGCCCGAGATGGACGAAGACCAGGAACATGACAAAGGGGCCGCTCGGCCCCCGGAGCAAGGAGCAATGGCTTGAGCAGGATCTTGATCGTGGAGGACGAAGAGTCGTTCAGCGACCCCCTTTCCTTCCTCCTCGGCAAGGAAGGCTACGAAGTAGAGGTCGTGGACAACGGGACGGACGCCCTCGTCGAGTTCGACCGCAACGGAGCCGACCTTGTTCTGCTCGACCTCCAGCTTCCGGGCACCCCCGGAACCGAGGTGTGCCGGCAGCTTCGGCAGCGCTCGAATGTCCCCGTGATCATGCTCACGGCCAAGGATTCGGAGATCGACAAGGTCGTGGGCCTTGAACTCGGCGCCGACGACTACGTCACCAAGCCGTATTCCTCTCGGGAGCTCGTCGCTCGCGTCCGTGCCGTACTGCGCCGTCATGGCGAACCGGAGGAACTCATCTCCTCCACAGTCCAGGCGGGGCCTGTGCGGATGGATGTCGAGCGGCACGTTGTGAGCGTCGAGGGAGAGCAGGTGGCGCTTCCGCTCAAGGAGTTCGAGCTGCTCGAGATGCTGCTCCGCAACTCGGGGCGCGTGCTCACTCGTGGCCAGCTCATCGACCGGGTGTGGGGTTCGGATTATGTGGGGGACACGAAGACGCTGGACGTCCACGTCAAGCGGCTCCGGAGCAAGATCGAGCCCGATCCCTCGAGCCCTCGCTATCTCGTCACGGTGCGGGGCCTCGGGTACAAGTTCGAGCCCTGACCGGTACCTCGGCCGTGCGGGCATGAGGCCCGCCCCGGACGACGACGGCCGCCCACCCGCAAGGGGTGAGCGGCCGTCGTCGTCTGTCGCTGGGACTGTCGGCTCCCGTCAGCGGCTCGCGGTGGCCGACGGCGTGGCGGAGCTCGATTCGCTGGAGGAAGCGCTGGACGATTCGCTCGGCGAAGCCGAGCTTGAAGCGCTCGAGGATGCCGAGCCCGACGCCTTCGAGGACGGGCTCGGGAGGTACTGGCGGTATTGCACCAGCGTTCCGTCAAGGACGGGGATCTGAACGTCCTGCGTCGACGTGCCGTCTGAGACCTTGACGCTCACAAGCGAGCCCGGAACGCCGCCCACGTTGCTGAAGTCGGCCGGCGTCGAGCTGTCCTCGAGCCGGACCGTGCCGTTCTTCGGGATGGTCATGCTGACCGTGCTCTGGCCGGGCGACGTCATCGTGATCGAGATGTCGTTGGAAGACGTGTTGTAGAGGCTCCCGAGCATGCGGCCCGGGGCGTCGGAGCTCGGCGTCGGGGAGGAGCCTTCGTTGCCCGAAGAAGCGATGAGTGCGTTTCGCAGCTGAAGAGATCCGACGTTGGCATCGATGCCGTCAGACGCCGCGTACGGTGAGGCGGTCTGCTGCGGGTTGATGTATCCGCAGCCGGTGGCCGTCAGCAGGCCCACGCCAATGGCGGCCACGAGGGCAACCCGCTTGGCGGGGGTCGAAGCAGTGAAACGCACAGCTCGCTCCTGTTGGAAGGGTGTAAGAGGTCTGGTCGCCCCTAGCGTAGCCCGAATTTCGACAGATCGTAGATTCCGCGCCATGGCACGTCGTGACGTGAAGCACTTTCTTGAAGATTCGTCAACCCCCCGCTGGCCCTCGCCGGTAACCGCTCTCCCGCGTCATTCCGCCGATCGGGGGCCCTCGCGGGCCGGGATCGGACTATCTGACGTGATAGACTGGTCTGCGGGAAAGGGGAATGTCCACATGGTTTTTGAGGTTGGCGAGACGGTTGTTTACCCCCACCACGGTGCAGCCAAGATCGAAGAGATCAAAATGCGCACTATCAAGGGCGAAGAGAAGATGTACCTCAAGCTCAAAGTGGCCCAAGGTGATCTAACGATTGAAGTACCAGCTGAAAACGTGGATCTCGTAGGAGTCCGCGATGTTGTGGGCAAGGAAGGGCTCGAGCACGTATTCGACGTTCTTCGTGCCGAATTTACTGAAGAGCCCACTAATTGGTCCCGCCGCTATAAGGCCAATCTTGAGAAGCTCGCCTCGGGCGACGTGATCAAGGTTGCCGAGGTCGTCCGCGACCTGTGGCGTCGCGATCAGGATCGCGGCCTTTCTGCCGGTGAGAAGCGGATGTTGGCCAAGGCCCGCCAGATCCTCATCTCCGAGCTCGCGCTCGCTGAGAAGACGGATGAGGAGCAGGCCGCAAGCGTCCTCGACGAGGTCCTTGCGTCCTGAGTTTCAAGGCTCCCGGAAGGCCCCTGCAGCGAAGGCTGTGGGGGCCTTTTCGCGTCTTGGCCCTGCGATGTGGCGCGGAGGCCGGTAAGGGCAGCCGGGCGTTAGGCTGGCCGGGTGACTCCTGACAACGCCTCCGAGCCCACCGAGCCGGTCGCCGTCGTCGTTGTTGCCGCAGGTGCCGGGACGCGTCTCGGGTACGGCGTGCCCAAGGCCCTCGTTCCGGTATGCGGCGAGCCGATGCTCGTGCGCGCGCTCCGCGGCGTCGTCGCGGCGGGTTCGGCCCGCCAGATCTGTGTCGCGGTGCCGGCGGACGACGACGAGCTGGCGGCTGTGTGCCGCGGCTTCGCCGCCGGGCTGGGCGAGACGGAGCTGGGCGAGACGGGGATGCCGGAGATCACGGTCGTCGCAGGCGGGGCCACGAGGGCGGAGTCGGTACAGTCCGCGTTGGCTGCGCTGAAGCCGGGGACAGCCCACGTCCTGGTCCACGACGCGGCCCGCCCTCTCACGCCCCCGGAGGTGTTCCATCGGGTGGTCGCCGCGCTCCGGCACGGAGCGGCTGCAGTCATCCCCGCAGTGCCTGTCGTCGACACGGTCAAGAGCGTCGCGCCCACGGTCGACGACGAGGCCTCGGTGGCGGGCGAGGTCGTCACCGGAACTCCTGCGCGGGAGACCCTCCGCGCCGTCCAGACGCCGCAGGGCTTTGACGCCGAGACGCTGCTCCACGCGCACCGGACCTCGCAGGCCTGGCCGGAAGAACGCGCCGCGGGCATCACCGATGACGCGATGCTCGTCGAGTCGCTCGGCCTTCCGGTGTACGTGGTTCCCGGCGACGCGCGTTCGCTCAAGATCACGACCCCACTCGACCTGCGGCTCGCCGAGACGCTCACAGAGGAGACCTCATGATCGTGCCGCGCACCGGCATCGGTGTGGACGTCCATGCATATGCCCCCGAAGACGACCCGCAGCCACTCTGGCTCGGCGGCCTCCTGTGGGAGGGCGAGCGGGGGCTCGCTGGTCACTCCGACGGCGATGCGGTGGCCCATGCGGCGGCGGATGCACTCTTCTCGGCAGCCGGGGTCGGCGATCTCGGCACGCACTTTGGGACAGCGCGCCCCGAATACGCGGGTGCCCCGGGGGTGATGCTGCTTGCCGAGGCGGCACGCATTGTCCGGGCGGCCGGCTTCGAGATCGGGAACATCGCGGTCCAGTTCGTCGCGCAGCGGCCGGTCTTCGCGCCCAGACGCGAGGAGTCGCAGCGGGTCCTGTCCGAGGCCGCGGGGGCTTCCGTGAGCGTCTCCGCCACGACGAGCGATCACCTTGGCTTCACGGGCAGGAGGGAGGGCATCGCGGCGATCGCGACTGCGCTCGTCTATCCGGCGCCGCCGCCCGGAGCTGCCGCGACCGATACCCTTATGAAGTGACCCTCCGCTTCTACGACTCCGCAACCCAGGAAGTCCGCGACTTCATTCCGCTCGTGCCCGGCCAGGCGAGCGTGTACTACTGCGGTGCAACGGTGCAGGGTTCGCCGCACGTGGGGCACGTCCGGTCCGCGATCGTGTTCGACCAGCTCACGCGCTGGCTCACGTACCGCGGCTTCGAGACGACCGTCGTGCGCAACGTGACCGACATCGATGACAAGATCCTCGCCAAGAGCGAGGCCTCATTCGAGCCGGGCTTCACGCCTGAAGGCACCTACCGCCCCCGCGAGCAGTGGTTCGCGCTCGCGTACCGCTACGAGCAGGAGTTCGAGAGCGCCTACGAGACGCTCGGTGTCCAGCGGCCCACCTACGAACCGCGTGCAACCGGCCACATGACGGAGATGCACGAGCTCATTGCACGGCTCATCGAGCGCGGCCACGCGTATCCGGCCGAGGACGGTTCGGGGGATGTCTACTTCGATGTCCGCTCGTGGCCCGAGTACGGCGCGCTCACGCACCAGAGCATCGACGACATGCAGGCGGCCACGGACGCCGACCCGCGGGGGAAGCGCGACCCTCGCGACTTCGCACTCTGGAAGGGCCACAAGGCTGGCGAGCCCGAGACGGCGAGCTGGCCGAGCCCTTGGGGGCGCGGTCGCCCAGGCTGGCACCTCGAATGCTCTGCGATGGCCACGAAGTACCTCGGCCCGCGCTTCGACATCCACGGTGGGGGCCTCGACCTGCGCTTCCCGCACCACGAGAACGAGCTCGCGCAGTCCACTGCGGCCGGCGACCGGTTCGCGAACTTCTGGATGCACAACGGCATGGTCACTTTCGAGGGCGAGAAGATGTCGAAGTCCGTCGGCAACGTCATTTCCCCCTCCGAGATGCTCGAGCTCGCGAGCCCCCGCGTGGTCCGCTATTACCTCGGCCAGGCTCACTACCGCTCGGTCCTCGACTACCGGCCCACGTCGCTCCAGGAGGCCGCGGCCGCCGTCGAGCGCATCGACGGGTTCATCGAGAAGGCTCAGTTGAAGGTGGACACGTTCGGTGAGACCCCTGTGCCCCCGGCGTTCGCCGCCGCTATGGACGACGACCTCAACATTCCCCAAGCGCTCGCCGTCCTCCATGAGACTGTGCGGCGGGGCAATACGGGGCTTGCGGCGGGCGATACCGAAGCGGTCGAGGAGGCCCTCGGCGAGGTCCTCGCGATGACGTCCGTGCTCGGGCTCGATGCCGCGGGAACCGTTGGCGTCGCGTACGACGACGCCGCGCACCACGCGCTGAGCGCGCTGGTCGCCGCGCAGCTCGAGGCGCGTGCAGAGGCGCGCGCGGCGAGGGACTGGGCCGCCGCGGACGCGATCCGTGACAGGCTCTCCGCCGCCGGGATCCTCGTCGAAGACTCAAGCGACGGGGCCACGTGGAGCCTCGCGCAACCCCAGATCAGCACAACCGGAACGGGAGCATAGATGGCCGTCAACGGGCGCCCCGGCGCGCGCAAGACCAAGAAGAAGGGTGCGACCGTCGGCACTGGAGGCCACGGCCGCAAGGCCCTTGAGGGCAAGGGCCCCACGCCGAAGGCCGAGGACCGCGTCTACCACAAGGCCCACCGGGCCAAGCAGCTCGCCGAGCGTTCCGCCGCGAAGCGCCAGGGCCAGCCCGGCCGGCTCGCGGAGGGACGCGGCGGCCGCCCGAAGGGCATGGAAGAGATGGTCACGGGCCGCAACTCGGTCGTCGAGGCGCTCCGCGCCGGCGTTCCCGCGAAGACCCTGTACGTCGCCGTGCGGATCGAGATGGACGATCGGGTCCGCGAGTCCATGAAGCTCGCCGCGGAGGCGGGGATTCCGCTTCTCGAGACCCAGAAGCCCGAGCTCGACCGCATGACGGGGGACGCGATCCACCAGGGCATCGCACTCCAGATCCCGCAGTACGAGTACCCCGACGCGTTCGAGCTCGTCGAGGAGACCATGGAGAAATGGCGCAAGGGCCACATCTCCTCTATGCCGTTGTTCGTCGCCCTGGACGGAATCACCGATCCGCGCAACCTCGGCGCCATCATCCGCTCCGTCTCGTCCTTCTCTGGCCAAGGCGTGATCGTGCCTGAGCGCCGCAGCGTCGGCATGACCGCGGCCGCGTGGAAGACAAGCGCCGGTGCGGCGGTGCGGGTTCCTGTCGCCAAGGCCGCGAACCTCAACACCCTCCTGCGCCAGGCGAAGGAAGCCGGGTACTTCGTGCTCGGGCTCGACGGCGACGGCGACGTGAAGCTTCCGGGCCTCGAGCTCGCGACCGAGCCGATCGTCCTTGTGGTCGGTTCGGAGGGCAAGGGGCTCTCGCGTCTCACCCGCGAGCTGTGTGATCAGATCGTCTCGATTCCGATCGACTCGCACATGGAGTCGCTCAACGCGGGAATGGCCGTCGCGATCTCGCTCTATGAGGTCTCGACCCGACGGGCCGGAACTCGCTGATGGCCGTACGCGTCGCTCTCGTTCAGCTGACCACCGGCCGCGACCTCGAGGCGAACCTCGACCTTGTCCGCAATGGGATCCGAGAGGCAGCGGCGCGCCGCGCCAGCGTCGTAGTCTTCCCCGAGGCGAGCATGCGAGCCTTCGGCAATTCCCTCGTCGACATCGCCGAGCCGCTCGACGGTCCGTGGGCGACGGCGGTGTGCGAGGCCGCGGACGAGGCGGGGGTCGTCGTCGTGGTCGGCATGTTCACGCCCGGGAACGCAGATACCGTGCGCAATACGCTGCTCGTCCACGGGCGGGGAGTCCACACCCACTACGACAAGATCCACCTTTACGACGCGTTCGGGTTCAAGGAGTCGGACACGGTCACCGCGGGCACCGAGCCGTGCCAGTTCACTCTCGACGGCGTCACGTTCGGGCTCGGGACATGCTACGACGTGCGGTTCCCGGCGCTTTTCACGGCCAACGCGGCGGCAGGAGCCCAGGTCCAGATCGTCTGTGCGTCGTGGGGCGCCGGGCCGGGTAAAGCCGAGCAATGGGACCTGCTCGTGCGAGCCCGAGCCGCTGACACGACGAGCTACGTGCTCGCGTGCGGTCAGTCGGACCCGTCGGCAGCGGGAGTCGACGCCCGCCGTGGCGCCCCGACCGGCATAGGCCGGAGCGCCGTCGTCGGCCCATACGGCAAGCTGATCGAGCGCGCGGGGGATGGACCGGAAATCCTGTACGCAGACATCGACCTCGGGGTGGTCGAGGAAGCGCGGCGAACGCTTCCTGTGCTCGCCAATCGCGTCACCCTCTAAGTAACGCATCAACCCGTGGTCAACCGGCGACAGTAGGATGGGGCGCGATGAGCAGCGACATGACCATGCCGTTGGCCTTTGTGGTCACCCCATCGCAGCCGTTTCCGCTCGGCCTCACACCGGCGCGGAGCGCGGAGCAGCAGGCAGCCCAGACAGTCAACTTGGCCGTCTACGCGCCAGGGCTCGATGCCGTGGACGTGCACTTCATCGATGCCTCCGGCGTGTGGCGCAGGGAACCTCTGCCTGAGCTGACCGACGGTGTCCACCACGGCCTCGTGGCTGGAATGCCCGAGGGGACCCGCTACGCCTTCGCCGCGCGGACCAGCAGCAACGGCAAGGTGCCGGGGCCCGGTGACGCCCAGCTTCTCCTCGATCCCTACGCTCGGGCCGTCGTGACGGTCGCGCTCCCGGACGAGGACGGCGCGGCGGAGCGCGAACAGCTCATGGGTGTGCGCGTGCACGACTACTTCGATTGGGGCGGCGTCGGCAAGCCCGGAATTCCAGGGCGCGACTCGATCATCTACGAAGCCCATGTTCGGGGCCAGAGCATGCGGCATCCGGACATCCCCGAGGAACTGCGCGGCACCTACGCAGGCATGGCGCACCCCGTGATGATCGCGCATCTCCAGCAGCTTGGGATCACTGCAGTCGAATTGCTGCCCATCCATGTGCATCTCGACGAGACCCACCTTCAGGACCTCGGCCTCGTGAACTACTGGGGCTACAACACTGCGGCCTTCTTCGCACCGCATTCGGCCTACGCGACCGCTTCGGCGCAGGCAGCTGGTCCTCAGGCGGTGCAGGACGAGGTCAAGGGCATGGTCAAGCTCCTGCATGCCGCGGGCATCGAGGTGATCCTCGACGTCGTCTACAACCACACTGCCGAGGAGGGGCCGAACGGGCCGCTCGTGAACTTCCGCGGGCTCGGCGACGCCAACTACTACCGGACCGATCCCGCGGGCCAGTACATCGACACAACGGGCTGCGGGAACACGCTCGACTTCGGCAACCCGCGCGTCGTCCAACTCGCATTGGACTCCCTCCGCTTCTGGGCCGAGGACTATCAGATTGACGGATTCCGCTTCGACCTTGCCGTGACGCTCTGCCGCGACGCGCAGCACCAGTTCACCCCGCTGCACCCTTTCCTCGTGGCGGCAGCGGCGGATCCGGTGGTCTCCCGCACCAAGCTCATTGCCGAGCCGTGGGATGTCGGCATGGGCGGCTGGCAGACGGGCCGCTTCCCCCAGGGGTGGGCCGACTGGAACGATCACTACCGCGACACGGTGCGCGACTTCTGGCTCTCGGACAGGGGTGCTATCGAGAGCGGTGGCCAGGGCGGCCCGACGGCGCGGCTCGCGGACGTCCTCTCGGGCTCGCACGGGCTGTTCGCGGGGTCCGGCCGTACGGCAATGGCGTCGATCAACTTCACGACGGCGCACGACGGCTTCACGCTCGCCGACCTGACGGCGTACCACCGCAAGCACAACGAGGCGAACGGCGAGCAGAATCGGGACGGCGCGACCAACAACCGCAGCTACAACCACGGCTTCGAGGGGCGCACAGAGGTCGAATCGATCATCGCCGCCCGCACCCAGTCCGCGAAGAACATGATGGCTACGCTCATGGTGTCGCTTGGTGTACCGATGATCACCGCCGGCGATGAGTTCGGACGGACGCAGCAGGGCAACAACAACGCCTACTGCCAGGACAACGAGACAACGTGGCTCAACTGGAAGCTCGACTCGGCAGGGCGCGAGCTCCTCGACCACACCCGCTGGCTCATCCGGATCCGCCGCGACTTCCTCGAGCGGCAGCCGCCGAGCTACCCCGCCCGCGAGGAGAGCAATTACTTCCACTGGTTCGGCGCGGACGGCCAGCCCATGGATCCGGATCGCTGGCAGGATCCGCGGCAGCGCGTCCTGCAGTTCCTCCTCGGCTCACGGGAGGGCTACCTCGATGGACTCGTTGTGATCAACGGCAGTCCGGAGGAGAAGACCCTCGTGTTCCCCGAACCGTTCAGCAACGACTACGCGTTCGAGCTCCGATACTCCACGGCGCCCCGGGGCGAGCAGCGGATAGGAACCGTCTTCGCGAGCGGTCAGGCGGACGTGGCTGAACCGTGGTCGCTCACGATCTACCGGGCACGCCTCGGGGCGCCCATGCAGCAGGCGAAGCCCGCCGCACGGACGCCCTACGGGAAGACGCCTTAGCCGGCGTTGACGACGAGGCCGAGTTCGGCCTTCGAGGCAAGGCCCTCGTGCTTGGGCATGACGCGCACGGTGTAGCCGAAGGGCCCCGAGTGCTCGATCAGGGCCTTGCCGCTGAACATGTAGCGCCCGTTGCCGAAGTTCTGCGCGGCTTCCAGCTCCTCGATCCGCGTGTGGGTGAGCTCGTCGCTCTCATCCACGCGCCCGTAGCCGAGTTCGACGAGGACATCGCTCGGGTTGAGGACCCCTAGGTTGAGGTAGGCATTGACACGCAGGGTGTCGCCGATCTGCGGCACCTCCGAGAGCCCGCTCGAATCGATGTGCTCGACGTGCACTTGGGACCAGTTCGTCCGAACGTGCTTGGTCCACGCCGCAAGCTCACGCGCCTGCCGGAAGTCGTCCGCCCGAACCGAACGGCCCGATGCCGCGGCCGGGGTGTACAGCTCCCGGACGTAGTCCCCGAGCATGCGGTCGGCGGAGACGGCCGGCCCGAGGTGCGAGAGCGTGTGCTTGATCATCGAGATCCAGCTCTTCGGCACCCCGTGCGGGCTGTCGATCGATGGCCCAGCGGCGCCTGCCGACTCCGCGCCTGCCGCACGATTGGGGACGCCGTAGAAGCGAGGGGCGATCTGGTTCTCGAGGAGATCGTAGAGCGCCGCCGCCTCCACGTCGTCGCGCTCTTGGGCGCTCGCTTTGTCTCCTGCCGTCGGGATGGCCCAGCCGTTCTGCCCGTCGTACATCTCGTCCCACCAGCCGTCGAGCACGGAGAGGTTGAGCGAGCCGTTGATCGCAGCCTTCATGCCCGACGTTCCGCAGGCCTCGAGCGGGCGGAGCGGGTTGTTGAGCCAGACATCGCAGCCCGGGAACAGCGTGCGCGCCATCGCAATGTCGTAGTTCGGGAGGAATGCGATCCGGTGCCGGACCTCGGGATCGTCCGTGAACCGGACGAGGTCCTGGATCATTCGCTTGCCCGCTTCGTCGGCCGGGTGCGACTTGCCGGCGACGACGATCTGAACCGGGTGCTCAGGGTCGAGCAGGAGCCGCTTGAGCCGTGCGGGGTCGCGCAGCATGAGCGTGAGGCGCTTGTAGGTCGGCACGCGTCGGGCGAAGCCGATCGTGAGCACGTCGGGATCGAGCACGGTGTCGGTCCAGCGCAGCTCGGCATCCGCGGCGCCGCGCTTCTTCCACGAGGCGCGCAGCCGCCGTCGTACGTCCTCGATCAGACGGCCGCGGAGCTTCCGCCGCACCGCCCAGATCTCCTCGTCGCTCACGTTGAACACGAGATCCCAGCGGCCGCCCACGGCCGCACCCGGCTCCATGAGCTCCGCCATCGTCGTGACGCTCGGGTCGATCCACGTGGGAACATGCACGCCGTTCGTGACGGACGTGATCGGCACCTCCGAGTGGTCGAAGCCCGGCCAGAGCCCGGAGAACATGGCGCGGGAAACCGCGCCGTGGAGCTTCGCGACGCCGTTGGCACGCTGCGCGAGCCGGAGCCCCATGACGGCCATATTGAACACGGAGGGGTCTCCGCCGTCGTAGCTCTCGCGCCCCAGCTCGAGGATCTTGCCCGTCGGTACGTCGGGCGCGAGCCCAGCGTCGAAGAAGTACTTGATCTGGGCAGCGTCGAAGCGGTCGATGCCGGCGGCAACCGGGGTGTGGGTCGTGAAGACCGTCGACGCCCGGCCCGCGACGAGTGCCTCGTCCCAGCTCAGGGGATCCGCCGCGGACATGAGCTCCTGGATCCGTTCGATCCCGAGGAAGCCTGCGTGGCCCTCGTTCGTGTGGAAGACCTCGGGCGTGTGGCAGCCCGTGAGCCGCTCGAAGATGCGGAGCGCCTTGACGCCGCCCATGCCGAGGAGGAGTTCCTGCTGGAGGCGGTGGTCGCCGCCGCCTCCGTAGAGCCGGTCGGTGATGGCGCGAGCGCCGTCGTCGTTGGTCGGCACGTTGGAGTCGAGCAGGAGCAGGGGGACGCGCCCGACGTCGGCACGCCACAGGTACGCGTGCAGCTTGCGGCCGTTGGGCAGCGGGAGAGTGACGACGGCGGGGGTGCCGTCCTCCTCCTTGACGAGCGTGAGGGGGAGGGCATCCGGGTCGAGGACCGGGTAGGTCTCCTGCTGCCAGGCGTCGCGTGAGAGGGCCTGCTTGAAGTAGCCGGACTGGTAGAGGAGGCCGACTCCGATGAGCGGCACGCCGAGGTCCGAGGCGGCCTTGAGGTGATCGCCCGCAAGGATGCCCAGGCCGCCCGAGTACTGGGGGAGCACCTCGGTGATGCCGAATTCGGGGGAGAAGTAGGCGACGCACCGCGGCGCCTCGGCGCCGAGCGTCTGGTACCAGCGCGGCTCCTCGAGGTAGCGGCGCAGGTCCTCGCCCGCCTCGGCGACGCGTTCGACGACGTCCGGGTCGGCGGCGAGGGCGACGAGCTTCTCGCGGGTGACCGAACCGAGGAACCCGATCGGATCGTGCCGGCTTTCGGCCCACAGATCCGGATCAAGGCTCTCGAAGAGATCCCGTGTGGGCTGATGCCACGACCACCGCAGATTCGTGGCGAGGGACGCCAGAGCCTTGATGGGTTCGGGGAGGACTGTACGGACGGTGAACCGACGAATGGCCTTCACGTGCGCCACCCTATCCGAGGGCGAGACGATGCTGAATACCATCAGGTAACGAGCCGGTGAATGACGTACGCAGGGCCTCCATGACCGACTCGCTTGCGCGTCACGCCCTTCGCTTTCGTCACCGGCTCCGGCTATCGTGGCGATGAATCGGCCCTCAGGGCTCGGCCTTCGCGGTTCGAACCCTGGGGCCGCGTCCGCCGCGAAAGGATTCCGCAGTGCCTGGACTCGAGACCGCGCTCCCCAACAACCTCCGCTTCGGGCGGTTCCCCATCACCGACGTCTCGCCGCTTGTCGAGGGCGGACGATTCCCGGCCAAGGCCCTTCCGGGCGAGCAGATCGTCGTCAGCGCGACAGCCACGCGGGAAGGGCACGACGCGCTCGGCGTCACGGCCGTCCTGTACAGCCCGCGCGGCGACGAGCAGCAGCGCGTCCGTCTTGAGTCGCTCGGCCCTGGGCTCGACCGCTGGGGCGGGGTGCTCACGCCAGGCGAGCCGGGCCTCTGGAGCTTCGCGATCGAGGCCTGGCACGATCGGTACGGCACCTGGCACCACAACGCGGACGTGAAGGTCGCGGCCGGGGTCGACGTCGAACTCATGCTCGCCGAGGGTGCGAAGCTTCTGGGCGAAGCGGCCGACGACGATGCTCGCCCCGCCGGCGACAGGGACGTCCTGCGGGCGGCCGCGGGGATTTTGGGCGATCAGAATCGGTCCGTCGAGGAGCGTCTCGCGGCGGGGGAAACTCCTCAGGTTCTGGGGGTCATCGAGCGCCAGCCGATCCGCGAGCTTGTGACCGAGACCGAGCATTTCCCGCTTCTCGTAGAGCGCGACCGGGCGGGTCGAGGTGCCTGGTACGAGTTCTTCCCGCGCTCCGAGGGCGCCGTCCGCAACCCTGAAACGGGTGAGTGGACCTCGGGGAACTTCCGGACCGCGGCCGAAAGGCTTCCGGGCGTTGCCGGGATGGGCTTCGACGTCATCTATCTCCCGCCGATCCACCCGATCGGGTTCGCGTTCCGCAAGGGGCCCAACAACTCCCTCAACGCCGGCCCGGGCGATCCCGGCTCGCCGTGGGCCATCGGCTCGTCCGAGGGCGGCCATGACGCCATCCACCCAGACCTCGGGACCTTCGAGGACTTCGACGCGTTCGTGGCCCGCGCGAATGAGGTCGGCCTCGAGGTGGCCCTCGACCTCGCGCTCCAGGCCTCGCCTGATCACCCTTGGGTCCAGTCCCACCCCGAGTGGTTCACCACCCGCGTGGACGGCTCGATTGCCTACGCCGAGAACCCGCCGAAGAAGTACCAGGACATCTATCCGCTCAACTTCGACAATGATCCCGAGGGCCTGAGCAAGGAAGTGCTGCGAATCGTCAACCTGTGGATCGACCACGGGGTGAGGATCTTCCGGGTGGACAACCCCCACACCAAGCCTGTGTGGTTCTGGGAATGGCTCATCGGCAAGGTCAACGAGGAACACGGCGACGTCGTTTTCCTCGCCGAGGCGTTCACGCGGCCAGCGATGATGAAGGCGCTCGGGCGTGCGGGATTCCAGCAGTCCTACAGCTATTTCACGTGGCGGAACACCCGTGAAGAGCTTGAGGAGTTCCTCACGATGATCTCGAAGGAGTGGGCTCCCTTCTACCGCCCGAACCTCTTCGTGAACACGCCGGACATCCTCACCGAGTACCTCCAGTACGGCGGCATTCCGGCGTTCAAGGCCCGGGCCGTGATCGCGTCGATGGCTGCGCCGTCGTGGGGCGTCTACGCGGGGTTCGAACTCTTCGAGCACGTTGCCCGGCCGGGGGCCGAGGAGTACATCGACAACGAGAAGTACGAGTACAAGCAGCGCGACTGGGCGCGGGCCGAGGCCGAGGGCCGCTCCCTCGCTCCTTACATCACCCGGCTCAACGAGATCCGCCACGCGCATCCGGCGCTCGATGACCTTCAGAACCTGACGCTCCACTGGAGCACGGACGAGGCGACGCTCGTGTTCTCGAAGCACAAGGTCCTCGGGGACGGCACGAAGGACACGCTCATCGTCGTCGTCAACGTCGACCCCCACAGCGCCCGCGAATCGTCCGTGCACCTCGACCTCGAATCGCTCGATCTCGACCCCGAGCTCTTCGACAGTGAGGGGAAGTTCCGTGTTGACGACCTGATTTCGGGGCAAAGCTGGCAATGGGGAGTTGACAACTACGTCCGACTCGACGCCTACGTTGAGCCCGCGCACATTCTGCACGTGCGGCGCTAGGCGGCGGGAGAGGGGCGCTAGCCGACCGCACTGGCTGGCGCTACCGTAGCTTCACTGCCCGGATACGTCGGCAAGACCGTCGGAAGGAGCAAACGCCAGATGAACCTAGGCCAGCAGGCGAAGCAGAACTTCAATGTGAACGCGCCAGGTCTCCAACACGATCCGTACTGGTATCGCAAGGCAGTGTTCTACGAGGTTCTCGTCAGGGCTTTTGCGGACGCGAACGGTGACGGATCCGGCGACATCCAAGGCCTCATCGACAAGCTCGACTACCTGCAATGGCTTGGGGTTGACTGCCTCTGGCTGCCACCGTTCTTCGAGTCCCCGCTCCGGGACGGCGGCTACGACGTCTCGGACTACGAGTCGGTCCTGCCGGAGTTCGGCTCGATCAGCGACTTCCAGCGACTCGTTGCCGAGGCACATGCCCGCGGTGTCCGCATCATCATCGACCTCCCGCTCAACCACACCTCGGACCAGCACCGCTGGTTCCAGGAGTCCCGGCGGAACCCGGACGGCCCTTACGGCGACTTCTATGTGTGGAGCGACACCGACCAGAAGTACACCGACGCCCGCATCATCTTCATCGACACTGAGGAGTCGAACTGGACGTTCGACCCGATCCGCCGGCAGTTCTTCTGGCACCGGTTCTTCAGCCACCAGCCGGACCTCAACTTCGAGAACCCGGCGGTCGTCGAGGCCGTCTTCGACGTCTTCAAGTTCTGGCTTGACCAAGGCGTGGACGGCATCCGGGCGGACGCGATTCCCTACCTCTTCGAAGAGGAGGGCACCAATTGCGAGAACCTGCCCGCGACGCACGAGTTCCTCGTCAAGCTGCGAGCGATGATGGACCAGAAGTACCCGGGCCGCATCATCATCGCCGAGGCGAACCAGCCGCCGCACGAGGTGGTCGAATACTTCGGCACAGAGGAAGCCCCGGAGTGCCACATGGCGTTCCACTTCCCGATCATGCCGCGCCTCTACTACGCGCTCCGCGACCAGCGGGCCAAGCCGATCATCGACACCATGATCGACACGCCCGCAATCCCGCCGGGCGCCCAGTGGGGCACCTTCCTGCGCAACCACGACGAGCTCACGCTTGAGATGGTGACCATCGAGGAACGCGAGGCGATGCTCGGCTGGTACGCATCGGACCCCCGAATGCGGGCGAACATCGGCATCCGGCGCAGACTGGCGCCGCTCCTCGACAACTCGCGGCACGAGATCGAGCTCATCAACGCGCTCCTGCTCTCGCTCCCCGGGAGCCCTTTCCTCTATTACGGGGATGAGGTGGGCATGGGTGACAACATCTGGCTCCAGGACCGTGATGCGGTCCGCACGCCCATGCAGTGGAACCCCGACAGGAACGCGGGCTTCTCGGTCGCGGATCCCGGCAAGCTCTACCTGCCGACCATCCAATCCCTCGTCTACAACTATTCGATGGCCAACGTGGAAGCCGAGATGGCCCACTCGGGTTCGCTCCTGCGCTGGACGAGGAACATCCTCGGTGTACGCCGCGGGCACCCCGTGTTCGGGCTCGGCTCGTATCGCAACATCGACGCAGACGTCGAGCAGGTGCTCGCGTTCGTCCGCGAGCTCAAACCGAACGAGGTCCCCGGCGAGCCAGGGGAGACTGTGCTCTGCGTCTTCAATCTCTCTGGCCATCCCGTGGCTTCGCACCTCGATTTGGCGGGGTTCGAGGGGCGCGGTCTCCGTGACCTGTTCGGCGGCGAACCGTTCTCGCAGGTCGGCCCTGATGGGCGGTTCCACGTGACGTTGGGCCCGCACGGCTACTACTGGCTCCGGATCCGAAGTGCAGGGAGCGTGCCGAGCAGCCCGTTTACTCAGGCGATGCCGATCATCACCGCAAGTGGTGCGGTCACCCATGAGGGGGAATTGGTCGAATGACGCACACCGAAGAAGAGCCCATCCTCACTCCGCCGCTCGCCGAGCTCCTCGAGCGCTGGCTTCCGTCCCAGCGCTGGTATCCGGCGAAGGGGCGCCAGGCAGAGTTCGCCAGGACGGGCAGTGTTCGCCTCGAAGACCCCGAGGGAAAGGTGGACATCGAGATCCACCTCGTCAGGGTCAAGGCCGGCCGGCTCGAAGTCGTCCTGAACGTCCCCGTCACCTACCGAGACGAGCCGCTTCCGGACGCCGGGCACGCCCTCATCGGGCGAAGCGAACATTCCGCGTTCGGCGCGCGCTGGATCTACGACGGCGTGCACGACCCCGCCTTCGTCAGGGCTCTTCTCGCCCTGATTTCCTCCGGGGGGCCGGCTAAGGCAGGGACGGCGTGGGGACGTACCAGCGGCGCTGGCCGCATTCCGGACGGGGAGATCTCGTGCCGCGTCCTCTCCAGCGAGCAGTCGAACACGTCCATCATCGTGCGCTCCGCCGACGCCGAGGCCATGGTCAAGGTTCTCCGCCAGCCCGCCGACGGCCTCAATCCCGAGGTCGAGCTCGGCGCAGCTCTCGCCCGTGCCGGTGCGAGCGATGTGCCCGCGACCCTCGGCTGGGTCGACGGCGCATGGCGGCTCCACGGTGAGGGATCAGCGCGCGGCCAGCTCGCCGTCGTCCATGAATTCCTGCCCGGCGGGAAGGATCTGTGGCAGCTCGCGCTCGACGCCGCGGCGGCGGGTGAGGACTTCTCGGGGCATGCGCGGGGGCTCGGAGGGGCGACGGCGCGCGTCCACCAGGCGCTCGAGGCGAGCCTCGGCAGCGAGGAGCTGGACAACGACGCCGCAATCGAGTTTGTGGGCGTCCTCGCCGATCGGCTCCGGACGGCGTGGCGGGAGGTACGCGAGAGCGTTGGGCTGCCCGATGCGGTGCTCGAAAGGCTCCTTGAGACGCTGGCCGGGGAGGCCGCGGGGCTGCGCGTCCAGCGGGTCCACGGTGACCTTCACCTTGGCCAGATCCTGTATTTCCCGGGGCATGAGACGCGCCCCTACGCAATCCTCGACTTCGAGGGCGAGCCATTGCGGCCTGTCGCAGAGCGGAGCCGCCCGGACGTTCCGCTGCGCGACGTCGTCGGCATGCTGCGATCGTTCGACTATGCCGCTGGCGCTGCGGAGCGCACTGTGCCGGCTGCCCGCGTCACCGAGGGTTGGGCGGACGCTGCCGGCCGGGCATTCTGGGAGGGCTACGCTGAGGTCTTGCCTCAGCCGGACCCCTTCGAGGGACCGCTCTTCGCGGCCCTCTGGCTCGACAAAGCGCTTTATGAGGTCGGGTACGAGGAACGGAACCGTCCGGCCTGGGCCGAGATCCCGCTGCGCGCGGTCCGCACTGCGCTCGGCGCGTACGTTCCCGGAGGCGAGCACGCTGTGCCCCTCGATTCAGACAGACTTGCAGAAGCGACGGCGGCAAGCCGCGCAGGAGAGGAGAGTGACGTGTCAGAGCACACCGAGCAGGAGGGTGCGGCCCTGGGGAGGGTGGATTCCATCGCCCCGATTCCCGTCCCCCAGGATGTACTGAGCCGCGTCGCGTCCGGATCGTTCCACGCACCCCACGCCGTCCTCGGCGCGCATCTCGGCGAAGACGGAACGATCACCATCCGAACGCTCAAGCACCTCGCGACCGGAGTCACAGCGATCACTCCCGAGGGCAGGATTCCTCTGCACCACGAGTCGCACGGGGTCTGGGTCGTCGTACTTCCGCCCAGGGAAGACGGCGGCGTGCCCGACTATCGGCTCGAGGTCGAGTACGGGGACGGACACGTGGTGAGCGTCGACGACCCGTACCGCTTCATGCCGACGCTCGGCGAGCTGGACCTGTACCTGATCGGAGAGGGCCGGCACGAGCAGCTGTGGAAGGCACTGGGCGCTCGCGTCCAGCACTTCCACTCCGTGATGGGGGACATCGAGGGAACGGCGTTCTCCGTCTGGGCCCCGAATGCCCAAGCCGTGCAGGTGAAGGGCGATTTCAACGGCTGGGACGGGCGCGAGCACGCGATGCGCAGCCTCGGCTCCTCCGGCGTCTGGGAGATCTTCATCCCGGGCGTTGTAGCAGGGGCGTGCTACAAGTTCGGCATCCTTACGAAGTCGGGCCACTGGATCGAGCGCGCGGATCCCATGGCGTTCGGAACCGAGGTTCCGCCCCGGACGGCGTCTCGGGTTGTCGAGTCGCGGTACGCGTTCAAGGACGAAGAGTGGATGCGGGCGCGCGCCGTCCGCGACCCCCACAACCTGCCCATGAGCGTCTACGAGGTGCATCTCGGCTCGTGGCGGCCGGGGCTCAGCTATCGCGAACTCGCGACGGAACTTGTCGCGTACGTCAAGGAAATGGGCTTCACCCACGTCGAGTTCATGCCCGTCGCCGAGCACCCGTTCGGCGGCTCGTGGGGCTATCAGGTCACGTCCTACTATGCCCCGACTTCGCGATTCGGCCATCCGAACGACTTCCGGTATCTCGTCGACCAACTCCACCAGGCCGGGATCGGCGTGATCGTGGACTGGGTGCCCGCTCACTTCCCGAAAGATGAATGGGCGCTCGCCCGCTTCGACGGCGAACCACTGTACGAGCACGCGGACCCGATGCAGGGCGAGCACCCCGACTGGGGAACGTACATCTTCAACTTCGGCCGCACTGAGGTTCGTAACTTCCTCGTGGCCAATGCCCTGTTCTGGTTCGAGGAGTATCACATCGACGGTCTCCGCGTGGATGCCGTCGCCTCGATGCTCTACCTCGACTACTCCCGCAAGGAAGGGCAGTGGAGGCCCAACCAGTTCGGCGGCCGCGAGAACCTCGAGGCGATCTCCTTCCTCCAGGAGGCGAACGCCACTGCGTACAAGCGGAACCCCGGCATCGTCATGATCGCCGAAGAGTCCACCGCCTTCCCTGGCGTCACCAAGCCGACGTCGATGAACGGCCTCGGCTTCGGGCTCAAATGGAACATGGGGTGGATGCACGATTCCCTCCAGTACATGCACGAGAACCCGATCAACCGCCGCTGGCACCACAACCAGATCACGTTCTCGATCATGTACGCGTTCAGCGAGAACTTCCTGCTCCCGATCAGCCATGACGAGGTGGTCCACGGCAAGGGGTCGATGCTGCGAAAGATGCCGGGGGACCGGTGGCAGCAGCTCGCGAACCTGCGGGCCTTCTACGCCTACCAGTGGGCGCACCCAGGCAAGCAGCTCATCTTCATGGGCTGCGAGTTCGGGCAGGAGGGGGAGTGGAATCAGGAGCATGGCCTCGACTGGTGGCTCGCTGATACTGAACCCCACAAGGGACTTCAGCGGCTGATCCGGGATCTCAATGAGGTGTACAGCGAGACGCCTGCGCTCTACACCCAGGACAACGACCCGGCCGGATTCGAGTGGATCCGCGGAGACGACGGGGATCACAACGTCGTCTCGTTCATTCGTTGGTCGGCTGACGGCCAGCCGCTCGTCTGCATTGTGAACTTCGCCGGAAACCCGCACTTGGACTACACGGCCGGCGTCCCCTTGAGCGGCGCGTGGCGGGAGGTCGTGAACACCGACGCCACCGAGTACGGCGGATCGGGCGTCACCAACGGTGGGCTCGTGATGGCTGAGGCGCGCGAATGGGACGGAAAGCCCGCCGCCGTGACGCTCACCCTGCCGCCGCTGGGCGCCGTGTACCTCGTGCCAGATTCTCAGGAGTGAAGGACCGGCGCGTGAGTTGAGCGACTGACGTGAGTTGAGCGCGGGCGGCAGAGGTTCGCGAAGCAGAAGGGGAGGGCCCGGAATCCACGGATTCCGGGCCCTCCCGCTGTGCTGGCTGGACGGTTGGCACTCGCGCTGGAGGGGTGGTATAGTCATATCCCGCGCCACCGAGAACGGCGGCGCGAAGACTTCTTGTTCAACACCACCAAGCCCGCTGGCCGAACGGCCGGTTTGACTCGGTGAGGCAGAACAGGTAGGTTAGGAAAGTTGCTTCGGAGCGGGCCAGAGTGTTCTGGTGGGGTTCCGGAGGGGCCTGTTGTTTGAGAACTCAATAGTGTGCCATGTTTGATTCGATGCCATTTTTTTTGATTGGCTGATGCTGTTCTGCGCGCACCCCCGTGTGTGTGGGATGGTTTTGGCTGGGGTCGGGTTTCTGGTGCGTCTTTTCCGGGCGTGCTGGTTTCCTTTTTGTTTTTCGTTTTTTTTGACGGAGAGTTTGATCCTGGCTCAGGATGAACGCTGGCGGCGTGCTTAACACA
>NZ_JTDL01000135.1 GCF_000802235.1 Sinomonas humi
CCCCTGCATCGTCGACGCCGACACCGGCTTCGGCGAGCCCATGAACGTCGCCCGCACCGTCCAGGAACTCGAGAACGCCGGCCTCGCCGGCTGTCACATCGAGGACCAGGTCAACCCCAAACGCTGCGGGCACCTCGACGGCAAGGCCGTCGTCGGCCTCGACACCGCCACCCAGCGCATCCGTGCCGCCGCCGACGCCCGCCGCGACGAGAACTTCCTCATCATGGCCCGCACCGATATCCGTGCCACCGACACCGGCCCCGCCGGGCTCCAGGCCGCCGCCGAGCGCGCCAGGGCCCTCGTCGAGGCCGGGGCCGACGCGATCTTCCCCGAGGCCATGGGCACCCTCGAGGAGTTCCAGGCCATCCGCGACGCCGTCGACGTCCCCGTCCTGGCCAACATGACCGAGTTCGGCAAGAGCCGCCTCTTCACCGCCGCCGAACTCGAGTCCGTCGGCATCAACATCGTCATCTACCCCGTGACCCTCTTGAGGATTGCCATGGGCGCTGCAGAACGTACGCTGGAAGCAATCGCTGCGCATGGCACTCAGGAGGGCCAGGTCGAGGAGATGCTGACTCGTTCCCGCCTCTATGAGCTTGTCGACTATGAGGCGTATAACCGCTTCGATACGAGTGTGTTCAACTTTCAGGTTCCCGGCCGATACTGAAGCCCTGGGGCAGCACCAACGAAGGAGCCCTGCCATGACGCAGCAATCAAATACTGACGAGATCAAGAAGGGCCTCGCCGGGGTGGTGGTGGACTACACCGCCATCTCGAAGGTCAACCCCGAGACGAATTCCCTGCTCTACCGCGGCTACCCGGTCCAGGAGCTCGCCGCACGCTGCACTATGGAGGAGGTCGCCTGGCTCATCTGGCACGGCGAGCTCCCCAGCCACGACCAGCTCCTCGCGTTCGAGCAGCAGGAGCGCGCCGGCCGCGCCCTCGACCCGGTGGTCAAGGCCGTGATCGACGAGCTGCCCACCAC
>NZ_JTDL01000136.1 GCF_000802235.1 Sinomonas humi
ACGGTGAAGAGACCAATGGTGTCGGGGAGCGGACCCAGCCGGTGTTCAACCCCGCGACCGGGGAGCAGACCGGAGAGCTGCGCCTCGCGGACGCGGCCGACCTCGAGACCGCGGTAGCGAACGCGCGCAAGGCCGCCGAGACCTGGGGAGACATCTCCCTGGCCAAGCGCACCGCGGTGCTGTTCAAGTTCCGCGAGCTCGTCGCCGCGCACGTGGACGACCTCGCCGCCCTGGTCACGGCCGAGCACGGCAAGGTCCTCTCCGACGCCAAGGGCGAGATCGGCCGGGGCCTGGAGGTCATCGAGTTCGCGTGCGGGATCCCGCAGCTGCTCAAGGGCGCCTACTCGGACCAGGCCTCCACCGGCATCGACGTCTTCTCCTACCGCCAGCCGGTCGGCGTCGTCGCCGGGATCACCCCGTTCAACTTCCCCGTGATGGTGCCCCTGTGGATGGCGCCGGTCGCGGTCGCGACCGGGAACACGTTCATCCTCAAGCCCTCGGAGCGGGACCCGTCGGCCTCGATGCTCCTCGCGCGTCTGTGGACCGAGGCGGGCCTGCCGGAGGGGGTGTTCCAGGTCCTGCACGGGGGCAAGGAGACCGTCGACGGGCTCCTGCGCCACCCGGACGTGGACGCGGTCTCCTTCGTGGGCTCGACCCCGATCGCGAAGTACGTCCACGAGACCGCCACCGCGCACGGCAAGCGCGTCCAGGCCCTGGGCGGGGCGAAGAACCACGCGATCATCCTCCCGGACGCGGACCTGGACAACGCCGCGGACCACCTCTCCGCCGCCGCGTTCGGCTCCGCCGGCGAGCGCTGCATGGCCATCAGCGTCGCCGTCGCCGTCGGGGACGTCGCGGACGCCCTCGTGGGCAAGGTCGCCGAGCGCGCGGAGGCCGTCAAGGTCGCCGAGGGCACCGACCCGGGCGCGGAGATGGGCCCGGTCATCACCGCCGCCTCCAAGGAGCGGATGAAGAACATCGTCACCTCGGCGGCCGACGCCGGGGCGGACCTGATCGTGGACGGGCGCGAGTTCACCGTCCCCGGCAAGGAGGACGGGTTCTGGTTCGGTCCCACCGTGATCGACAACGTCGGAACCGACATGGACGCCTACACCGAGGAGATCTTCGGCCCCGTCCTGGGCGTGGTGCGGGTGGAGACCGTCGAGGAGGCCATCGAGCTGATCAACTCCAACCCCTACGGCAACGGCACCGCGATCTTCACCTCCTCCGGCTCCAACGCCCGCAAGTTCCACCGCGGGGTCCACGTGGGCATGATCGGGGTCAACGTCCCCATCCCCGTCCCCGTCGCGTACCACTCCTTCGGCGGCTGGAAGAGCTCCCTGTTCGGCGACAAGCACATCTACGGCGAGGAAGGCGTCTCCTTCTACACCCGCGGCAAGGTCGTCACCCAGCGCTGGCCCGAACCCACCCACGCCTCCGGCGCCACCTACAACTTCCCCTCCAACTAGACACGGCCGGCTGCCTGCAGGGCCCCCGGTCAATCCGAATGCTCGCCCTCCCGTTTCGCCGTCACCTTTGCAGGGTGCGCACCCTGCAAAGGTGGCGGCGCACGGATAACTCACGAACCATTCCGCCCCTTTTGACGAGGTACACGCTTCAGCACGGTCGCCTCAAGCATTGACCGCGCGGCGGCAGCGGGCGCTGAGGGGCCCAACTGCGCGCGTCAAGCAAGCTCCCCTGCTGCCACCATCACCATGCACCGGTCAAAACGGCACGCACCAGGGTTGCCGGAGACGATAATCGACGGGTGCCCTCATACGCCCCCCTGACGCCCGACGCGCTGGTTTCCATGGTCGCCGACCGTTGCCTGGAGCGCGCGGGCCGAACCAGGGTCGCCGTCGACGGCGCGGAGGCGGCCGCGCCAGCCGACCTCGCAAGGAGAATCGCCGCGAGGCTGCGCTCCGCGGGCCGACCCGCCGAGGTGGTGGAGGTGAAGGATTTCCTGCTCCCGGCCTCCCTACGACTGGAGTTCGGCCGTGAGGACCCGGGAAGCTATCGGGAGCGGTGGTTCGACTTCGCCGCGCTGGCCCGCGAGGTGCTCGACCCGCTCGCCGCACCCGGAACGGCGCAGTGGCTGCCGCGGCTACGCGACCCGGAAACCGATCGCTCGGTCCGCACCCAACGACAGCCGGCGCCTGCTGACCTGGTCCTGCTGGTGGCGGGGCCCATGCTGCTGGGCCGCTGGCTGGACTTTGACCTGTCCGTCTCGTTGCAGGTCGATGAGCGTGTGCTCCGCGAACGCACGCCTGCGCAGCTCGCTTTCACCGTGGACGGGGTCCTTGAACACGCTAAAGAGAACCTCGAGGAAGCGGACATCCTCGTCCGGTACAACCACCCGGAACGGCCCGCCGTCGCGGTTGCCGGCTGACTACGTCTCTCTACGAACCCCAGGCGGTTCTCGTCGTTGGCAACGGTCGTCAGGTCGTCGGCCTCGACGCCATCCGGGACTTCTACCAGAGACTATTTGCCGACCCGCCGCACTTCGACGGAGAGGTGCAGTCGTCGATTCAGTGTGGCGAGGTGGCGCTCACATCTACCCGGTTCGAGGGCGGCGCAACCGCCGAGATAGCTCGCAAGCAGGCCGACGGCGGCTGGCTGTGGGCCGTCGACCAACCGAATCTCGTGGGTAAGTAGCAGCCCGGCACTGTTCCGCTCCTGGGCAGATACACAAGGGATGCTCTAGCCCGCCGCAAATCTCAGTTCAGTCGACGGTGGGTCTTCAAGGGGACTCACCCATGCCCCGTGTCGGGCTCGCTGACCCCTGACCCCAGCCCCCAGGAAGACGCTGAAGGCCAAGGTCCCCGAAGGCCGTCCCGAACTCGGGCCTTTGTGCCGTAGGTGGTGAAGCGGCGGCTGGGGACCATGGACGCATGAGCAGCGAACCCAATCTCGGGGGGACCGGGCAGCCCGCTCCCCAGGCTGGCATCGGGGGGGAATGCGGGGCAGGACTTCTTCGGCTGGGTCCGTGGACTCGGCGTCGTCCGTGGGACGGACCGGTGGGCCGGCGGGGTCGCTTCCGGCCTTGCTCACCGCTGGCGCATCGACCCCGTCCTCATGCGGATCCTCTTCGTTGCTGCCGCGGTCTTCCTCGGCGTGGGCGTCATCGCCTACGGCATGCTCTGGCTAGTCCTCCCCGAACCAGACGGGCGCATCCACCTCCAGGACGCGATGCATGGCCGGTGGACGGCCGGGATGACCGGCGCCCTCATCGCCACTGTCCTCGGCATCGGTGGCGCCCCCGCCGCCTGGTCCGGGCAGTACGCCTGGGCCGGGCCATTCTGGGGCCTGCTCTGGGCCGCGGTCGTGTTCTCCATCGTCTACGGGGTCGTCTACGGCATCACCTCCTCGCGGCGCTACCACCTCAGCGGCCCCGGGCTTCAGGCGCGATCCGCTGCGGCAGACGGCGGGGCCGCGCCTCCCGCTGCGGCCGACGGCGGGCCGTCCGGGCTAGGCCGCCGGCCCGAGGGCGTGGCGAGCATGCCGCGCACCGAGGCCTTCGGGTATCCCGGGTGGCAGGGTCCGCCAACTGCCGCCCGCCCGGCGAAGCCCCACCGCCCCGGTCCGGGCGGAGCCTTCGTCGCCGTCGTCATGGGTGTTGCGATCCTCGTCCCGGGCACCCTGCTGGCACTTGATCTGGCCGGGGCTCCGAATCTGGACCCGACCACCGGGGTGCTCTGGGCGCTCGCGGCCGGGATCATCGGGCTCGGCATCATTGCTGCCGGCGTCAACGGCCGCTCGTCCGGAATCCTGTCCCTGTTCGCCATCCTGGCGCTCGTGACGGCGGCACTGACCCAGCCGGTGTACAACGTCAGCCGAGCACCGAACTCGCTGGCGGCGTCGCCGTCGTCCGTGCAGGAGGCGGCCACGGGCTACCAGATCACCACCGGTTCGGGCCAGCTGGACCTGCGGGCGCTTGACAATGGGGGGCCTCTGGCTTCGGACGCCGTCGTTCCCGTGGAAGCAACCATGAGCCAGCTGCGGATCGAGATCCCCAAGGACATCCCGGTCCGAGTCCAGACTGACGCGACCATGTCCAATGTCCAGTTCGGCAGCAGATCCTCAACCGGGCTGACGACGACCGACTCGCAGACCTACAACGACGGGCGCGCCGGGGCGACACTCGTGGTCACCGTGCACGCAACCATGTCGGACGTCCAGATCCAGCAGGAGCAGTGAGATGAGCAATCGCGTGCTCGGACAGCAGCCCGGATACCCGCAGGGGCCCAGCACCGCAACAATCGTCTGGGGCGCCATCCTGGTGATCGCTTCCGTCCTCCTTGCAGCAGCACGGCTCGGCTGGCTCGCGCTCGACCCGCGCAGCGCCGTCGTCTCGCTCATCGTCCTCGCCGGCCTCGGGCTCCTCATCGGAGGCGCACTGGCCGCCGTGCGCGGCGGCAGACGGTCCGGCAGACCGTAGACGCTGACCTCGCATGGAACGGGCCGATGCGACGGCGCGGATCGCTGGCCTCACCTCGGCTGAGGTCTCGGAACGGGTCCGCCAGGGTCTGGTGAACCGCCAGGATTTCTCGACCAGTCGGAGCCTCGGGGCCATCGTCCGAGCGAACACGCTCACGTACTTCAACGCGATCGTGCTCTCCGGCTTTGCCCTCCTTTTGCTGCTCGGCCGTTGGCAGGACGCGCTCTTCGGCCTCACTGCGCTGGCCAACGTGGTGATCGGTGCCGGGCAGGAGCTTCGCGCCAAGCGCACCCTGGATCGGCTGAGTGTGCTCAACGCCTCGAGGACGCGCGTCCTTCGTGACGGCGAGGAGCGCGAGGTGGAGCCCGGCGAGGTCGTCCTCGGCGATGTCCTGGTCTTGGCCGCCGGGGACCAGGTCTCGGCAGACGCCGTCGTCGTGACGGCCGAGCACCTGAGCATCGACGAATCGCTCCTGACGGGCGAGGCGGAGCCCGTGCCGCGCGAGGTGGGGCAGACGCTGCTCTCGGGCTCCGCCGTGGTGGGAGGATCTGTGCTGGCACGGGTCAGCGCGGTGGGAGCGAGTTCGTTCGCGAACCGGCTCACCGCCGAATCCCGGCGGTTCTCGCTCGTGCGCTCTGAGCTGCGGGAGTCCCTCGATCGGCTGTTGAGGTGGATCGGCTGGGCGGTGCTGCCGTTGGGCCTTCTGGTGCTCAATGCTCAGGTGCAGGTCCAAGGCGGTTGGGGGCCTGCCGCGGCGGATGGACGCTGGCAGGTGGCAGCAGTGGACACGGTCGCTGCCCTGATCGCGATGATCCCACTAGGGCTCGTGCTCATGACCAGCGTTGCCTTCGCGGTTGGCGCCGTCGCGCTTGCCCGGGAGCAGGTCCTCGTCCAGGAACTGCCTGCAGTGGAGGGGCTGGCACGGATCGACGTGCTGTGCATCGACAAGACGGGCACGCTCACGGACGGCAGTCCCGTGCTCGACACGGTCGTTCCTGTGCCCGGCGTCGCACCGCCCGCTGCGGAATCCTGGCGGGCGGCGCTGGCCTGGTTCGGCGCCGATGCCGCCGCGGGTCCCACTGTCCGCAGCCTCGCTCGCGACTACCCCGAGAACGACGGCGTGCGTGCGTCAGCGAGGATCGGCTTCTCCTCTGAGAGGAAGTGGAGTGCCGCGGCGCTGACGGGAAAGGCTTCGGGCACTTGGGTGCTGGGAGCGCCGGATGTGATCGCCGGCTTGCCAGAGTTCTCAACCGAAGATTATGACACGCAAGCCGTGCGGGCTGCCGGCGAACTGAGTGCCTCGGGCCTGAGGACGCTCATGCTCGCCCGTGCATCGGGGCCCCTGACGCCAGACCAGGTCGCCGACGAAAAGCCGCCCGAGGGCCTTCGGGCGACGGCGGTGCTCGCCTTCCGCGAGCAGCTCAGGCCGGACGCCACGACGACGCTCGCCTACCTCCGTGAGGAAGGGGTCGACGTGCGGGTCATCTCGGGTGACCATCCGAGGACCGTCGCTGCCGTCGCCGAGGCTGCGGGACTCGGTCCGCACCGTGGCTTCGACGCACGCGAACTGCCTGAGGATCCTGTGGCGTTCGCCGCCGCAGTGGTGGACCATCCGGTGATCGGCCGGGTGACGCCGGACCAGAAGAGGCGCATTGTCCACGCGCTCCAGTCCGCCGGACACACCGTTGCCATGACGGGCGACGGCGTCAACGACGCCCTCGCCGTCAAGGACGCCGACTTGGGGATCGCCATGGGCTCCGGTTCCGCCGCGACCAAGGCCGTCGCGCGCCTCGTGCTGCTGGACGACTCGTTCGAGCACATTCCGGACGTGGTCGCGCAGGGGCGCCGGGTCCTGGCCAACATCGAGCGAGTCGCCGTCCTGTTCCTTACCAAGACCGTCTACGCCATGGCGCTCTCGATCGGGCTGGGGTCCCTGCTGCTCGAAACGCCGTTCCTGCCGCGCCAGCTCTCGGTGACCGACGGGCTCACGATCGGAATCCCGGCGTTCTTCCTCGCCTTGCTGCCGAACCGCCGTCGTCATGCTCCCGGGTTCCTGCGCCGTGCGCTGACCTCCGCCCTTCCGAACGGGGTGATCGTGGGAGCCTGCCTGCTCGCCGTGGCGATCGTGGGAGATGCCGCCGGGCTCGGCGGAGATCAGGTCCGATCCGTCGCAACCCTCGTCCTCACGGCGGCGGGACTGTGGGTGCTCACGTGCCAGGCGCGGCCCCTGACAGGCTGGCGGATCGTCGTCGTCCTCTCCATGGTCGGCGCGGCCGCCCTCGTGTATCTATTGCCCTGGTCAGTACGGTTCCTTCAGTTCGCCGCTCCGCCGCCGTGGTTCTCCGCCCTCGGAGCATGCGTCGCGTTGACGGGATGCGCGTGCATCGAGATCGTCCACCGCGTGACCATCCCGTGGGTCACTAGGGTGTCCCCTGGTGCCTGATGACCACGACCGTGCACGGGCAGTGGTGCACGAGATGGGCCGACACCGAGCCGAGCAGGAGCCCCGCGAAGCCGCCCAGGCCTCGCGAGCCCACGACGACGACGTCGGCGTCCCGCGCCGCTTCGAGGATCACCTTCGCGGGACTTCCGTGGCCCACGAGCGTCTCGATCGGAACATCGGGCCGTGCGACGGCGCCGACGGCGAGGTCGAGCACGTGGGTAGCTGCGTTGGCGAACGCCTCCCGTTCCATGGAGACGGCTTCGAGGCCCGTGACCAGCAGCGGGAACTCCCACGCTGTGACGGCCACGACCCTGCCCCCGCGGAGCCCGGCCTCCTCGACGGCCCACGCAAGCGCCTCACGCGACTGGGCCGAGCCGTCGATGCCCGCGACGGCCACAAAGGCTGGATTGTCACTCACCGCTACCGTCCTTTCGTCGTCCTATCGCTTGCCCCTCGGAGGCCTGGCTCAGCTCACAGCCCGTGCGACGCCCTGCGCGCGTCTTCGTCTTCGTTCGATCGCGGAGGAGTCGCTTCGCTCACAGGGCCACCGTGACATCGACCAGGCCCTGGCGGCAGTGCCTTTCGACCCGCGATCTCTGCCGGCCGACCCTGAGTCTCCTGTGCTGCTCCAGGGTTCGGAAACGACCGGGGCCGGGTGCGCTCCTTCGCCAGCCTTAGCAAGCGATTCATCGATCGGAAGCACCTGCGAAAGCGGAACCGGGCTAGGCGAGGGTCCCTTCGCCTCTACTGGCCTCCCGTCCTTCGAGGGAGGGTGGAGGGAAGGGGGAAGGGCACGCGTTGGGTTGTGGTGGCAGTGGACCTGGAGCGGACTTCGGGGAGGGGCTCGGACGCGGCGCCGGTAGGCGTCTTCGTTGTCTCAGGGCATGCACTGGAGCGGCGGGCCCTCCAGGAGACGCTCGAAGACGAGGGGCTGCGGGTGCTGGGGGCGACGGGGTCGGTTGCGGAGGCGTTGGCCAGGGTCCCGGTCCTCCTCCCGGACGTGGCAATACTGGACACCCGCATCCACGAGGATGTGTGGATCGCCGTATGCCGGAGGATCTGGGACGAGAGCCCCTCGGTACGCTGCCTGACCCTGGGCAGTCTGGGCAGCCCGGCGGAGGTTCGCGGATCCGTTCTGGCCGGAGCATGGGGGCACGCGGTGCGGGCAGTGCGTGGAAGCGACCTGCTCCGGCGCGTCCGGGTGGTCGCCGCCGGGAAGGACCTGGTGGATCCGGCGGTGCGGGCTGCGGTGCTGGCGGAGTTCGGCCAGCCGGCCCCCGGGCCGTCCCTGCTGGCCCCGGCCGCGCGCCGGATCCTGTTCCTGTGCGCCGAGGGCCTCAGCGACCGACAGATCCGGGGCGAGATGGGCTTGGGCGAAGTGGAGTTCGAGGCCCTGCTGCGCTCGGCGCTGGGCAAGCTCGGCTACGCGGCAGCGGCGGCCGACGACGTCGAGCCGGAGCCTCCCGTGCCCGAGCCCGCCTGAGAGCGCGTCCCCCGCGGCCGCATAACGGGCACTCGTCCTGCCCGGGCTCCTCGAGCTAGCGCGGCAGGGGCGCCCGCCAGATCACCCTGGTGCCGCTGCCGGGGGCGCTGTCGACGCGGCTCGTCCCTCCCACAGACGCCGCCCGCTGCTCCATGTTGGCCAGCCCGCTGGTCCGCGCCGGATCGGCGAATCCCTTCCCGTCGTCCTCGACCACCAGCTCCACCTCGTCCTCCGCGACAGTGAGGGCGACCGCGACGGTGCCTGCACCGGAATGCCTTACCGCGTTGCTGACAGCCTCCCTGGCCACCGCGACCAGATGCGCGGCCAGTGCTGGAGGCAGTTCCTCGAGGCGCCCTTCGACGTTGACCCGCGGGATGATAGGGGCATCCCGGACGGTCTCGTGGACTGCGTCCAGCAGCGCCTGCGAGAGGCCCTCCTCGCGGGCCTCGTGCCCGTGCAGCGAGTAGATGGTGCTGCGCAGCTCGCGGATGCTCTCATCCAGCTCCTCGGTGAGCCTGGTGATGCGAGTCTGGGCCCCGGGATCCGCGGTATACCGGCGCAGGCTCTGCGCGCTCAACCCGGCGGCGAACAGGCGTTGGATGACCAGATCGTGCAGGTCCTGGGCGATCCGGTCCCGGTCCACGGAGATCAGGTCCTGCTCACGCTGGCGGTGCGCCAGATTCAGGTCCAGCGCGAGCCCGACGTGGGAGCCGAACGCGGCCGCGGAGGCCAACTCGGTCCCGGAGAAAGCCCCAGCTCCGGCCTGGCGGGCGAGCAGGAGCAGCCGGTTGCCCCAGTCACGGCCGGACAGGGGGCTGCGCTGCCCGACCGGAACCGCCATGACATGCCCGAGCTTCTCCCCCGCACCGGGCCCGAAGACCTCCTCCGGGTCGCTCAGGATCACGGCCCGGCGCTCCTGATCAGCGTCCTGTAGGGCCTTGGGGCAGCGCAGGTCCTCCCGGGCGGCGAGGGCGAGGGCCCCGACAGCTGTGCGCACCCGCAGCCTGTCCCCCTCCCGTCGGGCGATGACGGCGAGCACCGAATCGGAGGCGCGCAGGGCATGCTCGGCCACGAGGTCCAGGTCTCCCTCGTGCGAGGGCACATCCTCCGCGATGAGGGCCGCGCTGGCCTCCGCCCCGGCCTCGAGCCAGCGCTGGCGGCTGCGGCTGTCCTCGTACAGGCGGGCGTTCTGGATCGCGACCCCTGCGGCGGCGGCGAGGGCGACGGCGAGGTCCTCGTCCTCGCCGGTGAAGTCCGCCCCCCGCTCCTTCTCCGTCAGGTACAGGTTCCCGAACACCGTGTCGCGGACCCGGATAGGGACCCCGAGGAAGGTCTTCATCGGCGGGTGGTTCGCGGGGAACCCGACCGACATGGGGTGGTCGTGCAGGTCGTGCAGGCGCAGCGGCCTGGGGTCCGTGATCAGCTGGCCCAGGACCCCGTGCCCGGTGGGCACGTCGCCGATCAGCTCGACCTGGTCTACCTCGATCCCCACCGTGATGAAGTTCTCGAGCATGCCGCCCTCGCCCAAGACGCCGATGGCGGCATAGCGGGCGCCGAGCAGCTCCGCTGCGGACTGGGCGACCCGCTCGAGCACCGACTGCAGGCTCAGATCCTCGGCCATCGAGACGACTGCGGCCAGGAGGCTGTCCATGTGCGTCTGGTTGCGCACCAGCTCATGGGCGCGATCCACGAACTCATGGAGCAGCTCATCGGCTCTGCGGGGTATGCGGTCGGGCATCGAATCACACTCCGTGACGGGGACGCTTGTCTCGCATCCTGCCACAGCAATTGTGGTTGGAACGAGAGAATCAAGTCAAAGAAGTGCCCGAGGAATCAAGGGCAAACGGTGATGCCCTGTTCCATCTTCGACACCTCCGGACGAGCGACGACGGCGGCCAGGCACGCGCTCATCTGGCGTCATCTCCCGCATCCCCTAAGTCCGCGTTCGCGCCGGACGCAGCGGAAGGATCCCACGCCCACCCCGCGACGTCGGGGTGGTCCTCGCCGTGCTGCCTCGAGGTGCTGAGGGACAGCTCCTCGCGGAGCAGCCCCCCGTTCGCGACCCCGTTCGCGACCCGGTTCGCGCTCATTCGGCGCTCCCCCGCGGGGGCGAGGGAAGTCACGGCAGCCGAGAGGGCGCCGTCGTCGTCAAATAGCTCCTCCGGGCGGTACGAGCGCAGCCAGCCCTCGAGGATTCTCAGTGCTCCTCCGAGTCGCGCGCCTGTGTTAACGGGACCTGATGCGCACGCTAGTTGCCCTCCGCCGGGTGGCCGTCGATCTCCTTGGGGTACGTCCAGCCCTTCGGCGAGCGAAGAGGATCATCGGCCAGGCTCGCCGCTCGGAAAGGCGCCCCACCGCGGCGTCGGTCTTGAGGTGGGCGATGTGATCGAGTGCCTCATCCAGAACCGCGGCGAAGCGCGCGTGGGCCTCCAGCGGGTCCTCGCCAATCGTCCCCGGACGGCTGGACGCGTACCTGCCCAGGCAGGATGCCCGGGCTCAGCCGAGGGCGGCGTCGAGGGTCACGAAGCCGTAGCCCGCCGCGCGCAGCTGGGAAATGACGTCGGGGAGCGCGGCGGCGTCGAGGGTCGAGCCGTCGTCGGGATTCGAGCCGAGGTGCATCAGTACGATCTCGCCAGGCTGCGCGGCCGCCATGACGCGCTGGACGACGAAGCTCGGGCCGCGCGTTCCGTTCATTGTCCCTTCCCAGCCCAAGGTGTCCACCGTCCAGCGGATTGCGGCGTAGCCGGCGGCGTTCACGTCCGCAATGGTGCGGGAGTCACGGGCGCCGAACGGGAAGCGGAAGAAGGGAAGCGGATCGGCCCCGGCCCGCTCGATCGTGGACTGGGCGCTGCTGATCTCCGCAGCGATCTGCGCGTCGCTCAGCGTGGTGAAATCCGGGTGGGTCATGGAGTGGTTGCCGATCCGATTCCCCGCGTTGTAGACCAGCGCAGGGTCGGAGGGGAACTGGTTGACCCAGTCGCCGGTGAGGAAGAAGGTTCCCGGAACCCCGTTCGCGGCGAGAGTGTTGAGGATTGAGCGGAGGGCGGCGTCGTTGGCCCCGGCGTCGAAGGTGAGCGCGACGACCTTCTGGGAGGTCGGAATGCGCTCTAGGTCCACCCCCAAGAGCGAGGACGGGATCGCGGTATAGATGACCTCGGTCCGGCCGCTGGCCGAGTGCCACAGTATCGAACCGTGCTGGAAGTCGCTGCGGCGCCCACCGGTGATCCCGTACTCGCCGCTGACCGGGTAACCGAGCCGGCTGCGTTCCCACCCCAGGGACGCCCATTGGGCACGGATCGCGCCATACACCTCATGAGCGCCCGTGGCGGGCGACCAGTAGATCGACGAACCGGCAATCGTGCCGCTGAAGTGGTTGTACCGGCCGACGCCGTCGGGAGTGGCGGTCTCGTCTGTCTGAGGGAACCCCAGCACGCCCGCGGGTCCGCCGAGCTCGAGGTAACGGCCTCTGATGGCACCGTGCACCTCGTGGGCGCCCGTGGCCGCGCTCCAGTAGACGGCGCCTCGCGCGAAGTCGTTGTACCGCCCGGCTGCACCGGGAGTGGCGGTCTCGTCCGCGAGCGGGAAGCCCAGGAAGCCGCTCGGGCCCCCGAGCGCGAGATAGCGCCCGCGGATCGCTCCGTGCACCTCGTGGGCACCCGTGGCCGCGCTCCAGTAGACCGAGCCGCCAGCGAAGTCATTGAACCGGCCCCCGCCGCCCGGCGTGCCGGTCTCGTCCGCGAGCGGGAACCCCAGGAAGCCGCTCGGGCCCCCGAGCGCGAGATAGCGCCCGCGGATTGCCCCGTGCACCTCGTGGGCACCCGTGGCCGCGCTCCAGTAGACCGAGCCGCCAGCGAAGTCATTGAACCGGCCCCCGCCGCCCGGCGTGCTGGTCTCGTCGGTGACCGGGAAGCCCAGGAAGCCGCCGGGACCACCAAGAGCGAGATACCGCGCCCGAATGCCCCCGTGCACCTCGAAGGCACCAGTTAGAGCGCTCCAGTAGATCGTTCCCCCGGCGTAGTCCTGGGCCCGTCCACCGGCGATGCTGTACGTGGAGCCGAACGGCTGGCCGAGGAACGACGCACTGCCGCCGAGCTGCTGGTAGTGCTGGACGATGGGGTCCTCGGCGGCCTGCAACGCCGCCGCCGGGACCTCGCGGGCCGCGTACGACGGCAGCGCGAGGGCAGTCCCGCCAGCGCCATTGGCAAGGGCGAGGACTAGCGTCATTCCGAGGATGAAGAGTGGAGACCGCCGCATTGTGACCCCTTGGTGCTGCCCGGGCCCACCCGGGCTTTGCCTCGACGCTACGCCCGAGGAGATGGGAGCGGCAGGACCGGAAGTCCCGAAGCACTGTCACAGCTTTTGGCCAACGCTGACTGGTCTGGTCCCGCCGCTGCCCGTCCCGCCTCCGGCAGATGTGTGGGACGCAATGTCCTCTTCCCCCTGCTGAGAACATCTTCCGACCCGAGCGTCCAGCACCCCGTTGCCCATCAAGTCTCGAAGACTCCAGGGGCCATTCGGGGTCCATCCGCTCCCCCTTTAATCTGCTCCCCTCGCATAGATGTACTCCCAAGGGCGCGCACCGCGGCCCGACTCGACCCATCCTGCGGAGGTGCGGGAAAATGAGCCGTAGCGGAACTCAGAGCGGTACGGGACCTTGTCCTTCCGCTCTTTCTTCTCTTCGCGCTGGGGGCGGCTGTCGAACCACCTGACCAGATCTGCCACGTTCCCACTTTCCTCAATCTCGCCCATGGCTCCTCGCCCTCCCATTCGTGCGCGGGGCGGATAGCCAGGCGCCGTGGAGACCAAGGCCGTAGGTGCCAGTGCAGTCGATGCTCAGTACAGTTCGAGGATTGCTTCCAGTGCCTGCATGATCTGGTCGTCATCGACGGGGTGGCTTGAGGCCTGCACTGGTTCGGTGAGCCCGTCATGGGTGACCGTGAAGTGCCCGGCGACGAACCGGGCGGTTACGCCGGCCCTGCTGGCCTTGCGGATCCTGACCATCCTGATCACCTTCGCTCCTTCAGTTCCAAGGGAACTCTGAGCCCTGTGGTCTCGGCGCCCTAACGAGGGCGGCGCGCCTCAGGATTGGATTCCACGGCCTCAGTTGCGGCCGCTCTCGAAATCGCTCCGCCAGAGGAACCACGCGATCCCGAGGCAGAACGTCAGAGGGAAGACGGCACCGCCGAAGGCGGGCCACCAAGCCAAGACGAATGTCGCCGCGGCCAGGACGGCCACGAGTCGAAGACGCCCGCGCATGCGCTGACGGACGACGAGTCGGTGGGAAGACGGTAGGAACATGACCGGGCCTCGATACGGAAGCGAATCACTCTGTGGGATCAGAGTGCGACCTCAGTGCATGCCCAGCGCAGAGCCGAACGTCCTTGCTGGAGAAGTCAGGACAAAAGGCCCAAGGAGAAGGGTCGGCGATGTGGCCTAGGGCCCTACCCCCCCGGGCAGGGATCCTGCTGTTCGCCTCCTCTGGATCTGCACCCGACCACACCCCCGCAGTAGGGCCTCCTGGATGGATATGTTCCCGCTCCTAGAACGCCAGCACTGGTTCTGATCTGTGTCAGGATCGGGTATGCCCCAGCGCCTGATGCTGCTCGACGCCCCGTCGCTATACTTCCGCGCCTTCCACGGCGTCCCGGACACGATCCGCCGCAGAGACGGCACCCCGGTGAACGCCGTTCGCGGCCTGTTGGACATGATCGCCAGGTTGACCTCCGACTATCAGGCGACACATCTCGTGGCATGCATGGACGACGACTGGCGCCCGAAGTGGCGGGTGGACCTGATCCCCGCGTACAAATCGCATCGCGTGGCGAAGGCTGTGGCGGGCGCACCCGATGTGGAGATCGTGCCGGAGGGGCTGACGGCCCAGCTTCCGCTAATCCGCCACGTCCTCCGCCTCGCCGGCATCGCCGTCGTCGGCGCCCCAGAGCACGAGGCCGACGACGTGGTCGGCACCTACGCCAGCCGCTCGCATCTGCCCGTGGACGTGGTCACCGGCGACCGTGACCTGTTCCAACTGGTCGACGACGCCCGCGAGGTGCGCGTTCTCTACACAGCGCGGGGCATGAAGAACCTGGAGCTCATCACGGAGCGGGTGGTCGTGGAGAGGTACCGCGTGCTGCCCGTGCAGTACGCCGACTACGCCGTCCTCCGGGGCGACACCTCGGACGGCCTCCCCGGCGTGGCCGGGATCGGCGAGAAGAGCGCGGCATCGCTGCTCCTCCAGTACGGAACGCTCGAGGGGCTGCTCGCCGCAACCGCGGACGCCGCCAGCGGCCTCTCCGCCCCCGTACGGTCGAAGCTGGCCGCGGCCGCGGGCTATCTCGCGGTCGCACCCGCCGTCGTGCAGGTGGTCCGCGACCTCGACGTGCCGACCCTCGAGGAGGCCGGAGCGCAATTGCGCCCCATCGTCGGCGACGCGCGCGCCAAGCTGGAGGGCCTCGCCACGGAGTGGAACCTCGGCGGCTCGATCACCCGGCTCCTCAAGGCGTTCGACCGGCACTGCTGAGGGGATAGGCCGCCCCCTGACCGGCTTGTTCGCCGCTCGTGTGCTCGCTCTCAGCGTCAGTACTCGCGCCGCTCTTCGGCGATGATGTCAGGGTCTGCCTCGAAGGCTGGCTTCTCGCTCTCGTCCTCGTCCGCTGCCCCGCCGTCGAGCAGCTGTTCTGTGATCTCCTCCGGGTCGCCTCCCGGTGCCGGAAGATCGTCGGGGTCAACCAGCGCGCGCCGCCCACTGGGGACCGACACGTCGGGCTCCACCTCTACGCCTGCCAAGGGGTCGTCCCGTTCGCCCAAGGCCCAGCTCGGATCCTGGTCCTCAACACTCGCCATCGCTCTTCCTCTCCCCTATTGGACTGAATCCGCTCGTCCCCGAACAGCCCGATGAGCGGAGGGGACCCTCATGCATTACCCATCGGCCGTCTTTGAACACCCCGCCGGCAACGCGCTGCCCGAAGCTGCCAATCTCGGCCCTAGGGCCAGCCGAAGGTACGTTTACCCAGCACGATGAAATGTCCATCCTCGATCCGACATGGCTGCGCGCCTCGGGTACCGTCTGGATCGTGACGCGAGAAATTCGGAATACCGATGAAATGAGCATCCGTCGGGCCGTCACAGAGGATGCGCTTGCGATGGCCGAGATCGCATACGAGGCGTACGCCGCTTATCTGCCGCGACTGGGAGGGCAACGGCCCGCGCCGATGGACGACGACTATCGTGTCCTAGCCGAGGCTGCGGAGACCTGGATTATCGAGTCGGGCTCAGGCGAGGTCTGCGGGTTCCTCGTGCTCGACGGAGATCTCCTCAAGAACCTGGCCGTAAGACCGTCTTGGCAGGGCAGAGGGATAGGCCGTCGCCTTCTGGCCCTGGCAGAGGACCGCGTCCGCTCGTCCGGAGGCCACCTCATCCGGCTCTACACGAACGAAGCGATGGTCGAGAACCAACGCCTGTACGAGAGGGCTGGCTACGTGGAGACCCGGCGGGGCCACGAGGACGGCTTCGCCCGAGTGTTCTACGAGAAGCGCCTGCGCTAATTGCGGCTGATCCGCACAGATTTGTCCTTCCTCCGGGCTGATGAAGAAGAGCCTGCCGCTCGACAGGGGCGCCCCGGCCCTGTAAGAAGCCTTCCATGCGGATCACCGACACATCGGACCTGTGGTGGAAGACAGGCATCATCTACTGCCTCGACGTGGAGACCTTCTTCGACTCGAACGGCGACGGTTGCGGAGACCTCGCCGGACTCGCAGAAAGGGTCGACTACATCGCCGAGATCGGCGTGACCTGCGTGTGGCTCATGCCTTTCTATCCAACACCCCATCGGGACGACGGGTACGACATCACCGACTTCTTCGGGGTCGACGACCGTCTCGGCCACCACGGGGACCTCGTCGAGTTCATCCGCATGGCCCAGGACCGGGGTCTGAGGGTAATCGTCGACCTCGTCGTCAACCACACCTCCGACCAGCACCCTTGGTTCCGGGCAGCCCGGTCCTCCAAAGACAACCCGTTCAGGGACTTCTATGTCTGGCGCTCTGACCCGCCGCCCGACACCTCAAAGGAAGTCGTCTTCCCGGACCAGGAGAAGTCGATCTGGACCTTGGACGAGGCCACGGGCGAGTGGTACCTCCATCACTTCTACAAGGAACAGCCCGATCTGAACGTGGCAAACCCGAAGGTACGCGACGAGATCGCCAAGGTCATCGGCTTCTGGCTGCATCTGGGCATCAGCGGGTTCAGGGTGGACGCCGTGCCCTACTTCCTCTCGATGGAAGGCGTCAGAAAGGAGGAACTGGAGAAGTTCCACAATCCTCACGACTACCTTCGGGCGCTGCGGAGGTTCATGGGTCGCCGTGCCGGCGACTCGGTGCTGCTCGGTGAAGTGAACCTGCCCTACGAGCACCAGATGGACTACTTCGGCGGCCCGGAAGGCGACGAGCTGACGATGATGTTCGACTTCATCGCCATGCAGAAGACGTACCTCTCCCTGGCGCAGCAGGATGCCCGGCCGCTCGCCCAGGCTCTCCGCGACCGACCATGGCTCCCACCCGACAATCAATGGGCCACTTTTGTGCGGAACCACGACGAGCTGACGCTCGACAAGCTGAGCGAGGACGAGCGCCGAGAGGTCTTCGAGGCATTCGGGCCGGAGCCCGAAATGCAGGTCTTCGGGCGGGGCCTCAAGAGGAGGGTGCCCCCCATGCTCGACGGGGATCCGCGCAGGATCCGCCTGGTCTACTCGCTCCTCTTCACCCTCCCCGGTACCCCAGTGCTCTACTACGGCGAGGAGATCGGCATGGGAGAGGACCTTTCCGCCGAGGGACGGATGGCCGTTCGGACGCCAATGCAGTGGACGGCAGAACCCAGTGCGGGCTTCTCCACGGCACCTCCCGACAAGCTCGTGAGCCGCATTCCCGAGGGAGGCTATGGGCCGCGGTACGTGAACGTCTCAGCTGCCCGCCGCGACCCGGACTCGCTCTTGAACTTCATCACCCGCCTAGCCCAGCGCTACCGCGAATGCCCCGAACTGGGCTGGGGGACCCATGAGGTCCTCGAGCATCCAGTCGCCTCCGTGCTGGCCCACCGCGTGACGTGGGAAGACGCGAGCATGGTGGCGCTACACAACCTCTCGCCCGAGGCCGCGACCGTCCCCCTGCGGCTCGGCAGACCGCCGTCCGGGTCCTCGCCGGACGCGCCAGCCTGCTGGGAACACGTCGTGCTCCTCGACCTTCTCCGCTCGGGCGTCTACCCGGACGAGGGTCTTCCGGTCGGCGAGGACGGAGCAGTCGAGGTCCCTATCGAAGGCTACGGGCACGCCTGGCTGCGGATCCATCGCCCGGATCAGCGCCGCCTGCTTTAGGAGGACCGTGCCGTTCAAGGTCGTCGCCTTTCTCAAGAACCTAGGCATTTCGGAGACTCGGGCCCCGTCGCATTCGTACCGCATCGGAATTTCCGCTAGCTTCGGAGGCGCGGATGTCTCGGTGATTCGATTCCCTGTCTCCGCTCCAACAGTGCTCAGGCTCCTGCGATTCTCTCTACTGAAGCGAAAGGGTCGCCTACTTGGGAGACTCCCAAGTAGGCGACCGTTTTCTTGCATATGAGGCCCGGTTCTTCCACCTAGACCTGTTTCTCACACCAACGCACGAATCCAGATTTATCAGCTTGGTGCTCAGGGCGTCATCAATAGCGCAGGGCGACCCGAGTTCGGAGAAGTAGTCGTAGGAGACAGCCGCGGCTCCGACATCTCGACGTCGAAGCGCTGCCGCCTCGAGCCATTCACCTTGGTGTGTCCGACCCCAAGTAGGATCCCCTCGTGCACCGGACCTGCTGGTTCGCTGTGCGTCCTAGCACTCATCTGGATCCTCTCCCCGAGGCGACCGTTACCTGCGGCAGAGGCTCCTCGGCGCCGTCGATGGCACGAGTCACAGCCTTGTGAGCAGTGGGCAGGAGCGCAGTCGACGTCCCGCCCGTCCTGGTCAGGGCGCTCGGGAGATGAGTCCCCTAGCTGTTGTCCCGCGAACTCGACTCATGTGCTGAGAGACAAAAGTCGTCGTTCATCTTGATGACTAGTGCCACTGTAAGGCGCAGCGCGGTGATATAGGTGTTGAAGTGGGCATCGTGCCCGTCCCCATTGGCCTGCGACCCGTGAAGGTACTTGTTCCGCAGCTGGGGACCATTGCTGGAGTCCACATTGTTGAGGAAGTAGTTGAAGTACTTCCCCTCGGCTTCAGTCAGCAGCGAGGAGCGACGTTTCGCCCAACCTTTCGCCACCATGGCGTCCGCCTCTGCGCGTCCGGCGGCCGAGAGGTGGTAGTAGCTAGCTGCTTGAGTGGTGAACAGGGCCCTGAGGATGAGGAGCTGCTCGGTGCTCACGATCTGTATGTGCGTTCCATTGTCCTCAACAACCCCGAGCTTGATCAGACGGTCAAGGCTGGGCTTCTGGTAGTCCTCGAAGTCGTCGTACGCGACCTGGTTCTCCAGGAGAAGCCTGGCGCCGTTATCCGCATTGAGGGACTCGTTGACGTAGTTCAGGCCGGACTGGTCGGAGAACAAGAGATTTAGGATGCTGGCGGTCTCCTCACCTTCGGATACATACACGTACTTGCCCCCGAGAAGGCTCGGCACGTCTCTGTATCGGACCTGTTCCGAGCCCATGGCGAGCAGGTCCCGGTCGAGCTCACCATCCTTTACGAACAGGGAGAACTGGGTTGCGACGCTTTCCATCTCGGCGAACAGGTGCCTCACCCTTTGGAGGTATGAGGACGCCTTGTCTGACGGGGTGAATGAGAAGTTCGCGGCTCCGAACTCCTCAACGAGGTACTTCTCGAAGAACCAGGAGACAACCTGCTCCAGATCGATGCCCTTCGACTCCAGGAAGAAGTGGTACATGCTCGTCTGGAGACGCGTGCTCATGTCGTGGGCCCGGAACACCCCGCTGACCTTGTATTCGGTCTTTCCTGTGGTCCCAATGATCCGCTCCACGACACCGAGGTGAGCCGGGTAGGACGGAAGGGTCAGCAGCCCCTGGCGGTCAACGAACTCGAACAGGTGTTGGAAATTGTTGAGGATGCTGGGGTTGTCGCAGGTCTCTTCAAACCATCGGCGGCTGTATGTGTAACGCGAGATCAACCCGTCTGAAGTATCCAGCTCGAACACGACCGGTTCTTTCTGGCTTCCGGAAATGCGCACTTCGCACCCAGTCTTGAGACCATGGTTTTCGGCGAAGAGCTTCGCGGTCATCTCCTCGCTGCGCCTCTTGGCACGCAGCTTGAGCTTGGCGTCGATTCCGGCCTCACGATTCTCCTTGGCGGTTGCGATCAGCCCGACGTAATTGGGGTTCGCGCTCTCGCTGTCGACATAGGCCTCCAGCAGTTCGCGGGCATCTGCTGGTGTGAAGCTCGCCGGAAGGTGGATCTCTCCTCGGACGCCGGCCTGCAGGTACTTTCGAATCACCTGCTCGGCGCCTCGAGGCGAGGCAAGCAGCTCACCCCGCACCTCGGCGTCGTAGGCCTGCACAAACTTCTTGCTCGCGAGCCACTCACCCATCTGCACGCCTGCCGCAATGAGCGCGGGAAGGACCGTGGCGCTGTCACAGCGTTCGAACGCCTTGTACCGGCCGAGTAGGTCCAAAAGGTCTCGGTGGTAGCAGCGGCTGACGCCCGCCATCATGGCAGCGAAGTTGGTGTTGTCAATGGCCGAAAAGAACCGCGCTACGGCACCTCTGATCTCGGAAATCCGTGACTGGGCCTGGCTGCGCTCCTCCTCGCTGTACCCGATCGGAAGGAACCCATGTTCGAGGTACTGCTGGACATTGTGGAGCTCGAGGATGTCCTCAATGCTCGCCGAGACGTTCTTCGGGTCGAACTCCTGAGCAAGTTCGCCTACACGCGGGACAAACCATCCGGTCGCCATGTCATGGGCGCCGTAGAACCGGACCCGCCAGGCCTCATCCTCTTCACCCACTTTGTGACCTCACTTCGCTTGGCCCAGCTCGAACGACGTCATCATGGCGTATTAGTAAGACACTAGATGGCCCGGAGGGGGCCTAGGAGGAGGGGCAGCGGCAGGGGCCCGGATGCCGCACTGCCGGTCTCAAATAGCGAATACTGACGGCCTATCTGCAAGTGCTTGCAGATAGGCCGTCAGTTTCTGGCGGATAGAGGCCCAGACTTGCAACTAGACCTATATCTCACAAGGGATCAGAAGTCCCAGTCCTCATCCTCCGTATTCACGGCCTTGCCGATCACATAACTAGAACCAGACCCCGAGAAGAAGTCATGGTTCTCGTCAGCATTAGGCGAAAGCGCGGAGAGGATCGCCGGGTTCACATCGGTCACCGACGACGGGAACATCGCCTCATAGCCGAGGTTCATGAGCGCCTTGTTCGCGTTGTAGTGGAGGAACTTCTTGACGTCCTCCGAAAGCCCCACGGGATCGTACAGATCGTGCGTGTACTGGACCTCGTTCTCGTACAGCTCGAAAAGCAGCTCGAACGTGTAGTCCTTGATCTCCTGGCGCTTTTCCTCCGAGACCTTCTCGAGGCCCTTCTGGAACTTGTACCCGATGTAGTAACCGTGCACAGCCTCGTCGCGGATGATGAGCCGAATGAGGTCCGCGGTGTTCGTAAGCTTCGCACGCGAGGACCAATACATGGGCAGGTAGAAGCCCGAGTAGAACAGGAAGCTCTCCAGCAAAGTCGAGGCGACCTTGCGCTTGAGCGGCTCATCGCCACGGTAGTAGTCCATGACGATGTGCGCCTTGCGCTGGAGGTTCTCGTTCTCAAGGCTCCAGCGGAACGCGTCGTCGATCTCCTTGGTCGAGCACAGCGTCGAGAAGATCGACGAATAGCTCTTCGCGTGGACCGACTCCATGAAGGCGATGTTGGTGTAGACGGCTTCCTCGTGCGGCGTCACGGCATCGGGGATGAGCGAGACAGCACCCACCGTGCCCTGAATCGTGTCGAGCAGGGTGAGACCTGTGAAGACGCGCATCGTGAGCTGCTGCTCCTGCGGCGTCAGCGTCGCCCACGACTGAACGTCATTCGAGAGCGGCACCTTCTCGGGCAGCCAGAAGTTGTTCACGAGGCGGTTCCACACCTCGACGTCCTTCTCGTCCTGGATGCGGTTCCAGTTGATGGCCTGAACGTGGTCGAGGAGCTTGAGCTTCTCCGGGGTCATGGGAGGTCCTTCCGAACGAGGTGAGAGTAAGCAACCACTAGAGCATGCAGCTGACGCAACCCTCCACCTCAGTCCCCTCGAGGGCGAGCTGGCGGATCCGGATGTAGTACAGCGTCTTGATGCCCTTGCGCCACGCGTAGATCTGCGCCTTGTTCACATCACGCGTCGTCGCCGTGTCCTTGAAGAACAGCGTGAGCGAAAGCCCCTGATCCACGTGCTGTGTGGCAGCAGCGTACGTGTCGATGATCTTCTCGTAGCCGATCTCGTACGCGTCCTGGTAGTACTCGAGGTTGTCGTTCGTCAGATACGGCGCCGGGTAGTAGACGCGCCCGATCTTGCCTTCCTTGCGGATCTCGATCTTCGAGGCCACGGGGTGGATAGAGGACGTCGAGTTGTTGATGTAGCTGATCGAGCCGGTCGGCGGGACGGCCTGCAGGTTCTGGTTGTAAATGCCGTGCTCCATGACCGAGGCCTTGAGCGCGCGCCAGTCATCCTGCGTCGGGACGTGCACGTTGGCGAACAGCTCGCGCACCTTCTCGGTCTGGGGCGCCCACTCCCGCTCGGTGTACTTGTCGAAGAACTCCCCGGACGCGTACTTCGAGTTCTCGAACCCGCCGAACGCCTGGCCGTGCTCCTGCGCGAGCAGGTTCGAGGCCCGCAGCGCGTGGAACAGCACCGTGTAGAAGTAGATGTTCGTGAAGTCGAGGCCTTCCTCGGACCCGTAGTGCACCCGCTCCCGAGCCAGATATCCGTGCAGGTTCATCTGCCCCAGGCCGATCGCGTGCGACTTCGCGTTGCCCTCGGCGACGGACGGCACGGACTGGATGTAGCTCATGTCCGAGACAGCAGAGAGAGCACGGATAGCCGTCTCGATCGAGAGCCCGAAGTCGCCGGAGTCCATCGTCTTGGCGATGTTCATGGAACCCAGGTTGCAGGAGATGTCCTTGCCCACCTGCGCGTACGTCAGGTCCTCGTTGTACAACGACGGCGAGGAAACCTGCAGGATCTCCGAGCACAGGTTGCTCATGGTCACCTTGCCAGCCACCGGGTTGGCCCGGTTCACGGTGTCCTCGAACATGATGTACGGGTAGCCCGACTCGAACTGGATCTCGGCGAGCGTCTGGAAGAACTCGCGTGCGTTGATCTTCGTCTTCTTGATCCGCGAATCGTCGACCATGTCGTAGTACTTCTCGGACACGGAGACATCGGAGAATGGCACCCCGTACACGCGCTCGACGTCGTACGGCGAGAACAGGTACATGTCCTCGTTGCGCTTCGCGAGCTCGAACGTGATGTCCGGGATGACGACGCCGAGGGAAAGCGTCTTGATGCGGATCTTCTCGTCCGCGTTCTCGCGCTTTGTGTCGAGGAACCGGTAGATGTCCGGGTGGTGCGCATGCAGGTACACAGCACCTGCACCCTGGCGCGCTCCGAGCTGGTTCGCGTAGGAGAAGGAATCCTCGAGCAGCTTCATCACCGGAATGACGCCGGAGGACTGGTTCTCGATCTGCTTGATCGGTGCACCGTGCTCGCGGATGTTCGTGAGCGAGAGGGCGACGCCGCCGCCTCGCTTCGAGAGCTGGAGCGCCGAGTTGATGCCTCTGGCGATCGACTCCATGTTGTCCTCGATGCGCAGGAGGAAGCACGAGACGAGCTCGCCGCGCTGCTTCTTGCCGGCATTGAGGAACGTCGGGGTCGCAGGCTGGAATCGGCCGGCGATGATCTCATCGACGAGCTGGGTGGCGAGCTGTTCGTCTCCGCGCGCGAGGTGGAGTGCAACCATGCAGACCCGGTCCTCGTAGCGCTCGAGGTAGCGCTTCCCGTCAAACGTCTTCAGGGTGTACGACGTGTAGAACTTGAAGGCACCGAGGAACGTCTCGAACCGGAACTTCTTCTTGTAGGCGCGGCTGAAGAGCTCACGGATGAAGTTCATCGTGTACTGGTCGAGTGTCTCGCGCTCGTAGTAGTCATGCTTGACGAGGTACTCGAGCTTCTCATCCAGGTCGTGGAAGAACACCGTGTTGGTGTTGACGTGGTCGAGGAAGTACTGACGCGCGGCATACCGGTCGGCTTCGAACTGAATCCTGCCGTCCTCGCCGTACAGGTTCAGCATCGCGTTGAGCTCGTGGTAGCCCAAGCCCTTGAACTTCTCGGGCAGTTCCTTTGAATCCTTGGTCCTAGCGTCCACAGCCGCTAGCGCCGGTTCTGCGACAGTCGTGTCCAAAATGCGTCCAATCCTTCGGTGACCCGGGCGACGTCGTCCGTCGTTCCCATGAGTTCGAATCGGTAGAGGTGGGGCACTTTGCACTTGACGGCGATGATGTCGCCGGCCGCACAGTAGTTGTCCCCGAAATTCGTGTTGCCCGCACTGATGACCCCTCGGATCAGCGAGCGGTTCTGCGGATCGTTGAGGAACCTGATGACCTGCTTCGGCACAGACCCCGCTCCCCCGGTCCCGCCATACGTCGGGACGACCAGGACGAACGGCTCCGTCGCGCGGAGCGGCTGATCGGTCGGGTGGAGCGGGATCCGTTCGGCGTCCAGGCCGAGCTTGCCCACAAACCGGTGGGTGTTGCCGGAGACAGACGAGAAGTAGATGAGTCGGCTCGAGACGAGGCGGGGCTCGGGCTGCGCGCCCGGCGCATCAGCGCCTGCCGCGGCTGTGACCAGAGAGGTCACCTCAGCACCCCCTGCAAGAGAAAACGGACGACGGCGCGTCAGGCCACCGAAGCGGACGACGACGCGGTCTGGGCGAGCTCTTCGATCTTGTCGGGACGGAAGCCCGACCAGTGGCCACCATCGGTCACGACCACGGGAGCCTGCATGTAGCCCATCGCCTTGAGACGCTCGAGCGCGTCCGGGTCCTGGGTGACGTCAACGCTCTGGTACGCAATGCCCTTCTTGTCCAGCGCACGGTAGGTGGCATTGCACTGCACGCACGCCGGCTTCGTGTAGACCGTGACGTTCATGGTTCCTTCCCTCCTGGAAGACTTGCTGGCTTCGGCCCATGATGGGCCCCCCATATGGCCGGCGGCCTTCCCCAATGGATCGGACTGCCTCGGCGTGACTCGATACTACATGTAGTGGTCGGCGCCGCTGTGAACCCCAAGATGATGTCTTACAAGTATGTCATTCATCACGCGGCGAGTCCACACTTCCTACACAGTTAACGCACCGCCGGAGCCGCGAAATTCCGCGCTTCAGGTGACCTTGTCCACAGGATGTGGAGCGCTGAACACACACCCGGAAAAATCCCCGTGTCGCGGATCCTCGGCGTGTCGCGTCGGCGATTCAAGCCCAGGTTCCCCTAGGCCTCCCGTGCCGTAGGCTGAATGGGACCCCGTGATCGAAAGAGGAGGTCGCCATGGTCAACCCAGTCCACCTTCAGACTCTCCTTGAAGTGGTGCGGCAGGGTTCCTTCGCCGCTGCTGCCCATCGCCTCGGGTACACAGCCTCCGCCGTCTCGCAGCAGATGGCAGCCCTCGAGCGGGAGACCGGAGTCAAGCTGTTCATCCGCTCGGCCAAGAGCGTCGTGCCCACGGAGGCCGCCGCCGTCATGACTCGGCACGCGACCAAAGTGCTCACCGACATCGACGCGCTCAAGGCGGCCACCGCACGCGCAGCCGAAGCGGCCGCACGCCAGCTCCGCCTGGGCATCTTCCCCAGTCTCGCGACATACGTCCTCCCCGGCGTCCTCAAGAACGAGCGCTGGCGGCACCTCGGCCTCGACCTCCACGTCGCCGTCGCCGAGCCCGGCGAAACGATCCGCGGGCTTCTCGCGGGAGGCGAACTCGACGTCGTCCTCGTCTACCAAGTGGGCCAAAGCGGGCTTGCGTGGCCGCACACGATGGACCGCCAATGGATCGGCGACGACCCGTTCTGCGTCGTCCTCCCCGCTTCCTGGGGCATCGCCAACGGAGCGCAGGTGACGTCCGCCCAGCTCGGCGGCATGCCGTGGATCGTGCATCACCCCGGTACGAGCGACGCCGCCGTCATCGACCGGCTCTTCGCGAGCTGTGGGCTCGAACCCCGAGTGGTGGCCTACAGCGACGACTTCAACGCAAGCCTCGGGCTCGCCTCCGCGGGGCTCGGGGCCGCCCTCGTTCCGGAGCTTGCCCTCCAGTCGCGACCGGAGGGCGTCGTCGTCGTGGACGTCCCGGAGATCCGGCTTGCGCGCAATATCTTCGCGCTGCGCCCCGGCGGGAGCACAGACCCCCAGACGGGCCTCTTCCTCGACCTCGTCGCCGAGACTCTCAAGTCACTTCCGCCACGCGGGCCCGGCGCGGCGCGGCGCTGATCGAGGCGCCCCGGACAGCGCGGCCCCTACTCTGGGGACCGTGGCCACTGCGTATATAGGTGTCTCCGGCTGGCGCTACTCGAGCTGGCGCGGCGACTTCTACCCGCGCGGCTTGCGCCAGAAGGACGAACTCGCCTACGCCGCGGAACGAATGTCCTCCGTCGAGCTCAACGGGTCCTTCTACTCGCTCCAACGCCCTTCGTCCTACGAAGCCTGGCGCGATGCGACGCCCGAGGGCTTTGTATTTGCAGTCAAGGGCGGCCGCTTCATCACCCACATGAAACAGCTTCGCGACGTCGAGGCTGCGTTCGCCAACTTCTTCGCTTCGGGAGTGCTCGCGCTCGGGGGCAAGCTCGGCCCGATCCTGTGGCAGCTTCCCGAGCGGATGGCCTTCGACGAGGACACGCTCTCGGGGTTCTTCGACCTGCTCCCCCGCACGGCGTCGTCGGCCGCCGCACTCGCGCACCGCCATGACGAGAAGGTGCCTGAGCAGCGGGCCTTCCTCGATGTCCTCGCGGAGGTGCCGCTGCGCCACGCGCTCGAGCCGCGGCACGAGAGCTTCGACACTCCCGCTGCCCGGGCCTTCCTCGCCGAGCGGGAAATCTGCACCGTCATCGCGGACAGCGCCGGGCGGTGGCCCGTGCTCCACGACGAGACCGCCCACTTCCGCTACGTGCGCCTCCACGGCGAGACGAGGCTGTACGGCGGCGGCTACGCCGAGGCCTCGCTCGACGAGTGGGCTGAGCGAGTGCGGGCTTGGCTCGACGGCGGCTTCGACACCTACGTCTACTTCGACAACGACGCCGACGGGCGGGCTCCGCACGACGCCGTGAATCTACTCGCGCGGCTTGCCTGAGAGGGCTATCTTTTTCCCATGGAGACGGCAGTCAGCCGGCATTTCGGGGAAATTGCCCTCACACCGGCGGGGCAACGGATCATCTCGGGCCTGTACGAGCACGACGGCGTGCCGATCCCGCTGGACCTCAGCATCGGTGAGCACGACCGGATCGACGAAGCGTGCCTCCACAAAGTGGACTACCGCCTACGTTTCCTCCCGGAGCTCGTCGACGCGGCGCGCGAGAGGATTATCCAAGACCTCCAGGACGACGATTCCCCGGCCGTCGAATACCGGCATTTTCATTGCCAGAACCTGAGCGACGGCCGGGTGCGAGAACTTTTCGGTGTAGCTTCGCAGGACGAGGTCGACGGCGAGCGGTTCGTCCAAGCGCTGCGGCTCACCAAGGTCGGGATCTTCCCGGGCCAGCCCGAGCGGTATTTCGTGCTTGGCTTCACCCTCGGCCAGGGCTTCACAGACGAGGTACTCCTCGCGGCCGCCGACGAAGACGGGGTGGTCGATGACGAGGTCGAGTGGGATTAGCTGGCCACTCGTCACAAATGACCTAGCCGGTCGACGCAAAAGAGCTGGCCACTCGTCGACTTCCCGACGAGTGGCCAGCTCTCTACAGGCCAGCGGTCACTTGCGCCACGACCAGTGGGTGCTTAGGCCTTGGCTGCGAGCACCCCACGCGCGGCCTTCGCGGCCTCAACGAGGTTCCGCAGGGAAGCCTCGGTCTCGGCGTAGCCGCGGGTCTTGAGGCCGCAGTCCGGGTTCACCCAGAGCTGGCGCGACGGCACATGCGCGACGGCGGTCTTCAGCAGTTCCTCGATCTCCTCCTGCGACGGAACGCGCGGCGAGTGGATGTCGTACACGCCCGGTCCCACCCCGCGGCCGAAGCCGTGCGTTTCGAGGTCGTTGACGACCTCCATGCGGGAGCGAGCGGCCTCGATCGAGGTCACGTCCGCGTCGAGACCGTCGATCGCGTCGATGATCACGCCGAACTCGGAGTAGCACAGGTGTGTGTGGATCTGAGTCGCGTCCCCGGCGCCGGCAGTGGCGAGGCGGAACGACTTGACCGACCAGTCGAGGTAGGCGGGCTGGTCCGCGCGGCGCAGCGGGAGCAGCTCGCGCAGGGCGGGCTCGTCGACCTGGATGACCTTGATGCCAGCGGTCTCGAGGTCCGCGATCTCATCGCGGAGCGCGAGGGCGACCTGGTTCGCGGTCTCGGCGAGCGGCTGGTCGTCGCGGACGAACGACCACGCGAGGATCGTCACCGGGCCGGTGAGCATGCCCTTGAGTGGCTTCTCAGTGAGCGACTGCGCGTACTCGGCCCACGGGACCGTGATGGGCGCCGGGCGGGAGACGTCGCCCCACAGGATCGAGGGCCGCGTGCAGCGCGAGCCGTAGGACTGGACCCAGCCGTGGACAGTGACGTCGAAGCCGTCGAGGTTCTCGGCGAAGTACTGGACCATGTCGTTGCGCTCCGGCTCGCCATGGACGAGCACGTCGAAGCCGAGCTCCTCCTGGAGGTCGATCACGCGCTTGATCTCGTCCTTCATGAGCCGCTCGTACTCGGCCGCGTCGATGGCGCCCTTGTTGAGGCGCGCACGCGCCCCACGGACCTCGGCGGTCTGCGGGAAGGAGCCGATCGTCGTCGTCGGCAGCGGCGGCAGGTGCAGCTCCGCGTCCTGGGTCGCGGCACGGACTGAGTAGTCGGAGCGGGAGAAGTCTGCCGCGGTCAGCGCAGCCGTCCGCTCGCGCACTTCAGGGCGGCGGACGCCGGGGGCCTGGGCCCGGGAGGCGATGATCCGGGAGGCCTCATCGATCGCGGCACGGGCGGCCTCGGGCTCGCTGAGATAGGTCGCGAGCGTCACAACCTCGCCGACCTTCTGGTCCGCGAAAGCGAGCCAGCTCCGGAGGTTGGCGTCGAGCTGAGTCTCCTCTTCGACGTCGTGCGGGACGTGGAAGGCCGACGTCGAGGTTGCGACAGCGACCTCGAGCCCGTGCTCCTTGCCTGCGGCAAGCAGCACGTCGAGCTTCGCGGCCGAAGCGGCGAGGTCGTTCCGCCAGATGTTGTGGCCGTCGACGACGCCGGCAACAAGCGTCTTGCCGTCAAACTCTGCCAGATCCTCCTTCGAGGGAACGGCGCCCTTGAACAGGTCGAGAGCAACAGCCTCGACACCGGTAGCGGCGACCACGGGGGCCTGCGCGCCGAGCCCTCCGTACGGAGCCGAGAGGAGGATGTTCGGGCGCCCCTCAGCCGAAACGGGCACCCCCGCAAGAACCGCGTAGGCGCGTTCGACGGCGTCGCTCACCTCGAGCGCAGGCGTGTCGAGGTCGGCGACGAGGGCCGGCTCGTCGAGCTGGACCCACTCGGCGCCGGCGGCGCGGAGGCGTGCGAGGAGCTCTGAGTAGACCGGCAGGACGTCCTCGAGCCGCGAGAGCGGATCGAAGTCCTCGGGAGCGCCGTCGGCCGGCTTGCTCAGGAGGAGGAACGTCACAGGGCCAACGAGGTAGGGGCGCGTGATGAAACCGTGGGACTTCGCGAAGAGGAACTCCTCGACGACCCGCTCGGAGGAGAGCGAGAACTCCGTCTCGGGGCCGATCTCCGGCACGAGGTAGTGGTAGTTCGTGTCGAACCACTTGGTCATCTCGAGCGGCTGCTGCTCCGCGTTGCCGCGGGCGAGCGTGAAGTAGGCGTCGAGGCCGAGGCGGCCCTCGGCGTCGTGCAGGGCGCCGAAGCGCGCGGGAACGGCGCCCAGGGCGACGGCGGTGTCGAGAACCTGGTCGTAGAACGAGAACGTCCCGGGGATCGCGGAGGCCTCGGTGAGGCCGAGCTCGGCGAGGCGACGGAGCGTCGCGAGCTGGATGCCCTCAGCGGTGGCCTGAAGCTCGGCAGTGCTGCTCTTGCCAGCCCAGTAGGCCTCTACGGCCTTCTTGAGCTCACGGCGGCGGCCGATGCGGGGGTAGCCGAGGATGGTGGCGGCCGGGAAGCGGCCAGCAGTCTGCGAAGTCATGGTGAATCCTTCGGTTGGGGTTCGGAATTAGCGGGCCCGGTGACGGGCAAGGAGGGAGGGCCGGGACGGCCGTGGCAGGTTGAGGCGCGCGAGCACGTCGAGTGCGCTCTCGTGCTCGTTGAACGTGTAGAGATGGAGGCCGGGGGCACCAGCGTCGAGCGCTGCCTCGGCAAGCGCCACGGTGGCCTCGACGCCGATCTTCCGCGCGAGGGAGGCGTCGTCCCCGACCGAACGGATCCGGTCCACGAGCGCGCCGTCCGGCTCGACGCCGCTCAGCTCCGAGAGCTTGAGGATGCGCCGAAGGCTCGTGAGCGGCATGATGCCCGGGATGATGGGGATGGTTACGCCTGCCCGGCGTGCGCGGTGCACGAGCGACGAATATTGGCCCGGGTGGAAGAACACCTGCGTGATCGCGAAGTCGGCCCCAGAGCGCTGCTTCGCAAGGAGCACTTCGACGTCGTGGGCCTCGCTCGGCGATTCGGGGTGCTTCGTGGGATACGCCGCGACCCCGATCGCGATCTTGCCCGCCGCAAACTGCGCCGAACGGCGAAGCTCGATCCGGCGGATGAGCTCGATCAGATCCTGCGCGTACTGGAGCCCGTCACGCGGCAGGACGCCATCCTGCGGCCGGTCTCCCCGGAGAGCGAGGATGCCCCGCACGCCGCGATCGAGGAGCTCGTTGACGATCGCGCTCAGCTCGGCTGGCGTCCCGCCGACACACGTGAGGTGGGCGAGCGGCCGAAGGGTTGTCTCGATCTGGAGCCGGTCCACGAGGTCGAGGGCCTTGGCATGGTTCGAACCGCTCGCTCCGTACGTCACCGAGACATAGTCCGGATCAGTACGCTCGAGTTCGTGGATGGTCTTCCAGAGCGTGGCCGAGGCGGCATCGCTGCGAGGCGGGAAGAGCTCGTAGGAGAGGGCTACGGGAGGCGCGAGGGCACTCGAGGAAGGTGCCTCGATGAGTGTGGGTGGGGACATTTGCAGACCTTGGATTCCGATGTCGGCCGACGAGGTCGGCTGTGAAGGGTATTCAGGAACGCAGGACAGCCCAGTCCGAGGACGCCGCCGCGGCGGGCGTCCCGAGAGGACCGGCTTCCTGCGGCAAATGTCAGGCCCTCACGGGGGCACCCACATCCCCAACGGGGATCGCTGACACGTTGCAGGAGCAACTTGCGTAAAAGCCTACGGAGCAGCCCCGTCGGCTTCAAGCACTCGGCGTCGCGGAAGGCCAAATCGCGCGAATGCTACGAAGAAGACCTTGCATGACGCACCATGACGCTCAGACTGGCAGAAGCGCCGCTCTCGCCAACTTCCCCTCCACGGGCCTTCAGCCCTCGAGCAGCAACCGCTCGGCACGCGGGGCGAGCGCCCGCTCGAGCACGAGGCAGGCGGCGCCGACAGCGCCGACATCCTCGCCGAGCCGGGTGCCGGAAAGTTCCACGCGGCGAATACCGCGAGTCGCGAGAAGCTCGTTGACCATGTCCGGCAGCACGTCCAGCACGAACTCCGCCACCGCATCCCAGAACGGACCGCCGAAGACCATCCGTTCGACGTCCACGATGTTGCCGACGACGGCCGCAGCCCACGCGAGGCTCCGCGCGGCACCGCGCATGATCGAGATGGCCTTCTCGTCGCCTTCGTCGACGAGTCCGCAGAGCCGCGCAAAAGCAGCCTGGAAGTCGCGCGCCGTGGGCTCAGGCGTCAGGACGGGGAGAACACCGGCAACGACGGCCTCGCTGACGATCACGCCAGGCTCGAGAGAAGTCCCGATCGTGCCGCGCATCCCGCACCCATCGCTGCACAGCGGCCCATCCGGGTCGACGATGATGTGCCCGATCTCGCCCGCGTTGCCCGACGCGCCGCGGTAGACCTCTCCGTTGAGCACGAGCCCGCAGCCGAGGCCGGTGCCGAGGTAGAAGAAGACGAAGCTGCCCGAGCCGCCGGGGCCCCCAGCCCAGATCTCGGCGACGGCCGCGCCGGTGACATCCTTGTCCACCATCGTCGGCAGGCCCGTAGCCCGCTGCACCATGTCCCGAAGAGGCACGTCGACCCATCCTCTGAGGAGCGGCGGCCCGACAACCGCTCCCCGCTCGAGGTCGACAGGACCGGGTGCCGCGACACCGAGCCCGGCAACAAGCTGGCGGTCCACACCGGAATCCACGAGCAGCTTCTCGACGCACTCGGCAATCGCGTCCACGATCTCCTGCGGATCGTGGCTCGGCGGAGTCACGAACGTGTCCTTGGAAACGACGGACCCGATGAGATCGAGCAGGACGACCGTGATCAGGGCCGGGTCGAGGTGGACCCCCATGGCATACATCCCGCGTGGGTTGAGCCGGAGGATGGTGCGCGGCTTGCCCGGACCCGTGCCTTCCTTCCCCGCCTCGACGATGAGCTTCTGGTCGAGGAGTCGGCGGGAAATATTCGAGATCGTCTGGGGCGAGAGGCCCACGAGCTGGGCGAGCTCGACCCGGCTCAACCCCGCTTCGGAGCGACGGATGGCGTCGAGGATCACCGTCAGGTTGAAGTCCCCCATCCGCGGGAGATTCGTCCCGCGCCGAGGCGCGGGCTGACGTGAGTGCTCCGTCACAGGATCCTTCCCAAGTGCTGCGTCATGGCCCCCGTGAGTTAAGTTACCTTGTCAATCCTCGTCATCATCTGAACCGACCCCGTGCGATTGCCGCGTTGCGTTATAAGAACGCGAACCTCAGCCGTTGCGCACGGACCGCGTCACCGTGAATTTCCCCGATCGCCCCTTGACTGTGGTCTGTCCGACCGAGGTCTGCAGGCGGCGGCGGTAGTCGAGGTGGGAGTTGTAGACGGCCCACAGCTCGCCGCCCGGACGCAGGATGCGGGCTGCGGCCTCGAAGAGCCGGAGGCCAGCCCCCGCATGCACGCTCGCGCCGAGGTGGAAGGGCGGGTTGAGGAGCACGACGTCGGCGGAAGCGTCGGGACGGGAGGCGGCAGCGTCGTCGTGCTCGACGAGCACGCGGCCCGCGAGGCCATTCGCGCTCACGGTTGCCCGCGCCGAACGCACCGCCGCTGCTGAGCGGTCGGTCGCGACGACGACAGCCTCGGGATGAGCCAGCGCGTAGGCGGCGGCGAGGGCTCCGGTCCCGCAGCCCAGATCGACGGCCGTCCCCACCGGCATTGCGTCGAGGAAGCCGAGGAGGAACCGCGTGCCGAGGTCCAGGCGCGAGCCGGCGAACACGGCGCCGTGTGTGCAAAGGGTGAGGCCGACGTCGTCGTGCTTCGCGCAGACCGGGAAGGGCGGGTTCTCCGGCACAGTCCGCGGGACGGACGCGACCAGGAGCCGGGATTTGCGCACCGCGAGCTCGGCGGCGACCACCTCGAACGATGCGCCGAGTACGTCGTTCATGGCGAGCGTCATGTGCTTGACCCTTCCACCCGCGAGGACGACGACGTCGGGCGAGGCCCAACGGGCCACGGCATCCGCGTATTCCTCGAGTTCGGCGAGTCCGCGGGGCAGCTGGAGGAGGACGAGCCGCGCGCCTGCGAGCAGCTCGGCCTCGAGCTCGCAAGGAACCTGCAGACCCGAGAGGCCGAGCTCTTCCGCGTTCCGACGGAGGGCCTCCCGGCCTGTTGCGAGATCCTGGTGCACGCGGACGCCGGTAAAGCCCGCTGCCGCGAGGCGGAGTGCGAGAGCCCCATAGTTGTCGCCGATGATCGCGATCTCACTGCCGTCCAGTCCTCGTTCCGAGGCGTCCGCGATGCCTCGCTCGGCCAGGAGCAGATCCGTCGCGTCCCAGGCTTGGAGGTTCGGGGCCTCGACATCCGGATAGCGGCGCAGCCGCTCGTAGGGGAAGGCGCCTGAGAGGCCGTCGTCGTCGTGCACCCGTTTACTCTAGGCGGGACGCTAGGTGCTCAGCGATGCGAGGGCCCGCTCAGCCGAGAGGAAGCCGGCCATGCCATGGACTCCCCCACCGGGCGGGGTCGCGGCTGAGCACAGGAACACGCCCGGGATGCCCGTAGCGTATGGGTCCGCGGCGACCCGAGGACGGAAGACCAGCTGCAGGCCCGAGTTGGCGCCCGCGCTGATATCGCCGCCTACGTAGTTGGCATTGTGAGCCTCCGTCGCCGCCACGGAGCGGGCAGAAACGGAACGGATGCAGTCGCGGAAGCCGGGGGCGAACCGTTCGATCTGGGCGGTCACGGCCTCGGTCGCGTCTCCCGGGTAGCCGTTCGGCACGTGGGCGTAAGCCCAGATCGGGTGGAGGTCTCCGGCGGACCGGCCGGGGTCGGCGAGGTACTGCTGGCCGACGAGGACGAAGGGCCGGGCAGGCATGCGCCCGCGCACGGTCTCGGCCTCGGCCTCGGCGATCTCCTCGATCGTCCCGCCGACGTGGACCGTACCCGCCCGCCGTGCCTCCTCAGCAGTCCACGGCACGTCGCCCTCCACGACGTAGTCCACCTTGAAGGCCGCGGGTCCATAGCGGTACCGGCCGTAGCTGCGGGCGACGGCGGCCGGGAGCCGCCCTGCGAGAATCGTCGCCGCCGCCGTCGGGGCGACGCACAGAAGCAGGAGGTCGGGCGCCCCTGCATCCTCCGCGCGGCGAATCCTCACGCCGGTCTCGATCGTGCCGCCGAGCTCCCTCAGCCGAGCCGCGAGCGCATGAGTGATCGCTTGACTGCCGCCCTCGGCGACCGGCCAACCCACGGCCTGCGCGGCGGATGTGAGGACGAGGCCGACCGAACTCGTGAACGGCAGGCGCAGGTCCGCAAACGCGTGGGCCGCAACCCCTGCGAACAGCCCGCGGGCGGCTTCGCCGCGCCAGACCTTGGCCAAGGCGGTGGCTGGCAGCGCGGCGAGGGCACCGAACCGTGCGAGGAGCAGCGGATGGCGGGGAATGTGCTGGACGGGACGCAGGATATCCTCGACAAGGCTGTCGAAGCTCCGGGCCACAGCGCCGACGGTTGCGTCCCAGGCCTGACCGTCCGGGCCGAGGGCTGCGGCCGTCTGGGCTGGGTCTCGCCAGACTGCCGCGGCGCGGCCACAATCGAGCGGGTGGGCGACCTGGACCTCGGGCCAACGCCAGCGCAGGCCGTACCGTTCGAGGCCAAGGCTCGCGAGATAGGGCGAAGCGATCCCCATGGGGTGGAAAGCCGAGCACTCATCGACGACGAGCGTCCCCGCACCGTCCGGGGCCGGCGTCGTCGTCGAGCGCGTCCCACCCCCGATGGTCGGCTCTGCCTCGAAGACCCGGACGACGACGCCCGCCTCGGCGAGGCGCACGGCGGCAGCCAGGCCGTTCGGTCCGCTCCCCACGACAACGGCGCTAGTCATGGTCCCATCCTTGCACTGGGCGGCGATCGATTGGCCTCAGCAGGAAGGGGAGCGGCTCAGTGCGCGGCCCGGACGAAATCCGCGGCCTGAGGCGCGAGGGAGGCGCCGACGTCGTAGGCGCTCCGTTTGAGGCCCTTGACAGCGAACGAATGGTCGCCGCCCTCCTGCCATGTGAGCGTCGCCGTGGGGAGCTTCACGGCGACCGCATCGAGCAGCTCGCGGTTCGCGAGCGTGTCCCGCGTGCCTTGAAGGAAGAGCATCGGGACGCGGAGCCCGTAGAGGTGCTCATCGCGCAGCTTCTCGGGTTTGCCTGCGGGATGCAGCGGATAGCCGAGGAAGATCAGCCCTGCGGGGTCAATCGCGCCCTCGGCGAGAGCCATCGACGCCATGCGGCCGCCGAACGACTTGCCCGCGGCCCACAGCGGCTCCCCATCCGAGCGGCGTCGTGCTTCCTCCGCGGCGGCCGCCCACACTGGGATGGCCTTCGGGGCGCGGTCAGGGACCCGCTTCCCCGCCTCCATGTAGGCGAAGTTGAACCGTAGCGTCGCGATCCCGAGACCGGTGAGGGCTTCGGCGAAACCAACCATGAAGGGGTGGTCCATCCCGGCGCCCGCGCCATGGGCGAGCACGACCGTGGCATCGGGGGCCTCGGGACGCTGGTAGACGCCGGAAACATCGCCCGATGGAGTGGGGATGGTGATGCGCTCGCTCTGTTCGCTCATGCCCTTACCCTGCGGCCCGGGCTCCCTCAGGCGCCGCCCCCAAGGCGGCCGTGAACGCAGTGGCGCGAGAGGCGATGTCATCCCATGCGCCCGCTTCGACTGCGGACGGGGGAACGACGGAGGTTCCGCAGCAGACTGCGAGCGCACCGGCGTCGAGATAGGTGCGAGCGTTGGACGCGTCGATGCCGCCGGAAGGAAGGAGCTTCACCCCCGGGTAGGGGCCGTGAAGGTCCTTGAGGAACCCGGGGCCGACTTGGCGCGCGGGGAAGATCTTGACGACGTCGGAGCCGAGGTCGAGCGCTTCGGCCACCTCCGAGGGGGTCATGGCACCGAGGCACACCGGGACGCCAGCGGCGACGGCTACCTCAGCCACTGCGGGCCGGATGCCGGGAGTGACGAGGAACTGGGCGCCCGCGTCGATCGCGGCCCGGGCCTGGTCCCCTGTGAGCACGGTGCCCACGCCGACCACCGCACCATGATCCCCCGCCGTCTCCACGGCGCGGCGCACGTGGGTGACGACGTCGGGCGTCGTAAAGGTGAGCTCGAGCGCACGCACGCCCCCCGAGGCGAGGGCACCCGCTAGCCCCGCGGCGTCGGGGATAGCCTTGGCGCGGACGACGGCGAGCGTGCGATCCTCGGCGAGCAAGGCGATGAGTTCTTCGGCGGTCATGGGCGCGTTCCTCTCGGAGCATCAAGGCGAGTGCGATTGCGTATTTTGCAATGCAGGTTGCACACTTTCTGTCCCCCTGTCTAGCATTGCGGAAAAACCGCCGTCAACCGCGCGCGGTACCCAAGGGCGGTATGCCCTTCCACGAGGAGCTCTGAAATCCACATGCCGACAGCCGTGTGCTTGGGCGAGACGATGGCGATGCTGACCCCTGAATCCGGAGTGACGCTCGACGGCGCAACGACGCTTCACGTCGGCATCGGAGGGGCCGAGTCGAACGTGGCCGTCGGATTCGCGAGCATGGGCCTAGACGCGCATTGGGTAAGCCGGGTGGGCCGGGACGGCTTCGGCGACCGGATCCTGTCCGAACTCGCATCCCACGGGGTGGGCCTGTCCGGCGTCGAGATCGACTCTTCTCGCCCCACCGGCCTCTACGTCAAGCTCCCGAGGACCGCGACGGCTCCCGCTTCCGTCCTCTACTACCGGCGAGGTTCGGCCGCCTCCGCTATGACCCCGGCACTCCTCGACGAGCCGCACGTGGCCGCGCTCCTCGGCAAGGCCTCTCTCATCCATGTGAGCGGCATTACGGCAGCATTGTCAGAGGACTCCCTCGCATTCCTCGAGGCAGTCCTGAACCGCACGCGCAGCGAATCGAGGGTGAGCTTCGACGTCAACTGGCGGCCCACTCTGTGGGAGGGACGCGACCGGAGCGTTCTGCGCAGCCTCGCGAATCGGGCCGACATCGTGCTGGTGGGCAAGGACGAGGCCGAGCACGCGCTCGGAACCGGCGACGAAGCGGAGATTCGGGCGCTCCTGCCCGACCCGGAGACCGTCATCGTCAAGAACGAGGCAACGAGCGCTATTGCGCTTGGCAGGAACGGCGAGCGCTGCGAGGTCCCCTCGCTCACGGTCGACGTCGTCGAACCGGTGGGCGCCGGGGATGCCTTCGCGGCGGGCTACCTCAGTGGCGTCATCCTGGGACTCGACCAGAAGGCGAGCCTTCGCCGTGGACATGTGGCTGCCGCGTGCACCCTCGTCGTCCCCGGCGACCACGGCCCGTTGCCCGCGCCACCCGTCCTTGAGAGGATCCTCGCCTGCACGGACGAGACCTGGGCTGGGGCTGCCGTCTCCAGCGACGGTTTCTCGCTCGACGGCCACGCGTTCGACGACGAGATGCGGCTCCTGTGAGCCAGAGCCTCCTGCGGGCCCTCGACCTCCTCGACGAACTCGCTGCGGGGCCGGCCAGTCTCGACCAGCTCGCCGCGCGCGCGACCGTGCACAAGACGACGGTCATGCGGCTCCTTCATGACCTCGAGGAGAAGCGGTTCGTGGTGCGGGACGAGCAGCAACGCTATCGGCTGGGCCGGAAGCTGTTCGAGCTCTCATCCCTCGCGCTGGAGCAGCGCGGGCTGCGCGCCGTCGCTCATCCCCATCTGGCACGCCTCAACGAGGCAACGGGCCACACTGTCCACCTCGCCGCCTTCGAGGGGCCGGACGTGACCTACATCGAAAAGCTCGAATCCCGCCACCCCGTGCGCATGTATTCCCGCATCGGACTCACAGCCGCGTTGCACGCCGCCGCAGTCTCCAAAGTTCTCCTCGCCGACCTCCCGCGGGAGCGGCGGGCGAGCATCGCCGCCGGGCTCGAGTACACCCCTTTCACGGAGCGGACCATCACCGAGCCCGCTGCACTGCTCGCTGAACTGGATCGCGTGGCTGCCCAGGGCTGGGCGCTCGACGCTTCGGAACACGAGGAGTTCGTGCACTGCATCGCCGCACCCATCCACGACGCGTCCGGTCGAGTCGTCGCGGCTGCCTCGTGCTCGGTTCCCGTCGTCCTTCTCGACCAGCCGGGCCTGCTCGGACTCCTCCCGGGCCTCATCGCGTGCACTGACGCGATCTCGGACGATTTGGGCTGGGTGGGCAGCTCGAGCCAGGCAGGCTGAATCCAAAAATTAGGCAAGCGTACTGCAATGATCACGCGAAACGGTATGTGCGTGTGATTGGATATGTCCAACGGGAGTTTTCTGCTTTTTCCGGGGCGTGCGCCTTATCCCCCTTTGGGATTTGTTATTCGGCCCGGAAATCAACAGATGGGGAGGAGAAGCGCCGCGATGAACAAGGGACGCCGCCTGAGGGCTACCACCGTCACTGCGTCGGCGGCTGCCTTGACCGCCGCTATCGCTGCCCCGGCAGCTGCGGCCGCAGACAGCTACACCGTCCGGCCGGGTGACACCCTCAGCGGTATCGCTGCCCGGACCGGCGTGCCGCTCGATACCCTCTTCCAGCTCAACGGCCTCGGCTGGAGCTCGATCATCTACCCCGGTCAACAGATCCGGCTGGGCGACGGAAGTGCGAGCGGAGCGTCCACAGCCTCGAGCCCCGCTCCCATTGCTGCGGCCTCCGCCCCCCAGACGTACACGGTCAAGAGCGGCGACACGCTCTGGGGAATCTCGCAGCAGAGCGGGGTGTCCCTCAGCGACCTCTACCGCCTCAATGGGCTCGGCTCCACGTCGACGATCTACCCCGGGCAGCGCATTGTGCTGCATGCCGCCGCTGCCGCACCCGCCGCTGCTCCCTCGGCGGCAGCTCCGGCGTCGTCGTCTGCCGCCCCCGCGGCGTCGAACGTCAAGGCGGCGGTCGCTCCCCCGCCCGCGTGGTCCTCTTCGATGTGGAACGAAACCACCGCCCGCCAGAAGACCATGTACGGCGTTCAGGAGAAGACCGGCATTCCGCTCGGGACGCTCATGGCAAAGGGCGGCGGAAGCACCGCCTCGGGCACGGAGACGGTTGCCCAGATCCAGTCGATGGTGCGGCAGATCGCCACCAGCATGGGTGTTCCGACTGCCCTCGCTCTCGCGATCGCGGAGCAGGAGTCGGGGTTCAGGCAGAACGTCACCTCCTCGGTCGGGGCGATCGGCGTCATGCAGATCATGCCCGCCAACGCGAGCTGGCTCTCAAGCCTCGCCGGGCGCACCCTCGACCTCAGGAACACGACCGACAACATCACCGCAGGCGTTGCCATGCTCCGCTGGCTCCTCAAGAACGCCGCGAGCCAGGACATCGCGATCGCGGGCTACTACCAAGGCCTCTATGGGGTCCAAGCCTACGGAATGTACCCGGACACCAAGGCATATGTCGCGCAGGTCAAGGCGCGCATGGCGAAGTACTCCTGACCTTTTCCTGCCCACTGTGTGCCCAAGGGCCAGCCGGCTACTCGGCCGCCTGGCCAACCGGCTCGAGTTCACCCGTCTTGCGCTGCCTGAGCTGCAGATAGCCGACGGAGACAACGATGAGGACGGCGAGGACCGCCGCCACGGGCCCATCGCCCCATCCGAGACCGCCTGCGTCCTGGCCCTTTCCCGTCCAGTCGGCGAACGAGGCTCCGAGTGGGCGGGTGAGGACGTACGAGATCCAGAACGCGGCGATGCTGTTGAACCACCCCGCCCGCCATCCGACGCCCGGCGCCAAGAAGAGGACGGCGAAGACGAGACCCGCGGCCAGGAAGCCGAGGTTCGCCGTGTACGCGAGAAGGTCACCGGCGGCCGTTCCGAGGGCAAACGCCGCGGACACCGCGGCCCAGTAGAAGATTTCCCGCCGCGTCGTCGTGATGCTGTGGATCGACAGCGTCCCTTCGACTCGGTACCACAGCCAGAAGACGACGACGAGCGCCACAGCGAACGCTGACGAAGAGAGCCAGTACGGCACACCGACCACGACGTGGAGGACATCGGCTGCCATCGTCCCGAAGACAGCGACCATCACGATCGCGAGCCAGTACACCCAGGGGACGTAGCGGCGGACCCAGAACTGCAGTGCAAGGGCACCGACGAAGAGAAGGGTGCAGCACACGACCGCGATGTAGGGGTTGAAGTCGTTCACGAGGTAGTCCGACGTCGACTCCCCCAGCGCTGTTGTCAGCAGCTTGATGACCCAGAAGAGGGCCGTCACCTCGGGGACTTTTCGGAAGATCACTCGTTCAGCGACCACGCCTCATACCTCTCTTAGGAAGATTGCTCACGCAGACCCTAGACGATGATCTTGAGAGCGGGCTTGGAGGGGCCTGTTCGCCGGGTTTTACCTGTCAAAACTTGTTGCCGCAAAGGCTGGCGAGTCGAAAGAATTCAAAGCTAGGGTGGTCAACGCACGCCGCCCGTGGGGGGTTGACGTGCGTCGGCGCGCCCGGACCGAAAATCGGGCAGAGCACCGGGCGCGCCGGCTTGCCCGATTGGTGGTTGGGAGCCTCGGGGCGCAGGCGGCCGGTCGGGTGCAGACCGCGCGGGTTGATCGCTAAAGAGGAGAAAAGCGAAATGGACATCGTGACCTCACAGAAGATCACCACGTTTCTCATGTTCGAAGGCAATGCCGAGGAGGCGATGGACTTCTACTGTTCGCTCTTCGATGACGCAGAAGTCATCAGCATGAGCCGCTACGGCGCCGAGGGCCCCGGCAAGGAAGGAACCGTCCAGCATTCAACGTTCTCTCTCGCTGGCCAGCCCTTCATGTGCATCGACAGCCCGGCCCACCACGACTTCACTTTCACTCCAGCGGTCTCGCTCTTCGTGCAATGCGAGACGGAAGCGGAAATTGATCGTCTCTACGCGGCTCTCTCCGACGGCGGCGGCGAGTTGATGCCGCTCGGGAATTATGGGTTCAGCAGCAAATTCGGCTGGGTCAATGACCGGTTCGGGGTGTCTTGGCAGCTGAGCCTGGCGTAGGCGGCGTGGAATGCCGATGCTCTCCTGGGACCTTTCCGTCAGACTGATGCCGTGAGCGGAATCCCGTGGGTGCTGCACGTCGACCTCGATCAGTTCATCGCCGCGGTCGAAGTGCTCCGGCGCCCGGAGCTGGCCGGCAAGCCCATCATCGTCGGCGGCCGGGGGGACCCCACGGAACGCGCTGTGGTCTCGACCGCTTCCTATGAGGCCCGAGCGTTCGGCGTGGGTTCCGGAATGCCGCTGCGGGTCGCCGCCCGCAAGGTACCCGACGCCGTCATCCTGCCCGTCGATCAGGAGGCCTACCTCGCCGCTTCCGAAACCGTGATGGCCACGCTACGTGCACAGCCCGGCGCCACGGTGCAGGTGTTGGGTTGGGACGAAGCCTTCGTAGGCATCGAGACTGAGGATCCGGAAGCCTACGCCCGGCGCGTGCAAGCTGCCGTCCTCGAGCGAACGCAGCTGCATTGCAGCGTGGGCATCGGGGACACGCTCGTCCGGGCCAAGGTCGCGACCGGCTTCGGCAAGCCAGCCGGCGTCTTCCGTCTGACGGCCGAGAATTGGCTCGACGTGATGGGCGGGCGGCCCACCAAGGAACTCTGGGGCATTGGAACCAAGGTGTCTGGCCGATTGGCGAAACTCGGCATCAACACTGTCGCAGAGCTCGCCGCGTGCGATCCCCAAGATCTGGTCCCGGAGTTCGGCCCCAAGATGGGCCCTTGGTACGCGCAGCTCGGGCGCGGGGACGGATCGAGCACCGTAGATGACACCCCGTGGGTGCCACACGGGCATAGCCGTGAAACCACCTTCCAGCGGAACCTCACCGAGCGCGCCCAGGTGGACGACGCCGTGAGGCAGCTGGCCGCGCATGTCCTCGAGGACGTCGCTGCCGACGGGCGGCCCGTCGTTGGGCTGACCCTCAAGGTTCGGTACGCGCCTTTCGTTACCAAGACCCACGCGAGGAAGATTCCCGAGACATCCGACCGGACCGAAATCCTCGCGCGTGCCTTAGAGCTCGCGGCGTCCATCGAAGCAGAACGTCCTATCCGCCTCCTCGGCCTGAGAGCAGAAATGCCGATGCCCGACGATGCCCGAAAGGGACATACCCCGACGCGCAGCGGCTGGTGACGTCATAGCCTCCTGCCTGCGAGCGCCGGTCCATTCCATGCGAGCGTCGGTCTCTTCCATCCGAGCGTTCTTGGTGGCGTGTGCTGTTGCCTCCGACCACTGAGATGGCCCTCCTGCAGCACTGATCAGCGGGCCCATCACCCTCCAGCGCGCCGCCAACGCCAGCGTCACGGTGTACGACGTCTCCGACACCGGCAACACCACACCCCTGCCGCTGAAGGACCTCAGCGGCCGTCCCCTGCGCAACCCGCTCACCTCGAGCGCGGACGCGTTCCTGCCCGAGTTCACCACAACATCACCACAGGTGAAGCTCGTCGCCGGGACCCTCGCCGTCTCCCATGCCTCTTACAAGGCCCTCCTCGCCGAGGCCCGCGCCGCCAAAGAATTCGTCCAAGGCATCGGCGTCGCAGGGACCACCACCGCCGAGGCCGGCGCACCTGCTGCTGCCACAATCGACGGCAAGGGTCAGTTCGCCTTCACCATCCCCAAAGGCGACACGGGGGCCAAAGGCGACAAGGGCGAACCCGGAGTCTGGACTCTCGAGTTCCAGGCCCAGCAGCAGGGTTTCTGGCCCGTCTACTCGGATACCCCGCCCGCGGTGACGGAGATGTACGGGGTACCGGTGGTTTGGATGACCCCTGCGCAGAAGCCAACACCCGTGCCCGCTCTCCCACAGGCCCCCCTGTGGAACGACACGGCAACCACCGCCACGATCCCCTCTGGAATGGTAGGGATCGAATACCAGAGCGTCTCAGGCGAAGTGCTGCCTCAAGGGTCGGTGGTCAACGGCACGAAAGGCAAAGACCTCATCGTCAATGCGGTTGCCCTGCCGGGTTACGTTCTGCCAACTGCCTACCAGTGGAAGCACAAGTTCCTCGACCCGAGCAAGGCCACGCTTGTCGCCAGCGACACCTTCAGTGGACCTCGGACCCCAAGCCTCATCGGCCGAACCATGGACAACCTCGCAGGCGGCGCGGCCAACCAGGCCTGGCGTGGCTACCGGATGGACATCAATCCGCGGTGGACTCCCCCAAACCTCGACTGGCGCGGTGGCGGCTGCACCGGGCTGTCGCCCTCGGGCAGTGCATCGCTCAAATTGACCCCGATTGGGGCACCCGTCGATCCGACCGTCACCACGTCCGCCTCCGGCGGCGTCCTCGCTGCCGCTACCTACTGGTACATGGTTACAGCTGTGATGGCCGTGGGCGAGACCGGGTGCCGGAACCAGAAGTCCGTCGTGGCCATCGGGTCGACATCGTCGAACACAATCACTTGGCCGCTAGTGTCGGGCGCGGCAAGCATCAACATCTGGCGGGGTACCTCGACGGGCGGTGAGAAGCTCCTCGCCAGCCTTCCGGGTTCGGCCACGTCCTAGGTCGACGACGGGTCCGCGGCCCCGGGCACCGCAACCCCGCCTTACTTCGGCGACGACGCGAACTACTTCGGGGCTCTGCTTCTGGCAACCCAGTGGCAGAGGGTGAAGTTCGACGTGTCCGGCTTCGTCTCCGGGAATGGGTCGCTGCAAGTCCGGTTCCGGTCGCCGTCCGACTGGACGCCTTATTTCAGCGGATATAGCACGACCCTTCAGTACGGCAGGCTGACGTTCGGAATAGGCAAGGATTCCGAGAATCAGTTCCTCTCCGACCAGATCAGCTACAGCCTCAGCTCTGATGTGAACGGCACGTGGGACACCTACATCATCGGCGATACCCTGAGCGCTGTCGCACCGAACGGGCAGCTTTACACCACGAATGTGAAGCCCTATTTTGCGTCGACATCGGCGCAGGATCGGGTGCCCGGCAGCGGCTTGACCTTCGGGATAGCCGGGTCGGCTGAAGCCAAGAACTTCAAGGTATACGAAGTGGGGGTGTGAGGCGTGCCTGCCACGTACGACGCCATTTCGAACCGATGGCGGCCCGTCCGTCAGAGGAACTGGACCGGGAGCGAGTGGAGCCTCCCGGCCAGCGCAAAGGACGATGGGGTGTTCACCGGCAGCCTGTTCGACCCCTACATCGCCAAAGGTACGGTGCTCACGCGCGAGGTGAGGGGTTCATCGATGCCGCTCACGGCCAGAAGTGCTGGACACGCTGAATGGATGGCCGCGAACATCAACGCCGGATCAGGTTTCGGTCCAACTTCGATCAACACATCCGGCGCCGGGACGCACCCCATCGCGGTCTACGTGGTGGACTCCACAGCCCCTCACTGCGAATGGCAGTTCGTACAGTCCGCGCCGGCCGGAGCAGGGCACGACCAGGCTCTCGTCACTCAATACTGCGTAGGGCCCATCCCGCTGCCGGCATGGGTCGCCGCCCCATCTCAGGGAGACCGCGGGCTTGCCCTCTATGACCTCGGAACAGGGATCATGCGGGAGTACTTCTACTTCCAGCAGGTCCCCGGGAAACCGGGCAACTGGACGGCCACCACTGCTGGCGTCTCCCTCGCCAAGCCAGACCTCGCGGACCTTCCTCTGACGAACCCCGGCGTGCAGCTCCGCACCGGTTCGAACGCCGTCGTAGGCATGCACAACACGCTCGGCTTCCTCGGCATCGCTGAACTGCTGCACGGAGAGATCACCCATGCAGTGGCATTCACTTGCGCCAACATGGGCAAGGGCTACTCGTGGCCAGCCCGGGGGGGCGATGGCATCTCAACCGACCCGGACGCCCCCGTCGAGGGCCAATGGTGCAGGCTGCCTGAAGCGGTGGACCCGGACTACAACCCCATCACCAAGGCCCCCTACAACCCGCTCACACGCCTCATCATCAAAGCCTTCAAACGGTACGGCGGATTCGCATCCGACAAGAACCTGTTGGTGCACGCCTTCAACGGCGAGCATGGCGGGCAATGGAAGCACCTCTACGGGTCAGATCCGTGGGCCAGAGGCGGGATCCTAGAAAAGCTCTACGGGGGGACTTGGAATAGCCCGAGAAGCCCAGGCTTCAATGTCAACGACTTCCCATGGCACCTAACCGAGTGGGCACCAGTCGACTGGGGCAGGCCTAATCCCGACTTCTGGCTACGTCCGGGTGAGTCCCAACCCTGGACCGAATGAAAGGTCGCCCGCCCCCCTCCGGGCCGGGGACCTTCGCTCTTCCTATTTACAACCCGGCGGCAGCGGTCGTGCCGATGGGCTCGAGGTCACGCACCCGCTGGGCAGGAACACCGGCGTATATCCCGTCCGGCTGGGTGTCTTTGGTGACGATCGCGCCAGCGCCAACAATGCATCCGGACGCCACATTGACACCGGGCATGATGATGGCCCCGGCTCCGATCCAACAGCCGTCACCAATAGTGACCGGCCGGTTCCACGGCTCCCCGCCCCTAACGTCGGGCGTGCCTACGCGATGCGTCGCTGTCAGGACCATCGCTCGCGGCCCGATCTGGACATGTGACCCCATCGTTACCTGAGCACTGGCGTCGATGAATACCTGACGATTGAAGTAGCATCCGTCACCAGTCTTCAGCTTGTGTCCGTTGAGGACACAGCCCGATTTGATGTGCGAATGCTCGAGCTCCCGCCACCCGAGGACGCGAAGGACACGCCACCGGACCTTCATCCCCACAAGCGGCGACAGCGCCGCGTGTTCAGCGATCTCAATGAACCGCCTCTTGATTCCCAGACCCACGAATCCCCCAAACCATTTTCGGAACCCATTGACTCGCCGACCCTAGCCCTTTGGATCCCCACGGAATTGGCCCCCGCCCTCGCGTCTGCGAGGTGCGGGGGCCTTTTCTCCGTGTTAAGCGGCGGTTCCTCGGTCGCGCGCAGTCTCGTTTCCTCAGTGCCGGACGGCAAAGCGACGCGGACAGTCGCTCGTTGAACTCACGAGCGTAGGATCGCGGCGGCAAGGATGCGGCTGGCTCACTCCGTGCGTCCGTTCTTCCACCTCCGGGGCCTGACGGTTGCCATCCGTCCCCCTCCGGTCGTGCCGCTCGGGGATGATTCTAGGGCTCCACGTCCACAAACTCGGGCTGTACGTCCACAGCAACGAAAAGAGGCCCGGAAATCCGGGCCTCTCAGGGTGGACGTATCGGGAGCGTTATCGAAACTTCCCGCATGCCTCGCACATATGGCTGCGGTGCACTTCTAGGTTAGGCTGCGGGCCAGGCAATCCGCCGGTACCCGCAGCCCTACGTCGGCCGGCCGATCCGGATCAGCGACGGGGGCTTGACGGCGGCCGAAGCCCGATACATGGCCGGCGAGACCCTGCGAGAAGTCGGATTCTGCTACCGCTGTCGGATCCGGCATGCCACCTAGAAAATCTGAAATCCAGGTCGTCCATATGTTGTGAATGGTGCCATGGACGGACTCGTGGGCGGCGGAGAGCTGGAGAAGAAGTACAGCACCCTCAAAGTCGACGACTTGCCGTGGAAGCTCACTCAGTGGGCGCCAGTCGACTGGGGGAAGAGCGAGTGGGAGGCCAAGATGGCAGGCGGGCCTCATCCCATGTTCTAAACCATCGCAGATCTGCCGGATCGGGGGGAAAACGCCCCTTTCGCGAACGTTTGGCATGGGCGCTCCACCCATGTCCAGGACGCCCACGCCAATGGAAGGGTGAGGAGCAGGGCGAGGCCGGCACTTGCCTCGGCTCCTGCAACGGCGGATACCCCTGCAAGGACGAGTAGCTGCTGCACCGGGAACGCGTAGATGTACACGCCATAGGACATGTCATTTTTCGACCCGATCCTGATCGGGATAACCGCTCCGAGCCAGAGAAGGATGCCCGTCAGGGGAAGCTGTCCCGCCCAGGCTTCTATGCGGAGCGCCCAAGCGAGCACGAACAGGCCCAAGGCGGTAGCGCCCACCACAGGAGTCAGGAGAATCCGGTCACGCAGCGCGTGGACCAACATCCCTGCGACGAAGAATGATCCCAGTCTGAGGGCTTGAACCGACTGATCGAAAGGCCGCGGGAGATCGCGACCGATGCCGAGACCCACGCCTGCTGAGAGGATCACCAATAGGATCGAGAGCACTAGCACGCGATGCTTCCGCACTGATCGGAGGCTAAAGAGTATCCCCGCTGCGACGTATGCGCCGAACTCGTAGTACAGCGTCCACAACGACCCATTCCATGAATTCGCGTGCGGGACGTTTGTGAGCGTCTCGCCGATGCCGAGCTGACCCAGCCAAAGAGCCGCGTTTCGCGCTACGTAGCTACACCCATCGAGCAATCGATATGAGCTACCAGTCAACAGCGTTGACGCGGGGGCGAATACGAAGGCCGTCACAGCGAGGACGACCCAGAACCCTGGGAGGATGCGAGCAGCTCGCCGCCACATGTATATCCAGAACCCCAGCCGGAGGCGTGACCCTGAGACCAGGAAACCGCTGATGGCGAAGAAGCCGTTGACCGCCCAAGCGCCCGCCTCCGCCGCAGACCAGGCTGGCGTTGCCCCGGTGATCGGATAGGTGTGCCAGAAGATCACGGCCGATGCCAAGCCCAAGCGGACGAAGTTGAGCGCGTTGTCGCGACCCGAAAGGGCCTCCCCCAGAGTGCGGTTCACCCGCCGACCATAGACTTCGGATTCCCACGGAATTGGCCCCCGCCCTCGCGTCTGCGAGGTGCGGGGGCGTTTCCTCCGTGTTAGGCGGCGGTTCCTCGGTGGTCCGCAGTCTCGTCTCCTCAGTGCCGGACGGCAAAGCGACGCGGACAGTCGCTCGTTGAACTCACGAGCGTAGGATCGCGGCGGCAAGGATGCGGCTGGCTCACTCCGTGCGTCCGTTGTTCCACGTCCGCGGCCTGACGGTTGCCATCCGTCCCCCTCCGGTTGTGCCGCTCGGGGATGATTCTAGGGCTCCACGTCCACAAATTCGGTGTACGTCCACAGCAACGAAAAGAGGCCCGGAAATCCGGGCCTCTCAGGGTGGAGGTAAGGGGATTCGAACCCCTGACCTTCTGCATGCCATGCAGACGCGCTACCAACTGCGCCATACCCCCGTGGAGCTGAGGGGACTCGAACCCCTGACCCCCTGCATGCCATGCAGGTGCGCTACCAGCTGCGCCACAGCCCCGAACTCGCACCGGACAAGACCCTTCGGAGGATCCAAGGATCCCCTCATCCCGTCCGGAGCAACTCGTCCATCTTAGCGGGGGGCGACCCTGCCGCACAAATCTGGCGGCCCGCCGTCGTCAGCCCTCCACGATGGGGACGGGCACCAGAAGACTGCCCGCATTATGTTCCCCTAGGCGCCACCGCGCGCCCCCATCAGGGGCAGGAGAACGCTCCTCAAGAACAGACCAGTTGCAGTTCGAGAGGCCCGAAAGAGCTCCCCACAACGAATGCGGGAGGCCCAGCAACTCGGCCAACGCGACACGGATGGCGCCACCGTGACTCACCACAACGAGCGTGCCGGACTCCCCCAAACCCTCCAGGGAACGCTCGACCGCTGCCCGAGTCCTGGCCGCCACGTCAAGCCGAGTCTCGGCGCCGCCAGCGGCCACACCCACATCGCCGTCTTCCCAGCGCCCAAGCAGCTCAGCGTCCGTGACGCGAATCTCCGCGAACGTCTTTCCCTGCCAGCTGCCCGCGTTCGTCTCACGCAGCCCAGAATCGAGCGCGACCGGCAAGCCTGTCTCGGTGGCGAGCGGCTCCGCCGTCGTCCGGGTCCGCTCAAGGTCCGAGCTCACGATCGCGCTCGGTCCCATGGCGGCGAGCACGCGGGCGGCGTGCGTCGCCTGACGCACGCCGTCGTCGTTGAGCGGGATGTCGGTCTGTCCCTGGAAGCGTCCCGCTGCGTTCCAGTCGGTGCGCCCGTGCCGCCAGAAGACGATCCTCCGCCGTTCCCCCACAGCCGGGCTCAGCCGGCTGCCGAGGCTGCCGAAGCGCCCGGCTCCTCGATCCCGAGGTCCACAGACGGACAGTCCTTCCAAAGCCGCTCAAGCGCGTAGAAGGCGCGGTCCTCGTCGTGCATGACATGGATGACCATGTCGCCGTAATCGAGAAGCACCCACCGCCCCTCGGTCCGTCCTTCCCGGCGCACCGGGCGGCGGTCGAGCTTGATGAGCTCGTCCTCGATGTTGTCCACGATCGAGTTGACCTGACGCTCGGTCCCTGCGGACGCAATGATGAAGAGGTCTGTGATCGCGAGACGCTCGCTCACGTCCACGGCCACGATGTTCTCGGCCAGCTTGTCCGCGGCGGCCTTCGCGGCCACCTTCGCGGATTCAACAACCGTTTCGGCTGCGCTCAATGAAGCTCCTTGTTCTGAAGTACTCGATGCCGCTCGGACTACTTGCCGAGCAGCACAATCAAGACGGCCGCGATGAGGGCCACGATGCCAACGGCGCCGATCCCGAGGAGCAGTATGCGCTCCCGATCGACGCGAGATTTCTGGGGCTCGAGAGGGTCGAGCCCGTGGGCAGACTGCGCCGCGATTGGCGCAGCCTCCTGGGCAGGAACGCCAGCCGCGCGCTGCCGAGGGTTCCTGTCCGTCACCACCGGCACATGATGTGTCGACGGCGGCTTCATGACGGGATGCGGAATCCCGGGGACCTTGACGTATTCGAGGGGCGTGACCATCGCGAGGTTGTTCGCCGAGGTCGGAGCGGTCTTACGCGGACCGTCGGTCTCCCGGCGCGTCTCCTCTGCAAGCCGCTGACGCGCCTGCGCACGCCGGCTCAGAACAGCTTCACGCTCGGCCTTGGCCACTTGCTGCTTGCGGGTCTCCGGATCAACCGGAGGAGCTCCCCGAGGACCGGATCGCGCCTCAGCCTCACCCTTCGCCTGAGCCCGCAGAAGCTCGCGGGCAGCCGCGATCTGCTCGTGACTCAGCCTGCGGAAGGACCCCGTCTCCGGCCCGAGCACCGGCTCGCCTGCCGGGTTCTGCGGGATCTTGAAGGGTGCCGTGGGCGTCGCCTCCCGAAACGGCGCGGACGACGACGGCGCCGCGCCCGGGCGCTGCTGCTCGCCACCGCGTGCCTGCACCACAGGAAGGCTTCCAGCGGGAATGTCGGAGGACGGCGAACCCGGGCGCTGGTGCGAGGCGGCACCTCGAGTTGCGCCGGGCGCTTGCGGCGGCGCTGTCGGACGGGGCGGCGTGGCTGGCGCTGAGGGCTGAGGCGACTCCGCGGAAGCCGGCTGACTGTCCTGGCCCTGTTCCCGGATCTCACGGCGGCTGGGGAACCGCGCCGCCTGCTCCTTCTCGGCGAGCTCCCGCATGACCCGGTGGGCCTCGCGATCCCGGGCTCGAGCCTGAGAGCTGCGTTCGCTGCGAACGGCGTCGACAGGCGCATCGAGGGCTCTTCGCGAACGGTTGGCGGCAGCATCGAGGCCGCCAGCCGTCTCCTGAGCAGCCTGCACTCCGCGGGCGCGGGCCTCGGCGGCAGCCCGCGCCTCCGCCTCCGCTCGAGCCTCAGCCTCGGCGCGTGCTTGGGCAGGCGTCAGCTGCGCGGGAGGCTGGTCCCCTCGCGCAGCTTGGGCCAGCCGACGTTCCCGCCGGCTCGTGATGGGCTTCTCGTCATTGTTCATAGATTCATTCACCAGGCCGCGGATGCGCTTCCTGCCGCCCCCGCGCGACGAAATGGGGTCTGGGTGGGCGCAAGGTGGATCACACCGTCAGCTCGCGCCGCCCTCGCATTCGCATCATCCAGGTACAGGCCGTACTTCGCGATGTACTGGACCACCCCATCCGGAACGAGATACCAGACCGGCTCGTGGGAAGCGACCCGTGCCCGGCAGTCTGTCGACGAGATCGCCATCGCCGGCACCTCTAGGAGACTCACCTCTGCCCGACCGAGGTCGGGCAGTTCGTGCCCGGGTCGGGTGACCCCGACGAAGTGGGCGAGGCTCCAGAGCTCATCCACGTCCTTCCAGCCGACGATCTGCGCCATGGCATCCGCACCCGTGATGAAGTACAGATCGGCCTCAGGACGCTCGGCGCGGAGGTCCCGAAGGGTGTCGATGGTGTAGGTCGGCCCGGGGCGCTCGATATCGACTCGGCTCACTGTAAAGCGCGGGTTTGAGGCAGTCGCGATCACCGTCATGAGGTATCGGTGTTCGGCCAGGCTCACCCGGCGGCTCGACTTCTGCCACGGTTCACCGGTGGGCACGAAGACGACCTCGTCGAGGCCGAACTTCGAGGCCACCTCGCTCGCCGCTACGAGGTGCCCGTGATGGATCGGGTCGAACGTCCCACCCATCACTCCGAGGCGAATGCGCCGCCCGCCCGGCACCTGTACTGGTTCCGTCAAAGGTGTCAGTGGCTCGAGGAGCCCACGTGACGGTCGTGCTTGTTCGGGTGCTGACGGTGCGGGTCAGCATGCTCATCCGTCGCCTCGTGACGGCGGCCGAGGTTGGTGTACGACGAGGTCACGAAGAGCAGTACGAGGAAGATGGCAAAGAGCGTGCCGCCGATGACGAACGGCGGGGCGATCGTCGGTGCCTTCTCATCCGCCGCGGCCTCTGCACCCACGGTGAGTGCGGTGGTCATGAGCGCTGCCAGCATGATTACTCCTCTGAGCCTTACGAAATCTGTGGTGATTACAGTGACCAATCTTCCGATCATCCTACCCCGGCAGGTGCAGGGAACGACTCACGCGCGCACCTGTCCCTCGCCCTGGACGATCCACTTCGTCGTGGTCAGCTCGGTAAGGCCCATGGGGCCCCGAGCATGCAGCTTCTGTGTCGAGATGCCGACTTCTGCACCAAGCCCCAACTCCCCGCCGTCCGTGAAGCGGGTAGACGCATTGACGATCACTGCGGCCGAATCGATCTCCGCGATGAAACGCTCCGCGTTGCGAAGATCGTTCGTGATGATCGCCTCTGTGTGCCCAGTGCTCCAGCGCCTGATGTGCTCAAGCGCCTCGTCGATCGAGTCCACAGTGGCAACGGCGAGATCGAGGTCCATGTACTCGGTCGCCCAGTCCACATCGGTCGCAGCGACAGCTTCGACCCCGGCGGGCAGCGCGTCCATCGAGCGTCCGTCCACGTGCAGGCGCACGCCACGCTCGGCGAGGGCGTGGGCAAGAGCCGGGAGCACTGTGCTCTTGGAGTGGACGAGGAGCGTCTCGACCGTATTGCACACGCTCGGGCGCTGAGTCTTGGCATTGAGCAGGATCTCGACTGCCATCGCCTCGTCGGCCGACTCGTCGACAAAGATATGCACGTTGCCTTCGCCTGTCTCGATCACCGGGACGGTCGAGTTGAGGACGACGTTCTGGATGAGATCCCGTCCGCCGCGAGGGATCAGCACGTCGACGCGGCCGCGCGCCTTCATGAGCACTTCCGCGCCAGCGCGCCCGTAGTCGTCAACGGTCTGAACCGCGTCGGCGGGCAGTCCGACCTCGACGAGCGTGTCGCGCAGGACGGCGACGAGCTCGCGGTTCGTGTTGGCCGCAGCACTTCCCCCACGGAGAATCACCGCGTTGCCGCTCTTGAGCGCCAAGCCGGCGATGTCCACCGTGACGTTCGGACGCGCTTCGTAGATCGCCGCAACCACGCCCATCGGGACGTTGACCTGCCGCATCCGCAGGCCGTTCGGAAGGGTCTGGCCCCGGACGACATTGCCCACGGGATCGGGAAGCCCCGCGAGGTTCTCGAGTGCGGAGACCAGCCCGTCGATCCGCGCGGGAGTCAGCGCGAGGCGGTCGAGGAGTGCCTTCGAGGTTCCGTTTTCGCGCCCAGCCTCTAGGTCCCTCTCGTTCGCCGCAAGAATTCGGGCTTCGTTTTCCTTGAGCGCAGCGCCGATGGCGCGCAGCGCACGGTCCTTGGATGCGCGGTTGGCACGCCCGACGGCGCGCGAGGCCACACGTGCGCGGTCGCCGATCGCGAGGACCGCGGCCTCGACGTCAACAGGCTGGGAGGCGGCCGGAGCAGCCGCTTCCTGCTCGATGGCGTGGGCAGTCTCGTGATGGGCGACGGTGTCAGTCATGCCTTCAAGTCTAACGAGCTAGACGATCACGAGGTCATCTGTGTGAACGACCACCCGCTCGTACTCGGGACCGAGCGCACGCCCGAGCTCCTTCGTGGAGTGGCCGAGCATGCCGGGCAGCTCATCGGCTGAGAAGTTCACGAGTCCCCGAGCGACGACTTTCCCCGCGAGGTCCGCGATCTCAACGGGATCACCCGCTTCGAAGTCCCCGGAGACGGCGGTGATGCCTGCGGGCAACAGCGATCGGTGACGCTGCACGACAGCCCGCACTGCGCCGTCGTCGAGCGTCAGCGTTCCCCTCGTGGCAGCAAGGTGGGCCAGCCAGAGGAGGCGCACAGGCTTGCGCCGCCCGTTCACGCTGAACCACGTCCCGACGTCCTCGCCATCCAGGGCGCGCGCCGCTGCCGCTGTCGACGTCACGAGCGCCGGGATCCCTGAGCTGGCTGCGATGCTCGCGGCCTCGATCTTTGTCGCCATCCCTCCGGTGCCCACGCCGGCGGCACCCGGGCTTCCGACCCGGACGCCATCGAGATCCCCCGCGCCGCGCACGTGCGGGATTCGCTCGCCTCCCTCGGCTGGGGGTCCCGTGTAGACGGAGTCGACGTCGGAGAGCAGCACGAGCGCGTCCGCATGGACGAGGTGGGCCACGAGGGCGGCCAAGCGGTCGTTGTCCCCGAAGCGGATTTCATGGGTCGCGACAGTGTCGTTCTCGTTGACGACAGGCACGACTCCGAGGTGCAGTAGCTTCTCGAGCGCCCGGTGTGCGTTCTTGTACTGGGTGCGGCGCACGAGGTCGTCGGCGGTGAGCAGCACTTGGCTCACCGTGACGCCGTGGGCGCCGAACGCCTGGGTGTAGCGGGCCATGAGGAGGCCCTGGCCAACGCTCGCGGCGGCCTGCTGCGTCGCGAGGTCACGCGGGCGCTTCGCGAGTCCGAGAGGAGCAAGCCCCGCGGCGATCGCGCCCGACGAGACGAGGACGATCTCCGTCCCTGCGTTCGCCCGCTCGGCGAGCGTGTCGACGAGAGCAGCGAGCGACTGCTCGGAAATCCCGCCGCGAATCGTCGTGAGCGATGAAGAACCGACCTTGACGACGATTCTCCGGGCCTCCGGCAGCCATTCCCGTCCGCGGACGCCGAGCTCAGAACTCGCCGTCGTCATCGCTCTCCTCGGACTTCAGATCCGGTGCCCACTCCTTGCGGCGGCTCGACTCCGTCCAGATTCCTGCGCGGCGTTCGGCCTCGAGTTCCTCGCGAGCCGCGGCCCGGGCAGCCTTGCGGTCCTCGAACTCGTCTCGCTTCTGGGCGCGGGTCGGCCGCGACCAGTCGCTGAGCCGGACATCGCTTCCGCGGGGCCCCGCGAGGAGCTCGGCACCTGCCGACATCGTCGGTTCCCAGTCGAAGACAACAGCGTCGTCCTCACCGATGACGACCGTGTCCCCGGCATGCGCGCCGACCTTGAAGAGCTCATCCTCGACACCCAGCCGGTTGAGCCGGTCACTGAGATAGCCGACGGCCTCGTCATTCGTGAAGTCCGTCTGCTTGACCCACCGCTCGGGCTTCTCACCAATGATCCGGAACAGCGGCTCGAGGTTGCGCTCCTCCTTGCGGATCGTGAACGACTTCTCGTTGACGGCGCGCGGACGGAGGACGGCGGGGCTCACCTTGGGCGGAGCGGCCTTCACCTCGTCGCGAGCATGCTGGACGATCTCCGCCATCGCGAAACCGAGGGCGCGGAGACCCTCGTGGCTCGTCGCGGAAACCTCGAAGACTCGGTAGCCACGGCCCTCGAGCTCGGCCCGCACCATGTCGGCCATCGCCTTCCCGTCGGGAAGGTCCACCTTGTTCAGGGCCACGAGCCGTGGCCGCTCGTTGAGCGGGACAACCTCGCCGTCGGGCCCCGCAAAGCTCATGTCGACGTCGTACTTCGCGAGCTCGCCCTCGATGACGTCCAGATCGTCAAGGGGGTTGCGGTCAGACTCAAGCGTGCCGCAGTCCAGTACGTGGACGATCGCCGCGCACCGCTCGACGTGCCGGAGGAAGTCGTGCCCGAGCCCGCGGCCCTCGCTCGCCCCTTCGATGAGGCCCGGGACATCGGCGATCGTGAACCGGATGTCGCCGGCCTGGACGACGCCGAGGTTGGGCACGAGGGTGGTAAACGGGTAGTCCGCGATCTTGGGGCGGGCCGCGGACATCGCGGCGATGAGGCTCGACTTGCCGGCCGAGGGGAAGCCGACGAGAGCAACGTCCGCAATGGACTTGAGCTCGAGGACGATATCCCGTTCCTCGCCCGCGATACCGAGAAGTGCGAAACCGGGCGCCTTCCGCTTTGCCGTCGCGAGCGCGGCATTCCCAAGGCCGCCCTGGCCACCGGCTGCGGCGATGAACTCAGCGCCCTCCCCGACGAGGTCGGCAAGCACGGCGCCATCCCGCGACTTCACGACCGTCCCGTCAGGCACCGGCAGCACGAGCGTCTCGCCCCGGTGGCCGACTCGCCAGTCGCCCATGCCGGGGCCGCCGTTCTCGGCGTGGCGGTGAGGCGAATGGTGATAGTCGAGCAGCGTCGTCGTCTGGGACGAGACCCGAAGGACGACGTCGCCCCCGTTCCCGCCGTTCCCACCGTCAGGACCGCCCAACGGCTTGAACTTCTCGCGCTTGACGGAAACGCAGCCGTGGCCCCCATGTCCGCCCGATACGTGCAGCACCACGCGGTCGACGAAGCTCGCCACGCCATTCTCCTTACGCCGGGGTCTCCCCCGATTCTAGTTCGCGGGGCCCGCCTTCCGGCGTCCCGCGACCGCCCTCCCGGACGGTGCATGGGCAAAAAACAGGTGGAGCGGGCCACTGGCCCGCTCCACCGTGATAAGACTGCGGTCCCGGCATCTGCCGGGCCAGCCCAGACTACTGGGCGACGACGATGTCCACGACGCGACGGCCGCGGCGCGTGCCGAACTGCACTGCGCCCGCCTCGAGAGCGAAGAGCGTGTCATCCTTGCCACGGCCAACGCCGTTGCCCGGGTGGAAGTGCGTGCCGCGCTGGCGGACCAGGATCTCGCCGGCGTTGACGGTCTGACCGCCGAAGCGCTTCACGCCGAGGCGCTGGGCGTTCGAGTCGCGGCCGTTACGGGTGGAGCTTGCGCCCTTCTTGTGTGCCATGAGCTGTGCCTACCTTGAATCTGTTGGGGTTACTGAGCTGCGGGGACCGTGATCAGGCGGTGATGCCGGTGATCTTGACCTTGGTCAGATCCTGACGGTGGCCCTGGCGCTTCTTGTAGCCCGTCTTGTTCTTGTACTTCTGGATGACGATCTTCGGGCCACGGAGGTCCTCGAGGACCTCAGCCGTGACCTTGACCTTGGCCAGCTCGGCGGAATCGGACGTGACCTTCTCGCCGTCGACCAGCAGGAGGGCGGGCAGCTCGATGGTGCTGCCGGCACCGCCGGCCACGCGGTTGAGGGTCACGAAGTCTCCGACGGAAACCTTCTCCTGGCGGCCGCCGGCGCGGACAATCGCGTACACCACTGGGAACTCACTTCTCTCGACGTTATTACTGAAAGCTCTTGCGCGCGGCGCCCCACACTGCTGCCTCTGCAGCGGCTTGGAAGCGCTCGACTGTGCTTCATGCCGTGAGCCCGCGAGGGGATTCCTGGGAGCAAAACCCAAGTGTAGGCGTCAGCACCGAGGATCTAGACTACGCCAGTCCTCCACCCGGCCGCAAATGACCACCCGCAGCAGGGCAAACACCCTGCCGTGAAGGGCCCGTGCCGGAAGCACGCTGTACAAGTTTAGCCCACCGAACGGACGTCCCCGGTCAGGCGAACTTCGAGGGCGCGTCGAAGAAGTCCCTCTCGTACACGGTCGACTGGTGGAACGCCTCCATCATCGCCCGCCGCTCTCCAGCCGAAGCGGCTTGGCCTGCCCGGTCGGCGAAGCCGACAGCACGCCTCGTGGCCTCGGCGAACCCCTCGTCAGCGTAGGTCTCGATCCACTCCCCGTAGGGATGCTCGAGCGATGCCGTTCCGGCCGCAGCCCGCTGGACGTGCCGCCGGTGCAGATCCTCCCCGACCACTGCATATATCCAGTAGCAAGGCAGTACCGCGGCGGCGAGAACCGCATAGCTCCCCACCGCGGACGCCGCCATGAGGTGATCGAGGTAGGCCTTCGTCACCGGGCCCTTGACCGACGTCTCGCTCCCCGGGAGAGGATGTCGGGAGAGCCACGAACGGTGCAGCTCTGCCTCGACCTCGAGGCACACCTGCGCCGAATTCGCCCAGAACGTCTGTTCCTCTTCCGTGGGAGCGAGGGCGCTGGCCCGCGCGAGCGCCCTCGAGAACCCGTTGAGGTACTGGGCGTCCTGAGCGAGGTAGTACGCAAACTGGGCCTCGGGAAGCGAACCGGCATCGAGCTGGGCTACGAAGGGCAGCGCATCAATCTCCGCGCGGACCTTGGCGGTCGCATCCCACATCCGAGCGGCGAATTCGCCGTCGGCAAGGGGGACCGTCCCCTCGGCATGGTGGAAGTGGTGCACGGGACCGTGGCCTCCACCGACCTCAAGCTCGTCCGACGCAGCGAGAGCGCCGAGCAGCCAGTCCTTGACGACTCGCAGCGATGCTGCCCAATCCCCAGTTCGAGCCTGCATCGTGGCGAGGGCCGACGAAAGCGAGCAGCCGGTCCCGTGGGTGTTGCGGGTCTCGACACGCGCCCCCGGCACCTCGATGACGCGCTTCCCCTCGGGCTCGCTCGCATCCACGAGCGCGTCCGGACAGTCCGAGCCCCCGAGGTGTCCCCCTTTGACGAGGACGGCAGCACCGATGCGTTCCGAGAGTCGTTCCCCTTGCTCGAGCGCGTCGGACCAGCTCTCCGCCGTCGGCTCATCGAGGAGCACCCCGAGCTCCGGAAGATTCGGTGTGACGAGGTCCGCCTTGGCGAGGAGCCCGCGCAAGGCGGCTGCGGCGTCGTCCGCTAGAAGGCGGTCACCGCTCGTGGCGACCATCACCGGATCGAGGACGACGACGCCGGGGCGCACCCGGTCGAGCCACTCCCCCACCGCCTCAATCACCTTGGCGTCCGAGAGCATGCCGATCTTGACCGCGTCGACCGCGATGTCCGAGGACACCGCGTCAAGCTGTGCCGTCAGGAAGTCAGGGGGCGGCGTGTGGACGCCCGTGACCCCCCGGGTGTTCTGAGCGGTCAGAGCGGTGATGGCCGCCATCCCGTAGCCGCCCATTGCCGCGATGCTCTTGAGGTCGGCCTGGACGCCGGCTCCGCCCGAGGGGTCGGAGCCGGCGATGCTCAGGACGCGGGGAATGCGCCGCCCCACGTCTCAGAGCTCCGACGCCGGGACGCCGACGCCCAAGATGAGCGGCGCGTCGCCCTCGGGCTTCTCGGGAGCCGCCGCTGGCTGGGCCGCGGACGTACTAGTACGGCCCCCGACGGCACTTTCCGATTCGTCGACCCGGGTCACCTCAGCCGATCCTTGGCCGCTCTTGGCGCCGCGGCTGCGACGCCGGCGACCGTGGCGTTCCTCGCCCGAATGGCGTTCGCCGGTCAGCTCGTCGAACGCGTGGCTCAACGCGTCGAGACTGAGTTTCGGTTCGGGTTGGGGAGCGATCGGAACTGCCTCACCGACAGGAAGCTCAATCCGCTCGCCACCGATCGTGAGTACGGGTACGGCTGCGGCCGGACTGGCGGGGGCGGGTGGCGTCGGCGCTGGCTCATGCTGGGGCGTCGTCTTCGGAGCCTCGTCGTGCGCCTCGGGGTGTGCCTTCTCGTCGTCGTGCACATGGGCAGCGTGGGCCGCGGCAGCCACGGCGGCGAGCGCCGCCCTCGTCGCCTGAGCGCGCGCTTGCCGCTCGGCGTCGTCGACCTCGGCTGGCGGCTGGTGGTGCACGGGGGCCGGGGCCGGCTCCTGGTCCTGCGGACCGCGACCGCGCCTGCGGCGCCGCTCAGGCCGGACGGCTGCCTGCTGGCCGTCGCCGCGCAACGGCTGGTGCTCCGACGTGGAACCCTGGGCACGTCCTCGCTCGACCGGCTCCTCGTGGGTGATGACGCCGCGGCCACCACAGACCTCGCAAGTCTCGCTGAAGACTTCGAGCAGCCCCGTGCCCATCCGCTTGCGCGTCATCTGCACGAGTCCCAGAGATGTCACCTCGGCGACCTGGTGCTTGGTGCGGTCACGGCCGAGGCACTCGACGAGACGGCGCAGCACGAGGTCGCGGTTCGACTCCAGCACCATATCGATGAAGTCGATCACGATGATGCCGCCGATGTCCCGCAGTCTCAGCTGGCGGACAATCTCCTCAGCGGCCTCGAGGTTGTTCTTGGTCACGGTCTCCTCGAGGTTGCCCCCCGAGCCCGTGAACTTGCCGGTGTTCACGTCGATGACGGTCATTGCCTCGGTGCGGTCGATCACGAGCGAGCCGCCAGACGGCAGGAAGACCTTGCGGTCCAGCGCCTTGTGGATCTGCTCGTCGATCCGCCACTCGGCGAAGACATCGGCGTCGCCCTGGTACTTCTCGAGGCGACCCAGCAGATCCGGCGCCACGTAGGTGACATAGGCCTCGATCGTGTCCCACGCGTCCTCGCCGCTCACGATGAGCTTCGAGAAGTCCTCATTGAAGACGTCACGGACCACCTTGATCGTGAGATCGGGCTCCGCGTAGAGCAGTTCGGGCGCGAGGACCTTGGACGATGTCGCCTGGCCCTGGATCGCCTCCCACTGGGCCCGAAGCCGGTTGATGTCGTGGGTGAGCTCTTCCTCGCTCGCACCTTCGGCCGCAGTACGCACAATGACGCCAGCGTCTGCAGGCAGGCGATCCTTGAGGATCCGCTTCAGGCGGTTGCGCTCGACGTCGGGCAGCTTCCGGGAGATGCCGGTCATCGAGCCGCCCGGAACGTAGACGAGGTAGCGTCCCGGCAGCGAAATCTGGCTCGTGAGGCGGGCGCCCTTGTGCCCCACCGGGTCCTTCGTGACCTGAACGAGCACTGAGTCGCCTGACTTGAGCGCGTTCTCGATGCGGCGCGGCGCGCCTTCGAGGCCAGCCGCGTCCCAGTTGACCTCGCCCGCGTAGAGCACTGCGTTACGGCCGCGTCCGATGTCCACGAACGCCGCTTCCATCGACGGCAGGACGTTCTGGACCTTGCCGAGGTACACGTTGCCGATCAGAGAGTCCTGCTGCGTCTTCGACACGAAGTGCTCAGCGAGGACGCCGTCCTCGAGGACGGCGATCTGGATCCGGTCTTCCTTCTGCCGGACGACCATCTGCCGGTCCACCGATTCGCGGCGGGCGAGGAACTCGGCCTCCGTGATCACGTGCCGACGCCGGCCGGACTCGCGGGACTCACGGCGACGCTGCTTCTTGGCCTCAAGGCGAGTCGAGCCCTTGACGCTCTGAACGCGGTTGCTCGTGACCTCCGCTCGGCTGCGCGGCGCCCGCACCCGCGTGACGGTGTTGGGCGGGTCGTCGTCGTAGCCGCCCTCAAGCTCGAGATCGCTCTCGCCGCGCCGGCGGCGGCGACGCCGCCGGGAGGTGACTTCTTCCTGCTCCTCTTCCGACTCTTCTGACTCCTCGGTGGTCTCCTCCGAGCCCTCGTCGAGACGGCCTCGACCCCGCCTGCCCCGGCTACGACGACGGCGGCGCGCTCCTGCCGACTCGTCGTCCTCGTCTTCCTCGGTCTGGTCGTCGATGGGAACCGACGGTGCCGAGCGGGTCACGATGCTGAGATCAGGAGCCTGGAAGATCATCGACGTCGGCGAGAGCGGCTCGCTGAAGAGCGCGGCGAGCGGCCCCATGGCAGCAGGCTCTTCCTGGCTGCCTTCGGCCTGCGCCTCGGGCTCTTCGGGTTCCTGGGCCGCGGCGGGCTGCGCTTCCGCTGCCTCAGGCGCGGGCTGCGCTTCCGCTGCCTCAGCGGCGGGCTCGGCCGAGGGCGCCTTGGCGCGGCGCCGGGCTGGCCGCTTGGCTACCCGCGCTGACTGCTCCTCGGCAGCTGGCTCGGCCTCCGGCTCGGCATCCTCAGCGGTGGCCTCCGACTCTTCCACTGCAGTCTGGGCAGCCTGAGCGGCGACAACCGCACGACGACGCGCCCGCACCGAACTCTTCGCACGGGATCCCGAGGCGTTGGTCGGCTCTTCCGCTTGCTCACCATCATCAGGAAGGGGGAGCGTCGGTGTTGCAGATTCCGACTTGGAGTCGGCGTGGGCCGCCGCAGCGCGGGCCGAGGTACGGCGCGAACGCGACTTGGGGGCAGGCGCCCCCTCAGCCGATACGACTGCTTGTGCTCCGGCGGCCTCGATCGGTGCCGCGGGTGCTGCCGTTTCGGGCGCCACCTCGACGGGTGATTCCACCTGCGACTCCAGCTCCGCAGGTGCGGCCTTCTTCCGGCTGCGAGGCGCGCGCTTGGGCTTCTGAGGTGCCTCCGGCTCGGGCGAGGTCGCCTCGGGTGAGGGGTCCACTGGAGCCGGTCCCGCGACGTCGTTCGCTGTTTCCTCGGGCGCCCCGGCCTGCTCGCGTGAGCCGCTCTCTGGGGACTCGACGGGGCTCCCTGCAGCGGCCTTCGCCCTACGTGGCGCCCGGCGGGCCCTGGCCACGGGCGCGGCCTCTTCGATGGGACGTTCCGGGCCCTCTTGGGCCTGCTGTTCTGTGTCCATTTGTGCGTACTCCACAAGCCGCCCGCAACGCCGCCACATCCGGCGCCCGAACGGCACCACGTGCCGGCACCCGCAGGCGCCGACGAAGTCGTCTCTGGTACCCGGGTGGCTGCGGCGTCGCCGACCACTCAGGCCGATGCTGCCCAGGGACCCGCGGCCTCTCCGGCCGGCAAGGTGCCGCCGGGGCCAGCGGGCGGCAGACGGGCAGTTCGCCCCTGCGCCCGGCATTGGACCGGCGGTCTTCATGGCAATGCATCGGACCGGCCGCCGAATGTGGATCGGCGCCCGGCCAACTGCATTGTCTCACATACGCCCCAATCAGCTCGGTGTCAGACGCGCGCCGTAGAATCTGGGCAAGCCATCTAGGAAGGAATCATCGTCATGACGCAGGCCCCTGCCTCCGCCCAGACCGCGACTTCGACCCAAGCCGAACACGGCCCCGTCATGACGAAGAGGATCCCGTTCGCGTGGCTGCTCCTGATTACGAGCGTCGTCGGGTGGCTTGCGTCCGGCGAACTCGTGCTCGAGAAGCTGCAGAAGTTGGCCAACCCGAATTTTGTGACTGTCTGCGACGTGAACCCGTGGGTCTCGTGCGGCGAAGTCATGAGTACGTGGCAGAGCTCGCTCTTCGGCTTTCCGAACATGTTCATCGGGATCGTCGCGTTCGCCATCACCTTGACCGCAGCGATGGGCCTCTTTGCCGGGGCCGTTTTCCGGAGATGGTACTGGGTCTGCTTCCAAGTGGGGGTGACGCTCGGATTCGCCTTCTTCGTCTGGCTTTGGAGCCAGGCGCTCTATGCGATCGGGATCCTCTGCCCTCTTTGCATGGTTGTTTGGGCGATGATGATTCCGATGTTCGTCTGGACGACGATCCGCAACCTCCAGCACGGCGTCATTCCTGCACCGCCAGGCCTCGTCAAGACGCTCGGCGAGTGGGGCTGGATCATCGTGGCCATCCTCTACGTCGGCGTGATCGCCTCGATCTTCTTCCGCTTCCTCCCGATGTTCGTGCCGTCGACTATGTAGTCGACCATGTAGTGGCCCCGCCCCTGGTCGTTTCGGCTACGCCAACGTACGCCCCTGGTCGTTTCAGGTACGCCAACTCCCCTCCCTGGCCATCTCGGGTACGCCAACTCCCCTCCCTGGCCATCTCGGGTACGCCAACTCCCCTCCCAGCGGCAACCGGCTTGGCGCATGTACGACGGCGGGCGGTGACTTCCATGAGAAG
>NZ_JTDL01000137.1 GCF_000802235.1 Sinomonas humi
CCCGGAAGCTAAGCCCCACAGCGCCGATGGTACTGCMCCCGCCAGGGTGTGGGAGAGTAGGACACCGCCGGACAACACCACCACCCGAGGGCCCCACAACGACCGTGGGGCCCTCGAGCCATTTAAAACCCCCCCACCAAGCCCCCCGTTCCGGGTACGCCAACGAACGCCCCTGGCCGTTCCGGGTACGCCAACCAACGCCCCTGGGTCGTTCCGGGTGCGCGAACGTGCGCCCCTGGCCGTTCCGGGTACGCCAACGAACGCCCCTGCCCGTTCCGGGTACGCGAACGAACGCCCCTGCCCGTTCCGGGTACGCGAACGAACGCCCCTGCCCGTTCCGGGTACGCCAACCTGCGCCCCTGGCCGTTCCGGGTACGCCAACCAACGCCCGCCACAGGGCTGCGGGCAAGGACCGGAACCTAGGCGAACCGTTCGATGACCCGAGCGAGCATCTCGCGGCCGCTCTCCTCGAAAGGGGCGTCCCCGACGTCGTGCGCCCACACAATGGTGCCCAACGACTGCAGGAGGTTGTCGAGGAGCCACGAACCCGGTTCCTCCGCGGGATCGCGCCCGTACGCTGTGAGGAAAGCGGTCCGCAATTCGGGGTGATCCGTGAAGTACGCGTGCTCAAGCCGCACGAGGTCTGTCACCCAGGGCCTGTAGCCAGCGCGGCCGAAGTCGATGACGGCGACGGTCCCTCCGTCTTCGAGCCAGTTGCGCGGCTGGTAATCGCCATGCGTCGCATAGAGCGTCCTCGGTGCCGGGCGGTGTGCTCGGACCAGTTGGCGCGCGGCTTCGAGGTGCGGTGGCGGAGCGAGGTGGCCCGCACGACGGAGGAAGTCGCCGATCTTGTGCGCCGCGGCAGGGTCATAGCTTCGCGTCTCCTGAACTGGTCGGTGGAGCAGGGCGAGGATCTCGCCCGCTTGCCGAAATGCTTCCGCCGAATATTCGAACGGACCGCCTTCGACGAGCCGCCCTGGGAGCCACGTCGAGACCACCAAGCCCGCTCGGCCGTCGCCATATAGGAGGCGGGGTGAGCGAGTTCCAAGCGGTTCGGTCATCTGCCGATACGCCCTGATCTCGCGTTGAATATGATGCAAGGTCGGGCTGGCCTTGACGACGACGGGTCCCCGCGAAGTGCCTAGACGGAGCACCCGGATGTCCTGCACTCCCCAAGACATGTCCTCTTCTAGGTCCCATTCGCCGAGCCACTGGCCAAGGAGTTGGACCTGTTCCCGCGAGAGAAGATCGGCGGGTGAGACGGTCACAGCACCACGCTACGCCCCCGTTCAGGTGCGCAAGAGCACCATTTGGCCCAAAAATCCTTGAAAACAGGGGGAATCTGCTGGCATGCCGCCCATTAGCTGGTAGTTTCGTCACCAGCAGTTCCGGGCGAATGCTCGCGGGCTGACGTACCAACCGACGTCCAGGAGGACACATGGCTAAGAACCGCAGCGAGCTTGTTGCCGAGGTGGCGGGCAAGACCAACCTCAGCCAGACTGCCGTCAACGGTGTGCTCGACGCACTGTTCGAGGTCTTCGAGAGCTCCGTCGCCAATGGCGAGAAGGTCAGCATCCCGGGCTGGCTCGCCGTCGAGCGCACCGAGCGTGCTGCCCGTACGGGCCGCAACCCGCAGACCGGCGAAGAGATCCAGATCCCGGCTGGTTTCGGCGTCAAGCTGACCGCCGGCTCCAAGCTCAAGGCCGCTGCTTCGACCAAGTAGCAGCACTTTCAGACCTCGGGGCGGCGGTTGCGACCGCCGCCCCCGCTGGTTTTAGGGCCCACCTCGTTCAATTGAACTCGTGGTCTTATCCACATAGCCCCGAACCCCGGATCTCAGGTCCCTCCGCATCTGGGAGAATAGTCGGGTGCCGAGCTCCACACGATCTGCCCCCACCCCCTCCCGCGTCAGCAGCGAGGAGCGCGGAACCACGAGGGGCTATCTGTACGGGGCTGCTGGTGCAGCGGTTGTCGTGCTCGTTGCTGCCCTCGTCTTCTCTGGCGCGGCAGGGGCCCGGCAGGTTCTCGACCCGGGGGCCTTGGTCCGATGGGGCCTCCCCATCGCCCAGACCACCCTGAACGTCTCTGCGTCTCTCGTCATCGGTGGTCTGGCGTTCGCGGTCGGCATCCTCCCCCACGTGAGGCGCCCAGAGCGCGGACACAGTGTTCCCCGCGGCGACGCGTCCAGACAGCCGGAGGAGCACCCGGCGTTCAGCCGCGCGCTCCAGATCGCGACCTTGGCCTCGCTCGTCTGGACTGCAAGCGCTGTAGCCGTCTTGGTCTTCACCGACTCCGATCTGATCGGCCAGCCGGTCTCGGGCAGCTCGGACTTCACCAAGCAGCTCGTCTTCTACATGACCCAGCTCGATGTAGGCCGAGCTTGGCTCATCACGGTCATCATCGCAGCGACGGTAGGCACCCTTCTGTTCGCCGTGCGCTCGCTTACCGGCCTCGCCCTGACGTTCCTGCTCGCCGTCGGCGGTCTCATCCCGATGGCCCTGATTGGCCACTCCGCCAGTTCGGGGGACCATGAGGCGGCCGTCAACTCGTTGGGCCTCCACCTCGTCGGCGCGGCCCTTTGGGTTGGTGGCCTCGGCGTGCTTGCACTCCTCGGAGGGACACTTGCCGGGCGCGTTCGAACTGTTTCGGGGCGAACGTCGGGGCAGGATCTGCTCGAGGCGGTCCTGCGGCGCTACTCGGCGCTCGCGCTGTGCTGCTTCATCCTCGTCGTTGTCTCAGGCATCATCAACGCGTCCCTGCGCGTGCCGAGCTGGGAAGCGCTGTTCGGGTCGTCTTACGGACAGCTGATCATCGGGAAGGTCGTGTTCGCCGTCGTCCTCGGAGGGATCGGCTACATGCACCGGCGATGGGTCATCCCGCAGCTTTCGCGCGGAGCTTCGCCACGACGCGTGCTGTGGCAGCTCGTTGGGGTAGAAGCGATTGTCATGGGCGGGGTGTCCGGCCTCGCGGTCGCGCTGAGCCGTTCTGCGCCGCCACAGCCTACCTCCTACGCCTCGAACGCATCGCCTGCGTTCATCCTTTCTGGCTACAACCTCCCGCCCGAGCTCACGACCTCGCGGTGGTTCACGGAGTGGCGCCCGGACTGGCTGTGGATTGCCATCGCGGTCTTCGGGGCCGTCACGTATGCCCTCGGCCTCCTGAAGGTGCGACGCCGCGGTGACTCGTGGTTCTGGCCGCGGAGCGCCTCCTGGTACGCGGGTCTCGTTGTCCTGACGTACATCACGAGTGGGCCTCCGGCCGTGTACGGGCGGGTCTTGTTCTCGGCGCACATGGTCGACCACATGATGCTCACTATGGTCGCGCCTCTCCTGCTCGTGCTCGGCTCGCCCATCACGCTCGCGCTCAAGGCCCTTCAGCCACGGCAGGATGGCAGCCGGGGGCTGCGGGAGTGGATCCTCGTCTTCGTGCATTCGTGGTGGTCGAAGCTCATCACCCACCCGCTTTTTGCGGCCGCGAACTTCGCGGGCTCGATCATCATCTTCTACTACTCGGACCTGTTCGGTTACGCGATGCGGGACCACATCGGCCACGAGCTCATGAACGTCCACTTCACGCTCACTGGCTACATCTTCATCCTCACGATGATCGGTTCAGACCCGCTCCCGCGCCGCGCCCCGTACCCGCTGCGCCTGCTCCTCCTGTTCGCGACGATGGCTTTCCACGCCTTCTTCGGTGTCACCCTTATGGGTTCGAACGTGCTCCTCGAGCCGACCTACTTCGGCAACCTCGGCCGAGCGTGGGGTCTCTCCGCCATCGCGGATCAGCAGCAGGGGGGTGCGGTGGCTTGGGGCATCGGGGAGATTCCGACGCTCGTGGTCGCGATCGGGGTGGCCCTCATGTGGTCGCGGTCCGATGCGCGCGAGACAAAACGACGTGACCGGGCCGCCGACCGGGACCACGACGCCGAACTTGAGGCGTACAACGCAATGTTCAACAAGCTCGAGGAAAGGGACCGGACCCGCGGCATATGACGCGGGGCTACGCCACCGGATGGGCACCGGAACAAAGCCTTTGATAATGGGGTTGCCCCTAACAACCCTTCATCTGCCGACACGTCAGGAGTGCCTGTGACCGCCGAGTCTGCCGAGTCCGTCAGCACCAGCGCCACCGCTGGCCTGCGCACACCCCACCGCGTACGCGCGAGCGAGCTCGCTGGCCGTGGGTGGCTGAACACGGGCGGGACTGAACTCGACCTTGCTTCGCTGCGCGGCAAGATCGTTATCCTCGACTTCTGGACGTTCTGCTGCATCAACTGCCTTCACGTCCTGGATGAGTTGCGCCCGCTCGAGGACAAGTACGGCGACGTCCTCGTCACGGTGGGTGTTCACTCGCCAAAGTTCGAGCACGAGGCGGACCCGCTCGCGCTTGCCGCCGCCGTGGAGCGCTACGAGATCCACCATCCGGTGCTCGACGATCCTGAGCTCCTCACATGGCAGGCCTACACCGCGCGGGCTTGGCCGACGCTCGTCGTCGTGGACCCTGAGGGCTACATCGTTGCGCATCTGTCCGGCGAGGGGCATTCGGCAGGCCTCGGGGTCCTGATCGAGGAGCTCGTCTCCGAGCATGAGGGGAAGGGCACACTGCATCGCGGGAACGGGCCCTATGTCCCGCCCGAGCCCGTCTCGCGCACACTCCGCTTCCCCGGCCAGACCGTCACGCTTGAGAACGGCAATTTCCTGGTGGTCGACACAGGCCATCACCGTCTTGTAGAGCTCCGTGCCGATCTCGAGACCGTCCAACGCGTGATTGGTTCTGGGACGAAGGGCTATACAGACGGTGCAGCCCAGGCTGCTCAGTTCAACGAGCCCCAAGGCATCGCAATCCTCCCCGCCGACATCTCATGGCAGACCGGCTACGATGCCGTGGTTGCCGACACGGTCAACCACCGCCTGCGGGGGGTGACGTTGAGCTCTGGCCATGTCCAGACGATCGCCGGGAATGGGATTCAGCGGCTGCTCGACGCGGGGCCGGCTCGCGTCGACGGCGACGGGGCCGGGACCTGGGCCGGAGGGCGGACGACGACGAAGGCCGGCCCGGGTGCCGCAGGCAACGCCTCCGACGGGACGACCGCCGCCGACGAGGGCATCTTCCTTGACGAGCACGCCAACGACTACGCTGGCGACTCCTTCGACATCGGCTACGTGGGCCACGGCACGAATGTCTCGCTGTCCTCACCTTGGGATGTTGTGTGGAGTGAGAAGCTGCGGAAGGTGGTCATTGCGATGGCCGGGACCCATCAGCTCTTCACCTTTGACCCGCTGACGAACGAGGTCGCGATCCTTGCAGGGTCGGGGCTCGAGGGCCTGCTTGATGGTGCAGGACCCGAGGCTTGGTTTGCCCAGCCTTCGGGACTCACGGTTGATGCTGAAGGAAACCTCTGGGTTGCTGACTCGGAGACCTCTGCACTTCGGCATGTGCTGATCGGGGCCGATGCCGAGAGCTCGGGGAGCCGCATCCGGGTCGAAACGGCCGTCGGCAAGGGCCTGTTCGACTTCGGCTTCCGAGACGGCAATGCTCGTGAAGCGCGCCTGCAGCACCCGCTCGGTGTCACCGTGCTTCCCGATGGCTCGGTGGCAATCGCGGATACCTACAACGGCGCTGTGCGCCGGTACGACCCTTCTGTGCAGGCGGTTTCGACCCTCGCACGGGGCCTTGCTGAGCCGAGTGACGTCGTCGTCGTTCGCCCGGAGGAGGGCGAACCGCTGCTCCTTGTGACCCAGACCAACCGGCACGAGCTCACCCTCGTGCCCATCCCGAAGGACGCCCAGCAGGTCGATGAGGGCGCGAGCCAGACGCAGCGGCCCAAGTCCGCCCTCGCGCCTGGGGCCCTCGAGTTGACGGTTCGCTTCAAGGCGCCAACCGGGCAGAAGCTCGACGAGCGTTGGGGCGACCCGACGCAGCTCAAGATTTCGTCGACGCCTCCGGAGCTCCTTAAGGCGGGTGCAGGGACCTCTCAGGGTCTCCTCCGGACACTCGAGCTCGATGCCGATGTGGCCGAGGGCGTGCTGCATATCACGGCGCGTGCGGCCGCGTGCGACGGCGCTCCGGGCGAAGAGATCCCGGACCATGCTGCGTGCCACCTGTACCAGCAGGACTGGGGTATTCCGGTCGTGCTGCAGGAGGGGGCGGAATCTGAGCTCGTCCTGGACCTGCGCGGGATGAACTGACGTGCCCGCGACGTGCCTGGGCGCTCTCTGAGTCGGCTAGCCGAGGACAGGAGTCATGGTGATCGTGGTGCCTGAAACGCTGAGATTCACCCTGAAGATGAAGTCCGTCTCCACATTCAGCGGGCTCACCTGACCGGTGAAGAGGTCAATCTGCCGCGCTGTCAGCCGCGCCTTTCCCGACAGCGGCGAGACCGTCCATTGGCCGCTGAACGGCGTGACGCTTGCGCTGGGATATTGGGTGATCGACCACGCGATGCTGCCGTCGACAATGCGGTTGTCCGTGGAATAGGAAAACGGGCAGTCGGGCTGCAATCGCTGCTGCGACGAGGCACTCTTGGCGCATTGGTCCAGGAAGTCCTTGGCTTTCGCGTCGAGTGCAGTGGTGAGGGCCGGGGTGGCCTTGGTGTCGAGAGACATGGACTCGGTGCTGCTCTTCTGCGACACCACGGTTGTTACCGGACTTGCAGCAAAATACTCACCGGGCAGGGAGCCCACGTAGCTTCCCGGATAGAAAACGGGAAAGGAATTGTGGCCGGACGGCATGTTCACGGCTGTGCCGTTGATGGTCGCGCGTGAAGAATTCACGACCGAGGCCTGAAGGACGGGCAATTGGTCGGGCACGATGCTCCAGCGCGGGAAGAAGACCCAATCGGATCCCGTCTGCTCCACAAGGAAGCTGCTCGTGTAGCTCTTCCCACCGGAGGTGAAGGTCACCGGCACGGACTCTCTGCCGTTGGCCGCCGGCCGCGCGGTTCCGACATTGAGGTCACGCACACGGGACATCGAATCGCGCAGGGGTGCACCATCGAGGAGCGCGGCGCTCCCGGAGGGGACTTGGGCATGCAGCGCGCCCAGTGCACGGCCGCCGTCGCCCGCTTGAAGCGCGTCCAGGTACGCGCGAACCGGTTGGTCCGGTCCCTGCCCGCTGGCGACGGCCTTGACCGAGACGATCGCAGCGATGACGGCAAGTACGAGGCCCAATCCCCAGAGCAGCGCGACCCGCAGCGGGTTCGCCGGCTTCCGCGTTCCCCCCATCACGGACAGCGCACTCACGGACGGATCGTCGTGGCCTCGGCCACGCACGGGGCAATCGTGCGGAAGTGGGTCGAAGTCAGAGCAAGCATGTCGCTAGCCTAACCGGCAACGGCTTTCAGGCCATTTCGGGTACGCATACTCCACCTCCAAGCCATCTCGGGAACAGCTAATCTTCTTTCTGCGGCTTCCGGGTACGACGACGGCCGGCGCCTTCGCGGCGGAAGTCGCCGCTCGTCGTCGTTCGCTTTGGGCTCTCGCTAAAGCGTGCCGTATCTGTACCCGAGACGTGAGCCACCGATTACGAGAGCAGCGCTGCCATGATTGCCATCGCGGGGACGGCGAGGACTGTCGTGATGAGCACCGTGTCCTTCGCGACGATGAGGCCATGCTGATATCGCTGAGCTGCTACGTAGACGTTCTGGGCGGTCGGCAGGCCGGTCGTCACGACGGCGGCGAACAGCGCGTGGCCACCCAGGCCGAGGGCGAACCGCGCGAAGGCGAACGCGATGAGCGGGTGCACCACGAGCTTGAGCACGGAGGCGAGCATTGTATCGAAGCGTCGCCCGTCGTCGGCTCGAAGCGGGCGTGAACCGTGGAGGGATATTCCGAAGGCCATGAGAATGGCCGGGATCGCCGCACCCCCGATGAGGTGGATCGGCTGCATGATGAGGTCCGGGAGCTTCCAGCCGGTCCCAGCAAGGACGAGGCCGATGGCGGATCCGACGATGTTCGGGTTCGTCACGACGGGGAGCACGAACTGGAGGGCGCGGGCCGCGCCCGGCTTCGCCGTCGACGTCGTGCCGTCCAGGATGAGCAAGTACGACGGCGTGAGCAGCGCGAGCTGGAAGATCAGCAGGGGTGCCACGTAGCTCGCGTTGCCCAGGACGAAGACCGCGATCGGGATGCCCAGGTTTCCCGAGTTGGCGATCGACGAGCTCATCGAGGCGATGAGGGCCTCCGGCAGTTCGCGTCGCCGGATGAACCGGAATGCCCCGAACGAGACTATTCCGACGAGAGCCGAGCTCACCGTGATGACGAGCAGGTGGGACGAGAAGACGGTGCGGAGGTCGGCGTTGCTGAGGGTGTCGAGGAGAAGCGCGGGACTCGCGACGAAGAACGAGAGACGGCTGAGCACGGCCTGTGCACCCTCGCCCAGAAGCTGTTTCCGCGCGACGAACCAGCCAGTGCCAATGATCGCCCAGACGACGAAGAACCCGGAGAGGACCCCTAGCACAGCGCGCTACCGCGGGTTTCTAGGCCAGTCCTTTGCACGGGGTACAGCCTAGGGCACGTTTCTCAGCGGAAAGAAACCGATTTCGCATCGCGGCGCGTCGGATGAGTTGGAGGAGCGGCCGGGCTCAGTTGAGGTGTGCCTGGATGGCGAAAGGCGGCCGCATGAGGCCGGGCGTAATGCCCTCGGCCGGGTCTGTGCCGAGTTCGACGACCTTGTTGTCGGCGTCCACATGCACGATCGTCGGCACGAATTCTCGGGCTTCCTCATTGCTCATCGCTGCATAGCTGATGAGGATGACGATGTCTCCCTCATGGATCAGGTGTGCTGCAGCACCGTTGATCCCGATGACGCCGGACCCGCGCTCGCCCGCGATCGTGTACGTCTCAAGCCGTGCCCCGTTGGTGACGTCGACAATTGAGACGAGCTCGCCCGGCAGGATGTCGGCGGCTTCGAGCAGGTTCAGATCAATCGTCACCGAGCCGACGTAGTGCAGATCGGCGTGCGTGACCGTCGCGCGGTGGATCTTCGACTTGAACATTGTGCGGTTCATCGCAGGCCAGTCTACTCCGGCACCCTCGGGCGCGCCGTGGCGAGCCTCACTCGCTCGGCGTGCTACGTCGTCGTGCCTTCCCGCCGCCCCAACGCTACGTCCGGCTCAGCGTCCGCCCCATGATCGCATCGGTCAGCGCGTCGACCGCAGCGGAGTTCGCGAGCGGATTGCGGATGAGCGTGAAGTCGACATCACCCACCGGCGGAAGGTCGAAGCGGCGCGTGATGATCGAGAGGTCCTCGGGGACGAGCGTGGTAGGCATGACGCCGACTCCGAGGCCTGCGCGCACCGCCGCGAGGACGCCCGCGATCTGCTTCGTGCTGCATGTGACCTTCCAGGTGCGGCCGCTCGCCTCGAGTGCCTCGATCGCGAGGGTCCGGCTGAGGCTCGGTGAGGGGTAGACGACGAGTGGGACCGGCTGGTCGCGCTCGAGGGAGGTCTGCTCGACGCCGACCCAGGAGAAGACGTCGTGCCGTACGACCGTCCCCTCCTGGGCTCCAGCGACCCATTTGATGAATACGAGGTCGAGTTGGCCCGCTTTGAGCCGGCGGTGCAGATCATCGCTCTGACTGACCGTGAGCTCGAGGTTCAACTGGGGATAGGCGCGCCGGAACTCACGGAGGATCTTTGGCAGGCCGGTGATAGCGAGGTCGTCGGCCGTGCCGAAGCGGAGTCGCCCGCGCATCGCGGAGCCGCGGAAGTAACGCAGGGCTTCGTCATGGGCAGCGAGAATGGTCCGGGCGAAGCCCGCCATCGCGTCGCCATTGTCGGTGAGGCGTACGCCGTGGGTGTCACGGATCAACAGTCCTCGGCCCGCGGCCTTTTCCAGCTTCGCAACGTGTTGGCTCACTGTGGGCTGTGCGATTCCGAGGCGCTCCGCCGCGAGAGTGAAGCTGAGGTGCTCTGCGACGGCAAGGAAGCTGCGGAGATGGACGGGATCGAACATGTCTCCCATCCTTTCGGGGCGAATTGCAGAATGCAATAGCTCTTATATGGCAAATAATCTTCCGCAATGGTTTCCGAGCTGCCTAGCGTGGAATTACTCGAATGCTCAACTGACCCGAACGAAACTTCAGGACTCTTCCGTGACCTCGCCCAGCTCCGCCGTGCCCTCTTCCGCGTCCGACTCCATCCGAGCCTCCCTCACTCCGGGCCCCGTGAACCCGTCCACTGAGCCCATCGCCGTCATCCCGGAACGGCTGCCTTGGCGCCACACGTTCATCTCGCTCCGTGTCCACAACTACCGGCTCTTCGCCGCATCGAATTTCATCGCCGTCATCGCTGTTTGGATGCAGCGCATCTCCCAGGACTGGATCGTGCTCCAGCTCTCTGGCTCCGTGGCGGCCGTCGGCGTAACGGTGGCGATGCAGTTCACGCCGGTGCTCCTGCTTGGCCCCTGGGGCGGTCTCATGGCCGATCGGTTCTCGAAGCGGCGTCTCCTCCAGATCTGCCAGGCCACCGCCGGGCTCTGCGCCGCGACCCTCGCTGCGCTCGCGCTCACCCATTCGCTTGAGGTGTGGCACGTTTACGCCATTGCGGTCGTCCTCGGGCTCGTGACCGTGCTCGACCAGCCATCGCGCCAGGTGTTCGTCAACGAGCTCGTGGGTCCGCAGTACCTGCGGAACGCGATCAGCATGAACTCGACCATCTTCCAGCTCGGCGGGCTGATTGGGCCTGCGGTCGCAGGGGGGCTGCTCTCTGCGGTCGGGGGCGGGTACGCGTTCGTCTTCAACGCGGTGGCCTGCACGATCACCGTCGTCATGCTCTCGATGCTTCGCGTGGACGAGCTGCACACCGCGCCTCCCACGCCGAAGGCGAAGGGCATGCTGCGCGAAGCCGTGCGCTACGCCTGGGCTAAGCCGACCATCCGCTGGCCCTGGGTGCTCGCGGGCGCTGTCGCGGTTTTCGCCCTGAGCCTGCCCGTGCTGCTCGCCGGATACGCCGACCATGTCTTCGGGGTCGGCGCGAGCGGCTACGGCCTGCTCAACACTCTCGTTGCTCTCGGCTCCCTGACCGGTGCTGTGGCCTCGGCCCGCCGTCGGCTTCTCCGGCTCAGGACCGTGGTGTTCGGCGCCGGACTCTATGGCGCGCTGCTCGCCCTCGCCTCGTTCATGCCGTCCCTTCCCGTGTTCGGCGCCCTCATGACGGTTTCCGGGTTCTGTGCCCTGACCTTCCTGACCTCGGCGAACCAGCTGGTGCAGACCAGTGCCAACATGGCGATCCGCGGCCGCGTCATGAGTCTCTACACGATGGTCCTCATGGGAGGACAGGCGCTTGGTGGGCCTATGCTCGGCGGCCTCGCTCAGCTGTGGGGGACGCGCTGGGCCCTGCTGCTCGGCGGTGCCGTGCCTGCCGTTGTCGCGGGTCTCCTGGGTCTGTGGCTGCGGGGGAAGCGCGAGGAATAAGCGCTTGCCGGGCGCCGGCCCGCGGTCCAGCCCACTTCTGAGCCGCCCAGCGTGCGATTCCCTCGGGACACGCCGCGTCCCGCCCGATTGGGAAATCACAACCGGGCGGGACGGAGGGCGTGCGCGTGCTTAGGCTGTCTTGGCGGCCGCCCCCGTCTCGTGGACAGCGGAGCGGTCGGCGGTATCGAGCGCATCGAGGCTGAGCTGCGAGGTCTCGCGGGTGGCCCAGGTCGCGATGGCCGAGATGACCGCGAGCCCGAGCGTTAGGCCGCCGATCAGCAGCGGGACGTTCGCGGAACCGGGAGGGGCCACGAGGGTGAAGACGGTCGGCAGGAACGCGACGATGAGCAGGCCGATGTTCTGGGAGACAGCGAAGCCAGTGACTCGGGTGCGGGTTGGGAACAGTTCTTGGAAGAAGCTCGCGAACGTCGCATTCCACATCTGGTACAGGACGCCCCACATGAGGATCGCGAGCACGAGCGTCAGCACGACGTTCCTCTGGCTGATCGCCCAGAGGTAGGCGAAAGAGAGCACGCCGGAGCTGAGCGAGCCGAAGATCATGAGTGGCCGGCGGCCGATCCGGTCGGAGAGCTTGCCGAAGAAGGGGATGAGGATGACGGCGACGATATTGGCCATAACCGGCATCCACAGGTAGGTCGACGGGCTCATCTTGATCCCATACGAGGGCTGGGTCGCGTAGGCGGTGCCGAAGACCGCGGCCGTCGTGCCGATGACATTCGTGAGGCCCATGAGGATCGCGCGGAAGATGGTCCAGCCGCTCTCGCGGACCACCTGGACGATGGGTGCCTGAGGCACCACGTGCTGCTTGGCCTCCTGAAGGAACACGGGGGTCTCCGACACGCGCCGACGGATGAGGTAAGCGGCGACGACGACGAGCGCGCTGAGCAGGAACGGCACGCGCCAGCCCCACGAGTGGAAGGCCTGGGCGGGCAGCATCGCGGAGAGCGGGATGAAGGCAGCGGACGCCAGAATGCTGCCGGCTTGGGTTCCTTGGAGGCTGAAGCTAGTGAAGAAGCCGCGCCTGCCGGCGGGTGCGTGCTCGGCGATGAGGGCGCTCGCGCCGCTGAGCTCACCGGCGACGGCGAAGCCCTGGATGAGTCGGAGCGCCACGAGAAGGATCGGGGCGAGGACGCCCACTTGGCTGTACGTGGGCAGGAGGCCGACGGCGAACGTCGTGAAGCCCATGAGCAACAGCGCGAAGACGAGGACGTTCTTACGGCCATGGCGGTCGCCCCAGTTGCCGAGGACGAAGGCACCGATGGGGCGCGCTACATAGCCGACGGCGTAGGTCGCGAGGGACGCGACGAGGGCTACCGTCGGGTTGCCGCTCGGGAAGAAGACCGACGGGAAGACAAGAGCGGCCGCGGAGGCGTAGATGGAGAAGTCGTAGTACTCCAAAGTGCTGCCGAAGAAGCCGCTCAGGGCCGCCTTCTTGTGCATGTTTCCGGGCTTCTGCTGTTGCTCGGGGCTCGATTGCCCGCGCACCTCTTCGTGCATGAGACCCTCCTAGGTCATCGTGACTGTAACGCTCGTCCGGTGCCTTGGCCCCTGGTGGAAGCGGTCCGGATAACGCTTGGTAAGCGCTTTCCAATGAACCACGTCACATCCGTGCTGTCAATCCTCCGCGTGTGTCGCGGCGGCTATGGCCAGCCCCGTCTGCTGCTGTCGGGTGGCATGCGCGCCGCTGTCCAGATGGCACGCGGGCCCCTGCTCGGCCTCTGGGCGGCCCGCATGCCCGGGCCGCGTCCGTGTCAGATGGGTCGGCCCGGATGGGGGTTGGGCGGTAGCCGCCGGGCGGCGTCATTGTGGCGGCGGAGGGCAAGCCGGAGCCCGCCGAGGCCGGCCACCGAAATGATGAGGATGCCTCCGAAATAGAACAGCGAGGAAAGTGATGAGACCTCGCCGGATGTCCCAGGGCGCAGGAAGCCATATTGGAGCGCCGGCACCGCGTTCCCGGTGACGACGACGGCGAGAAGGGCCGCGATCCCGCCCATCGAGTCCCAGAGGGCGTGCAGGATCACGACCGCGATGAAGGCGACAATGACCAGCCCTGTGAACCGGTACTTCGCAGCCCGGTCCGTGGCGCCGAAGATCACCGCACCCAGGAGCGCCGTCCACAGCACGTGGCAGACAGGCGTGAGGATGGACCGCATCGCCTCGGTCTGCAGCATCGAGGCGAGATCGATGCCTTGGGAAGTGACCGCGGCGTTGAACGCGTACCCCGCGGATTCGAAGGCCGCGAACCCCGCCCCGACCGCCGCGCCGAGAAGCGCTCCTTGCCGCGCCGTCTTGGGCACCACCGAGCGGCCGACGACGAGCAGCACCACGGCTTTCACAGCCTCCTCGATGAGGCCGACACGGAGGTAGATCCACGTTGTCACGTGCAGATCGGCCTCGAGCAGCGAAGCGGCCAGGACGCCCACGACGCCGCCGGCGAAGAACGCGAGGAACACGTGGGTTGGAGCGAGATTTCCGGTGACGCGTTCGACGGCGAAGAGCACCACGCTGAAAGGCACGAGGAAGCTTCCGAGCAGGATAAGCGTCGGGATCAGATTCGAGTTGAGCGTTGACGCCGTGACGAAAATCGTTGCGATCCACAGGGCGAGCCCGATGAGGAGCGCCTTCCACCACCACCCATGGCGATGGCTGCGGGTGGTGGGGGAGTAGTTTGCGTCCACGAGGCGGCAATACCCCGGCGCTCTTATGCGAAACGGCCCGCGCGCTCAAACGGCGATGCCCCCACAGCCAGTGGCTGAAGGGGCATCGGGCACATTGGAGCGGCCGACGGGAATCGAACCCGCGTATCAGGCTTGGGAAGCGTGCGCTCTGCCATTGAGCTACGGCCGCGTTGCCCCGGAGGGCTTCACCCAGCTTACAACACTGGGTGAAGTGCTCCGTGCAAGGAAATCACCTCCCGCGCAGGGGTCGGTTGGCGATGACGGGTGCTGTTCCGGTGTGGCCGTTGCGGGTGGCGGCGATTTGGTGGATGCGGTCGCGGCAGGCGTACCAGCCGGCGACCATGAGGATGATGGCGATGGCGGTGGCCAGGAGGGTCCAGGGGGAGTCGGCGAGGATCATGATGAGGACGGCGGCGAGGAAGGCCAGGGTGAGGTAGCCGGTGTAGGGG
>NZ_JTDL01000138.1 GCF_000802235.1 Sinomonas humi
CTGCTTCGAGATCCCCCGCACCATGGTGCGTGGCATCTCGAAGCAGGGCGGCACGATCCTCGGCACCTCGCGCACGAACCCGTTCGAAAACGGCGGCGGCCCGCAGGTCATCAAGGGCCACATGGACCGCCTGGGCATCGACGCGATGATCGCGATCGGCGGCGAGGGAACGCTCGCGGCCGCGAAGCGCCTCACGGACGCCGGGATCAGGATCGTCGGCGTGCCCAAGACCATCGACAACGACCTCGACGCCACCGACTACACGTTCGGCTTCGACACAGCCGTGGAGATCGCGACCGAGGCCATAGACCGGCTCCGCACCACCGGCGAGTCCCATCACCGCTGCATGGTCGCCGAGGTCATGGGCCGCCACGTCGGCTGGATCGCCCTCCACTCGGGCATGGCTTCCGGCGCGCACGCGATCCTCATCCCTGAACAGCGCGTGAGCATCGACCAGATCGTCGAATGGGTCAAACTGGCCCACGACCGCGGCCGTGCCCCGCTCGTCGTCGTCGCCGAGGGCTTCACAACCGACACAATGGCCGAAGCCCACTCGGAGCGCGGCCTGGACACGTTCGGCCGCCCCCGCCTCGGCGGCATCGGCGAGCAGCTCGCCCCGGAGATCGAGGCCCGCACCGGCATCGAGACCCGCGCCACCGTCCTCGGCCACATCCAGCGCGGCGGCGTGCCGACTGCCTTCGACCGGGTCCTCGCGACTCGGCTTGGCATGGCAGCAATCGACTCGGTCGTCGAGGGCCGTTGGGGCACGATGGTCTCGCTCAACGGCACAGACATCGTCCACGTCGGCTTCGAGGCCGCCCTCGGTCGGCTCAAGACCGTTCCCCAGGACCGGTACGACGAGGCCCGGGTCCTCTTCGGCTAGGGCCGGCTTGAACGAGACTTTCCACGAGAGCAGCCGGGGGATCGTCCGGCTGGCTTGGGCACGTCGCCTCGGCCTGCCGGACCTTTCGTTCTCGGACGACGGCGGCCGCCTCCTGGGGTTCCGGGACAGCGCGCGCGAACTCATCGCCGTCGAACTCTTCGGGCAGCTCGCGCTCTCCGGGCCGACTGCCCTGGTCAACGAAGCTGCAGACCTGGCCGACGACGACCTGCTCGGCGGCGGCGCCCTCCTCCGAGTCGCCGGGCCGGGCGCTCACGCGCTCAGCACGGCCGTGCTCGGCTTCGCCGACGATCTCCCCCTCTTCCAGCCCGAGACCGAGCCCGAGGTCTCGCGAGGGAATCCGCAGGCCGTCGAGCTCGAGACCCGCTGCCCGCCGGACGACGTCAGCTCGGCGGGAATCGAGCGGCGGGATCACAGGTTCACGCTCATGCTCGACGGCGAACCGGTGGCGTGCGCGGCCTACTCGGTGATCGAGGGTCTCCTCGCAGACCTCGGCGTCCTCGTGGCGCCCGGCTTCCGGGGACGCGGCCTTGGTGCGTTCATGGTGCGCCTCGTCGCCCACGAAGCGCTCGCGGAGGGATTCCTCGTGCAGGTCGAGGCGCAGGCCCAGAACGCTGGAGCGTTGCGGCTGGCGGACACGGTCGGGGTCGCGCCCTCCGCCCGGGTCGCCTCGGTCAAGCTACGGACCCGCTGACTGCTCGCTACGGCATCCGACTCGGTACCTCACGGCAGAGTCTGCGAGCCTCAGTGGCCGAAGGTGTTCGGATCGGCGGCCGTTGGCCCCGTGCCATCGAGCGAGTTGAGGCTCCGGATCTCCTCCGCGCTGAGATCGAAGTCGAACACCGCGAGGTTCGCCTCGAGCCGCTCACGCGAGGCCGACTTCGGGATGGCGACAAGCCCCTGCTGGGTGTGCCACCGCAGGACGGCCTGGGCTGGCGACACCCCGTGAGCCTCGGCAACCGAGACCACCGCCGGTTCGGAGAGCAGTTCCTGGCCCCGCCCGATCGGGCTGTACGACTCGGTCACGATCGCGTGTGCTTGATGGTAGGCACGAGCGTTGTCCTGGACCCAGTACGGGCTCAACTGGATCTGGTTGACATCCGGTCCCACACCAGTCGCCTCGATAATCGCGTCGAGGTGCTCTGGCGTGAAGTTCGAGACCCCGATCGAGTGGACTTTCCCCTGATCGCGCAAGGCCACGAGGCCCTCCCAAGCCTGGACGAACGTGCCCTGATCAGGATTGGGCCAATGCACAAGGAACAAGTCGAGGTACTCGAGGCCCAGTCGCCGCACGGCGTGCTCCCACGCTTCTCGCACCCCCTCGACGCTGTGCCACGCGCGGTTGAACTTCGTGGTGACGAAAACGTCCTCGCGAGCAACGCCCGAGCGCCGGATCCCCTCGCCGACGCCTTCTTCATTGCCGTAGTTCTCCGCAGTATCGACGTGCCGGTAGCCGAGCTCGAACGCGGTGGCGACGACGTCCGCCGCCTCCGCGTTGTCGAGCGGCCAGGTCCCGAGGCCGAGCTGCGGGATGGAGTGTCCGGAAGCGAGCTGGATGCTGGGTGCCGAAGAAGTCATGGGGCCAGCCTAGGGTCGGTCGGCCTCCACAGGCGAGGGTGGCTCGGTACCCGTGCGCTGCGCGTCGGCCGGGGCGCCCCATGAAGGCTGACGGACCTTCGCGAAGAAGAACGCCACGATGAACCCGATCGCAATCACGGCCGCGGGGAGCAGGATCGACTCAGCCATCGCCGTCGTAAAGCCGCCTTGGATGAAGGACGGAAGCGGACCGGATGCCAGGCTGCTCGTGCTCGCCGCGGCACCACCCGGCCGTGCGGGGAGGTCGGCCGCGAGGCGCGACTCCATGAGCGTCGCGATCGCCGCGCTGCCGAGCACGCCGCCGATCTGCCGGGTCGTGTTGTAGATGCCTGAGCCGGCGCCGGCCAGCTGGGGAGGAAGATTCCGCGTCGCGAGTGTCGCAAGGGGACCCCAGATGCCCGCGTTGGCCACGCCGAGAATGGCACCCGGGATGAGCAGCATCCAGATCGGCTGATCCGGGGTCAGCAGGACGGAGTACAGGACGAGGGCGACGACGAACAGGAGCATCCCAGCGATATTCATCACCTTCGCATGGCCCCGGTCCACGAGCTTGCCCGCGAAGGGTGCGAGACCACCGGAGAGGACGGCCATCGGGATCATCATGAGCGCCGACTGCGTGGGGCTCATCCCACGGACGAGCTGGTAGTAGAAGATCGTCGGAAGTCCGAACGAGGTCACCGTGAAGCCCACTGTCGTGATGCCCAGATTCGCGAGCGAGAAGTTGCGGTCGCGGAAGAGTCCGAGCGGCACGAGCGGCTCCGCCTTGTTGACTGCCTGCCACACGACGAACAGCACCATGATGACGATTCCGGCAATGATCAATCCCCACACCGTGATAGGACCGGTGATCGTCCCCCACGAGTAGGTCTGGCCTTCCTGAATGCCGAACACGATGAGGAACATCGCAATACCGCTCAGCGCGACGCCCAGCCAGTCGAAGCGGTGCGCGTGCGTCTTGAGCGTCGGCACGAGGCGCCACGCGAGGATGAAGCCCACGATCCCCACGGGGACGTTGATGAAGAACACCCACTCCCAGCCGAGACCATCGACGAGAAGGCCGCCGAGGATCGGGCCGACAAGCATGGCGACGCCCGCCGTCGAACCCCACACGCTCATTGCCGCACCGCGGCGCTCCGGCGGGAAGATTCGCGTGATGACCGCCATGGTCTGCGGAGTCATGAGGCCAGCGCCGATGCCCTGTACGACTCGAGCGGTGATGAGCGATGCGATGCTGCCCGAGAGGCCGCACCAGAGCGAGGCGAGCGTGAACACCACGAGGCCCGCGAGATACACGTTCTTGGGCCCGAGTCGATCGCCGAGCCGCCCAGTGATGAGCAGAGGCACGACGTACGAGAGCAGGTAGGCGCTCGTGACCCAGATGACCTCATTGATGTCCGCACCGATGCCCCGCATGATCGCCGGGTTGGCGACCGAAACGATGGTCGTGTCGATGAGGATCATGAAGAACCCGATGACGAGGGACCACAGGGCCGCCCAGGGGCGTTCGACTTTTTCCACCGGACTAGGGTCTCACTTCCTGAGGACAGCTTCAGTCCGCAGGAGTCCGCCTCGAGGTATTAGGAGACGAACCTCACACGTTGAAGCGTTGAATGAGCTCGTCCCGGCCGAACATCTGCGCGGCCTGACGGGCGGAGGGAGTTCCGGCGTCGGGATCGGCTCCGAACTCGAGAAGGGCGTCGACGACGTCGGCATACCCCTTGAAGACCGCCCCCGCGAGCGGTGTCTGCCCGCGATCGTTGGGGGTCTGGACGTCGGCGCCGTGCTCGCCGAGGAGGCGAACGGTGCCTGCGTGGCCGTGATATGCGGCCAGCATGATGAGCGTGTCCCCCGATTGGTTGGCGAGCGACGACGGCGCCCCGGCCTCGAGATAGGCGCGCAGCGTTGGCTCGTCCCCACTCCTTGCTGCATCGAAGAGGCGCGTGGCCAGCTCGATGACGTCGGCGTCCGGCTGGCTCGGGGCCGGCCTGCTGTCGGCTGGCTGGCCTGCGTTGTCGGTCACGTTTCCTCCTGGCATCATGGCTGGCCGCGCAGCAGGCCGGCGGGCCGCTGCACGACCTGACCCGCATCCGGAGCAACGATGAGCTCCTGGGCAGCCGCATACTCCTCGCCCTCCGCCTCGCCGCGGACAACGAGCGTTGCGGAGGGGTCCGTGCTGCGCTTGACGATTGCGAGGGCGATCGGGCCCATCTCGTAGTGAAGGGCCGCCGAGGTGACGCGCCCGACCTGCTTCTCGGCGCCGTCGTCCGCCCGCTGGAGAACCGGACTCCCAACGGCAGGGAGCGTGTGCGCGGAACCGTCCAGCTGGAGCATGACGAGCCGCCGCGGGGGGTGCCCGAGGTTGTGGACTCGCGCGATCGTCTCCTGACCCTTGTAGCAGCCCTTGGACAGGTGCACCGCCGTGCGCAGCAGGTCCAGCTCGTGCGGAATGACCTTGTCGTCACTCTCGAAGCCCATGCGCGGACGCCATGCGGCAATGCGAAGCGCCTCAGCGGCCATGGAACCCGCGAGGCCCGTGCCCGCGGCATCAAGCAAGGCGGCCGCGACGCCGAGCTGGTCGGCCGGAACGAGGTGCTCGAACCACGGGCGTTCGAGGCCCGGGTGCTGTTGCTCCGGCACGGGCGCGTAGCTGTACCCGCCCGGTGCGATGTGGGGCCACGGGTCTTCCCACACGGGGCCGACGCCCACGATTTCGGCTAGCACCTCGAGGCGGCGGGTCGCGCCCAGAACGCCCCACTCGTCGCTCACGTTGGCGACCTCGACACGGAGCATGAACCGCATCGAGTCGAGCCATGCGGCGAGGCCCTCGGCCTCGGCGGCCTCCACGAGGAGCCAAGCCCTCTCGCCGTCGTCCACGATCCGCGCGTCGTACTCGATCCTGCCCTGGACGCTCAGGAGGAGCAGTTCCGCCGACTGGCCCGGGACCAGCGCCGAGACCTGCTGGGAGGAGAGGGTTGTGAGCCATGTGAGCCGGTCGGGGCCAGCAACAGTGACGACGCCCCGGAACGAGAGGTCGACGACGGCGCTCCCCTCGGCGAGCAGGCGCTGCTCGCGTACAGGGTCACCGTAGTGGGCGGCCACACCCGCGTCAGCGCCGGACGCGGCGACGGCGCCCGGCCGTCCGAGGAGGGGAGAAACGAAACTCATGACAGTCACAACGTCCAGACGTTCGGTTTCAGTCCGCGAGGACCGAAGTTCTCATTCGGTGGGCTGCTGCGGCGTCTCCGGCGTTGCCACGCGGTGAAGGATTGCCGAGGCATGCGGGCCAAGAGGCGAGCCTCCCGAGGCGACATCCCAACGCCAGAACAGGTCGCCGTTGACTAGTCCGAGGAGGCGCGTCGCGGCGGAGTAGTCATGGCTGTGAGCGCCGCGCATGACGGCGTCCGTGCTGAGATGGATCTGGGGACCCTTGATCTGGCCATAGTAGAGCTCGGCGATGCTCCCCGGGTGGAGGATCGTGACGGCGATGTCGAAGCCCCCATCCGCGTTCCGGAGCCGCTCGACCTCGTCCGCGGACTTGTAGGCCGGGACGATGTCCGGGGGCGTGAGACCGGGGCCTCCGTCGGCGTCTTGCAGCGGGCGGTCCAGCTGCCAGTAGCCGGTCTCGACGGAGAGGGGGCGCAGCTTTGCGCCGTTCTCATCGCAGAGCCAGCTCTCGGCCTTGTACTCGAGGTACGGAAAGCCGTTCTGTGCAAACGTGACGTGCTGCCCGAAGTGCTCGTCACCCGCCTCACCCGCGCCGAGACGCCCGCGACCCTCCCACTCCCCGATGAGCCACGACAGTGGGACGAGCTCGGGGGTGAGTCCGGTTGGGATCTCGATGGGCATTAGTGGTCTCCGCGAGGGTCAGCGCTGGCCGCGGAACAGCCCGAGGATCGCGTACACAGCGAACCAGGCCATCGAGATCCCGGCGATCACAAGCAGGACGAGGAAGAGGATTTCCCAGGCAAGAACAGACATAGCGCCATCGTAACGCCTCCCAAAGAGGGTGCTCGTCGCATGACGGCTCAATAGATGAGGAGCTTGTCGATGAAATAGGCGAGCGATCCGACGGCAAGCACCGGACCGAGGGCGAGCGCGACGAGGCCCGGGCGCGGCATCGGCCGCAGGCGTGTCCGGTTGAGGCGCCGTACCGCCGCGAGGACCGCTCCGATGAGGACGCCTGCAGCTGTGGCTGGAATCACGGTCACGCCCGTGAGCACGAGCGCGGCGAGGGGCGCGGCGAGCCCTGCGAAGATGATGGCGAGAGGCGCAACGATCGTGTCCGGCCAGTTGATCGCACCGACCAGAAGCGCGACCGTCGTGCTGATGCCCGCGACGAGAAGCATCGAGCCCATGCCCGTGAAGCGCGCGGTCGCGATCCAGCCTGCCCCAAGGGCGCACAGCAGGACGCCGGAGCTCGCCCCGAGTGTCGATTCCAGACGGTGGGACTGCCCGGTTCCGCGGATCAGCTGGACGACGATGACGGCCATGATCCCCAAGGCGATGACGGACGGTGTCCACGAAAGGTACTCCGGGCCGCTCGCCGCCGCGGCGGCGACTCCCGAGACTGCGCCCGAAAGCGCAAGAATGACACCGTTGGTCCGCTTGGCGGGAATGCCGAGGAAGAACGGCCATCCGAGCCCTGCTCCTGCGGAGAGGACGACGGCGACCGCAGCCTGCGTGAATGGGCCGCCGAGGCTCGACACGACGAGTGCGAGCGTGCCCGCCACGCCTATGCCCGCGGCCGCCGCGCCTCCGATCCACGTCTTCACACAGCCATCCTTCCATAGCGCTCCACGTATACTCGTTCAAATAGGAACGACCTGCCCGACGGTGTGCAGCCTGCTCTTCGGGAGGAACCATGTCGCACATCCTGCTGCTGACCAATAGCCGAGGCTCTTCGGTCGAGGTCCTCCCTGCCCTCGAGCTCCTGAACCATCAGGTGCACATCCTCGCGGCCGAGCCGACTGCCCTGCTCGACGCGGATCCGGCCGACGTGATCTTCCTCGACGCGCGCAAAGACCTTGTGGGCGCCCGCTCGCTCACCCAGCTCCTCAAGGCCACGGGACTGAGCGCCCCTCTCCTTCTCATCCTCACCGAAGGCGGGATGGCGGCCATCTCGTCGGCATGGGCGGTCGACGACATCGTCCTCGAGTCGGCCGGTCCTGCCGAGATCGAGGCACGCATTCGCCTCGCCATGTCACGCTCGGCCCGCGTCGACGAGCCCGAGACCGAGATCAGGGCGGCCGGCGTCGTCATCGACGAGGCGAGCTACACCGCCCGCGTCAACGGGGAGGCGCTCAACCTCACGTTCAAGGAGTTCGAGCTGCTCAAGTACCTCGCACAGCATCCGGGCCGCGTCTTCACCCGCCAGCAGCTCCTCACGGAGGTATGGGGATACGACTACTACGGGGGCACCCGAACGGTCGATGTGCACGTTCGGCGACTCCGCGCCAAGCTCGGGCCCGATCACGAGGGCCTCATCGGCACCGTTCGAAACGTGGGCTACCGGCTCACTCTCACGCGGCTCAACGAGGACGAGCTGAGCGACGCCTAGGCGGGCACAGCCAACCTTGCCCCCGGGACCACGAAAGGCCCTGCACGAATCCGTGCAGGGCCTTTCGGCTTGTGGAGGACATACGGGTCGAACGTATCAAGGCCACCCCACTGGTGGATCCCCCGCGACCGCCTTTCAGCGGCGAGCCACCACTCTACACAGACGCCGCGACTGGCGCCAAACGGCCCACGCCTCCCCCGCATTCGCTAGCCTTGCTGCATGACGAGCGCAAACCCCCAGGACTGGCCCGCCACCGTCGTCGAGGGACGCGTCCCCCGTGCCCTGTGGAGCGAGGTCGAGGCGCTCCTTGCCGCCGCAGAGGATTCCGACGGCACGCCGTCGCTTTCCGAGCAGACGATCGTGCTCCAGCGCTCGCCCGAGACGAGATCGGAGGAGATCCTGACTGTCGCGGTGCACGCGCTCGACGACACGTCGGAGTCAGAGGCGCCACAGGACCTTGCCGGGGTAGCTGCGATTGCGTTCCAACCCGACGGCACGGGAGTCGTCGAGCTCGCCGTCCATCCGAACTACCGCAACCAGGGTGTGGGTGTACGGCTCGTCGAAGCGATCCGGGAACTGCGGGGACCCGCTGGCCAGGAAGGCCTCACTGCCTGGTCCCATGGGAACCACGAGGCGGCTGCTGAGCTCGCGGCGCTCTACGGGTACGTTCCCCTGCGCGAGTTGTGGCGAATGGTCATGGTGCGCCACGCCGAGGGGCCGACGCCTAGCCTTCCCGAGGGCGTTGCCCTGAGGAACTTTGTGCCCGGGCAGGACGAGGAAGCGTGGCTCGAGGCCAACAGGGCTGCCTTCGCCCACCACCCCGAGCAGGGCGCGCTTCGCCGAAGCGATCTCGAGGCCCGCATGGCCGAGCCGTGGTTCGACCCTGCCGGCTTCTTCCTCGCGGTCGACGGCGATGACCGGATCCTCGGGTTCCACTGGACCAAGGTGCATCCCGCCCACGGCGAGCACAAGCCGATCGGAGAGGTCTACGTCGTCGGCGTCGACCCGTCAGCGCAAGGGCGGGGCCTGGGCCTCGCCCTGACCCGGACGGGGATCGACTACCTCCACTCCCAAGGGCTCAAGACGATCATGCTCTACGTCGACGCTGACAACGCGGCTGCCGTGGCCCTCTACCGCAAGCTGGGCTTCACGCTCTGGGACAAGGACGTGCTCTACGGGCCTCCCCAGCCTGCCCGCGCCTGAGCCGACGGCCGGTCGCGGCGGGTCGATCAGGCCACAGCCCTTGTAGGCTGGTTTCCGAACGGACAAGAGCTCCTGCGGAGGAACAGTGACTGAAGCCCAGAACGAGAGCACTGCAGCACTGGCGCCGCAGAATCCTGACCTCGCCGCCGTCGGGACGACCCGTACTGCCGTACGGCCCAGCGGCGCTGCGCCCGTCTTCGGTTCGTCAGAGGTCCCAGCCTCTCGGGCGACAGAGGACCGGATCGACATCCCCCAGTTCCAGCCAAGCCCCTCCCCCGCTGGGGAGATCGGCCCAGACCGCTTCCTGGACAGGGAACTGAGCTGGCTCGCGTTCAACGCGCGCGTCCTCGAGCTCGCAGAGGACCCCGAGCTGTTCCTGCTCGAGCGCGTGAACTTCCTCTCGATCTTCGCCTCGAATCTCGACGAGTTCTTCATGGTCCGCGTCGCCGGTCTCAAGCGACGCATCGCGACCGGCCTCGCCGTCCCCTCTGCCTCGGGGCTTAGCCCGCACGAGGTCCTCGATCAGATCTCGGTCGCAGCGCACGAACTGCAGGAGCGCCACTGCCGCGTCTTCAACGACCAGATTCGCCCCGCCCTCTCCGAAGCCGGCATCCAGCTCGTCTCGTGGGACGATCTGGGCGAGGCCGAGCACGAGCGCCTGAGCACCCTGTTCTCCGAGCAGGTCTTCCCGATCCTGACGCCCCTCGCTGTCGACCCGGCCCACCCGTTCCCCTACATTTCGGGCCTCTCGCTCAATCTCGCCGTCGTCGTCCGCAATCCTGTGAGCGACAAGGACCTCTTCGCGCGCCTCAAGGTGCCGGACCAGCTTCCGCGGCTCATCTCCATAGACGGCCCGCGGGCCGGGAGCGTCGCCGGGCGGCTCGCACGTTTCATCCCCCTCGAAGACCTCATTGCGGTTCATCTCGACCAGCTCTTCCCGGGGATGGAGGTTGTGGAGCACCACACGTTCCGCGTGACCCGCAACGAGGACCTCGAGGTCGAAGAGGACGACGCCGAGAACCTCCTCCAGGCGCTCGAGAAGGAGCTCCTGCGGCGGCGGTTCGGTCCGCCAGTTCGCCTCGAGGTCACAACGGACATCAATCCGAACATCCGGGCCCTTCTGGTCCGGGAGCTCGGCGTGGACGAGGCCGAGGTGTACTCCCTCCCGGGGCCGCTCGATCTCCGTGGCCTCTCGGTGATCAGCGCGATCGACAGGCCCGAGCTCCACTACCCGAAGCAGCTCGCCCACACCTCGCGCTTCCTCAACGAGTCCGAGACGTCGAAGGCCGCGAACGTCTTCGCGGCCATGCGCCGCCGGGATATCCTCCTGCACCACCCGTACGACTCCTTCTCGACCTCGGTCCAGGCGTTCTTGGAGCAGGCCGCGGCGGATCCGAAGGTTCAGGCCATCAAGCAGACCCTGTACCGCACCTCGGGCGACTCGCCGATCGTGGACGCGCTCATCGACGCGGCCGAGGCCGGCAAACAGGTGCTGGCCCTCGTCGAGATCAAGGCCCGGTTCGACGAGCAGGCGAACATCTCGTGGGCGCGGAAGCTCGAGCAGGCCGGAGTGCACGTGGTCTACGGCATCGTGGGGCTCAAGACCCACTGCAAGCTTTCGCTCGTGGTCCGGCAGGAGAACGACGGCCTCCGCCGCTACTGCCACATCGGCACCGGCAACTACCACCCGAGAACGGCCCGGTATTACGAGGACCTCGGGCTCCTCACGTGCGACGAGCAGGTCGGCGAGGACCTTTCCAAACTCTTCAATCAGCTTTCCGGCTACGCTCCCAAGTCCACGTTCAAGCGCCTCCTCGTCGCACCGCGCTCGGTGCGCTCGGGGCTGATCGACCGCATCGAGACGGAGATCAGGAACGCTCGGGCGGGCCTCCGGGCGCGCGTCGTCATCAAGGTCAACTCGATGGTCGACGAGGCCATCATCGACTCGCTCTACCGCGCCTCCCAGGCGGGAGTGAAGGTCGACATCATCGTTCGCGGCATCTGCTCGCTGCGGCCCGGCGTGCCGGGGCTGAGCGAGAACATCACGGTCCGCTCCATCCTCGGCCGGTTCCTCGAGCACTCGCGCGTGTTCGCGTTCGCGAATGGGGGGAGCCCCGTCGTCTACATCGGCTCGGCGGACATGATGCACCGCAACCTCGACCGGCGGGTGGAGGCCCTCGTCCAGCTCCGGAACCGCGAGGACATCAACGAGCTGATTGCCCTCTTGGACCGCTACCTCGACGACAGCACATCAAGCTGGCACCTCGACCGGACCGGCACCTGGACCCGGCACCACATCGATGCGGAGGGCCCTCCCCTTCAGGACATCCAGTCGTGGCTGCTCGCGTCCCGCGCCCGCCAGCGGTCCTCGTCCCTGCGGTGACGATGGCGGATCAACCGCGCATTGCCGACGAAGGCCAGGTCCTGGGCGAGCCCGTCTCGGTCTACGCGGCCGGAGCCCTCCCGTGGCGTATCCGCTCGGGCGAGCTGGAGGTGCTCCTGATCCACCGCCCGCGCTATGACGACTGGTCTTGGCCTAAGGGCAAGCAGGACCGCGGCGAGACGATGCCCGAGTGCGCGATCCGGGAGGTGCGCGAGGAGATCGGCCTCGAGGAACCGCTCGGCGTCCCACTCCCGGCCACGAGCTACCACGTCACGGCCGGGTTGAAGATCGTCCACTACTGGGCGCTCAAAGTGCCGCCGAGCGCCGTCATCCGCCCTGACGGCACCGAGGTCGATTCGGTGCACTGGTGCGGCGTCGAGGAGGCGGCGACGCTCCTGACGAACCCCACAGACGTCCTGCCCCTGCGCTGGCTCGCGGAATGCCACCGGCGCGGCGAGCTCGACACGTTGCCGCTCATCCTTCTTCGGCACGCCAAGGCGAAGCCGCGGGGCTCGTGGACCAAGGCCGAGGGCGATCGGACCTTGGCTGCATCAGGCGTCCGGCAGGCCGCGGCCCTTGCAAGGCTCCTCGCTGCCTGGCGGCCCAAGCGGGTCGTCACGAGCCCGTGGCGTCGCTGCGTCGACACCGTCCAGCCGTACATCGCAGCCTCGAAGGGCACCGTCAAGGTCCGCCTCAACGAGAAGCTCACCGAGGCGGCGTACAAGCGGAAGCCGGAGAAGGCCGCGGCGATCGTGGGAAAGCTCTTCGACAAGCGGTCGAGCGCCCTCATCTGCACCCACCGGCCCGTGCTGCCTGCCCTGCTCGGGGCCTTCGCCGAGCGGTGCGAGCCGGGCATCGAGAGCGAGCTCCCCGCGGAGGACCCCTACCTCGCGCCCGGCGAGATGCTCGTGTTCCACGTGACCGTCGAGGGCACGCCGCAGGTCGTGGCGGTCGAGCAGGTCAAGCCGTTCGAAGACTGATCTTCGGTATCGCGACGTTACCCTAGATGCATGCCCACCCCGACGCGCATTGCCACGCCCTACGAGGACCTCTTGCGCGACGTCCTCGATCACGGAACCCACAAGTCAGACCGCACCGGAACCGGGACCCGCAGCGTCTTCGGGCGCCAGATCCGCTTCGACCTCGCCGAAGGCTTCCCGCTCGTGACCACCAAGCGAGTCCATTTCAAGTCGATCGCCGTTGAGCTCCTCTGGTTCCTGCGCGGCGACTCGAACGTGCGTTGGCTGCAGGAGCAAGGCGTCACCATCTGGGACGAGTGGGCGGACGACGACGGCGAACTCGGCCCGGTCTATGGCGTCCAGTGGCGCTCGTGGCCCACCCCGGACGGCCAGCACATCGACCAGATCGCCTCCGTCATGGAGTCGCTGCGCAGCAACCCGGATTCGAGGCGGCACATCGTCTCGGCGTGGAACGTCGCCGAGATCTCGAAGATGGCCCTTCCGCCGTGCCACGCGTTCTTCCAGTTCTACGTAGAGCCCGGCAGCGGTGGGGAGCCGGGCAAGCTCTCGTGCCAGCTCTACCAGCGCAGCGCGGACATGTTCCTCGGCGTCCCGTTCAACATCGCCTCGTACGCCCTGCTCACCCACATGGTGGCGCATCAGCTCGGCCTCGGCGTGGGCGACTTCGTCTGGACGGGCGGCGACTGCCACATTTACGACACGCATCTCGAGCAGGTCCAGGAGCAGCTCTCCCGCGAGCCGTATCCGTACCCGAAACTGAGCCTTGTGCGGAAGCCCGAGAGCATCTTCGACTACCGATTCGAGGACTTCGAGGTCGCCGACTACCGCCACCATCCCGCGATCAAGGCCCCCGTCGCTGTATGACTCAGTCCGGAAGCACCCAGCCGCAAGGAGTCTCTCCCCCTGACGCAAACGCCACGCCGGGCGTGGGCCTCGTCTGGGCGCAGAGCCGGGATGGGGTGATCGGTCGCAACGGGACCATGCCCTGGCACGTCCCCGAGGACCTCGCGCACTTCTCCTCCCTCACAAAGGGTCACCCCGTGGTCATGGGACGGCGCACATGGGAGTCGATCCCGCCGAAGTTCCGGCCCTTCGCGGGGCGCACGAATATCGTCGTGACCCGCCAGAAGGGCTGGGAGGCGGAGGGCGCCGTCGTCGTCCACTCGCTGGGGGACGGCCTCGCCCAAGCCGCGGCCGCGCCCGGCGGCGCACGCACTTGGCTTATCGGCGGCGGGGAGCTGTTCGAACAGGCCCTCGCCCTCGATGGCGTGGACACCGCCGTCGTCACCTTCCTCGATCTCGACGTGGACGGCGACACGAAAGCACCCGCCCTCGGCCCGGAATGGCGCCCTGTGGGAGCCGATCCAGGCGAGGACGGGTGGCGTGATTCGCGGAGCGGGATCCGCTACCGGATCATCGTGTTCCGCCGCTAGCCGACGGCGGGCCCAGCGGCGCGACGGCCGCCCGGCTCGCCTTCCAGCGCGTCGATTTCCTCGAACTCGAACTCGTCCTCGCCCACGGCAGCCTCGATGTCCTCGGTCTTCATCGCGAGGCCCACGGCGTAGTAGAAGATCACGAGGGCGTAGCCGATGACGAAGGCGATGTCGACCCACTCGGGGAGGATGTTCAGCGCGCCGGTCCCGTAGCGACCGAGGAGCCCGAGCACGAGCAGGCCGATGAGCCACGGCCAGATCCACGAAGCCGCGCGCCAGTCGAGGTCGCGGCGCTCGCGGAGGGACTTCGAGCGCCGCAAGGCGATCTCGAAGATGATCCGGCCGATGAGGATCGCGGTCAGGAGCTTCCAGATGGCCTCGAAGCCAGACCAGTAGATGATGAGGTTGGCCGCAACGAAGCCGAACGGGGTGAGGACCTTCGGCCACGGCACGCGGTACGGGTGCCTCCGGCTCTCATGCTGGCGGATGAGGGCTTCGAGCGAGACCGGGGCGAAGGCGTACATGATTGCCGTCGCATCGGTGACGAGGCCCACGAGGGACTGCCAGCTCGGGAACGGGAGCAGTGCGATGAGGCCGATGATGAACGCGATGACGAGCGACGCCCAGGGCACGCCGCGGCGGCTGACCCGCGTGAGGGCTGAGGGCAACGCGTCGTCCTCGCCGAGGGCGTAGGAGATGCGGGCCGACGTGCCCACGTAGACAAGGCCGGTACCGGCAGGCGAGACGACGGCGTCGATCAGGAGGATTGTCGCCAGCCATCCTGCTCCCGCGGCTATCGCAAGGTCGTAGTACGGCCCGTAGGCTCCAGCACCGAGCGGGTTGGCCCAGCCCTTGGCGATGTTCGCCGGATCCAGCGCCCCGATGAACGCGACCTCGAGCAGGATGTAGATCGCCGCTCCGATGAACATCGCGATGATGATGGCCCGCGCGACGTCCTTCTTCGGGTTGCGAGCCTCACCGGCCATCTGGGCGGCCTGCTCGAAGCCTTGGAGGGCGAAGACGACGCCGAGCGGCAGCGCCGCGAAGATGCCGTGGACGCCGTTGGGGGCAAAGCCGCCCCCGCCCTGCGTGAAGTTCCCGGGATGGAACCGCAGGAAGATGATCACGATGATCGTCAGGATCGGCACGGCCGTCTTCCAGATCACCACAACGACGTTGCTGTCCGAGAGCCACTTCGCGCCCATGAGGTTGATGACCAGGAAGAGGGCCAGCGCGAGCGCCGCGATGAGCAGGCCGATCGGCGTGAGCGTCGAATCCGGGTTCACCATCTTGAGGCCCGATGCCCACGGAGCGCTCTCGAGATAGGTAATGCTGCCTTCCACCTCGATCGGCGCGATCGTGACCGCCTGCAGGTAGCCTGCCCAACCCGCAGTGAACCCGGCAAGAGCGCCGAACGCGTAGTGCGGATAGCGGGCGGTGCCGCCCGCGACGGGATACGCCGCACCGAGATCGGCGTGGATGAGCGCCAGAACCACGAGGAGCACGGCCGCGAGGAGCCACGAGATGAGAGATGCGGGGCCCGCCGACTTGGCGGCCCCGAGCGCACCCAGCAGCCAGCCCGAACCGATGATGGATCCGAGGGAGACGAACATGAGCCCCCAGAATCCGACCACCCGTTTGAGGGCGTGGCCACGGTGGCTCTGGACGACTTCTTGGGTCATGTAGTCCACTCCTTGTCGCTTGCACTGCACTTGGATGCCGGGGCTGAGGACAGCCCCGCGCCTCGGGTGCGGGGCGGAGCGACCTCCGTCCACGTGCTCCAGATCACGACCTGCCCCCAGCGACCCTTTGAACGATAACGGTGCAACCCGAATGTGGAAAGGGTTTCCGTCTGCCGTGTCTTGGCTCGTCAGCGCTGATCCAGGGGCGCGGTCCGGGTGGCCGGCGGCGTGTAGGGTGGCGAGCGTGCATGCCGAGGCAGAAAAGGACGCAGAAGAGACCGCCACCCAGGGCACAGCCGAGGAGATCGGGCTCGGATTCGCCGAGCTGCTCGCGCTCCTCGCTTTGCAGGGCGGACCGAGCGCTCAGGCTACCGCGGAGCTTCTCGGCGTCATCGACTACGCCGACATCCCGGAGGTACTCTCCTCGGGCGCCTCTGCCCTCGTCGCGCGCCGGTTCGCCGAGGTCGGAAGCACGGGCGAGCTCCTGGTCGAGGGGCCTGTAGCGGGCATCGCCGCCGCGCTCGGCGACGCAGAACGCAGGATGGACCTCACCCTCGAGTCCCGCGAGTGGTCGGACCGGATCGTCCTGCTTGAGGCGCCCGGAATCGCCATCCTCCTGAGGCCCCGTGCCTACGGCACGTGGTGGGCGCTGCCCCAGCGAGCCGACCTCCCGCCGGCTGAGGCGACGTTCCAGCTCATAGCCGGCCACCTCGGCGAGCACCCGGACGGGCGGGTCCTGGTGGAGCGGCACGGCGTGGGCCAAGGCTATGCGCTCTCGGTTCGGGCGGCGCACGACGGCGGCTGGCTGCTCGGTGTGAAGATGCCCGATTCGGCGGATATCGCCGAGGACCCCGGCGACGACGCCATCCTCCTGACAGCCCTGCGCGCGGTCCGCAACGACTGACCGCCCCCGCCCGCTTGACCGCCCTCCTCGGTGTGAAGTAACGCGCAGCGGGAGCACCGCCGTCGCCCGTAAAATGGAAGGCATGACTTCTTCGGTGGGCTTTGTCGGCTGGCGCGGCATGGTGGGCTCCGTGCTCATGGAGCGGATGCAGGACGAAGGCGACTTCGCCTCGATCGACCCCGTGTTCTTCTCCACGTCGAACGCCGGCGGCGCCGCTCCCGCGTTCGCTGAGGGCGCGGGGCCGCTGCTGGATGCGTACGACGTCGAGGCCCTCGCCAAGCTGCCGATCATCGTGACCGCGCAGGGCGGGGACTACACGAAGAAGGTGCACCCCCAGCTGCGCGGCGCTGGCTGGGACGGCCTCTGGATTGACGCGGCGTCGACGCTGCGGATGAACGACGACTCGATCATCGTGCTGGATCCTGTCAACCGGAAGGTCATCGACGAAGGCCTCGCGACCGGCGTGAAGGACTTCATCGGTGGCAACTGCACGGTCTCGTGCATGCTCATGGGCCTCGGTGGGCTGTTCCGCAACAACCTCGTCGAGTGGGGCACGTCCATGACGTACCAGGCCGCCTCGGGCGGCGGTGCGCGGCACATGCGCGAGCTGCTCACCCAGTTCGGAACCCTGCACGGTGCCGTCGCATCCGAACTCGAAGACCCCGCGTCAGCGATCCTCGAGATTGACCGCAAGGTTCTCGCGGCCCAGCGCGGCGGTGTCGACGCGACGCAGTTCGGCGTTCCGCTCGCAGGCTCCCTCATCCCGTGGATCGATGCCGACCTCGGCAATGGCCAGTCCAAGGAAGAGTGGAAGGCCGGGGTCGAAACCAACAAGATCCTCGGGACGCGCGCCGGCGGTGCTATCGATCCGGTCATCATGGACGGCCTCTGCGTCCGGATCGGCGCCATGCGCTCGCACTCCCAAGCCCTCACCCTGAAGCTGCGGGAGGACCTCCCGGTCGCTGAGATCGAGCGGATCATCGATGCCGACAACGAGTGGGCGCACGTGGTGCCGAACGAGAAGCAGGCGTCCATGGACGAGCTGACCCCCGTGGCGGCGTCCGGAACGCTCGACATCCCTGTGGGCCGTATCCGGAAGCTCGAGATGGGGCCGGAGTACATCTCCGCGTTCACCGTCGGAGATCAGCTCCTGTGGGGAGCCGCGGAGCCGCTGCGCCGCATGCTCAAGATCGCGACCGGCACGCTCTGACACGAGCTGCTTCAACCGGCGCAGCACCTTCTTCAGCCGGCCCAGTACTTTTCGATCCGAGCCACGGCTCGGGCCATAGCGTCGGCCGCCGCGGGCGGGAGCTCCTCGAACAGCTCCGGCCGGACGCGGGGAGCGGCCGGGGTGCCCTCCTTGAGCCACGTTCCGACCGCTCGGCCGCCGAACGAAAGCATGGCCTTGAAGACACCGTTCACGCCCGGGATCAGCCGCTCGAGATACGGCGCCGGAATGGCCACGGATCGGTCCGGGTAACCGAGGGCAAGCTCGTCGTAGCCCGGCAGCGCGACAGCCGTGCGCGCACCCGCCCGCGAGTCGAGCAGCGACGCGACCTCGGGCGTGCAGAACAGCACCCGGCCCTCATTTTCGACCGCGACCACCTTCGCGGCGGCCGCGCGAAAAGGTCCTCTCACGCTTCCGAGCGGCTGGCCGATCCACCAGGCGAAGTCACGCTCGTCAACGGGTCCGTGTGAGGCCACATACCGGCCCGCGAGATATTCGAGGGCATCGTCCCCCGCGAGCCCCTCGCCCGGCGGCAACCACTCCTCGGCGAGCCTGAACTCCTGCTGCCGCCCTCGAAGCGGCCCCTGCACCAGAACCAACCTGTGGCTCAGGATCGACAGCAGATGGATCCCCCGCTGGCCGCCTGTGGGCTGGCCCGCCGCCTGAAACGCGTCGAACAGCTCCGCCCGAGTTAAGCCGTTTCCCCCACCAAGCCGTTCCTCGGCGACCTTCCGCACGACCGCCACGTCTTCCTCCGCGATCCCGAGCCCCCGGTGCCGAGAAGCGGCCGACCGCATGACGCGCGCCGAGGCGAGTTTCACATACGTGCGGACATCCTCGGCGAGGACGAGGAACAGCGTCCCCCGCATGGTCCAGGTGCGGACGACGGCGCCACTCGCCAAAGCTGCCGCGACGCCGCTCGCTGTGGCCCCGTCCGCCCGCACGCCGACGGCGAGCATTCCGGCCGGGAGGTCCTGACTCTGAAGCGCCGTCATCCGTCGCACTGCCGAGACGGGATCCGGCGACATCCGCAACGGCGGGGGAAGCGAGTCACCGGGCACGAGTCCCTGGGCGACAAGGCGGAGGCGAGCCAGCGCCGTCGTGCTTATCGGCGAACCTGTGCTTATCGGCGAACCTGTGCTTATCGGCGAACCTGTGCTTATCGGCGAACCTGTGGGCGAAACGGAATCCGTCGGCATCCCTTCATCATCGCGCGTTCACAGCGCGAGCCCGATGAGAAGCGGCTCGTTCGTCAGCTCGATGCCGAAGCGCGCTCGCACCCCGTCGCGCACCTCTCGGGCGAGAGCGAGCAGGTCCTTCGCACTCGCTCCCCCGCGGTTGGTGATCGCGAGTGTGTGCTTGGTCGAGAGCGATGCGCGGCCGCCGGTGACGCTGTCGTCCTCAAGGCCGTAGCCCTTGTGGAAACCGGCCTGCTCGATCAGCCAGGCCGCCGACGTCTTCACGAGACCCTCCCCAGCCGGGTACCGCGGCGCCTCGGAAGGCAGCGACCTAGCCGCTTCGAGGGAGAGGATGGGGTTGGTGAAGAAGGAGCCGGTCGAGTAGGTGTCCCGGTCGTCGGCATCGAGCACCATGCCCTTGGACCCTCGGAGCCGGAGGACCTCGCGGCGCACGTCGAGGGCTGAGGCCCGCTGCCCGGGCTCGACGCCGAGCGCCCTCGCGAGCTCCGCGTAGCGGACCGGGGAGCTCATCCGGCCGAGCGCGAGCTGGAAGTCCACCCGAAGCACCACGTAGCGGGGCGAGCCCTCCCTCGTCGTCTGCTTGAGGAGGGAATCCCGGTAGCCGAACTTGAGCTCAGACGGGACAAAAGTCTTGACGGCGCCCGCCTCGCGGTCCCACGTGCGCACCTGCCAGATGGTCTGGGAGACGTCCGAACCGTACGCCCCCACGTTCTGCACTGGCGTGGCACCCGTCGATCCGGGGATGCCTGAGAGCGCCTCGACGCCACTCCACGCGTGGTGCACGGCGTGGTCCACGAAGTCGTCCCACGGATGTCCCGCCTGTACCCCGACGGAGACGCCCCCGCATGCGTCTGCGGAGTCAACCTCAAGGCCCTCAGACGCGACCTTGAGCACCGTTCCTGGGTAGCCCTCGTCCGCGACGAGCAGGTTCGAACCGCCGCTGACAATCAGAAGGGGCTCGCCGGCGTCGTCCGCGGTCCGAACGGCGTCGACGATCTCCGCCTCCGTGCGGGCCTCCTCGAAGCGGGCCGCGGGGCCGCCCACGGCGGAGGTGGTCAGGGAGGAAAGGAGGGTCTCGCTCACCGTCCCAGCTTAGTCGGACCGTCTCACGCGAGGCGGACGACCGCTTGGGCCTTGGTCAGGACGCGCTGGCCCGCGCAGGTGACGGCCAGATCGACGCGTGCGGTGCGCGCGTCGGCGTCGAGCGCCCCGATGGTTCCCACAATCTCGAGGACGGCGCCGGGCTCGTCGGTTCCCGTGGTGTCGGAGACTGGCACAGGCTTGGTGAAGCGGGTCTGGTAGTCGACGACGGCCCCCGGGTCGCCCGCCCAGTCCACGACGAGCTGGACGGCGGCGCCCATCGTGAACATGCCGTGGGCGATCACGCCGGGAAGCTCAACGCCGACTGCGAAGTCGTTGTTCCAATGGATGGGGTTGAAGTCGCCGGAAGCGCCGGCGTATCTGACGAGGTCTGCGCGTGTCACGGCAATCTCGCGCCGCCCGATCTCGAGCCCGGTCTCCAGCTGTTCGAACACCGGCGCTGCGGCGAATCCTGCAGTGGTCACTGGCCCTCCCCCCGGACAAGGATGGACGAGGTCGTGGTGGCGACCTTCTCCCCCGACTCGGACGCGATCTCGGCGCGAGTCGTGATCATCGCACCACCCCCCATGGCGCGCACGTTGTCGACGTGCAGCTCGGCCGTGAGGCGATCGCCCGCCACGATCGGTCGGTGATGCGTGAAGCGCTGCTCGGCGTGGACGACGCGCGAGAAGTCGATGCCCGAATCGGGATCCGCGATGAGCTGGGCATCGGCGCGCTGGGCGACGATGATCGCGAACGACGGCGGCGCGACCAGGTCCGCATAGCCGAGCGACTTCGCGGCCTCGACGTCGAAATGCGCCGGATTCCCGGCTTTGACGGCACGGGCGAATTCGCGGATCTTCTCGCGGGCGACGTCGTACGCCTCGGCAGGCGGGTAGACGCGACCCTGCAGGTCGGGGTTTATGGCCATGGAAGAAGCCTATCCTCGGAGGCGACGGCGCATCTCGCGCGCCCGGATGCCGATGCCAAAAAGGTGCGCGACGATGCCGACGGCGATGATCGCCAGTGACACGAAGAGGAGCCAGACGACGTTGGCGAGGTTCGCGACAATATTGCAGATGATTCCCACGCCCAGGAAGGCCATGCCCGAGAGCACGACCTTCCTGTAGAGCGGAGGGGCCGTCTCCCAGAAGTCGTTCACGCGTTCCCTCGTTCAGGCCGGCTGAACGCCGAAGGCAGTTGCGAGCTTCATGATCTTCTCGGCGCGACCGAGGCGCGGGAGATCGGAGCCGTCGCGGATGACGCGGCCGTTCGCCTCGAAGTCCCGCATGAAGTCGGAAGCCCACGCGACGTCGCTCGGCGTCGGGCTGATGACCTCGTTGATCACCGTAGTCTGATCGATCGCGAGGCACAGCTTGCCCGTCATGCCCATCATGACGGTAATGGCGCTCTGCTCCCGCAGGATCGGGTGGTTGGTGCCCACAGTCGGCCCGTCGATGGGTCCAGGAAGGCCGCCCACGCGGCTCGCGACGACGAGTTTCGCTCGCGGGTACGCCATGGCTTCCGGGGTGGCCGCCATGCCCGTATCGCGGCGGAAATCGCCCGAACCGAATGCGAGGCGGAACGCTCCTTGAGCCTTGGCGATGTGATTCGCCTCCTCGATCCCCACGGCCGACTCGACCAACGGGATCACGGGAGTCTTGCCGTCCATGCGGTGGTAGCTCTCCGTGACCTGATCCGAGGACTCGGTCTTGGCGAGCATGACGCCGAGCAGTCCAGTCGTTCCGCGCAGGCCCGCGAGGTCATCGGCCCAGAAGGGACTCGTCGCATCGTTGATGCGGACCCAAGCCTGGCCGCCGTCGCGCATCCAGCGGATCACGTTCTCGCGGGCCTCGCCCTTGTGCGAGGGATCGACGGCGTCCTCGATGTCAAGGATGACCGCATCCGCCCGCGAGGACGAGGCCTCGGAGAAGATCTCCGGCCGCATCGCGTTGACCAGCAGCCATGAGCGAGCAATCTCGGGATTCACGCTGCGGGCTGGGCGGGAGGAATCGGCGCCGGTGGGGCGGGAGAGATCAGCCCCGGTGGGGCGCGGCGATTCGGCGGCGGTCGTTGAGGTCATGGGTCAACGGTATCCCCCGCGCGCGCCCGTGGCACATCGAGCAGCCTCCGGGGGCACGCGGCGCGGGTTTCGTGCCGCCCGCGCCTGCCCCCGTCCTTATGCTGATCACCCTAAATGCTGAGCGCATACCTCGAATTCCACCCGCCGCAGGCCTCCCACCAAGTGATTCCCGATCGCATGCCCGGGGCATGCACTGTGGACAGCGTCCGCAGCGAGGGACCGCCTTTTTCAGGGCCGGAGGTTGCATCTTCCGCGACGGTAGATTCGGCAATCTGGGGCTCGACATCAGCCATGGCTGTTCTCCTGATACTTCTCGGGATGGTCGAAGAATCGCTCCCCAGCGCTACGATCCAGTACCAGTGGACTACGGCCAAATTATTATGTCAAGCGATTTGATAAATTGCTCAGACCTCTGCCCTGAATGGACTCGGCCTAGAGAAAATCCCTAGGCCAGGAACACCTGACGGCCGGTCAACTGCCGAGGAACGAGCCTCACAAAGCGGTCACGAATGCCCCCAGCCCATGGCTCCTCGACGGCCAGTCCGAACAGCTCGGTGAGGAGGCCAGAATCCTCGACGGCGCTCGCAGTGCCCGAGACGAGCACTGACCAGCCGGCCTGCGCATCGGGTCGTGCGGAGTCGATTTCGAAGGCTGCGCCTTCTTGTGGGAGGGCGGCAGCGATCACTCCTTCGGCGGAGGTGCGGAAGTAGACGCTGCCCCTGTGGACTGCGTAATGCACAGGGAAGACCTGGATACGCCCTCCATGGGTGAATGCGAATCTTCCAATGCCAGACGATCCGAGCAGCGCCCAGCACTTCTCCTCGTCGAGCTCGAAGTCCTCGTGCCGGACACCGGGTCCGTAGTCCCCAACCGTGGGCATGGCCGCCTCCTCGCGCGTCACGCCCCAGCCTGCCATGAGTGAGGCGACGAGTGGAAGGACCTTAGTCCCTTCCACTCGTCGCCTCAAAGAACACGACCGGCAGACCCGCGGGCAGCCGGCGGAGTCGCAGCTGTCAGCCGGCTACGCGGACCCACGCGGTCGCCTCGCCGGGGAGCTTGCCGCCCTCGACGTCGGCGCTCGCGAGGAGAACCTCGCCCTCGGGCAGAACGACGGGGGCCGTCCCGAAGTTCGCCACAACGTGCCAGCCGCCGGGCCGCACGAAGTGCAGCACGTCGCCGTCGGCGGAATCCTGCCAGCCGAGCGACCCAGCGGCCTGCAGCTCGTGGCGGAGCTTGAGTGCGCGCCGATAGAAGGAAAGGGTCGAGCCGGCGTCGGCTGCCTGGACGTTCGCCGCGTAGTCCGCGAACCACGCGGGCTGCGGGAGGTGCGAGCCGTTCGAACCGAAGCCGAACGAGGAGCCTTCCGCTGGCGCTGCCTCCCACGGGAGCGGCACGCGGCACCCGTCGCGGCCCACCTCGACGCCCTTGTTCCGGAAGAAGGTGGGATCCTGACGGTCCGCATCCGGAATCTGGCCGACCTCTTGGAGGCCGAGCTCCTCGCCCTGGTACAGGTAAGCCGAGCCCGGAAGCCCGAGCATGAGCAGCGTCGCAGCCTTCGCGCGGCGCAGGCCCCGCTCGGCGTCGACCTCCGCCGGGTCGCCGCCCTCGAGCAGCCAGTCCTTGCCGTCGGCCCCGGAGCCCTCCTCGCGCCCACTGCCCTTGGGGAGGCCGTAGCGCGTCGCGTGGCGGACGACGTCATGGTTTGAGAACACCCAAGTCGAGGAGGCACCCGTGGCGGCTGCTTCCGCGAGGTTCTTGCTGATGATCGTCCGGAACTGCCCGGCGTCGAAATCGGCCTTGAGCAGGTCGAAGTTGAACGCCTGGCCGAGGCCCTCCGGCGATGCGTAGCGCGCGCGGCGGTCTGCGTGCACCCAAGCCTCGGCGACTGCCGTGCGCGGCGGGTTGTACTCGTTGAACACCTTGCGCCACTCGGCGTAGATGCTGTGCACCTCGTCGCGGTCCCAGAGGGGATGCTCGCCCTTGCTGAACAGGTCTGCGCGGTGCAGCAGTTCGAGGCTCGGAAGCTCCGCATCCATGTCCTTCTTGAGGGCATGTGCAACGTCGACCCGGAATCCGTCGGCCCCGCGGTCGGACCAGAACCGGAGGGTCTTGAGGAAGTCCTCATGGACCTCGGGGTTGTCCCAATCGAGGTCCGGCTGCTCCTTCGCGAACAGGTGAAGGTACCACTGTCCCGGCGTCCCATCCGGTTCGGTCACGCGCTCCCACGCGCTCCCGCCGAACATCGAGGTCCACTCATTCGGGGGCAGTTCGCCGTTCTCGCCGAGGCCTTCGCGGAAGATGTACCGGCCACGGGCGGCGGAACCTCTCGGAGAGGCCAGGGCCTCCTTGAACCACTCATGCCGGTTCGAGGTGTGGTTGGGGACGATGTCCACGATCACCTTGATGCCGGCGCCGTGGAGAGCGGCAGCCATTTCATCGAAGTCCTCAAGGGTGCCGAGGCGCGGGTCGACGTTGCGGTAGTCGTCGACGTCGTAGCCGCCGTCCGCGAGGGCCGAGGGGTAGAACGGGCTGAGCCAGACGGCGTCGACCCCCAGCTCCTTGAGGTATTGGACCTTCGACGTGATGCCCTTGAGGTCACCGAGGCCGTCCCCATTCGAATCGGAGAAGCTGCGGGGGTAGATCTGGTAGACGGTCGCCTGCCGCCACCAGTGGGCGTCTTGGGCGGTGGTGTCCGGTGCGGACTCAGCAGGGGTGGACACGAGGTCTCCTTGTCATGGAAGAACGTTGTGATGAAACGCGGACGAGAGATGGCCCGGAGAGGAGTGACCTTCAAAGCCGAAGGGAGATAATTTAGAATCTAAATATAGCTCGCGTCACCATTATTGTGTCGCGGCAGGAGGAGGTCAAGCGGTGGAGGGACGAGCCGGGGATCGGCACGAACGGAGCGGGCGCGAGCGCTCCGAGCCAGCATCCGTCGGGCCGCACGTCGTGCGCTTCGTCACTGCCCGCACCGTGCTTGCAGCCCTTCGCGGCGGTGGCCCCTACACCGTGACCGAGCTCGTCGAGCGGACCGGCCTCACGCGGGCGACCGTCATCGCAGTCTGCGAGGACCTCGTGAGCCGCGGCTGGGCAGAGGAGCAGGACCCCGAGCGGGCCGGCCCTCAGCGCGGCCGCCCGCCGCGGAGCTTCGGCTTCCGAGCCGACGCGGGCGTCGTCGTCGGACTCGACATCGGTGCCCACAAGACGACGGCGCTCGTCGCCGACCTGCGTGGGAAGATCCTCGCGACCGCGTCCGGGGGGCTCCCCCGCGGGCGCCAGTCAGCCGCGGCGCGCCTCGACGTCGTGAGCTCAGTAGCCCTCGCGGCCCTCCAGAACGCCGGCCGCGGGCCGCGCGACGTCGTCTCCGTCGGCGCGGGCGTCGCGGCACCCGTGGACCGCAACGGGCACGTCGCGGAGGGCTCGGGGTTCTGGGAGATGTTCGACGTCGGGCTCGCGGCCGCGCTCTTCGATCGGCACGGGTGGCACGTGCTGCTCGAGAACGACGCCAACCTCGCGGCCCTCGCCGAGCAGTGGCGGGGCGCGGCTCAGGGCCTCGACGATGTCGCCGTCCTGCTCGCCGGCGAGCGCCTCGGCGGCGGGATCATCGAGTCCGGTCGCCTTCTGCGCGGGCGGAACGGCGCCGCCGGAGAGCTCGCGTTCCTCCGGCTCGTCGACGGCGCCGTGGGACCGCACGGCATCGCGCAGCTGGCCCGTGAATGGGGCGCGGACGCCGCGGCGCAGCCGAAAGGACTGGGCGGCCTGGCTCCAGCCGACGTCACCGCCGAGGCAGTCTTCGCGGCGGCCGACGACGGCGACCCTGCCGCGGCGGCCGTCCTCCACCGTCTCGAGGACCGGATGGCACGCGTCGTCGCCGTGCTCAGCACGCTCCTGAACCCCGAGCTCGTCGTCCTGGGGGGCGCGATCGCCCCAGCCGCCGCGCGACTGCTGCCGGGGATTCGCGCCGCGCTCCCCGAGCTGACCGAGACGCCCGCCGAGATCGAGGTCTCGGAACTTGGAGGCGAGGCGGTGGCGCTCGGCGCCGTCAGGCGGGCGCTCGACGACGTGGCCGAGCGATCGCTCGAGATTGCCTTGCCGGCCGCGAACAACCAGGCGCGATAGTCAGGCCAAGGACTTGCGCAGCCGGGCGATGAGCGGTTGCGTCACGCGATGGGCGACGACGGCGAGCACCAGCGAGATCGGCAGCGCGAGCCACCCGACTTCAAGCCAGTCAGAGTGGTTCAGGACGCCGAGGATGCACAGCACCGGGTAGTGCCACAGGTAGATCTCGTAGCTGACACGGCCGAGGGAGGCGAACGGTCCCACCGAAAGGATCTTGTGAAGGAGCCCCTGGGGACCCCGCATGATGCCCAAGACAAGCAGCAGGGCACCGAGGTCCGCGGTCAGGACGTCGAGGGTCGAGAAGGGTGCCATGGAGGACCGCAGCACGCTGAGCGCGAGGAACGCGAGGCCAGCCAGCCCAACCCATCGGCCGACGGAGAAGGCCCTGCGCTGCAGCACAAGGGCGAGAACGCAGCCAGCCATGAGCCCGCAGGCACGCAGGATGAAGGAGACTTCGGCGGACTCGGCCTCAGCGACGAACGCGCCGACGGCGAGTCCCGCTGCGGCGACGGCCGCAGCCACAACTGCCCAGCGCCGTCGTCCGCGCAGCAGCAGGAGGAGCGCCGGGGGCCAGAGGAAGTAGAACCACTCCTCCACCCCGAGCGACCACGTGTGCTCATAGGGAGAGAGCATGGTCGAGCCGGACTCGGCGCCGACGGGCATGAGATAGAACAGCGATAGCCCAGAGCCGCTGAGGGCGGTCTTCACACCCATCGTCACCGCGATCGGCACGAAGACGACGGCGAGCATGAGCAGGAGAGGCGGGTACAGGCGGACGAGGCGTCGAGTGTAGAAGCGGCGGAACGAAACCGTACCTGTGGCCCTTCGCTCCTGCACGAGAAGCGTGGTGATGAGGAAGCCCGAAAGCACGAAGAAGACGTCGACACCGCCTGCCCCGCCGAAGTGGGCAGGCATGACGGCGTGGTAGACCGCGACCAACACGATTGCCAGGGCGCGCAGCCCGTCGAGCGCCGGAATGTAGCCGAGGCGGGGAGGGCGCACGCCTTGGGCAGAGGACTGGACGGGTAACGTTTGAGTAACGGTCATCATTGCCAGTCTAACGGGAGATGGCGGCGTCCAGCGCGCGCCCCAGCGCCTCAGCTCCCGCTTCCGTGGGATGAATTCCGTCGAGGGACATTCCCGCTGCGTACTGCTCCCCGTCACGGACCGCTGCAGGAGCATCGACCCATTCCCACTTGTGGGCCAGCACGAATGCCTTGAGCGAGGCGTTGTACGCTGCCGTCGCCGCGGGGGCGGAGTTGCGGGGCGGGATCGCCGAGACGACCACGCGCGGCGCACCGACGGTCTCAACGATGCGCGCGATGTTGGACTCCGTCACGGCGAACGGCACACCCTGAGCGAGGTCGTTGGTTCCCGCGATGATGACGAGGACATCCGCCTTGACGGGTTGCACATTCGCCGCCATGCGCGCCGTCGTCGCCCCGCCCGCGGCCCAGCCGCCCGCGAAGAGGTCGAGCGGGGAGCGCGCGTACGTCACCCACGAGAGGCTGCCGGTGAGACCGACGCTGAAGTCAGGACTGTTGCCCTGGGTGATGGAGTCCCCGACCGCTGCAAACCTGACAACCTTGGGTTCCGATGAGGGCCACGTCGGCCCCGCACTGTCCGGGAGGCTGCGGATGGCACCCACGCCTACGACCACGCCCGTGAGGACGGCGAGCGCCGCCCACGCCATGAGCCTTCTGCGGCCGAGCCTGTTGGTCCCCTGCGGCATGTGCCCCCTGCCAGTCGAGCGCCCTGGACTGCGCCAAGAATACTCCGGAAACACGACAAAGGCCCCGGTCTCCCGGGGCCTTTGGGCCGTAGCGGTGGGGAGGCTCGATCTCCCGACCTCACGATTATGAGTCGTGCGCTCTAACCAACTGAGCTACACCGCCAGAGAGCCCCCCACGGGAATCGATCCCGTGACCTCCATCTTACCAAGATGGCGCTCTACCACTGAGCTAGGGGGGCAACAGACAGATACTTTACCGGAAGCGGGGAGCCCCCGACAAATCGCAGGCAGGCGGCACGGGGGACGCCCTGCGAGGGCATCCGAAGGGTCCGAAACGAAGGCCTAGCGACCCCTCAGATACGACGAGGTCCGGCTGCATCCCCCCAGCAGGTTGCAGCCGGACCTCGGTCGCGGCAGCGCGGGAGTCCGCGCTTCCGCTGCCCACCCCCGACTATCTTGACACGATAAGACCTATCTTGTCACTAGCTTTGACTAGATATGACAAGCTAGTGAACTAGTCGAGAGCAACGTCTCAGAAGCTCAGCCTCGGCTGCCGCCGAAGCGGCGGGCCCCGCCCGACGCCCCGCTGCGGCCGCTGAAGCCACCTCGGCCGCTGAAGCCCTCACGGCCTCCACGGTCGCGGCGGTCGCGGCGGTCGCCCCAGTCGTCCCGGCGATCGCGGCTGAAGCCGCCATGGCCGCCGCGCGAGCCCCAGTCACCGTCACGGGGACCGCGGTCACGGTCGCGACCGCCGCGGCTTCCTCGTGAGCCCCAGTCGTCGCCGTCACGCGCCGGGCGGCGGCCCGAGTCAAGCTCGAGCTTGATGAGCTCACCGCCGATACGGGTCTTCGAGAGCGCCCTCCACTGCTCGCTCGAGAGCTCGGAAGGAAGTTCGACGAGGGAGAAGTCGGAGCGGATGTCGATCCCACCGATCTGGCTCGAGTGGAAACCGCCCTCGTTCGCGAGTGCACCGACGATTGAGCCGGGCTGCACCCGCTGACGGCGACCCACTGCGATGCGGTACGTCGCGCTTCCCTCAGACGAGCCGCGCGGCGCGCGCCCTTGGCCGCGACCGCCGTCGCGCCCGTCGCGATCCCGCCCGCGCTTGGCGAACTCCGGAGCGCTCGGCAGTTCCTCGACGAAGAACGGGGCGTCGCCCTGGACCATCACCGCGAGCGCTGCCGCGATCTCGGCCGCGGGCACATTGTGCTCGGTCTCGTAGGAAGCGATGAGGTCGCGGAACAGCGAGACGTCCTCGGACTCGAGCGTCTCCGTGATCTGGTCGGCGAACTTGCTCATGCGCAGCGAGTTGACGGTCTCCGCCGTCGGCAGCGACATCTGCTCGACGGCCTGGTGCGTAGCCTTCTCGATCGCGCGAAGGAGGTACTTCTCGCGCGGGGTCATGAACAGGATCGCATCGCCCTTGCGGCCGGCGCGGCCCGTCCGGCCGATTCGGTGCACGTAGCTCTCGGTGTCATGCGGGATGTCGTAGTTCACGACGTGGCTGATGCGCTCCACGTCGAGGCCACGCGCCGCGACGTCCGTCGCGACGAGGATGTCGATCTTGCCCTCACGCAGCGCCTCGACGGTGCGCTCGCGCTGCGCCTGGGCGATGTCGCCGTTGATCGCGGCGGCCTGGAAGCCACGCGCCTTGAGCTTGTCCGCAAGATCCTCGGTGGCCATCTTCGTCCGGACGAACGCGATGACGCCGTCGAACTCCTCGACCTCGAGGATGCGGGTGAGCGCATCCAGCTTGTGCGAGCCCACGACCTGCACGTACCGCTGGCGGATGTTCTGCCCGGTCGTGGTCTTGGACTTGACCGTGACCTCTTCCGGGTTGTTGAGGTACTGCTTCGACATCCGGCGGATCTGCGACGGCATGGTCGCGGAGAACAGGGCAACCTGGCGACCGTCCGGGGTCTCCTGGAAGATGCGCTCGACGTCGTCCGCGAAGCCCATGCGGAGCATTTCGTCGGCCTCGTCGAGCACGAGGTACTGGAGCTCGGAGAGATCCAGCGAGCCCTTCTCGAGGTGGTCGATCACGCGGCCAGGCGTGCCGACGACGACCTGCGCGCCCCGGCGGAGACCAGCAAGCTGCGGACCGTATGCGGAGCCGCCGTAGACCGGGAGGACAGTGAAGTCCTCGAGGTGCTTCGCGTAGGACGTGAATGCCTCCGCAACCTGGAGCGCGAGCTCGCGGGTCGGTGCGAGGACGAGCGCCTGGGTCGAACGGGAGGGCCCGTTCTGGTCGTGGAGTTCCGCGAGGCGCGAGAGCGCCGGAACGGCGAACGCCGCAGTCTTGCCCGTTCCCGTCTGGGCGAGGCCGACGACGTCGCGCCCCTCAAGCAGGAGCGGAATGGTTGCCGCCTGGATGGGCGAGGGCTTCTCGTAGCCGACCTCGGTCAGCGCTGCGAGAATGCGGGCGTCGATGCCGAGGTCGGTGAAGAGCACACCGCGCTCCTCCTCGCTCTGCTGCTCGGCGGGGGCAGTAGTCTCGGTCTCGGGGGCAGTGGTCTCGGAAGCCTCTTCATTGGTGGCGAAGGGGGCATCGAGGGTTTCAGACATAGAGGTGTCCTCCGGTTTGGGGAGCCTGAATGTTGGCTCGTCGGTCAATACCGAAGCCCGGCGCTGTCTCAATCCCATGGCAGGACTTCTCGCTGCACTCGGCGCCACACGCGCACCAACAGCGTTTTCTTCAGCCGGCTCCCCTATGAAACTGCCCGCCTCGCGGGCCCCAACACGCACTACTCCTGCCTCAAGAATTGGGCAGGAAGAGGGAATACCGGCGCAGTGGGGGATACATCTATCTTACAGGACGGACGACGCCGACTTGTCGCCGTCGTCGCATAGGCGCCGTGAGCTTGGGCACAGGGCGCTTTCCGGCAGGCCGGCGGTTGGCTGCACGTCGGTGTGTTGGCGACACATCCAGCTGGTTGGTTGCACCACCGGCCGATGGGGGCACGAGCGTCCCTCGGCCGGTCAGGCCCCTCGGCCGGTCGTGTCCCTCCGCCGCACCACCGCCCCTCGGCCGGTCGTGTCCCTCGGCCGCACCACCGCCCCTCAGCCGCACCACCCTTCTTCAGCCGCACGACCGTCCCTCGGAGGCACGAACGTCCCGCACGCGCGACGGTTATGCCGTTCCCAGCCGTACGACCGTTCCTCGGAAGCACGCGCGTCCCCTGGCCCCACGACCGTCCCTCGTCCTCACGACCGTCCCTCGGAGGCACGAGCGTCCCGCACACGCGGCGGTTATGCCGTTCCGCGACGGTTATGCCGTTCGGCGACGGTTATGCCGTTCGGCGACGGTTATGCCGTTCCGCGACGGTTAAGCCGCCCCCAGCCGCACGACCGTCCCTCGGAGGCACGAGCGTCCCGCACGCGCGGCGGTTATGCCGTTCCGCGACGTTTATGCCGTTCGGCGACGGCTATGCCGCTGTGGGACGGTTATGGTTCGGGGTGTCTAGGCCTCGAGGCCGAGTACGCGGTCGATATAGGGCCGGATCTCAGCCGCGAGACGGATGGTGCCCTCGGCCTCGGCGTCGAGGAGTGCCTCTGCCCGCTCGCGGGTGGGGTCAGCGAGCCACTCCCCCACACGGACGCCATGGTCAGGGACGTGTTCGACGCCGAACTGTTCGCCCGCCTCGACGTCGCCGGGAGTGATCACCCGGAGATACGCGCCGGACAGACCCGAAGCTTTGAACCGCTTGACCCAGCCGTCCTCGCCGACCCGCCGTGCGAACGTCGCACACGGGACCCTGGGCATCGTGACTTCAAGGACGGTGCCGCCCGGGAAGCGCCAGCGTTCCCCGATGACGGCGTTGCTCGCGGTGAGGCCAGCCACCCGGAAGTTCTCCCCGAAGTAGCCCGGCGGAACCTCGCGGCCGAGGACTCCGGCCCACAGCCCGGCGTCGTCCTCTGAGTACGCGTAAACGGCCTTGTTCTCACCGCCGTGGTTCGCACGGTCAGCCTGGACGTCTCCATGGAGCCCTAGCCTGCGGATACGGACCGGCCCCACGACTGGCCGCTTGTCGATCGCGGTCACGCCCACGGGGCCCGAATCGGGCAGGAGCTGCTGGACGCGACAGACGGCTACGAGGCGTGCGGACTTCATGGCGGACAGAATAACCGAGACGGAGCCCGGAGGAGCCTACGACTTCAGGGATCGAAGCGGTATCCGATCCCCGCCTCGGTCTTGAGATGCCGGGGATTGGAAGGGTCCTGCTCGAGCTTGCGGCGCAGCTGTGCCATATAGACGCGGAGGTACTGCGCCTCCTTCGCGTAGGCGGGCCCCCAGACTTGGGTGAGGAGCTCGCGCTGCGTCACGAGCGTGCCGGGCTGCCGCACGAGGAGGGCGAGAATGCTCCACTCCGTGGGCGTGAGCCGAACATCGTTGCCCTCCCGCACCACCCGGCGCGCAGCAAGATCGACGCTGAAGTCTGCGGTCTGCACACGCGGAACCTCGGTACGGGCCGTGCTGCGCCGGGCGGCGGCCCGAAGTCGGGCGAGGAGTTCCTCGAGGCCGAACGGCTTCGTGACGTAATCGTCGGCGCCTGCATCGAGCGCCTCCACCTTGTCCTCGGCCGCGTGCCTCGCGGAGAGCACGATGATCGGCACGCTCGTCCACTCGCGCAGGCGGCGAATGACGGCGACGCCGTCCATCCCCGGCAGCCCCAGGTCGAGGACCACGATATCGGGAGGCGACGACGCCGCGGCCTCGAGGGCGGCCTCGCCCGATTGCGCGGTCACCGCTTCATAGCCATGGACACGCAGGTTGATCTGGAGCGCCCGCGCAATCTGCGCCTCGTCCTCGACCACCAGCACGCGGGTCACCCCTTGCCCCCTCGCGCCGCGGGGGTTGGGCCGCCCGTTGCGCTGCCCGTTGCGCTACCCGACGCGGTGCCGCCCGTTGCGCTGCCCGTTGCGCTACCCGACGCGGTGCCGGACACGGTACCCCCCGACGCGGTGCCGCCCGGCGCCCTCGCGAGCGGAACAGCGCGTGGGGCCTCATGGCCGTCGTGCGCGGCGAGCGGAAGGATGATGCGCATCGTCAGCCCCCCGCCTTGCGTCTGCCCGGCGGAGATACGCCCGCCCATCGCCTCGACGAAACCCTTCGCCACGGCAAGGCCGAGGCCGATCCCGGCACCGTGCCGGCTCGCGTCGCCCACGCGCTGGAACGGATCGAACACGGCCAAGAGCTGCTCGGGTGGGATGCCTCCGCCATGGTCGACGACGCGCAGCTCCCCCATCGCGCGCCCCGACGGATCGGCTTCGCCAGGGCCGGCCTCAAGCTCGAGCGGGAGGCCCGGGGCGTACTTGAGGGCGTTCTCGACGAGGTTCGCCACGACTCGTTCGAGCAGCACAGGGTCCGCCTCCACGGGCGGGCAGCCGGGCGAGACCCTGTCCTCGACGACGGCGTCCTCCGGCCACGGCGGAAGCACCTCGCGCCACCGGACCGGCCGCAGGAGCGGCGTCACGCTGTCCGCGGAGATGCGGGACATGTCGAGCAGGTTCCCGACAAGCGCGGAGAGCCTGTCCGTGTAGTCCTCGATGGTCTCAAGGAGCTCCGCCTGCTCCTCCCGCGTGAAGTCGACGTCGGGCTGGCGGAGGCTGCTCACACTCAGCTTGATGCCGGAAAGGGGCGTGCGCAGGTCATGCGAGACAGCGCGGAGAATGGACGTCCGGATCGTGTTGCCTTCCTCAAGGCGCCGGTTCGCCTCGCGGCTCGAGGCCAGCTGGCGCCCCTGCCGGATTGCGACGAGGTAGGCGCCGAAGGCCTCCATCATGCGCCGCTCGGCCGGCTCGAGGGCCCGTCCGCCGGCGAGGAGCGTGTAGTGCTCGTCGGCCACGACAAGATCGTCCGACGCAGCAGGCGTCACGGGAGGAGCCTCCCCCGCGCTCGCGACGACCTCCCAGCCAGGGCTCACCGCCCGGGGCGTGCCTGGCTCGCGCCGTTCCAGGAGGGTCACCGCCCTCAGACCGAGGGCTGCCCGAACACGCTCGAGGAAGTCCTGCACGCGGCCGCCCGAACCCAGGATGCCCCGCGCGAGCTCTGCCATCGCTCGCGCGTCCGCCTGCGCTCGCGTCGCCTGCTCGAACCGACGGGTCGCGGCCCCGACCGCGAGGCCCACGGCGCATGCGACTGCAAGGAAGATGAGAAGCTCGACCACGACCTGTGGGTCAGCGATCTGGAAAGTCCCGACCGGCGCGACGGAGAAGTAGCTGAGCAGGAGGGAGCCCTCCACCGCGGCCACGGCGGCCGGCCAGAGGCCGCCGACGACGGCGACGGCGACCGCCGCTGCGAGCTGCAGGAGCATCGTCATGGCAACGTTGTGGTAGCCGATGGCAAGAAGGGCCGCCTCCACCGCGGCTGGCAGGATGATCGCGAGGGCGAGGCCCCACAGCGTCCGACGGCGGTCCAGCACACCCAGCTCAGCAAGCCGGAGGCGATGCTCTCGGGCAGGCAGGAGCGGAACACGCTGCGGCATGTGACCATGCTGTCACATCGCGCAACGAGGGGATTGCTTTCGCGTCATGGAGCCATGGATCATTGCTCTCTCCTAGGCGGAGGCGCAGAACGCTGCCTCATCACGCGGAAGGATCAGGATGCCCGTAAGCTCGCTCGACGCCTTGTTCTCGGCCTTGGAAAGCGCCCTCGAGTCCGGCGACGAAGAGGCATTGCGAGCGCTCTATCTCCCGACAGCCGTCATCGGCCACGACCTCGGTCGCGAACGCTTCGAAAGCACCCCCGAGGAGGCGGCGGCCGACCGGGTGCGGCTCGGCATCCCGATCCGTGCATCCCTGCGGCGCCTCGACGTCGACGGCGACTCCGTCCGCGGCGAACTCGTCTGGGCCGTCGAAGGGGTAACTCCCGACGGCACGGAGCTCACACTCGACGGCGCGGCGGTCCTCACTTGCAGCGACGTCGGCTCAGCCTGGTACATCGCGTCCGAGACGGTCACGTGCACCCAGGCGGCGCCGTTCAGTTCCGCGTCACCGAGCCCATCAGCGAGGCGATAGGCCGCAGGAACAGCGGGCGCGCGAGGAACCACGCCGCGACGATGACGACCACGGCGGCGGCGAAGAACCCGAACCCAAGCCAGCCCTCGCCGTCGTTCGCGGCGAAAATGTGGTTGAGGTTCCGGAGAACACCCGTGGTGAGCACGAGCGTGACGTGCACGATCACGAAGGCGACGAAGTAGATCGCGACCGGGAAGTGCACGCTGCGGGCAAGCTCGATCGGGTAGGCCTTGTTGAGGCGAGGCGCCTTCGAGGGCCATGCACCGGACATCCGCAGCCCCGTGAGGATCGCGAGAGGCGCCGCGATGAAGCTCGTGATGAAGTAGAAGAGCAGCTGGAGGGCGTTGTAGTTCGTCCACCCGTTCTCGAGGGGCCAGTTGAGCGAGGCGTACTGGATCGCGACCGAGACGGCGTGCGGGAAGACGTCCCAGCTCGTGGGGATGACGCGCTTCCACTGGCCTGTCGAGAACAGCAGGATCCAGTAGATGAGCCCGTTGAGCACCCACAAGGCGTCGAGCGAGAGGTGGAACCACAGGTCGAGGCTGATCTTCTTGGGCTGGCCTTTGGTCTTGATCAGGCCCTTGTTGTTCCGCTTCCAGTAGCCCTGGGGCCGGGTCGTGTACCGGACCTGCAGGCCCGAGCGGATGATCAGCACGATGAAGAACATGTTGAGGAAGTGGCTCCAGTTGAGCCACACCGGCAGGCCCACCGGCGTTCCCGCCGGCTGCGACGCGTAGCCCGGGTACGTCGCGATGAACGAGGAGACGGCTTCCGTGCTGCGGAGCCACTTGGCGAGCAGGACGAGGATCCCCAGGACGACGACCGCACCGACGGCGATCACGGCGGGCTTGAACCAGGCCGCCTTGGTCCAGGCGGGAGCAGTCGACGGCGACGTCGGCATCGTGGGGTGGTCCTCTCGGTCAGTTGAGACGGGTCAGAGTTGGCTTATCGCGTTGTCGAGGTCCCCGATGAGATCGTCCGCATCCTCGATGCCGACGGAGAGCCGGATGAGGTTTTCAGGGACGGCCAGTTCAGTGCCCTTGACAGAGGCATGGGTCATCTCGGACGGGTAGTTCATGAGCGATTCGATGCCGCCGAGCGATTCGGCGAGCGTGAACAGCCTCGTGGCCTCGGCGACCTTGCGAGCGGCCGCTTCCCCGCCGGTGAACTGGACCGAGATCATGCCGCCGAAGCGCCGCATCTGCCGCGCGGCGAGGTCATGCCCCGGGTGCTCCGGCAGCCCTGGGTACAGAACCTTCTCGACGCCCGGCCGCCCCACGAGCCACTCCGCGATCTTCTGGGCGTTGTCCGAGTGACGCTCCATGCGCACGCCGAGCGTCTTGAGGCCGCGGGTCGTGAGGAAGGCATCCATCGGGCCGGAGACCGCGCCGACCGCGAACTGGACGAACCCGATCTTCTCCGCCAATTCGCTGTCCTTGACGACGACGGCGCCGCCAACGACGTCGGAGTGCCCACCGATGTACTTGGTCGTGGAGTGGACGACGACGTCGGCACCCAAGGCTAGCGGGTTCTGGAGGTAGGGCGACGCGAAGGTGTTGTCGACGACGAGGAGGGCCCCGGCGTCGTGCGCGATCTCGGCGACCGCGGAAATGTCGGTGACCTTCATCAACGGGTTGGACGGCGTCTCGACCCACACGAGCCGCGCACCCTCGCCCTCGGCAACCGCAGCCCGGACGTCGTCGAGCGCCGCCATGTCGACGGGCTTGTTCTGGATGCCCCAACCGCCCAGCACCCGGCTGATGAGCCGGTACGTGCCGCCGTACGCGTCGTTGCCGAGGACGATCCGGTCCCCGGGAGTGCACAGGGCGCGGATGAGTGCGTCTTCGGCGGCGAGGCCCGAGCCGAACGAGAACGCGTGCGCCCCTCTTTCAAGGGCCGCGAGCTGCTCCTGGAGCGCGTCCCGCGTCGGGTTGCCACCGCGGCCGTACTCGTAGCCCGAGCGCAGGCCGCCGATGCCGTCCTGCGCGTAGGTGGTGCTGAAGTGGAGTGGTGGAACAACCGCGCCCGTGCGCGGCTCGAATTCCTGGCCGGCATGGACAGCGCGGGTGTTGAAGCCCTGGTTGGTCTCGCTCACGTGCAGCTCCTTGTCTGAGACTTGCATCTATTTGTTCAGGTTCGCGAGCAGGTCGTGCCGCGTGACAATGCCGATCGGGGCCCCCACGAACGTCACCATGAGCGCGTCCGCCTCGGTGAGCATCTCGCGCGCCGTGCCTTGGCTCTCGAGCGAGCCGATGACGGGCAGGCGTGCGCCCATGTGTTCCGAGATCTTGTCCGTGAGCTTCGCCTCGCCCTTGAACAGCTTCGCCGAAAGAGCCCGCTCATCGACCGCGCCGAGCACCTCGCCCATGACGACCGGCGGTTCATTGGAGAGGACCGGGAGGTGGCTCACGCCATACTCGGTCATGATGTCGATGACCTCGCGGACGGTCTCGTTCGGGTGCGTATGGACGAGATCGGGGAGCTTCCCGTCCTTGCCCTTGAGCACGTCCCCGACCGTTGCCTCAGAAGCGCCGGGGAGGAAGCCGAAGGAACGCATCCAGTCGTCGTTGAAGATCTTGGCGAGGTAGCCGCGGCCGCTGTCCGGGAGGACGACGACGACGATCGCCGACTCGGGCAGGTCCCGCGCCGCGCGGAGGGCAGCTACGACCGCCATGCCGGACGAGCCTCCCACGAGGAGGCCCTCCTCACGCGCGAGCCTGCGGGTCATCGCGAACGACTCCGCATCGCTCACCGCAAGCACGTCGTCGGGAACGGCCTTGTCGTAGTTCGCGGGCCACATGTCCTCGCCCACGCCCTCGACAAAGTAGGGGCGGCCTGTGCCTCCGGAGTAGACAGAACCCTCGGGATCCGCGCCGATGACCGTGACCTGGCCGCCTTCGGACTCCGGGCGGTCCTTCGAGACGTCCTTGAGGAAGCGGCCCGTTCCGGAGATGGTGCCGCCTGTCCCGGCACCGATGACCACATGGGTCACCTTGCCGTCGGTGTCGGCCCAGATCTCGGGCCCTGTGGTCTCGTAGTGGCTCGCGGGGGCGCCGGGGTTGGAGAACTGGTCAGGCTTGAACGCGCCCGGAATCTCGCGGACGAGACGGTCGGAGACCCCGTAGTAGGACTGTGGCGAATCCGGCGGGACTGCCGTCGGCGTGACGACGACCTCGGCCCCATAGGCCTCGAGGACCGACCGCTTCTCCTGGCCGACCTTGTCCGGCACCACGAAGATGCACTTGTAGCCCTTCTGCTGGCCCACGAGCGCGAGGCCTACGCCGGTATTGCCGCTCGTCGGCTCGACGATCGTGCCTCCCGGCTGAAGCTTGCCGCTGCGTTCCGCCTCCTCGATCATCTTGAGGGCGATACGGTCCTTGATGGAGCCGCCCGGATTGAGGTACTCGAGCTTCACAAGAACGGTGGCCTTGATCCCCTCGGTGACCTTCTGGAGCTTGACCAGAGGTGTATGGCCAATGAGCTCGACGATGGAGTTGGCGTATTTCACGCCCCAACTCTATCCGCTGGGCCCGACAGGCCAGAGATTGCATGTACTCCCTTGACGTGGCCAATGCGACGGCAGGGAAGCCTTCGAAAACGACACGCCCGCGATTGACTTAATCGAACACAGTTTCGAAAATGGGGAGTATGTCGCTTCCCGCCAGCTCCACGTCCGCAGCCTCGGCTGGGGAACAGCTGCGCGAGCTCCAGGAGCGAATCCACCTCCTTCAAGGGCGCCGGAACCGCGAAGCGACGTACGCCCTCCTGCCCGCTTTCTCGCCCCTGCTCCCCTATGGCCTTCGCGCAGGTGCGGTCTACTCACTCGAAGCGCCCCTCTCCGTCGCGATGGCCCTCCTCGCTGGCCCGTCCGCACAGGGCCACTGGTGCGGTGTCACCGGCATCCCGGACTTCGGCACCGAAGCGGCCGCAGGCTTCGGAATCTCGCTTGAGCGGACGGTCCTCGTCCCAGACCCGGGCGAACGCTGGCTCGTGACCGTCTCGGCCCTTGCGGACGTCCTCCCACTGTTGCTCGTCCGGCCTCCAGCCCTAGCCAGTGCAGGCCACGCCTCCCGACTCTCGTCCAGGCTGCGGGAGCGCGGATGCACCCTCCTCATCCTCGGCCCATGGCCTCAGGCAGAGGGAATCCTGAGCGTCGAGGCTTCCCGTTGGGAGGGCCTCGGAGATGGACACGGACACCTACGCAGCCATCGCGTTGACCTGGCCTGGTCCCAGCGCGGGAAGCGGCGGAAGGTGATGGTGGACCTCGCAACGCTTCACGCCGATCCGACACAGGCGGGCGGATTGACCCAGCCGGGCGGAGTGACACAGCCGGGCGGAGCGGGGCTCCTAGGGGCGCGGCCTTGAGCGCGCGCGCTGCGGCGGGCACGACCGTGCCGGTCCGGGCCGTGCCGGTAGGAGCCTCAGCGCTCCCGAGAGCGCTTGTCGTGTGGTTCCCTGACTGGCCACTCGTCGCAGCCCAGCTTGCAGGCGAGCTGGGCGAGCGGGTACCGGCCGCCGTGATCGACAAGGGGCTCGTTTCCGTGTGCTCGGCGGAGGCGCGTGCCGCCGGGGTCGTCCGTGGCCTCCGGGTGCGGGAGGCCCAGTCTCGTTGCCCCGACCTCACGGCCATTCGAGCCGACCCGGCACGCGATGCGAGGGAATTCGATGAGGTGCTCGCCGCCGTCGAACGCGACCTGCCCGGGGTCCATGTGCTGCGGCCCGGCTTGTGCGCTTGGCGAGCGCGTGGGGCAGCCAGGTTCTTCGGAAGCGAGCAGGAAGCCGGCGGAACCGCCCTTGAGGCAGTTGCCAAACTCGGGCTTGAGGCGCGTGTGGGGGTGGCTGACTCGGTCTTCGCCGCGGAACAGGCAGCGCGCCGCGCGAGCGAACTCGCAGCGCTCTTCGTGGTCCCGGCAGGAGGTTCCCGCGACTTCCTCGCTCCTCTTCCGATCGCGACCCTCGACGATCCCAGACTCGCCTCGCTCCTCGTGCGGCTGGGCATCCGCACACTCGGCGCATTCGCGGCGCTGCCGGAAGCCGAAATCCGCTCCCGATTCGGGCCTGACGGCACCCTCGCCCATGCGCGGGCCTCCGGGCTCGATCCCCAGGCCATCGTGCCTCGCGTTCCGCCCACACCGCTCGAGCGTGCGACGGACTTCGAGCCTGGACTCGACCGCATCGATCAGATCGCTTTCGCCTTGCGGCCGCTTGCCGAGGATTTCGTAGAGGGCCTGCGCCGCGCGGGTCTCGCGTGCACGGAACTGCGGGTGCAGATCATGGACGACGCCGGGCGGCGATCCGAGCGCTGTTGGGGCCACCCGCGCCAGTTCGGGGCAAGCGACGTCTTGGACAGGGTGCGCTGGCAACTTCAGTCGGGGGACGAGACCTCGGGGGGTCGCAGGGGTGGGCGGCCAGCCACGTGGCGTTCAACGGGTGATTCCCTCACAGCGCCTGTCGTGCAGGTCCGCCTGCTGCCTGAGCGGACCGATCAGATCGGACTGCGAGGCCAAGCACTGTTCGGCGGCGTTGACGAGCGGCTCGACCATGGGCTCAGGCGCCTGCAGAGCATGCTCGGACACGGTTCGGTGCTGCATCCGGTCAGCGCCGGGGGGCGGCTCCTCGCGGAGCGCTGCCTCATGGTGCCGTGGGGTGAGGACGCTCCGCCCGAAACGTCCGCCTTGGCCCAACGTCCGTGGCCGGGATCCCTCCCTGCTCCCCTGCCCACGACGGTGTTCGCCGAGCCCATACCGGTCGAGCTCCTCGACGCGGAGGCGCGGCCGCTTCGCGTGGACGAGCGAGGGGCGGCAGCTTCGCCTGCCTGGTTCAGGCCCGGATCTGGCCAAGACCGGCGCCCGGTTCTTGGCTGGGCGGGGCCGTGGCCTCTGCGACAGCGATGGTGGGACCCCGACGATCGCCGGAGCGTAGAGCGCTACCAGGTCATCGACGACCATGGCGAGGCGTGGCTCCTCATTGGGGCCGAGGGCCAATGGTGGGCCGAGGCCCGCTACGACTGAGGTGACGTCCGGGACGAGGCACGACCGTCCGAGAGGGGCACAACCGTCTGGACGGGCACGACCGTCCGGCAGTAACAACGATCTTGCCGTTCAGGGACGATCTTGCCGTTCAGGGACGGCCCGGCGTTCGAATACGGCCTTGGCGTTCAGAGAGGAGGAACGAATGGGCTTCAACAATCCGTCCATACGGTGGCAGGACCTCCACGACATTCTGGTCGGCAAAGAGGTCCACCTCGACCGCACCGGAGCCGGACGAGCACCCGAACAGCACGACGGCGGCGACAGCCCCGCGTGGTCGCGCAAGCGCGGGCCGTATATCCCCCTGCCGCAGCTCACAAGCGCTGCCCAGACAAGCGCTGCTCAGGCGCACGCTGCCCAAGCAGACGCTGCCCAGACAAGCGCTGCCCAGGGTGACTCGAGACGGGAAGCCGGGACGCCGCCGTCGTGCTTCGCCCTCCCGCACGTCCCCTACGCCGAGCTGCACGCCCACTCGCATTACAGCTTCCTCGACGGCGTCTCCTCTCCGGAGGAACTCGTGGAAGAGGCCGTGAAGCTTGGCCTGCACGCCTTGGCGATCACGGACCATGACGGCTTCTACGGGGTCGTGCGGCTCGCCGAAGCCGCGGAGGCTTACGGCCTCAAGACGGTGTTCGGCGCCGAGCTCTCGCTCGCGTTGTCCGCACCGCAGAACGGGGTGCCCGACCCGGAGGGCGAGCACCTCGTGGTCCTTGCCCGGGGTGAGGAGGGCTACCATCGCCTGGCCGGCGCCATCACCGCAGCACAGCTCGCGGAGGGAGCGGAGAAGGGCCGCCCCGTGTACCGGCTCGAGGACCTCGCCGAGCGTCTCCGCGGCCATGTGCTCGTCCTCACCGGCTGCCGCAAAGGTGCGGTCCGGCAGGCGCTGGCGAACGACGGCGAGCTGGCCGCCGAGCGCGAAATGCGGCGCCTCGTGCGCCTCTTCGGCGAGGACGGGGTGTCGGTCGAGCTCTTCGACCACGGCAATCCTCTCGACAGCGCCCACAACGACGCCCTTGCGGCCATCGCGGCCCGGCTCGCGCTACCGCTCGTGGCTACCAACGCGGTTCACTATGCAGACCCTGCCCGCCATCCCCTCGCAACCGCCGTCGCTGCTGTCCGAGCGCGGCGAAGCCTCGACGAGGCGGACGGCTGGCTCCCCGCGAGCGACGGCGCGCACCTGCGCAGCGGGGCCGAGATGGCCCGGAAGTTCTCCCGCTATCCGGGCGCCCTCGAGAACACAGTGCGTTTCGCCGACGAGCTCGCGTTCCCACTGCGCTCCGCCCGCCCCAAGCTCCCGAAGCAAGAGGTCCCGGAGGGGCACACGCCCATGACCTACCTCCGGGTGCTCGTCGAGCGCGGGCTCGTGGATCGGTACGGCACGCCGGGAGTGGATTGGCGGGGGCCCGCCCCGGTCGAGGACGTGAGACGTCGCGTGGAGCAGGAGCTCGACGTGATCGAGCGGAAGGACTTTCCCGGCTACTTCCTCATCGTGCACGAGCTCGTCCAGTTCGCACGGAGTCGCGGCATCCTGTGCCAGGGCAGGGGCTCGGCCGCCAACTCGGCCGTGTGCTACCTGCTCGGCATCACCGCCGTCGACAGCATCCGCTACCGCCTCCCATTCGAACGGTTCCTCTCGAGCCTCCGAGAGGAGGAGCCGGACATCGACGTCGACTTCGATTCCGACCGGCGCGAAGAAGTGATCCAGCACGCCTACGAAAAGTACGGACGGGCCAACGCCGCGCAGGTCGCGAACGTCGTGAGCTACCGCCCCAAGAACGCTGTTCGGGACGTCGCCAAGGCTCTCGGGTACAGCCAAGGGCAGCAGGACGCATGGTCCAAGCGACTCGAGCGCTGGGACGCGCTCTCCGAGGCGCGCCGCCCCGAAAGCGAGCACGGCGAGCGCGGTTCAGACGACGACGGCATCCCCCCGCGTGTTCTGGCGCTCGCCGAGCAGCTGCTGGGCGCCCCACGCCATTTGGGCATCCATTCGGGCGGGATGGTGCTCACCGAACGGCCTGTGGGCGAGGTCGTCCCCATCGAGCATGCACGGATGGAGGGCCGCACAGTTCTGCAGTGGGACAAGGACGACTGCGAATGGATGGGACTCGTCAAGTTCGATCTGCTGGGACTCGGAATGCTCGCGGCGTTGCAGTACTGCTTCGACCTCGTCGATGAGCACTTCGGCGAGCGCTGGCGGATCGAGGACATCCCCAAGGAGGAACCAGCGGTCTACGACATGCTGTGCCGGGCTGATTCGGTGGGCGTGTTCCAAGTGGAGTCGCGGGCTCAGATGAGCACTCTTCCCCGGCTCCGGCCGCGGCGCTTCTACGACCTCGTCGTCGAGATCGCGCTCATCCGGCCGGGGCCCATTCAGGGCGGGGCCGTCCATCCGTACATCCGTCGACGGGCGGGCGAGGAGGATGTCACCTACCCGCATCCCCTGCTCGTGCCCGTCCTCGAGCGGACACTGGGAGTGCCGCTCTTCCAAGAGCAGCTCATGCAGATGGCTATGGCGATCGGCAACTGCACGGCCGAGGATGCCGACCTCCTGCGCCGTGCCATGGGATCAAAGCGCGGCGTCGAGCGGATCGGGAGCCTCCACGACAAGCTGTTCGCGGGCATGGCCGCCAACGGCCTCTCGCCTGAGGAGTCCAAGGCGATCTACACCCAGATCGCAGCGTTCGCCGATTTCGGCTTCGCGGAATCGCACTCGATCAGCTTCGCGGTTCTCGTCTATGCGAGTTCATGGCTCAAGCTCCACTATCCCGGGGCCTTTCTCGCCGCGCTCCTGCGGGCCCAGCCCATGGGGTTCTACTCGCCACAGACCCTCGTCGCCGACGCCCGGCGGCACGGGGTCACGGTGCTGCGCCCGTGCATCCTCCGCTCGCAGGCGGAGGCGTGCCTCGAGCCGCTCGAGGAGCCGGAGCCTCATCAGGGTATGGGCTCGTGCCTCGAGTTCGACCAACCGGAGCCGGGGCCGTTCGATCCGGAAGCCCCAGACCGCAGCGCGGAGCACCGGCGTGATGCCTCGTGCGCGGTGCGGATGGGCCTCTCGAGCGTCACTGGAATCGGAAAGGACCTCGCCGAGCGGATCGTCGCAGAGCGTGTGGCGAACGGCCCGTACGGAGACCTGGCTGAGCTCTCTCGGCGAGTCGGTGTCTCGTCAGAGCAACTCGAAGCCCTCTCCTCCGCGGGAGCATTCGAGGTGCTCGGCCTCACGCGGCGCGAGGCCCTCTGGCGGTCGGGAGCTGCGGCGCTCGAACGGCCTGGGCAGCTGCCCGGGAGCCAGCCGTTCGTGCAGCCGCCCCTCCTGCCCGAGCTCGGCCCCGAGGAAGCCGTCGCTAGCGACCTCTGGGCCACCGGGGTCGCCCCGGACGATCACCCCGTTCGGCACGCGCGGGCTGGGCTCGACGCCCGAGGCGTGCTTCGGATCGACCAGCTACGGCGTGCGGAGCCGGGGAGCCGCATCGAGGCCGCCGGTGTCGTGACGCACCGCCAGCGTCCGGGGACCGCTCAAGGCATCACGTTCATGAACCTCGAGGACGAGACGGGGATCCTCAACGTGGTCTGCAGTCGGGGCGTGTGGACGCGATACCGCCGCGTAGCTCAGGGGGCCGGGGCCATGGTGGTGCGCGGAATCCTCGAGCGCTCGAAGGAGGGCGTGACCAATCTGGTCGCGGACCGCCTCGAGCCGCTCAGGCTTTCCGCGAAGACGTCATCCCGCAACTTCCGCTGACATGACCGCCGGTTGTGACATGACCGCCGGTTGATCGACTGACCGCCTGATTTAATCGACAGCCCTTCACTGTCCAGCTGGCGGACGGCCGGCCTCCCACAGCCCCAGCACGTTGCCCTCGGAGTCCTCGAAATAAGCCGCGAAGCCCATCTGGCCCACGGGCATCTTGGGCACGACGGTCTTGCCGCCAAGCGACTCGACCTTCGCCAACGCCGTGTCGATGTCCTCGACGTCAACGGTGATCACGGGAGTCCGGGGGAACTGCTCATTCCGGGTGTACATGCCTCCGTTGATGCTGCCTGGCTCGAGTGGCGAACCCGATTCGTCCGAAGGTGTGGTTCCGACCATCGTGTAGTCCATCTCGGGAACCGGCATGATGTTCCAGCCGAAGGCCTCGGTGTAGAACGTCTTCGCGCGGGCCGAATCGTCCGCGGGGATCTCGAAGTGCACAACTTTTCCAGACATGGTGGCGCCTTCCTGTCTTCTCTGCCCGCCCTCCCCGAGTCGGCTCATAGCCGACACCGCGATTCTCAGCGGGTCCCATCGGGCCGTCAACGGTCGGATCGGCGAGGTGTCGGAAGCGCCGCCGGGGACCGTGACATGATGCTCCGGTGACACTCGCGGCCCCGCTCCCCCGAACCGGCTTCGGTGACGCAGGGGACGAGTGGGAGGCGCCCGAGCACTATTCGCTCGCAGCGACGTGCTTCCCTCTGCAACGCGGCGACGGCGACCCGACATTTGCTGCCCATCCCGGCGGACTCTGGACGGCCTTCCGCACGCCGCATGGCCCCGCATCCGTACTCCTCACCCAAGCCCCGGGTGAGGTGCGCGCGCGTGCGTGGGGCGAGGGGGCGGCGTCGGCCATCGCCTCAGTGCCAGCGCTCCTGGGGCTCACGGATTCGTGGGAGGCGTTCGACGGCGAAGGGTTCCTCGCGTCGCTGCCGCCCCTCGTGCGGGAGGCACGACGGCGGAATCCCGGACTGCGGCTCCCCGCGACCGGAAGGGTGATCGATGCGCTCGTGCCGACCATCCTCGAGCAGAAGGTAACGACGTTCGAGGCTCGGCGCGCCTACCGCTATCTACTGCGCCGGTTCGGTTCGCCTGCGCCGGGCGCCGGCCGGGTTGCGCCCGCGAGCCTTGTGCTCGCTCCGACCGTGGCTGAGTGGCTCCGTGTGCCGTCGTGGGAATGGCATCGCGCGGGCGTCGGGCCCCAGCGCTCGGCGACGGTCATGCGCACGCTGCGCTCGGCGTCGGGCCTCGAGCGACTAGCCGCAAAACCCGCAGCCGAGGCCACGACAGCGCTGCAGACGATCCCGGGCATCGGGGTCTGGACGGCCGCGGAGGTCACGCAGCGGACGCATGCCGACCCAGACTCCATTTCGGTGGGCGACTTCCACCTCGCCAAATTCGTCGGCCACGCCCTGACGGGGCAGCGGACCGACGATGCGGGGATGCTCCGTCTCCTCGAGCCATGGCGCGGCCAGCGGCAGCGAATCGTGCGACTGCTCCTGCTCTCGGGAGTGCGCGCCCCACGGTTCGGGCCGAAGCTGACCATTCAAGACCATCGGGCGCACTGATGCCCCTGGCCATCACTGGAGCCGCCCTGCTCATTCTCGGGGCCATCGCGGTGGCCACAGGGCTCCTGCCGTGGCCGGCGCTGGGAGCACTGGCTGACCGCGTCGTCCCAATTCTCGCCTTCGTCGTGGCGATCACCGTCGTCACAGAGCTGCTCAACGCCTCCGGCCTGTTCGAATGGATCGCACGGCACTTCCGGCGCTGGGGACGCGGCCGGGCCTTCTACCTGTGGATCCTGGTCGCGGGACTCTCGCTCGCCGCGACCATCTTCCTTTCGCTCGACACTACTGCTGTCCTGCTCACGCCAATCGTGGTTGTCCTCGCGCGCCGCTGCGGGCTCCCGCCGCTCCCGTTCGCCCTCACGACGGTGTGGCTCGCGAACACCGCCTCGCTGCTCCTGCCTGTCTCCAACCTGACGAACCTGCTGGCGCTGCACACGTTCGGGGACATTTCCCCCGCGTCCTTCGCAGGCCGGATGGCCCTGCCCGCGGTGTGGTGCGCGCTCGTGCCGCTCGGAGCTATCGTCGTCCTCTTCGGCAAGGACTTGCTGGTGCGGTACGAGCTGAAACAGGCGGTTCCGGTCGTCGCTGACGACCCCTCGGCAGCTGATCCACCGCCGAGCCAGCCTGAGTCCAACCAACCAAGGTCGAGCCACCCCGTGTCAGCGGACCAGGTGCTGCTGTGGATCGGTGCTGGCGTGCTCGCTGCCCTGCTGCCTGCGCTTGTGTCGGGGATCCCGGTGTGGATTCCGGCCAGTGGAGCGGCGGCCGTGCTCGTAGCGGCTTTCGGTGTTCGGCGCCCGAGGGCGCTCCGTTGGGCACTCGTTCCGTGGCAGCTCATCGTGTTCGCGGCGGGCCTCTTCGTGGTCATGGAGGCGCTCCAACACGTCGGGGCGAGAGAGTTCGCGTCCGGGCTGCTGGGGACGGGCAATGGCCCGTTCGACCTCGTCAGGGTCTCGGCCGCAGGCGCGGCCGTGGCCAACGTTGTCAACAACCTGCCCGCCTATCTCGCGCTCGAGCAGGCAGCGGGAGCCCCCGCAAGGCTGGCAGCGCTGCTCGTCGGCGTCAACGCGGGGCCCCTCATCACGCCGTGGGCCTCGCTCGCGACGCTCATCTGGCACGAGCAGCTGCGGCGGCTCGGCGTCAAGATCTCGTGGTGGGGCTATGCGGCTGCTGGCACGGTGCTCGTGCCCCTCATGATCGTGCCGGCGGCGCTTCTCGCCTCGCTCGCGTAGCTCGCCTTCACCCGTATAAGGGCGCCGCGGCTCCTTCCCGCCCGGTTGTGTTTCCTCAATCACTCGGAACTCGGCGCGCCGCGCGCGACACGGCGAAACCCTAGCCCAGAAACGGGCCGGAGCGCGGCGCTGTCAGCCTGCGAGGCCCAGCCGCTCGATGGCCTCGTCACGCATCTCGACCTTCCGGACCTTGCCGGAGACGGTCATGGGGAAGCTCGAGCGGAGGTCGATGTATCGGGGAATCTTGTAGTGCGCGAGGCGCCCCCGGCAGAATTCCGCGACGGCGTCGGCGTCAAGCGGCTCAGCTCCAGGCTTCAAGATGATGCAGGCCATGAGCTCCTCGCCATACTTCTCGTCGGGGACTCCGATCACCTGCACGTCCTGGATGCTCGGGTGCTCGTAGAGGAATTCCTCGATCTCGCGAGGGTAGATGTTCTCGCCGCCCCGGATCACGAGGTCTTTGATACGGCCCTCGATCACGATGTACCCGTCGTCGTCCATGCGTGCGAGGTCTCCTGTGTGCATCCAGCCCTCGGTGTCGATGGCCTCTGCCGTCTTGTCCGGCTGGTCCCAGTATCCCGCCATGACGGCGTAGCCCCGCGTGCAGAGCTCCCCGATCTCGCCCCGTTCCACGAGATCCCCGCCCGGATCGATGATCTTGCTCTCGAGGTGCGGCATGGTCCGTCCCACCGTCTCGGTCCGGTGCGCAATGGAGTCGCCGAGTCGGGTCATTGTAGATACCGGCGACGTTTCGGTCATGCCGTAGCAAATGGCCACGTCCTCCATATGCATGTCGGAGATGACTCGCTTCATGACTTCGATCGGGCAGGTGGACCCCGCCATGACCCCGGTTCGGAGGGTGTCCAGACGATACGAGTCGAAGTCGGGCAACGCGAGCTCCGCGATGAACATGGTCGGCACCCCGTACAGCGAAGTTCCGGCGAAGTCCTGCACTGCCTTGAGCGTGGCGGCGGGATTGAAGCCTCGGCCGGGCAGGATGGTGGCACAGCCGTGCGAGAACGCGTTGAGGTTCCCGATGACCATGCCGAAGCAGTGGTAGAAGGGCACGGGGATGACGATCCGGTCCTCCTCCGTGTACCCGAGCAGCTCTCCAATCGAGAAGCCGTTGTTGAGGATGTTCCGGTGCGTCAGGGTCGCGCCCTTCGGGAACCCCGTGGTGCCGGAGGTGTATTGGATGTTGATGGGATCGTCGGGGCTGAGGGCCGCTGCTCGCTCCTCGATTGAGGCAGGGACCTCCTCGGCGCGCGCCGCAAGGGCCTCCCACGTCGACTCGTCACCTGACTCTGGCTCCCCGGCGGTGAAGGCCGCATCTCCCGCGTTCGTCGGGGCCGGGAGGAACACGAGTTCGCGCAGCTCCGGGCATTGGGCGAGCGCCCCGCGGGCCATCGCGACGTAGTCGCTCGTGCGGTCGGACGGCGCGACCACGAGCATTCGCATACCGTTCTGCTTTACGACGAAGACAAGTTCGTGGGTCCGGTACGCGGGGTTGACATTGACCAGGATCGCTCCGATCTTCGCGATCGCGTACTGGAGGATTGTCCATTCCGCGCAGTTCGGGCTCCAGATCCCGATCCGGTCACCCGCAGATACACCGGCAGCTAGAAGCCCGCGGGCCGTCCGGTCGATGTCGTGGTCGAGCTCCCGGAAGGTCCAGCGCCGAGCGGCAGCCGGGTCGCCATCGGCCGCCGCCTCGACGAGCGCCTCGCGGTCCCCGAAGCGCTCTACGATCCTGGCGAAGTTCTCCCCTATGGTCTCCTCGAGCAGGGGCACGTCGGTCTCTCCGGCGGTGGATGACAGCATGGCTTCTGATCCTCCTCGATCGCGGCACCGCCAGCTGCGGCTGCCAGCAGGCTAGCAAGCGCGTGCCCGGCCGGGAATGGCCCCGAGGCGGGAAGTGCCTGACAGCCCCGAAGGCACCGGAGAACGACGACGGCGCCGCTCCCCGAAGGGGAACGGCGCCGTGGCGTCGGAGGGCTTCAGTTCTCGCCGCGGGCTGCCTGAGCCTCAGCGACCTTGCGGTGGACGTCCTCCATGTCGAGGCCCTTGACCGCTGTGATGACCTGCTCGAGCGCCTCGGGCGGAAGCGCTCCCGGCTGCGAGAACACGAGGACCTTCTCACGGAAGGCCATGAGAGTCGGGATCGACGTGATGTTGGCCTGAGCGGCGAGGACTTGTTCGGCCTCGGTGTCGACCTTGGCGAACACGACATCCTGGTGCTTCTCCGAGGCGGCCTCGTACGTCGGGGCGAACTGGCGGCAGGGCCCGCACCACGAGGCCCAGAAGTCGACGAGAACGATGTCGTTCTTCTCGATGGTGTCAGCGAAATCTTCGCCTGTGATGTTCTTGGTGGCCATTGACGCTCTCCTCACGATTGCGGTCGTCTAAGGAATCAACGACCCGTTCCGGAGGAACATTCCCCCGACCCGCAGCCTCAAACGGCCGCCGGCTCATGCTCGGAGAGGTAGGCCCGCCCCGCGAGGGCGATCCCGATGGCGATCACGAGGGCCACGGCGGCCACGAAGAACGGGATCGGGGCACCGAAGGTTTCGCCCAGCTTCGTCGCGACATACGGTGCAAGCGCGCCGCCCATCCAGCGGACGAAGTTGTAACCCGCACTCGCGACGGGGCGAGGCGAGTCGGAGACGCCCATGGCGAGTTCGGTGTAGACGGTGTTGTTGACCCCGAGCAGGGCGCCCGCGACGATCACGAGAACGACGATGCCCGGCACCGAGTGGACAGCAGCGGCGATGCCGATTCCTGCGAGGTCCAGCGCAAGGCCTGCGAGGGTGCCTGTGAGGACCTTGACGTCACCGAAGCGCGCCTGAAGCTGCGGGGCCACGAACACTGAGCACAGGGCGAGGGCAACGCCCCACCCGAAGAACACTGCACCGATCCCGTAGGCGCTCATGCCGAGGATGAACGGCACGAAGGCCAGCACGGTGAAGAAGCCGAAGTTGTAGAAGAAGGCGCTGCCCGCCGTCGTGCGCAGGCCCGGGTGGGCGAGCGCCCGAATCGGCGCGCTGAGTCGCGTCTTCTGGGCTGGGGCGGGCGTCTTGGGGAGCATCACGATGAGGGCGATGAAGGCGATTGCCATGAGCGTCGCGGTGCCGAAGAACGGAGCGCGCCACTTCCAGCCGCCGAGCAGGGCCCCGGCGAGCGGGCCGAGCGAGATGCCGAGGCCGAGGGCGGCTTCGTAGAGGATGATCGCCGTCGATGTCCCGCCGGTCGCGACGCTGACGATCACCGCAAGCGCCGTCGCCACGAACAATGCGTTGCCGAGACCCCAGCCGGCGCGGAAGCCGACGAGCTGCCAGACCGAATTGCTCGTGCCGGAGAGCGAGGCGAAGACGACGATGAGGGCCAGGCCGATGAGGAGCGTCTTCTTCCCACCAATGCGCGACGAGACGAAGCCCGTCACAAGCATCGCGACAGCCGTGACGAGGAAGTAGCTCGTGAAGAGGAGCGACACCTCGCTCGGGGTCGCCTTCAGGTTCACCGCAATGGACGGGAGGATCGGGTCCACCAGACCGATGCCCATGAATGCGAAGACGGCCGCGATGGCCGTCGCCCAGACGGCCTTCGGCTGGCGGAAGAACGAGGCCTTTTCGGCCTCGAGGGTGGTTTCCGCGCTTGAGGTCTTTCCAGAAGTGTGGACTGCTGACTCGGCAGTCATTCGATGTGCTCCTTGGGGTTCGAGATAGTGTGAAGCCGCTCGTTGATCTTGTCCATGACGGGCAGGGCCGTGCGGAGGGCCTCGAGTTCGGCGGGTTCGAGGGTTTCGAGGACATCGACCATGCGGGCGGTCCGGCGTCGGTTGGCGTCGGCCGCGGCTCGGTCACCGGCGTCGGTCCGGCGGACGACGACGGCGCGCGCGTCCCTGGGGTCAGCGCGCCTTTCGAGGAGGCCGGCCCGCTCGAGGCGGCTGACCTGTTCCGTGGCGGAGGGGACCCTGACGCCGAGATTCTCCGCGATGACGCCCATCCGCAACCCATCCCCACCACACATGGTGAGGATGCTTACTTGGGTCGTGGAGAGCTCAAGGTCGCCGTCGAGACGACGCGAGACGAACACAGCGAGGCGCAGCATCCCGCGGAAGCGATCGGCGAGGTCCGCGAGCTCCTTTTCCTTCATAGTTAGGAAGCCTAAATGTTAGGGAGCCTAAATTCAAGAGGTTGAGACGGACTTCACGTCTCTGACGGAGTCCCGGCCTCTGCCTTCGGGAAGGGGGTTAACCGGAACGGCGGGGGTTGAAACCGGCGCCTGCAAGGGGGACCGGCACTCTTTCCGGCAACCGGCGCCTTTGTCCGGGGCTTCGATCCCCCGGGCCCCACCAGAACCGAGCCCAATCGGATACGACGAAACCCCAGTCCGCAGACCGGGGTTTCGGTGGGTGGCAGATGAGGGATTCGAACCCCCGTAGGCAATGCCAGCTGATTTACAGTCAGCCCCCTTTGGCCGCTCGGGTAATCTGCCGAGAACGCGTCAGAACTGGCCGGAGCCACATTCCGCTGAGCGAGCAAGACAACCTTACAGAACATCGTGGCCTCAGTCGAATCGGCGCCGTCAGGCGCGGGTGTCAGGCTACGGAGCCGTCGTCGGCCGTGCTGCCCAGGATCTCTCGCTGCAGCTTGACCTCGAAGAGAGCGGCCTGCTCGGCCGTGATCTGGTGGAGCGCTACCGCCCGCTGAAGGTCCTGGTGGATCCCACCCAGACGTGCCTCCGGTGCCTGAGCGGGAGACATGACGATGCCAGCCGCAACGGTCGCCGCGACGACGCCGCCCGCAGCCGCTGCGACACCGTCCGCAACAACGCGGACTGCGGAACGCCTCGCTGCGGGTTCCGAGTTGGACTTCCGTGCCACGATTTGCTCCTTCCGGATCTTCCGTCCACTCAACGTTCTCGTGCGAACATCCGCTCCCGCTGGACTTCGGCTAAGAGTGAACTGTGACCGCGAGCGCCCTCGCACAGGGAGCAACTAGGCTGGGCGCAGACAACCCGATCCGCCGCGCGAAGCGGCGCGCCACGTGCAGGAGGCAGCAATGGCTGATTCGACATTCGACGTCGTGAGCAAGGTCGACAAGCAGGAGGTCGCCAACGCGCTCAACCAGTCGCAAAAGGAGATCGCGCAGCGCTACGACTTCAAAGGAGTCGGAGCGGATATCGACCACAGCGGCGAGAAGATCCTCATGAAGGCCAACTCGGAAGAGCGGGTGAAGGCAGTCCTCGACGTGTTCCAGTCGAAGCTCGTCAAGCGGGGCATCTCCCTCAAGTCCCTCGACGCAGGCGAGCCGTTCGCCTCGGGCAAGGAGTACCGCATCGAGGCCTCGATCAAGGAGGGCATCTCCCAGGAGCACGCGAAGAAGATCTCCAAGCTCATCCGGGACGAGGCCCCGAAGAGCGTCAAGGCCCAGATCCAGGGCGACGAACTGCGCGTCTCGTCGAAGTCACGCGACGACCTGCAGGCCACGATCGCCCTCCTCAAGGGCTTCGAAGAAGCGGACCTGCAGTTCGTCAACTTCCGCTGATCCGAAGACTTCTCACGGAATTCGCAGGGCAAGAGGACCGCGGCCATACGGCTGCGGTCCTCTTGCACGCCCGGCCCCACGAGCACGAGTCAGCAAAGCGGGATTACCGTCTGCAGCATGACTCTCGAACGATGGCAGCGGATCTCCGAATGGCCCATGGTCGCCGCCGCCCTCCTGCTTCTCGCCGCCTATTCCGTGCAGGTGATCGGCGACCTTCGCGGTTCTGCCGGCCTCTGGGCGGACGACGTCATCTGGATTGCCTGGGCCATGTTCGTCCTCGACTTTGCGGCGAGGCTCTGGCTCGCATCGAACAGACGCCGTTGGTTCCTACGGAACTCCTACGAATTGGTGATCCTGGCGTTGCCGGCCTTGCGGCCCTTGAGATTGCTGCGCCTCGTGGTCTTCCTCAAGGTGTTCCAGAACCGGGCGGGGGCCGCGTTGCGCGGACGCCTGCTCACATTCGTTCTGGGCTCGGCGGCCGTGCTCGTGTACTGCGGTTGGCTCGCCGTCCTAGACGCCGAACAGAATGACCCCCAGGCGAACATCCGATCGTTCGGCGACGCGCTCTGGTGGGCGCTCACGACGATAACGACGGTGGGGTACGGCGACCGCTACCCCGTGACCCCCGTGGGCCGCTTCGCCGCAGCGGGGTTGATGCTCTCAGGAATTGCCGTCCTCGGCGTCGTCACCGCTTCCATCGCCTCGTGGCTCGTCGAGAACGTCTCGAAGGAAGCAGCGGCGAAGACCGCGGAAGCGATCGAAGAAGCGGTCGAGGCCATGGATGATCCGCTCGAGGACCAGATCCGCTCGCTCACCGAGCAGGTAGCGAAGCTCACCGCTGCCGTCGAATCCAGGAACCGACGACAAATCAGGCCGACGGAACCATGACGCCGAACGGCGTCCTCAGCGGCGCTTGCCCATCCGCCAAGTAAGGCCGGGTGCGAGCCTCAGCGTGACGCCTCGGCGACTGTTGAACGTCACAGGGCCCACGCGCTCGCTGACCGAGACGCCCGACTTCGAGACGTTCACGCTTGTGTTCCTCCCAAGCGTGAAGCGCTTGCGATAGATGAGGCCCACTTCTCCCCCTTGCCTGCCGGCGCTTTGGATACCTCATGCTTGGGATAACTCATAGCGCTGTCGAATGGTAGCTCGGATGCTAGCAGTTCGGCCTCGTTCCATTCTGAGGGCGGCTTCACTGCCGCGACATAGCTGTAGCACAGTCTCGCTAGATAGCTTTTTCAAAGCGGCGCACCCGGTGCGGTGCGAGGGCCTCAGGACCGGGGGCCCTGTAGCGGGAGCGTCGCCAGAACTGCCCTTCGCATGGGTGAGGCCCCGGACTTCAGTCCGGGGCCTCGTGCGTTGTACGGGCGGAGCGACGGCGCTCAGCGGCAAGGCCGCAGGCCCTTACGCGGACGCCCGCCTACTTGTACCAGACCGCGACGCCTCCGTGATGCGAGCACGTCCCGCTGTGGGTCGCGGAGTACGAGAGGGTTCCGTCGTTGCACTTGGCGGTTGCGCCGGCTGGCGCAGGCGCCACCGGAGCAGGCGCAGGCGCCACCGGAGCAGGCGCAGGCGCCACCGGAGCAGGCGCAGGCGCCACCGGAGCAGGCGCAGGCGCCGCTGGCGCGGGAGCAGCGGGGGCCGGCGCCGGAGCCGCCGCGGCGACATAGGTCTCGTACGCGTCCCACCAGTCGGTGGCGATGGCCTGTTGCGCGGTTGCCAGCGCGAGCTGGCCCGAGCAGACCAGCGTATGGAGCTTGTTCTCGAGATCGTCCTTGGCCTTGGACCCACCGGTCGAGGCAGTCGACGGTTCGGGCCAGAGGTTGTGCACGTCCGAGGGCGCGCCGCCCAACTCGAGCGGGATGAGGTGATCCTCCTCGTAGTCGGCCGGGTTGAGGTCGCCCTGGTAGGCGTACCCGGCCCGCAGCTGGTCGAGCTTGAGCTGGGAGGTGTACGAGGACGGCGGACGAACCGTCGTCGTCCATCCCGAAACGCAGATGGTGCTCGCGATGTCGCCTTGCGACACTGAGGGGTTCGTCGCGCCGGGCGTCGCAGCCCGGTCGGGCAGGATCGCCCCGCTCGCCACAGCTTCCGTCCCGCCCAACGTGGCCCCAGCGTAGGCCGGGGCGGACGACGACGGCGCCTCCGCCGTCGTCGGCGTCGCCGAGGCGCTGATCACCGGTGTGGCGCTCGCGGACGGAGAGCTGCTCGGCGAGCTGGCTACGGAGGCCGCGCCCGACGACGGTGCGAACGACGACGCTCCCCCGGCTGTCGAAGCCTGCGTTCCCCCGCACCCTGCCAAGGCAACCGCGAGCGCGGCCGACGTGAAACCCAGCAAGTACGAAGCTCCCCTGACCCGCACTATTCCCCCCAAAACTCGGTTGTCAAAGACCATAAATCCAGATCCCGGATGCAGCTTTTCATTGCGAGCCGCCGTGCGCAAGCATTTCCTCATCGCCCCTGCGCGTCCTAGCGTGATCCCCATGGAAACCGTGACCTCACACGATGGAACAGTCATCGCCTTCGACCGGCTCGGCGCAGGCGATCCGCTCATTCTCGTCTCCGGCGCCTCGTGCGACCGTCAGGCCGACGCGGCCCTCGCCAACGCGCTCGCCGAACGCTTCGACGTCGTCAACTACGATCGGCGCGGCCGCGGTGAGAGCACCGACACACTCCCGTTCGCCGTCGACCGCGAGATCGAGGACATCAGCGCCCTCCTCGACGTGGTCGGGGGCGCCGCGATCCTCGTCGGGCTCTCCTCAGGCGCTGCGCTCGCGGCGCGCGCGGCCGAGAAGCTGCCCGTTCGCGCACTCGTCATGTGGGAGCCGCCGTACCCGACTGACGAACAGGGCCTCGCCGCAGCCACGGCTTACACGGCCGCGCTCAAAGACCGCCTCGAGGCGGGCGACCAAGACGGTGCGTTCGCCCTGTTCCTCCAACGAGTCGGCCTGCCCGAGGAGGCGATCGCGGGGATGCGGCACTCGCCGTACTGGCCGCAGGGCGTGCGTCTCGCCCCTACCCTCGCATACGACGACGCCGCCCTCGGCGGCTCCATCCCCGCCGACGTCTTCGGCGCGATCAGCGTCCCGGCACTCGTCCTGGCCGGCGGGGCCAGCCCGAAGATGCTGCAGGACGGTGCGAGGGCGACAGCCGAGGCGATTCGGGGATCCGTCTTCGACACGCTCGAAGGCCAAACCCACGACGCCGCAGCGGACGTGCTCGCAGCCGCAGTCGTGGACTTCACGGCGCAGCTCCCGGCAGGCTAGCGCGGGAACTCACGGGGTCGGGTTCAGTGCGTCGTAGTGCGCGAACTTCGGCTGCGCGAGGCGGAGCACGCCCACGAGCGCGATGCACACGAGCGCACCGACGACGACGGCGAGCCCCTCCCCGAGCCAGCTTCCCATGCCTCCGGCGAACACGTCGCCGAGACGGGGCCCACCGGCGACGACGACCGTGAACACTCCTTGGAGGCGTCCCCGCATCGAGTCCGGCGTCGCCGCCAAAAGGATGGTGGAGCGCAGCGAGGAACTCACGGAGTCCGCTGCGCCCGCGGCCACCATGCACACGAGCGCGGGAAGGAGCCACCACGTGGCCGCCCCCGGCGAGCTTCGACCGGCGCCGAGGACCACAAGCCCAAAAGCGAGGATGCTCGCGCCCCACCCGATGACGGCCAGTTGGACGCCGCGGCCCTGCCAGCGCAGCCTGCCGACGGGGCCGGAGAACAGGCCGCCGAGGAAGGTGCCGGCCGCGATGCCGCCGAGCAGAGCTCCCGCTGTCGCGGCGCCGCCGCCGATCGAGACGGCCGCGACGGCGGGCAGGAGCGAGCGCGGCATGGCGAAGACCATCGCGCAGAGGTCGATCAAGAACGTCATGCGGATGTTCGGGCGGGTGCCGAGGAACTTGAAGCCTTCCGCGACCGATCGCAGTCCCGCGCGCCGCACCTCACCCTCGGGCGGGAGCGACGGAAGACGGAACAGCGCCCACATGGCGACCGTGAAGCTGAGCACGTCGAGCGTGTAGGTCCAGCCGTACCCCACGCTCGCGACGAGAGCGCCGGCCAGGAGCGGCCCGACCGCGCCACCAAGGCCGAACGTGATCATGTTGAGGGAGTTGGCCGCGACGAGGAGCTCGGGCCGGATGAGCCGGGCGATGATGCTGCTCCGCGCGGGCATGTTGATGCCCGAGCCGAGGGCTTGGAGCGCGACGAGCACGTAGATGAGCGCCACGCTCCCTACGTGCAGCCACGCCTGCAGCGCGATGAGGGCGCTCGTTCCCCACAGGAGCGCGGACGAGGCGATCGCGACGATCCTGCGATCGTGCGCATCCACAATCGCCCCGCCATACAGACCTGCGGCGATCAGTGGGACGAGCGCGACAAGTCCGAGCAGACCCACGTCGAAGCTCGAGCGCGTGAGGTCATAGACCTGAAGGCTCACCGCCGTAAGGGTGAGCTGGCTGCCAAGGATGCTCAGGAGCTGCCCGGTCCACATGCGGCGGAAGTCCAGGCTCTCCCGCAGGGGGGTCACATCGGCCAGCAGACTCTGCACCGAAGAAGCTTAGCCTCCCGAAAGACCTGCGCCGCAAAGTCTTCCGGCCCCAGGATCAGCGCTCGAGGCGACCGGCCATGGTCTCGAGGCGGTTGATGCGGTCCTTCATCGGCGGGTGGGTCGAGAACATGTTGGCCACGCCGCCGCCCCGCTTGAACGGGTTCGCGATCATGAGGTGCGATGTGTTGACGAGGGACTGGTCCTTCGGGAGCGGGTACTGTCGCACGCCGCCCTCGATCTTGCTGAGCGCGGATGCAAGGCCGAGCGGGTCGCCCGTGAGGCGGGAACCGTCCTCGTCGGCGTCGTATTCGCGCGTGCGCGAGATCGCGAGCTGGATCATGCTCGCCGCAAACGGGGCGAGCAGGGCCAGCGCGAGGAGGGCAAACGGGTTCGCGTTGCGATTGCGGCTGTCCCCACCGCCGAAGAACATCGCGAACTGCGCGACCGAGGTGATGACACCGGCCACAGCCGCGGCGATCGACGACGTGAGGATGTCACGGTTGTAGACGTGCATGAGCTCGTGCCCGAGCACGCCTCGCAGCTCCCGCGCGTCGAGCATCTGGAGGATGCCCTCGGTGCAGCAGACGGCGGCGTGCTGTGGGTTGCGTCCGGTCGCGAACGCGTTGGGCGCCTGGGTGGGCGAGATGTAGATCCGCGGCATGGGCTGGTTGGCCCGCTGCGAGAGCTCGCGGACAATCTGGTAGAGCCCCGGAGCCTCCGCTTCACTGACAGGGTAGGCCTGCATGGAGCGGAGCGCGATCTTGTCGCTGTTCCAATAGCTGTATGCGGTAGTCGCGACGCCGATGGCCGCGAACAGCCAGATCGGCGCGGCGCTGCGGGTGCCCGCACCGATGAGCCCCCCGATGCCGAGGAGCACGGCCCACAGGACGCCGAACAGCACGGCGGTCTTGAGCCCGTTGTGATGGTTGTGCACAGTAACCTCCTGCCCCTTCAACGAACAACTCAGCCTGCTTGCTCCCCGGAACCGCCAACTTCGTCTTGGAGGAAGTCGTCGACGACGGCCCTGAGCTCCGGACTGGCGAGGATCCAGAAGTGTCCAATGACGGGGAGCACGATATTGTGGCCGCCTTCGAGCCGAGTCGAGCGCCCCACAAGCGGATCGAACCGTGCACCGACCGAGACGATGCGCGCGTTCACCACGAGGTTCTTCGCGAGCGAGCCGAGCACCGGATGGCCCGGATAGAACGAGCGGAGGGGCCTGGTCGGCGCGAACCTCGAATAGCGTGCCCCCTCGAACGGGGTGCCGATCGCGAGCATCCGGGCCACGAGACCCTCATGGGTGTAGGCGGTCATGAGAAGCTTCCCGACCAGGCCGCCCTTGCTGTGGGCGATGACGACAGCGTCCCTCACCCCGAGCTCGCGGAGCCGGGCGGCGGCAACCTCGGCGGTCGCCGGAATGGTCCGCCGGTTGTACCCGAGCTCCGGCAGGACGACGACGCGGTGCCCCCGTTCCTGGAGCCAACGGCGAAGCGGGTCCATGAAGCCCGCGGGTTCGTAGATTCCCGGGATGAGGACGACGTCGTCCTTCGCCCCGCGTGCCGATGACTCGTTGCCGGACGCTCCGCCGGGCGCACCCGCGGGAGGGTGGACCGTCGTCGTCGTGACGCGCCCTTGGGCGATGGAGGCAACCTGCCTCCAGAGCGCGTAGGCCCAGTCGAGCACGACGCCGCCGGCGACGGCAAGCGCCTCACGGGGCGCCGTCGTCGTCCCCGTCGCTGCATCCACGGATTACTCCTTCCAAGGAGGGACGCAAGGTCCCATCGCCGCCAGCGTAGCCACGGCTCCTGTGCAGAAGCTGTCACACTTGCACCGCCTCCTGTCAAGCCCAGCCTCTATCGGGCTCAGGTGAGGCTCACCTTATTGTGAGTTGCTCAAAATAAATGCTTCAATGGGCTCATGGAACGCACGCACGGCAACGGGCATCAGCCCTCTGTGCCAGCTTGGTCTACGGCCCTCCGCGAGCACGGACGGCGCGTCACGCGCCAGCGCCTCGCGGTGCTCGACGCCGTCGAGCGCCATCCGCATTCCTCGGCCGACGCGATCCTCGCGATCGCCCGCGAAGACCTTCCCGAGATCACGCCTCAGTCCGTCTACGTCGTCCTCGGCGACCTCACGGATCTCGGCATGCTGCGCCGCTTCGAGCCCCCGCACTCCCCTGCGCTCTACGAGACGCGGGTCGGCGACAACCACCACCACGCGATCTGCTCGGTGTGCGGACGGGTGGAGGACGTTGAGTGCGCGGTCGGCCACGCACCCTGCCTCACTCCCAGCGAGACCCACGGAATGACGATCATGATCGCCGACGTCACCTACGTCGGCATCTGCTCGGACTGCGCTGCGAAGCAGCACGCGCCGTCCGGACCCCCTCAGAACCTCCCCGCCACCTAAACCCAAACTGCGCACAAGCGCGGAAAAAAAGAAGGAGAGTCATGACGGTCAACTACTCGACGACCCAGTCCGGCGCCCCTGTCACCTCGGACGCCCACGCACAGTCGCTGGGCCCCGATGGCGCGATCATCCTGACCGACCACTACCTGGTCGAGAAGCTCGCACAGTTCAACCGCGAGCGCGTCCCGGAGCGTGTGGTGCACGCCAAGGGCGGCGGCGCGTTCGGCGTCTTCAAGACGACCGAGGACGTCTCCCAGTACACGAAGGCCGCGCTCTTCCAGCCGGGCGTCGAGACCGAGATGCTCATCCGCTTCTCCTCCGTCGCTGGTGAGAACGGCTCGCCCGACACATGGCGCGACCCCCGCGGCTTCGCCGTCAAGTTCTACACGACCGAGGGCAACTACGACCTCGTCGGCAACAACACGCCCGTCTTCTTCATCCGCGACGGCATCAAGTTCCCCGACTTCATCCACTCGCAGAAGCGCCTTCCGGGCAGTCACCTGCACGATGCCGACATGGTGTGGGACTTCTGGACCCTCTCCCCCGAGTCGGCCCATCAGGTCACGTGGCTCATGGGCGATCGCGGCCTCCCGAAGTCGTGGCGCAACATGCAGGGCTACGGCTCGCACACGTACCAGTGGATCAACGCCTCAGGCGAGCGCTTCTGGGTCAAGTACCACTTCCACACCAACCAGGGCGTCGAGAACCTCACGAACGAGGAGGCCCAGCGGATTGCCGGCGAGAATGCCGACTACTACATCCAGGACCTCTACGAGAACATCGAAGAGGGCAACTTCCCGAGCTGGGAGCTCTTCGTGCAGGTCATGCCGTACGAGGAGGCCAAGACCTACCGGTACAACCCGTTCGACCTGACGAAGACGTGGTCCAAGAAGGACTTCCCCCTCATCAAGGTCGGCACGATGACCCTGAACCGGAACCCGGAGAACTACTTCGCCCAGATCGAGCAGGCCGCCTTCGCGCCGTCGAACTTCGTTCCCGGCATCGCAGCCTCGCCGGACAAGATGCTGCAGGCGCGCATCTTCTCCTACGCCGACGCGCACCGCTACCGCGTGGGCACGAACCACGCCCAGCTGCCGGTCAACGCGCCGAAGAACGAGGTGCGCAACTACAGCCAGGACGGCCCAGGGCGCTTCTACTACAACTCGCCGGAGACCCCGGTCTACGCTCCCAACTCTCTCGGGGGCCCGGCCGCCGTCGAGCCCGCCACCCCGGGTGGCGGCTGGGAGAACGACGGCGAGCTCACCCTCGCGGCGCATTCCCTCCACGCTGAGGACGGCGACTTCGTGCAGCCGGGCATCCTCTACCGCGAAGTGTTCGACGACGCCGCACGCGCCCGCTTCCTCGACACCATCGCCGGGGCGATCGGGGGCGTGAAGCGCGCTGACATCAAGGAGCGCGCAATCCAGTACTGGACGAACGTCGACGCAGAGCTCGGCGCCAAGCTCCGGGCAGAGCTCGGCAAGTAAGGCAAGCACGAAGTAGGCAAGCGCGGGGTCCCATGCCCTCTGAGGTGAGGGCCCCGCGCCCCCTGAGGTGAGGGCCCCGCGCCAACTTCCCCACTCCCCAACGTCCAATGGTCACGTAACGACGGTGTCAACCGTCGTTACGTGACCATTGGACGTTAAGGCGAGGATTAGGCGCGGCCTTCGAGGGACGGCCGCGTGGCCTCGAGCTGGCGGACGAACACATCGACAAGCATCTCGAACGATGCGGTGACAGCCTCGCGGTCGCCACAGATCACGTAGTCGTAAACGATGCCCATGGCTGAGGCGACGAAGGTACGGCCGCGGACTGCGGCGTCGTCGGCCGGGCAGCCCTCCTCCTCCAGCCATGACGAGAGGAAGTCGCACCAGCGGAGGTAGCCAGCCACCGAGTTACCCCGAGGGCGCTCGGCGACTGCATCCTGAACGGCGGCCTCGAACTCGAGGCGCTGGAGCTGCCGGCCGCGGTACTCGAGCGATTGGGTGAACACGCCGCGGGCCCAGAGCACGAGCTCGTCGAGGCCGAGGTGGCCGGCGCCTGGACGCTGCCTGTCGAATCGCGACTCAATGCCCCGGATGATCTCGGAGACGAGCTGCTCGCGATTGCCGAAATGATAGACGAGGACGTAGCTGCTGATGCCGAGCCCGTCGGCGAGGCTCCGGAAGGTGAGGTCGGCAAGGGTCTTGTCCAGCAGGAAATCGAGAATCTGCTCGAGCAGCTCCGTCTTCCGCTCTGGCCGCGGCGGTCTTGCCATAACTATTCCTTGCTACCGATCACAAATGTGCAATCGGATCTGCCGACTGTGTGTCCCCTTATTTGAGATCCTACAGCGGCCTTCTCAGGATTCCCGGCTCGTGACACGTTCCGCGGCCTCAGGCGCAACCGCCTGCCGCGCCTCGGTGAATCGCTCGTTGAGCCTCGAGTGGCGCCGACCGTACGAGAAGTAGATGATGAGCCCGATCACGACCCAGCCCGCCCAGTAGATCCACGTCTCGACCGCGAGGTTGGTCATGAGGTAGAGGCAGAGCACGGCCGAGACGATCGGGATGACCTTGCCGAACGGAACCCGGAACGAAGGCTTGAGGTCGGGGCGGCGCCTCCGCAGGACGATGATCCCAAGGCTCACGACGACGAACGCCGAGAGCGTGCCGATGTTGATCATCTCCTCGAGCACGTCGACCTGGGTGAGGCCCGCAACCAGGGCGACGAGGGCGCCGCACAGGATCTGGAGGCGTGCCGGCGTCGACCGCTTTTCCGAGGTGACCGAAAGCGCGCGGGGCAGGAGGCCGTCGCGGCTCATCGCGAGGACCACACGGGCGAAGCCCATGAGCAGCACCATGATGACGGTCGTGAGGCCCACGAGCGAGCCGAAGGCAATGACCTTGGCGGCGCCCGTGTTGCCTACGGCTTCGAAAGCGGTAGTGAGGGTCGGCTGGTCGGCGGCGGCAAGCGTCGTGTAGGGAACCATGCCGGTGAGGGCGAGAGAGACGAGGATGTAGAGGAGCGTCACGGCGCCAAGTCCGGCGAAGATGCCGCGCGGCAGCGTCTTCTGCGGGTCCTTGACTTCCTCTGCGCTCGTCGCGACGACGTCGAAGCCGATGAACGCGAAGAACACGAGGGCCGCGCCGCCGAACACGCCCAAGAGGCCGTACTGGGCAGGGGCCGAGCCGGTCGCGAACGCGAAGAGGGACTGCTGGAGGACGGCCGTGCTGCCCGAGGCGTGCGAGGGCACCGCAGCGGGAACGAACGGGCTGTAGTTCTGTGCCTTGACGTACATGAAGCCCACGACGATGACGAAGAGGACGACGGCGATCTTGACGACCGTGAAGAAGTTCGCCACCCGCGCGGACAGCTTCGTCCCCAGCACGAGCAGGGCCGTGAAGATCGCGACGATGAGGAACGGCCCCCATACGAGCTCAACCGGTCCGAGCTGGACGCTGGCCGGCACGTCGAGTCCGGCGAGGGCGAACACCTTGCTCAGGTAGAGGCCCCAGTACTTGGCGACGACGGCTCCGGCCGTGAAGAGCTCGAGGATCAGGTTCCAACCGATGATCCACGCAAGAAGCTCCCCCATGGTCGCGTACGTGAAGACGTAGGCGGAACCTGCCACCGGGATTGCGGTGGCGAACTCGGCGTAGCACATGATGGCCAGAGCACACGCGACCGCGGCGATGGCAAAGGAGACGGTCACGGCTGGCCCGGCAAAGCTCGCCGCGGCCTTGGCGCCCACCGAGAAGATGCCTGCCCCGACCGCTACCGCGATGCCCATGATCATGAGGTCCCAAGTGCTGAGGGAACGCTTGAGCCTCCTCCCGGGCTCGTCGGAATCGGCGAGCGTCTGCTCGATGGGCTTGGTGCGGAGGATCTGCATCGTCTTCCTGGGTCTCGGGTGGTGGCGGCCGCGGAGGCGAGTAGTCCGACCGGGCCAAAGCAACCCTTAACCATAGGAGTCCACTCCATGGGACGATCAAATCGTCTCAGTATGCGAAATTTAGGCCTTGCGTGCGCGGGAAAAATGTGCTTTAGAGCACTACGCGGTTGGACACGAACGTGCTCGTGAGGAGCTCCTTGAGCACGGCGTCTCCGCTGACCGGCGGCGGGGTGGAAGTCGCCCAGTCAAGGGTCAGCGCGTGGATCTGGGCGCCGCCGTCGAACGGGGTTGAGCAGGTGAGCGTCGTCGAAGCGGTGGCAGCATCAAGGAACGGCGAGCAGGACCACGGCGTCGACCACGCGGGCTGGGCAAGGGAGCCGTACCGGACAGTCACGACCGCTTCCGTCGGCGCGGACGGCTTCCGTGCCGGGTTCGCCTTGAGCTGGACGGTGTCGGAGCTCGTCGCCCCCGAAGTCTCGCTCAGCGTTCCGGCCAGTGTGTAAGGGAGAGCGGGTGCGCGCGTCGGGCTCGCGGTCGGACTCGACGTCGGGCCCACCGTAGGCGCTGCGGTGGGAGCCAGCGAGAGCTTCGGGACGGCGGGAGCCCGCGACGGGACTGGCACGGGCGCTCGTGGAGGTGCCGGGAGCGCGGTCGGCACAAGGACGGGAAGCGGGTACGCGGGTGCGAGCGGGTACGCGGGTGCGAGCGGGTACGCGGGTGCGAGCGGGTAGGCCGGAGGCGGGGGCTGGGCTGCGACGGGCTCCTGAACGGGCTCAGCAGCCGGGCTTGAGGTGGGTCCCGAGGGCTCGGCACGGCCGGGGCCAGACGGTGGAGAGGCCGACGACGGCGCTATCGCCGCGGGATCAGTCGATGCCGCCGATGCGGTGGGTGCCGCAGCCTCGGCAGGTGGTTCCCGGGGCACCCAGCCGAGAGAAGCGGCGGCGAAACCTCCCGCGATCACCATCAGAAGGGCAAGTCCGACGAGAACCAGGTTGGCCACCCCAACTTTGCCGGCCCCGCGCCGCACCCACTCGAGCCCGCCGAACGTGAGACCTCCCCCGACGATCTTCCCTGCCGTCGGAGCGAGAAACGGCAGCGCGGTCACGAGCGGGAAGACGATGGCGCGCATGCCGGCGCCGACGTCTTGGACCTCGAGCAGAGCAGCCGAACACTGGGGGCAGCCCTCGACGTGCTCGCGGACCTTCTTCTCATTCCGCGGGCTCAGGCCCTTCCGCGCGTAGGCGCCGAGCTTGTCGGCGAAGGGGGCGCACGCGTCGTCGACCGCCTCGGACGCGACGTGCGCCTGCAGGTAAGCCTGGCGAAGGCCCTCCCGCGCGCGCAGCGCGAGGGCCGAGACGGCGTTAGGCGAGAGCCCGAGCAGAGGCGCGACCGCGGACGGTTGCATTCCGTCGACCTCGGTGTACCAGAGCACGGCCTGCCAACGTTCGGGGAGCGTGCGGAAAGCTACGGCAACGGCGTCCGACTCGAAGCCCAAGAGCACCGGATCGTCGTAGGGCTGCTCGCCCTCGTAGCGCTCCATGTCCTCGCTCAGCGTCTGCCGCGCGGCCTTGGCATTTCCCCGGGCGGCGAGGCGAGCAATAGAGGTGAAGAGATATGCGCGGAAGAAGGCGTCGGGCCCCGAGCCGCTCTGAATTGCTGTCAGCACGTTCGCGAAGCCCTCGGAGGCGAGGTCCTCGGCGTCGCTCGCATTGCGCGCGTAGCGGCGCGCGAGTCCGACGGCGGCACTATGGTGCCGCTCGAAGAGCTGGGCGTACGCCTCGGTCGCGCCTGCGCGGACTTCGGCTATGAGCTGTGCGTCGCTGGGGGCAAGCGTGTCCACGGCGTCGGCACTCGCGGTCATGGAACGTCCTTCCGGCTCGACGGTCGCAATGACGTGAGAGTTCGCTGAGCCGATTCTATGACGCCGTTTTGTATCCCGATTTTTTGCGGGCCTTTCAGGCGCTCACGACCGGGCGGCCTAGGGCTTACCCCGCGTTCTTGCGCGAGATCCGCACCATTTCCTCGCGGGGGACGACTTTGACGCGTTCACGTTGCACGGGGGTGCCGCGCTCGGCGGACTCGGCGGTGAACTTCTCCCCGAGGGAGCGCTCGTGGGCGTCGAGCTCGTTCCAGCCCTCCCAGGTCGTGTACTCGACGCCGCGCTCCTCGAGCAGGGCGATGATGGCGTGCTCGTCGGGCTCCTGCGCCAGGGGGAGCGAGTCACGGTCCTCGAGCAGGCACCCGATCGTCTCAAGGGCGTCACCCTTCGTATGGCCGATCAGGCCCACGGGGCCGCGCTTGATCCACCCCGTCGTGTACACCCCGGGCACGGGGTTGCCCTCCGCGTCCAGGACCCGGCCCCCGTCGTTGGGGATCACGCCCCGGTGCACGTCGTACTCGAGCTCGGCCAGCTCCGAGCCGTGGTAGCCGATCGCCCGGTACACGGCCTGGACCGGGTAGTCCTCGAACTCCCCCGTGCCCCGGACATTGCCCGTCCCGTCCAGCTCCATCC